>CALVXU010000001.1 GCA_944371605.1 uncultured Bacilli bacterium
GGTATCAATTCAGGCATGGCTGTTTCGGAAGCTAAAAGATTATGCAAGGATTTAATATTGATTCCAGGTCATTATCACTATTATATTCAACTATCTGACCTGTTTTTTGGATATTTAAAGAAATCCTATAAAATCTTGGAAAAAGCCTCCATTGATGAGTGCTATATCGATATGACTGAAGAACTTAAAGAAAATAATCCTTATGATTATCTTTTTGATTTACAGATGCGTTTATATAAAGTGACAAAATTAAAATGTTCTATCGGCATGGGAAATAATAAGTTTCTTGCTAAGATGGCGTCAGATTATAAAAAGCCCTTGGGTTTAACTATTATCACCAAAGAGAATATCGAAGAGATATTGTGGCCATTATCGATATCTAAAATGTATGGGATCGGTAAGAAAACATATCCTAAACTTGAGGAACTAGGAATAAAAACAATCGGTGATTTGGCTAACTGTGATGATAAGCAAGTAAAAGCAGTACTAGGAAATCAATTTGTGTATTTACGCGATGAAGCGAGAGGATTTGGTGATGACCATGTCGACACATCATCATTTGATCCAAAATCGATCTCTGCTGAGAGAACTTTTTCAGAGGATGTGACAAGTTATGAAGAAATACGTGGAGTCTTAATCAATATTTGTAAAGAAATTGGAAGTAAGTTAATACAGTACAACAAGTCAACGAATTGTATCGCCATAAAATTTAGAAGTCCTTCTTTTGTCACCACTAGCAAACGTGAAACTTTAAATAAATATATCAGCACTGTAGATGAATTATTTTTTGAAAGTTTAAAACTGCTTGATAAATATTATCACGAACAGCCTATTAGGCTCATCGGTATATCTTGTGAAAAAGTAATCGAAAGAGGAAGTGACGATGAAACTGAGTGAAGCTTGTGATTCTTTTTTAACATATCTTGTCACTGAAAAGGGAGATTGCCAAGCCACTATCAAATCCTATCAGATTGATCTTGAGTCATTTTGCAAAATGTTTGACAATATGGAAGTTTCAGAAATCAATGTTGAAACAATAAATAATTATATTTTGTCACTATTCGAACAAGGATATAGTCGAAATAGTCTTATAAAAAAAGCAGAAGTGGCCAGATATTTTTGTAAATATTTAAAATCTTTGGATTTATTGAATATTAATATAACTGATATTGAGGTTCCAAAAAATATTAAAAGATTACCACATTATTTAAGTGATGATGAAATCACCAGGCTTTTGCAAACTATAAGAGATAATGATGATATTTTGTTCTATTTAGTGGTTGCTATCGCAATATCGAGTGGTCTAAGAGTTTCAGAATTGGTTGATTTGAAGATGACTGATATGAACCTGATTGATGGCTATTTGAAAATTACTGGTAAAGGTAATAAAGATCGAATCATTCCCTTAAACCAAGATTTGATCATAAAAATCAACGAATATTTAGAGACGTATAAGAAGGGAATCAAGAAAAACAAGAATTTTTTTTTCGTTCATAATAACGGCAAACTATTATCACGGCAATTCATATATTTAAAATTGAAAGAATACGCAAATAAATCTGGCATAACTAAACAAATCAGTCCACATTGTTTACGTCATACCTATGCCACATTGCTATTAAACAACGGAGCAAAATTAAAGGAAGTCCAAATGCTTCTCGGTCATTCAAAAATTGAAACCACAGAGATTTATACTCATGTCGCTAAGAAAAAAGTCAAAGAAAAATATGATGAATACATGCGACGATAATATTTTTAAAAAAGTAAGAATTCATGCCCTCAATACTAAATTTCTTAATCGTATAAATTGAAACAAAAGATATAAATTATATAATTATATTAATCGAGGTGATTTATGAAATTTAAAAGGATCTTTTTGATAGTGATGGATTCGGTTGGTATTGGTGCGATGCCAGATGCAAGCCGTTTTAATGATGAAGGTGCTAATACTTGGTTGCATGTTGCTGAAAAGTGCCATGGTCTTAATATACCGACATTAAATTCATTAGGTATTGGAGACTTAGCTGATATCAAGGGAACGAAAAAAATTCATCATCCTCACTCATATGTTCAAATATTGAATGAAAAATCCAATGGCAAAGATACACTAACTGGTCATTGGGAAATGATGGGTATTTTTACTCCAAATCCGCTTGTCACTTTTACTGATACTGGTTTTCCACAAGAATTGATCGATGAATTATCGCAAAAAACTAATCGAAAAATAATCGGTAATTATGCAGCTAGCGGCACAGAGATTTTAAAAGTTTTAGGACCTCAAGCTATCGATGAAAAGGCCTTAATCGTTTATACATCAGCTGATTCAGTCCTTCAAATTGCAGCTCATGTTGGTGTTATACCTTTAGAAGAATTGTACAAAGATTGTGAAATTGCTAGAGAAATCACTTTAAAACCTGAATGGAGAGTTGGACGTGTCATAGCAAGACCATTCCTTGGTGATACGCCAGAAACGTTCTATCGAACTTCAGATAGGCATGATTATGCTTTGTCACCATCCGGTAGGACCGCATTAAATGATTTAGTTGATAACAATTTTTCAACTATTGCAGTTGGCAAAATTCATGATATTTTTAATGGTGTCGGTATTCAAGAATCTATACATACAGTTTCAAATGATGATGGTATGAACAAAACTATCCAAATAGCGAGAGATAAAGACTTCACAGGTCTATGTTTTGTAAATCTTGTTGAATTTGATTCTCTCTATGGACATAGAAGAGACCCATTAGGATATGGAAAAGCGATCGAAGATTTCGATAAGAAACTAGCCACTCTGTTGCCTTTATTGCGCTATGATGATTTGTTATTGATAACTGCTGATCACGGAAATGACCCGACACATCATGGTACTGATCATACGCGTGAAATGGTTCCATTGATAAGCTATTCATCCTGTTATATCGAAGGAACTAAGCTCACTGAAAGAGAGAGCTTTGCTGATATCGGAAAAACAATTTTAACCAATTTTGGTGTTTCACCTTCAGCAGATGAAATCGGAGAGCCTATTTTAGAATTATTAAAATAATAATCGGAGAGATCATTTATGAAACATAAATTTTATACTGCTATTTTTTGTAGTGCATTGATAGTATCATTAGTCAGCTGTTCCCCTGTTTCATCTGTTAGCAGCTCTGTATCAGAACAGACAGGGACTTTTATCGATAGTTATGTTAATTCTGTTTCGGATACTGCACCTATCATGATTTCTGGTAAATACAATTCAATTGATGTAGATTACGTTGTTTCTTCATATCCAGTAATTTTGCAGGCTAGAACACAGTCTCAAAAGCCATTGACTGAAGTCATCAATATTGCAGAATCATTCGGCGAGAAATATTCTACTGATGGCTTTCCACAAGCCGGATTATTTATCAAGGCATCATTAGATGATGATAGCTCCGCTGTTGAACTTATAAACTCCTTTTTGAACTCATTTGATGCTGCTACTGAAGACTTAGTAAGCGGTGGAAATAAGGCTGTTGAATACATCAACGCCTACGATAATGATGCTGAACAACAAAAACTTAGGTTTGGTTTTAATGCTAATGTTATAAAAAATTCTCAGGCTGAAAATAAATTAGCTTTTATCTCGAAAGATAATAATCCTTCTGCAACTGATTTCAAGGTGTTCAATGAGCCATTAGGTATTGATATCAAATCGAGTGATTTATCTAAATTTTATCCATCTGATTCAAATCAAAGCTCTTCTTCAGCTACAATGACGGATTTACAATTTAAAGTAGTTTCTCCTCAAGGGGCTCCTGCAGCTGCCTTAGCTCAATATGCTAAAAGCTCAAATCTCGAAATCACGCAACCCGCACAAGTACAAGCGGCTTTTACTAAGGGTGATGCTGATTTCATTGTGTTCGACTCTGTAAACGGATTGAAATTATCTGCAAAGAATGGCAACAATTATAAATTAGTCAGGATGGTTACATATGGAAATTTGTATGTGGTCAGCACTGGTAACGATGAAGATAATGAATTCACGCGTGATGACTATGTTGTTTCGTATGGGCAAGGGCTTGTTCCTGATTTAGCCTTTAAAGCAGTTTATGGTGAATGATAGAGATAAATGGGAAAAGTCAATTTTAATAAAATTCCTAAATTTGTATTCTATATCCTAGGCCTTTTGTTTTTTATCTTTATTTGGGAAATAATTTTTTTAGCCACTGATAATAAGTTTATTCCTGAATTTTTTACTTGTTTTTGGTCTAGTTTGGAATTACTAACAAAGAGTTCAACTTATTGTGCAATCGGCCATACGCTTCTTGATCTGTTGATTTCATTAGTGATTTCCTTATTTTTAGGTATCACTGCTGGCACTTTAGCTGGGTTTTACCAGCGGCTAGCTCTCACTTTAACACCAATAATGACTATATTAAGGGCTTTTCCCACTATCGCCTTGATATTTTTATTGATTATTTATGTTCCTCATTATAACTGGTATGTTGTTATCATGATCCTTTTACCGATAATTTATCAATCCACTTATTCAGGCGCAAATAAAATAAATTCACAATATAAGAAGCAACTAGCAATCGATGGAAAAAGAGGACTTGAAACTATATTTAAAGTGATTTTTCCTCTTAACTTTACAAATATGCTTTTAGGCTTTATTCAAGCTTTTGGTTTGGGATTAAAGATTCAAATAATGGCTGAAACTTTTTCATATCAAATCGGTGATTTAGGATTAGGAGACTATATTCAACTCTATTATAATAATGTCGATTATAAGATGATGATGTCATATGTTTTGATTTGTATTATGATTTCATTATTAATTGATGCAATCAATTTCTTCTTAAAACGTAAATTAAATATTTTTTTAAAATATTAAAATTCATTTAATTGATTTCTTTAACTTAAATATTAACTTTTAGGTAAAAAAATATTCATAGGATTACTTACCTATAAAATAAACAATAGTAATAATTTAGTACTAATATTTTACCATTTAGCAAAATAATTTAATTGGTTTATATTTAGTACCAATATAATACTAAAATCAATTTATTAAGAAATTAGTCTATAATTAGTACTATTTAATTACTTGTGCTTTTTTTTATTTACATAATAGATATTATACGAAGTAGATAAAGTATTAAACAAAAAGACTAAAATGTCACAATTCTATTATTAGTATATAAATAGTACTATTTATCAACCAATGCTTTTTATCAAGTATTTATATTTATTTTTCAAAGATAGATTGTTTTAAAATAAGATACTAATTTAATACTAATTATTGGTGTATAACATTTTAGTCTTTATTTAGTACTATATTTATACTAATAGTCTCTTATAATCTCAAAGACGGTATTAATTGCAGCAGCGCATGATTTGCTTAAACCATCATTGTATTGTTCGCCATTATTTGATGCAGATGTATCATCAGATATCGAACGTAATATCGCAAAAGGTATTTTGGCAAGATAGCAAGCTTCACCAACAGATGCAGACTCCATGTCGATGGCCACCGGAGAATCAAAATGTTGATCTAGGTCTTTAGGTAGATTATCTTTGGTGATAAATAAATCCCCACTTAAGATTGTTCCTTGCTTTATCATCTTTTGCGCAGCTAGATTAATGAATCGTTTATCGGGTACAAAATATAGGGGCAAATCATCAAGTTTACCAACTGGAACATCTTCGATTCCTGTTAAGTCTACATCATAAAAAGCGGTTTTACTCGCTGTTATTACGCTGAATGGCTCAGCTCTATTAAATAACCCACCTGCGACTCCAGTGTTGATCACTAAATCATATTTAGTCTTAGCAAAGCAATAACCTAAAGCAAAGCACATCGCACCTTTGCCGATACCGCTTTTTATCACATCTATTCTCTTATTTAAAAATTGACAGGAATAGATTTTAATAATGTCTTCAGATTTAACTTTTAATTCTAAATATGAATTAACAGCTTTAAATTCTTCTTCAGTCGCAACAACTAGTAAAATATTCATCGTTGACTCTCCGGCTTTTTACGACGCTTGTAAATCGGCTCGGAAGTAGATTTGACAAGTTTATGTGGACAATCTTGATATAAGGAATCAAAATCAACTCTTTGACGTTCTTCACGCGTGAAAAGCTGAATGACGATATCGTGTGCGTCAACTAAAATCCATTTAGAATCATTTCTTCCTTCTATATGATCTACTTCTTTATAGTTGTCATACAAAGAATCTTCAGCAGTTTTCTTTAAAAAGTCCAATCTTCTTTCAGTTTGAGCTGAAGCCACAATATAGTATGAAACAAACGGCGTTTTCTCACGGACATCATAAACAACTACATCTTCGCCATAATTCCATGATAAATCTTCGGCGATATGAATTGGTCTTACAGCTCTAATCGTGCCTTTGCTAGTGAATTTGGATTTACTTTTAATAGTCTTTTTGTCTTTTAACATCTATTGTTCCTCCTGTATATTTAAATACTGCTTGTACATTTCTCTAGTCCAAGGATTAGATAAATAATCTTTATGTTGTTTGATCAAATAGTCTTTTTTTTTTTTTTTCACTTTCACGAAACCTTCGTCAAGGTTTCGGAAAGCGGCTTCTAATAAATGACTGGTTTTATATTCTCGTAATGGTTCAGCTTTATCAGCCACATATATGCATTTTTCAATCTCTGTTAAGTTCTTATTACCGGTGCAATGATATAAAATAGCTTTTAAAACTTTTGAAGAACTGATTCCAAAAACGTGTTTAGATATGTAGGAAGACAGAAATTGATGATATGAAAATTTGGGAAATGAAAAATATTTTGGATAAAATTTCTTCATCATTGATATTTTCGTTGATGAATCTAAATCTTTGCCGATGTCATGAAATAACCCTGCCTGAAAACATATATATGGGTCCAGCCTATTCTTTATTGCTATTTGATAAGCAGTTCTTGCAACGGACACTGAATGATTAAATCTTGCATCAGAAAGCAATGAACGCATCTTTTTCGTAAAATACAAACCATTGTCAATTATATAATTTAAAACATTGACTGAGGTTAAAACTGACTTACCAAGTCGAACATCAGATGAAGAAACATCAGCGATTTTGCGATTGATAATCAATGCAGACAACCGGTTGTCATAAGCGACTTCAGACCCACGAGAAATTTCGACGATTTTAGCTATTTTACTTAATGTGTCAATTCGATAAAATGAATTAAGTGATCTGATATTATCACTACCAAGCGGATAATAGATATCAAAGGTTGGATATAGCTTTGAAAAGTATAAAATAGTTT
>CALVXU010000002.1 GCA_944371605.1 uncultured Bacilli bacterium
GATGGAACTCTTTATCAATTAATCCATAAGTTAGAAAAGTTGAGTTTTAAGAAATAGGAGGAAACTTACACATGAAATGGGAATATAAGGTTTTAAATATTAATGCACATTTTAAGACTGGCTCAGGTGCAGAAAAAGCTCTTCAAGAGCAGTGCTCACTATTAGGAGAATTAGGGTGGGAGCTTGTAAATTTTCAGTGTTATGATATGTCAACAAAATTTATGTTGGTCTTTAAAAGAGAAAAGAAAGAATGATGACATTTCAAGAATTCCAAATATTACATAGCGAAACAATAGGATATTTCCAACTTATCGAGAATGATTTAAAGTGTATTTATTCATTGATGCATAAAGGAAATATCGTGGAAAACTATGACAGTTTAGATAAAAGAAATTTAGGTTTCGTTATAAAAGAACTTAAAGAACTTGATTATTCTGCTGGACTTCCTTTTATTTCTAAAGATGATTATAATTTTCTTAATCAAATGAGGGAAAAAAGGAATTATTGGTGCCACCAGGCATATATTGATTTTATTTATATAAAGAATTTTCAAAATTCATTAAAGTTTCAAAAAGTATGTTCTAAGCTTCAACGTGACCACGATCGCATAGAAGTGGTTCAACAAAATGTTGAAAAAGCAAAATTAAATGCAAAAAAAGTCTTTTCTAGGAATTAGCTATTTATCTTGGAATATGCTTCATTATGTCTTTAAAATCGTAATCTAAAGCCTTACAAATTTTACAAAGGACGTCAGTAGTGATATTGGCGCCCTTTTTTAATTTAGCTAAGGAAGAAGAACTCAAACCGGTAAGTTCCATGAGCTCGTGCTTACTCATGTTTTTATCGATTAATAATTTCCAAAGTTTGTTATAACTGACCATCTATTCTTCCTCCTTTACAACTTGCTTTTTTGCCCAGGATCTTCCAAATAACTCATTACCATCTGAAGACAAATGTAAAACCCTGTGATCATCTACTATTGTTTTTAGGTCTTGGTTTTTGTTGCTTGTTACCTTATCAATTACTGTGAATATTTGCTTATTCTTAAATGAAGCATAAGTTTTATAAATATTTGCTGTCACGTCATCATCAATATTTTTAATTGTGACTGAATCGTGAGCGAGCGCAGGTATTTCAGTCAGCGATAAAACAGCTAAATCAAAGAGAATTAAGCCTTTGAAGTTAGTACCAGTTCCTTCATCATTTTGAGTACTAGAATTATTACTTTAAAAAGTCTCACCAGAAGTAAATGTTAAAGACCTTGTTGGTGATCATAATAAAGTAACAAATTTGGTCCTAATTTTCGCACAATACTAATCTAACTAAAATATTAGCAAGAACTTGCAAAAATTTTAGTTATGATTGTATAAAATAATTAAAAGAGATATATCTGCAAAAGATTATAGATAGAATGAATAATGGAATAATTAAAGTCATTACTGGTATAAGAAGGTGTGGAAAATCTTATTTATTATTTGAAATGTTTTATAAATAACGGAAGTAAAGCTAAGCAACTCCCTCAAGGCGATTCAGATGTGAATCATCAACAAATCGGTCACCGACATGTTTTGTCCCTCGAGAAGGACAAGTAGACGATGGAGAACGACCTCCTTAGGCTCAAAAGCAAGGCTAAGTCAAAATCACCTTCAATCAATGCTATCAGTTCCTTCTTTCTCTTGCGTATCTCAACACAAAGCATGAGGAAAACAGGGAATTTATCATAAAGAGGCTTGTGAAGAAGATCATCGTATAGAGAACAAAATCGGTGTCATCTTCTATCCGTGCAATGATTCAGGCGTAAGAACTAATAACAATGACAATTTCAGCGGAAACGGGTCGGATAACGGAGAAAACACCAGGGATGATCTAAGCAATCCTTTTAAAGCTATTTTACATGTCAGCTCTATTTGGCGTGGTGATATTACTAATCTAGCGAGTAATCGTGTTCGCGCATATTTCGTCATCGGTGATGATGATGAATATTATGGTTCTTCAAGGATATCACAATCTTATGATCGATTAGTTGATGAATATCTAAGACTAGGAATGAGTCATGAGGAAATATCAAAACTAGCGATATTAAATATTAAAGATGACGATTATTTCAATAGCGTCGGCTCAAGCAATCAACATGATGGAGGGGGCTTTATCGCATATGATAGCAGCATCATGTGTTGTCTGTTTAATGATTAATATATCTTGATTATATAGTTATTTTCTAATAACAAACCTTTCAGTTCATATCAAGATTTTTACTTAATAAAAGCGTGTTAAATAAAATGTAATAATTTTAATAAATCCATATTGTTATCAGCTTATAATTGATTTTTATAATAGTTTCCAAACTCTGCCATTTCATCTAATAAATGATTGAGTTTAGATCCTAAATCAGTCAATCCATATTCGACCTTAGGCGGATTTGTTTTATAGTCTTTTCTATAAATGATACCATCGCTTTCTAATTCTCTAAGACTTGTGGTAAGAACTTTTTGAGAGATACCATCAATCGATTTCATCAACTGATTAAATCTCCATGGTCTTTTTACTAAATTTCTAAGTATTAATAATTTCCATTTACTTCCTATTAAACTCACCGTGGTAGCAACTGGACATTCCGGCAGTTCATTTTTAGTTTTCATATCTCATTCCCCTAAATGATTATATGACACATTCAATTAAATAAGCGCAGTTACTTTTTTGTGCGTACTAGTCTTAGAATTTGTCGAAATTTAAAATATCGGTGAAAGGAGCACTTAAAAATGAAAAATTATACAAAGATCAGTGCAAAAAACAAAAACGAAGCAAGAATTGAGCTTCATGATAAACTCAATTTAACAGGATCAGAGATCAGCTTAAATATTCTTCCAAGCGACGCCTCTGTCCCATTTGTTCATGCACACAAAGAAAATGAGGAAGTTTATTTTGTTATTAAAGGAACAGGAACATTTGTCATTGATGAAGAAAAAATAGAATTAAATGAAGGAGATTTCATCAAGATTTCTCCTATGGGAAAAAGACAGATTTTTGCTGGTGAAAATGGTATCACTTATCTATGCATTCAAACAAAAACTGATTCTTTGACTCAATACACAGCTGACGACGCTATAATTTGTTAGTTATCTCATCAGTATGTACTTCATCAATCCTTTATTTAAGAACACAAGTTCAAGCATCTTATCATCTGAATAAAATTCAAAACTAATATCAATAAATTGAATATTTAAATTGTTCACTATCTATTTATGCAGTGGTAGACAAAATATAATATATCAAAAAATGTTTTTCTTAAAATATCATCCTTTATTAAGATGATAAGCCTATTACCATAGTTGAATATAACAATACAAAGTCATGTGAATTCTTCTCTAAATTAGGTTATAACATATCTTGACAAGTCATCCAAAGCATCGAAAATTAGCTTGCAAACGTAAAAGATAAGAATCTATTTTAAAATTCCATAAATTTTAACTTAGATAAATAATGATTAATTTTCACACAATAAAAGGCGGTTAAACCGCCTTTTTATAAACCAACTAATAGAAAATGAAGATTCGTTATTATATTCTTAGTTACGCTCTTTTAATTAGTTATTTTCTTGACGTTTTTTATTGATCAAGTCTTTTACAGTTGTAGCGATGAACCAAACACATGAAGCGCCTAGTAAAGCACCTAAAGTAATATCGATTGCAATCACAGCAATTTCCCAAGGCGGAGTTACCGAGATTAATTTTGTAGTCGAAGAATAACTATTCATAGCATTAGAAGTAACCGTGTGATACATGATTCTCTTAGCTGCCTCTCTCATCGCTTGACCTAATTTACCATAGTTTCCGTTATGATTACCTGGAGCAAAATAATCATATGTATAGGTTGAACCGGTATAATCTGGCACATCATCGCCATAGTTATATTCATTTAAATCCGTAGCTCCTGTGTACACATTACAAATTCTTGAAACATATGCTTCTCCGTGCGAACCATCTGTCATATCTCCAGCGCAGTCAGTTTCTACAATTCCTAATAATCCGCATTCATTGCGCAAAAATCTTGTGAAGTCTACACAATTAGCGACTGCCTGAACACCAATTCTACTAAATGATGTCATGACTGAGAATGATCCGCCGTCCCTAATTCCCATCTCAAATGGACGGAAATATACTTCTCTCATCGCTTGCTCTGTGCACCAAAGATTAACTCCATGACGAGCAGTTTCGCATTCGTTCATAGCGCAATGTTTAATGAAGCAATGAACTCCTTTTGATTCGATTCCTTGAATCTCAGGAACTGCGATTAATCCAGATAATGTACCACATTCAGAATAATATTCTGCAGTTCTACCAGCATATGGGCTTCTTTGAATATTTAAGCCTATTCCTAATAATCCAGCTTGTCCAGCCCATAAACCCTCTTCACCTATTTGGTCACCAACTTTTCTTGCTAGTTCTTTATTAAATGAAGAAGCTAAGACACCATTAGATGAAAAACCAGTTGTGGTAAATCCAGAATTAATATCTGGATCAGGAATATAATTACCTTCTTCATCAAATCCACCTGCTCTTTCGGCGTATGGATTAGTTGGTCCAGAATAAGCCGATCCTTTTTGAGCTGCTCGATAAGTTTGATTAAATCCATTAGGGCCGTTTTCATCGCCGGTTGATGGTTTCGTGACACTTTCAACTGCGATTGTTTTATGACGTCCATTAGATAATAATCTAGCAGTATCTTCATAGGTTAATTGATCGAGAAGTTGATCCCATAAACTGCTATTGTAATCAACTATAGTCCCATCTTCTTTCATCAAATCAATTAGTTTTAATCCGTTATCCGCACCATAAGTTGGATAAGGTTCATCATCTTCTTGAATCACATAACCAGCATCCATTTGATTTTTCATATCATCAACCATCTTCTGAGTCATCTTTAAAACTGGATTATGTTTAATTAATGTACCATCTTCTGTTCTTTCAGGTAATTTAATCGTGTTCCAATTATCTCTTGAATAGTAATCTACATGGTTATCTCCTCTGCCTTCATAAGTATTAATATCTCCAAAAGTAAATCTATTAGTTATTGGATAGCCTTCATCTGTGAAAGAGAAAGTAGTATCATCAAATCCATAATGGAAAGTTTTAACCATTGTTTCATCGCCTGATGCATCCATTCTATTGTTTGTGTTTGCAGGAGAATAGCCTTTAGATGCCAAAAGATTGTTAACAGCATCATGAGCATCTCTACCAAATACCAATGAATAATCACCATCCATAGTTATATATGTTTTGCTACCAAAGGTATCATATGAAGCAAATAGTGATTCATCGACTTCAAAAGTATAGGTCTTTTTCTCTTGAGGTTCTAATACTTCTGTCTTAGAAAAATCGATCAATTCCACACTAGGGACTTGGATGTCATGTTCTTGAGCATATTCTTCATATGGTTTAGCAATATAAACTTGAAGAGGAGTGCTACCAGCCTTATCTCCAATATTTTCAACAGTTATTGAGATATTATAATGCTGTCCATTCTTAGATGCGGTGAAATCAGAAAACTCGAATTCAGTATATGATAATCCATAACCAAATGGATAAGAGACGACTTCGTCATAATGATACTCACCAGCATTTTCTCTTTGAGTAACATAATCTTCATATCTAGTTTCAGTATATCTATAACCTAGATACATCCCTTCTTGATATACAGTATAAGTTGTAAATGAAGACTGATATTGAGAGGTTAAGGCGACATTTTCAACATCATAATAATGTTCGCCATCATAGGCATCCTTATAGGTGAAGAAATAGTTTTGATCCATAAAATTATTATTAACAGGATTCATCAAATGGTTTGCCCATAAGGTTTGAGAGGCTCCACCTGAAAAGTTATATTCACCAGTTAGCAATTTAGCTACTGCAACAGTTCCGACTTCTCCAACTGAACCTGTCCAAAGAGCAGCATCAATCCCATATGTGTCTTCAGTTAAAAAATCAAGTTGGATGACACTAGCCATGTTAAGAATCAAGACTATCTTTTTAATAGTTCCTTGTTCTTTCAATTGCTTTAATCCTTGTAAAACGCTGATTTCAACAGGTGATAATTGAAGATAATCTCCATATGTTCCATCATTTTCTGATACATATTGGTTGTTTTGATTGCCATATTGATCTTTTCTTCCGCTGGTGGCAGGTAAATCATATCCTTCACCTCCAGAACGAGAAATGACATAAATTGCAGCATCACCATAAGTGTGAATATCATCATATCCAGCAGATTTCTGCACTACATCCCAAGGTGCATCACCTATATGAACTTGAGAAACTGAAGAAGATGATGAATAAGGACCTCCAGGTGTGGAACCAGTCCATGAAGAAGTTCCAGGTTTTCCCCATTCAAGATAGTCATTGGCTAATTCTGGATTAACTTCTAATAAAGTATCTCCTTTAACTAAAGTATTTGGTTGAGTTGGATTGGAATACGAATATCCTGCAAATGCTGAATACCAATCTATCTTATCAGTGGTGTTAATTCCTCCTGAGCCAGAAGCTCCATACATCGGATGAGCACCAGCTACACCAAACACTGAAACCTTGTTTCCTTTTTGCAAAGGTAGAGCATCATTATCATTTTTTAATAAAACTGTTCCTTCAGCTTGCTCTTGCTCTTGGATTTGGAAGCCATTATAAACTACTTCTTTCAAATTATCATAAGAGGATTTATAGTACTCTAAATCATCAGCTTCATAGTGGACATTTGGATCTTCTTGAGTGATTGTGTCGGTTTGATTTAAAGCACCAGTAATTGTTGATTCATTGTCCCATAAGATTGGTGTTGCCGTCATCATAGTTCCAAAAAGAACACCAAAAGTAACTAATGAAGCTTTTTGAAGTTTAATTCTCATATCACGTTTTAATTTCATGCGATTTCTTCCTCCTGCTTTTTCTCTTGTCTAAAGAAAATATTTGCTATACTAGCAACCACTAAAATAGCAAAGCAAACCGTGCAGGTTATGAATTGACTAGATAAAGTATTAACATCAATTCCAACCATAACTACCACCACATAGTTATAAATTTTAGTGATGTACTGCATTAATCCGACAAAATTGCAGATAGCCAAAACAGCTGCACCCCATTCACCGAGATTAAAGATAGTGAGGACTAAAGATACAATTAGTCCCGCTCCCATCACCCAAATGGCTTCCCATGACATGTATCTTGCTACTGAGCCATACTCTTGTGAGTACACTATCATGGTAACTATGGTCATAATGATGACTGCGATGGTTACATAAAATCCATAGCTTTTCTTTTTGAAAAAGTTTCTCACTAATTCCATATTTCCTCCTATAAGCACTCATAAGCGCTTTCATAGTGCAAAAAAAGTATACAAAAAATATTTTTTTCAAACGAAAAATAGAATGAATTGTCATTTTTTAGCTTGAATTGTCTTATTTTGATTTGTTGTTAAGCAATAAAATGTTTAAATCAAAAATATTATTTTCTAATCCAATCGATACTTCACCATTATATTTCTTGGCAATCATTTTAATAGATTTAATGCCATAACCATGAAAACCTTGATCTTCGTTTTTAGAAGTTATAATCTCGTTATTCTTAGTAATAATCTTAGATTCATAATAATTCATGCAATCAATTGAAATTATTTTGCCTTGCTGTTCAATAGTCATCGAAATAACTCTTTTTGAGGAATCAGATATCTTAATAGATGCTTCTATTGCATTATCTAAAATATTTCCCATTAAAGAATAAAGATCATATTGATTGATAAAATCTATTAATTTACCATTTCCCAAAAATGTAAATGTTATTGAATTTTCTTGGCACTTTGCTAATTTTTCGTTCAATACGATATCTAAGGTTTCATTTCCAGATTCAATTTCTGAATCATAGTCGTTTAATACTTTTTTATATTGGTTCACAAACTCAATATTTGATACATCATTATTCTTGATTAGAGATAATATATGTTTTAAATCATGGTATTTAATATTTAATTTTTCTCTGTTATTTTTAGAAGTTTCATATTGTTTTCTTTCTTGATATGAGATTCTTTCTAAAGTTTCATTTTTATTCTTTTCAATATCTAAAACATGCAAACTATAATTCATAAACAAAACTAATAAGCAGCAAGATATCGCATATAAAGAATTACCGATTACAACGTATGGATTTCCTAAATTAGCACCAATTCTAGTGAATCTATTAATCACTAAACAAATAAATAAACTGAACGCGGATACAATAAGTAACCGATAATCATAATTTTTATAAAACTCATATTTTGTTGAATTACGTCCGAAAAGAAAATAGGCTAAAACATAAGTTATAGGAAAAATCATAGCTTCAAAAATTATGTCTCTAAATTGAGTTATCGATGAATTTATAAATAAATCAGATAGAGATATAATCCTAGTAATTTGATAAGAAAGATGCTGTAAAGTATATCCTGCAACACAGGCAGAAATCAATGGTATAGCTTTTGCTTTAAAGCAAAAAAACATATATAAAATAGAGACAATAAATATGCCAACATATTTGAAAAATTGATAAAATTGATTACTCATCAAGCTTCCATCATTAATAAAAGCAAATCCCAATAAAGGCAAAAATATAAAACCACCTGTGATTCGAAATATAAAATATTTCCGTTTAGGATAGGAATAGAGAAAAATCATTTCAGCAAGCAATAATTCAATGATAAAAATTGAAATTCCGTAAGGTGTCATTCTTTAAATCCCTTTAGATAATTATGTAAATCTTGCAAGAATTTTTTCTTTTGTGGTCTAGAGATTAAAAGTTTTTCTCCAGATATTATCACCATATCATCTTCAATCGCTTCAACGTATCGGAGATTAACTACATAGTTTCTATTACACTTTACAAATTGCACAGAAGGTAACTGTTTTATTTCTGAAGCTAAGGTATTGTATGTGTCATAATTTCCATATGAAGTATGGTAGGTACAATAATGTCCATTTACTTCTATATATTTAATATTGGATATTTGAAGAAATTGCATGCCACCTTTAGTTTTAATCGCTACATTAGCCTCTTTTCTCCTAAAAACTCTCTTTAATGCTCTTTGCATCTTTAATGCAAAAACCTGTTTATCAATCGGTTTTACTATATAATCTAAAGCCTCATACTCATATCCCTGAATCGCATATTTTGAAGCGTTAGTCACAAAAATAATAATTGCCGATTTATCTATTTTCCGTATCTCTTTAGCGCATGTTAAGCCATCAGCTTTTGGCATTTCTATGTCTAAAAATATTAGATTATATTGACTATCAAAATGCATCAAAAAGGTAGGGGAATCGGTATAAATATCTATATTAAATTCCTCGTCTGTCTGTTGCCTAATAAAGTCAAGGCAGTCTTTAAGCTCATTGCAAGCTTGTATTTCATCATCAATAATAGCAACGTTTAGCATTAATTTTTATTTTAATTAATTGTTTGCTATTAATCAATTATCTATTTTGTAAACTCTCATATTGAATAATTGAGTATAAAAGTCTAAATTATGAAATACAAAAGTGCAAACAATTCAAAAATCAAATAAAAATTATAAACGTACGATAAAGATGTAAAACTTATAAATGTCTATCAAAAAGAGTTTAAAGTAATTATAAAAATGGAGTGCTCAAAAATTAAAACGATCAAAAGATAAAAATATTTTCTTTTACTTCCACAAGCTTTTTTATTGTCTTACTTGTTCCAAAAACCAATGTTAAAAAGACTAAAAAAATGATTGATTTCTAATCATTTGAAAATCAAATATTACCTGATAATTAACAATATAATTTTTATAAATATAATAATCATGATAAGGATAAATAAACGTGTTGCTATGAATTCACCTCAATGACATGCGATGTACATTGATAAAAGAAACAAGTATATTGATGAAAACTATAGTGAGTCCTTCAATAATTAAAAAAACATTTATTTTAGATAAAATTCTCAAAAGAAAAGACATCAGCTTTTTTCTATAACAACACATTCGCTTACCATTCGAATATCTAATTAAAAAATAAGCATAAAAAAACGGGGGAAGAAAGAATCGAACTCTCAATAACGGTTTTGGAGACCGCTGTTATGCCACTTAACTATTCCCCCAAAAAGCAGCGCATATTAGTTTAAGAAATGCGCCGTAAAATGTCAAATATCTTGAATTATTTTTGATATTCTTTAGCTATTTTATTGACTAAAGACATATCAGCTTTACCAGCATATTTAGTTTTGAATTCAATCATGACCGCTTTGATTGACTTATCAGCTAAAGAATCTATGACATCATGAATTTCAGTTTCAGACATCATCTGAGGCATATAACCTTTGATGATATCCATTTGAGCCTGAGAATTTTGAGCCTCATCAGCTTTGCCGCCTTTGAGATACATATCCTTTTCATCCTCTAATTCTTTTAAAGCTTTATTCAATAATGAAACGATATCAGCATCAGTCAATTCCTGTCCTTTAGCCTTCTTTTCAATTTCAGCCTTTTGGAAATTAGCGATTAAAACACCTAAAACATTTTGCTTGTTAACATCATGTTCTTTCAAAGCGACCATCTTAGCTTTTTTTAATTCTAACAATGTAATCATAATAACCTCACTTTTTTTCTAACATATGTGCAAAAACTTTCAAGCCCCTGCCGACGGATTCAGTTGGTCTTTCAATGACTTGAACTGGTATCGATAGCTGGGCTTGGAAGTATTCTTTAATTCCAGCTAATAAAGCTCCACCGCCAGATAATAACAGACCATTTCTAGTGATATCAGAGACCAATTCTGGTTGACACATCGATATGACATCAGTGATTTTCAAAATGATGAAGTCTAATAATGGCTTTATCACATTTTTAAGCTCATAAGAAGATACGACAATCGAAGATGGCAACGAAGTGATCGTATCCCTTCCTTTGACCTCAACCAATTGATTCTCAGATAACGCTGAGACATTTCCTAAACGCTGTTTGATATACTCGGCTGTCTTCAAGCCGATCGCTAAGTGTTGCTTCTGTAACAGATAACGCCGTATCGCTTCATCTAATGAGGAAGAAGAGATAAAAGTATTAGCGGCATGAACTATTTCTCCCATCGATAATAAGGCTATATCTGTGATGCCTGAGCCCAGATCACAAATGAGTGTTGCCGAAGGCGAAAAGACTGTTTCGCTCGCGCCTAAAGCTGCTAACTTAGCTTGACTTTCAACATATATCTCTTTAGCCGATAATGATTTTCCCAAGTTGATCAAAGCATTGGTATTGACTGGTGTCGATAGGCTTGGATTAGAGAAAATATAAGTAGCCCCGCGATAATTGCGACCAAGATTTACGCTTTCTAAAGCGTGAGTTAAAAACAGATTACAAGCATCTAAATCTGCTATATAGCCATTAGAAACCGGTGAGATAACCTGATAATTATATGGTGATTTATCTTTGATACGATTGGCTAAATAGCCGATTTCTTTCACCTGTCTTGTGCTCTTTGATAAAGCTATAACTGAAGGCTCATAAAAAACAATTTCGTCATTGACAGAAGAATAAATCGTCGTATTTGAACTACCTAAGTCGATTCCGATAACAACCTTTTTCATATCTGCTATATTTTACACTATTTTTGTGTCACTTACTAACGTTTATATTCCTCTGGATGATGAGCTTCGTATTTTTTTCTTTCTTCAGTATTGAGAATTCTCTTTCGCATACGGATAGATTTTGGAGTGACTTCTACTAATTCATCGCTATTAACATAATCTAAACAATCTTCTAAAGACATGCGACGAGGTGATTTCAACACGACTGTGACATCCTTATTAGAGCTTCTTTGATTACCTAATGATTTAGCTTTGATGACATTAACAGCTAAATCCATTTGATATTTATTTTCACCGACGATCATGCCCTCATAGACATCTACGCCAGGACCGATGAACATCGTCCCTCTTTCTTCAGCAGATTTTAAAGCATAGGCTGTTGACATACCGGTATCAGTAGCGACTAAGACACCTAATGATCTTTGACCGATAGCTTTATCAATCTTAGGCCTGAATTCTCTAAATGAGTGATTGATGATACCATATCCTTTAGTCAATGTCATAAACGGATTCATAAAAGAGATAAGGCCACGAGAAGGAATGATATAAACTAATCTTGTTTGGCCGTTTTCGCTCGTCATATTAACTGTTTCAGCTTGTCTACCGCCAACTAATTGCATGACATTTCCAGCGAATTCATCGGGGACATCAATCTGTAAATCTTCAAATGGTTCGCATTCGACGCCATCGATTATTTTAGTTATGACCATCGGCTTAGATACTTGTAATTCAAAGCCTTCACGACGCATAGTCTCAATCAATACAGAGAGATGTAATTCACCTCTTCCTGTGACCATAAATGATTCATTAGCCGCTTGGACTTCGAAGCGCATCGAAACATCTTTTTGACTTTCTTCATACAAGCGGTCACGTATTTTTTGTGCAGTTAATAATTTGCCTTCTTTTCCAGCAAAAGGAGAAGTGTTAGCAGAAAATGACATCTTCATAGTCGGTTCGTCGATTCTTAAAGGAGGTAAAGCTTCTAAACAATCATTAGAACAAACAGTTTCCCCGACCATGATATCCGGCAACCCGGCTATACCACAAATATCACCAGCTTCAACTTCTTCAGCTTCGATTCTATTCAAGCCATGAAAAGTGAAAAGCTTAGCGATTTTAAATTTAGAAGTCGAGCCATCAAGACGGATACAAGTCACATCTTGACCGATTTTAATAGTTCCTCTATCAACTCTACCGATACCGATTCTTCCAACATAACGATTGTAATCGAGCAAAGATGGTTGGAATTGTAATGGTTTAGAACGATCAGCATTCGGAGCAGGGATAGTTTGAATGATAGTATCAAACAGAGCATCCATATCCGGCTTTTGAGTAGAAATATCTTTATCTAATGAAGAAGTCATATTTAAAGCTGAAGTATAAACAACCGGGAATTCAAGCTGTTCATCATCAGCTCCTAAATCCATAAACAACTCTAAAACTTCATTTAGAGCTCTTTCAGGATCAGCTCCTGGTCTGTCGACTTTATTGATGACAACTACTGTTTTTAAATGATATGAAATCGCTTGTTTTAAAACGAAACGAGTTTGAGGCATCGGACCATCAAAAGCATCTACTAAAAGGCAGACTCCATCGACCATATTCATGATTCTTTCAACTTCACCAGAAAAATCAGCATGTCCTGGAGTGTCCACGATATTGATTTTATAACCTTTATAATTAACACCTGTAGTTTTAGCTAAAATAGTGATTCCTCTTTCATGCTCGAGAGGATTTGAATCCATGCAACATGTATCGACATGTTCATTTTCTCTAAAGGTACCACTTTTTTTCAAAAGGGCATCAACAAGAGTGGTTTTGCCATGGTCAACGTGAGCGATAATAGCGACGTTTCTAATCTTTTCGTTCATATAAAAACCTCCAACGAGCATAACAAATGCAAAAAGTATTATATATATATACAAGTTATTAAGAAATATATTTTTAAATGAAAACGTTTCCGCAATTAAAATTTATCTTTTGTTTGAAAGATAACATTTGCATGATAAAAAAAGAAAACAAAGGATAAATCATAAACAATTTTTTTAACAATAGTTGTATCGGTTTATGCGATTATACTATAAAACTCAGAGCTAAATCTTATAATGATTTTTCTAATTCTTCATATAAATATTTAAGCTTTTCAGCATTTTTAGACTTTTCTTCATCGATGAGACGCATCTTTTCTTTATCAGTATAGTTTTCTTCGAGATAACAGGCCTCATCAAGCTCATGATTTCTGTTTTCTAATCTATCGATCTTTTCCATGATTTTTTCAGGCGGTTCTCGTGTTGTTCGTGTTTTTTTGATGGGATTAGAAACTTTTTTCGTGATTTTAGGTGGTCTTGTTTCCGATGCTATCTTTTCTTTTTCTTCATCCATTATTTCTTTTAAACGCTTTATACGGAATTCTGAATATGGACCATCAAAATAATATCCGACATTGTTATATAAATATAATAATTTATTACACGTTTTATCAATGAAATCACGATCATGAGAGATGATGATTAAAGTCCCTTCGTACTGATTCAATGCATCTACTAAAACTGATGTCGACAACATATCTAAGTGGTTAGTAGGTTCATCTAACAAGAGAAGATCATAATCTTCTAAAGATAGTTGCAATAGCTCGATGCGCATCAATTCTCCACCGGATAAATCGCACAATCTTTTCTCATTAGATTCATTATAAGTAAAGCCGTACCTTCCTAGTCCATTATATATATCTTGATTATCTAATCGTGGATAAATGTTCCTGAAGTGTTGAAATAATGTCTCATCCGATTGATAAGATCTGATATCCTGCCTTAGAACTCCAGCATGGATATGAAAATATTTACGGATATTTCCATCTAGTGGTGCCATCTCTCCTAAAATAGTCTTACCAAAAGTAGATTTACCAGTTCCATTAGCACCCATAATGGCGAGATGGTCTCTTCCAAATAAAGTGAAACTGATATTTTCGGCTAGCGCTTTATCATATCCAATGCAAACATTATTGAAATCAAAGAGCTTCTTACCTTCTCTGACTTCTCCTTTTAGTCCGATTGATAGCTTCTTTTCTTTATGTCTAGGATCAGAAATACTGTTTTGCTCTAATCTCTCAAGTTTTTTTACTCGATCCTGTGCCCGGGATGAAAATCGAGGTTTAGGCATATAGAAAGAGATGAACTTTTGATATTTTTCCTTTAAAGCCTCTTGTGCTTGATATTGAGCCAAAAGATTTTCGTAATGATTTTTCTTTTCTCTTGAAAAGTTATCATAATCGCAATTATACATAGTCCAACTCTTATCCTCGATGTCTAAGATGCGATTAGCTAATCTTTTAACGAAGGCGATATCATGTGATACGAATAGAACAGCCCCTTGATATTGTGAGAGGAATTCCTCAAGCCACTCTATAGAAATAATATCAAGATGGTTTGTTGGTTCATCAAGTATTAACAAATCCGGATTCAAAAGTAAAAGTTTAGCAAAAGCCACACGGACTTTTTCACCGCCAGAAAAGGAGTTTATCTTCCTTTGATAATCTTTTGACGAAAAAGAAAACATATTTAAAATCATCGCAATCTTATATTGGTAATCATATCCACCATGACTTTCAAACATCATCTCTTTAGTCGAATAATCTTTTAATAATTCGCTATCATCGGGATGAAGAGCGATTCGATCAGCCAATTCATGAATTTTCTTTTCTTCTTCTATCAAAGGTTTATAAACTGTTAAAGCTTCTTCATATAAAGTGTTATCTGGATTTTCAATCACATCCTGTGATAAATATCCGACACTGACATTTTTAGAGATGATGACTTGGCCAGATGTGATTTCTTCACGTCCTAAAATCATTTTTATGAGTGTCGATTTACCAGCGCCGTTCGGCCCTAAAATCGCAACGCGATCATGATCTTTCACCATAAAAGATACAGGTGAAAATAATTGTTCACCAGAGAACTCTTTAGTGAGATTTACGACAGATAAGAGAGTCATAATTATTCTTCAACAATCATAAAATCTTTATTATTCTTGTCATAACTGACAAGAGATTCAACAACTTTAGGAGCAGTTATCTCTTCATTGCTAAAATCAAACGCATTCAAAGATTCAGATAAAAGCTCTGAGGTATTAGGATGTTCAGTATACATCGTCAATAAAACATCGCCTTTAGCTACCTTATCTCCTAGCTTTTTACATAAAACAATACCAGCAGTTGGATCGATAATATCGCTCTTCTTTTCTCTACCAGCACCTAGTCGCATTGAAATCATTCCTAATGCCATAGTGTCAATATGCGAAATATACCCAGCTTTCATCGACTTTACTTCGTGAACATACATAGCTTGTGGGAATTTATTCAAATCATCAATATAAGAGATATCACCGCCTTGAGCTATGACGAATTGACGGAAAGTGGCTAAAGCTTTTCCGCTATCAATCGAATCTTGTAATTTTTTAATAGCTTCTTCTCTAGTCGTACAGATTCCAGCTTGTAAAAGCATCGTTGCACCTGAAGATAGACAAAGTTCAACAAAATCTTTTGGTCCGTTTCCACGCAAAGTGTTCACGGCCTCTTTAACCTCTAAGATATTTCCAATCGCATAACCTAAAGGCTGATTCATCGAAGTGATTTCAGCACGCACATCTTTACCGAAATGCTCTCCGATTCTCACCATGGTCTTGGCTAGCTTGATAGCATCATCTTTAGTATGCATGAAAGCTCCATTCCCATATTTAACATCTAATAAGATGCAATCAGACCCTGCAGCGAGCTTTTTAGACATGATTGAAGAGGCGATTAAAGGTATCGAATCAACCGTTCCAGTCACATCTCTTAGAGCATAGAGCTTTTTATCAGCGATTACTAATTCATCGCTTTGACCGATTATTGCCATACCTATTTCATTGACATTATTGATGAACTGTTCTGGAGTTAAAATCACCTGCATGCCTGGAATCGATTCGAGTTTGTCTAATGTTCCACCAGTGAATCCAAGACCGCGTCCTGACATTTTAGCAACTTTCACACCTAAAGAAGCAACCATCGGACAAAGAGCAAGACTCGTCTTATCTCCAACACCACCAGTTGAATGCTTATCACATTTAACTCCGACTATTTTTGATAAATCTAAAACTTTGCCCGAATGAAGCATGGCCTCAGTTAAATTGAATATTTCATCATCGGTCATCCCGTTTAAAACAATCGCCATCAAAAGTGCAGATACTTGATAATCCGGTATGAGATTATGACAATAGTCATCAATCCATTGACCGATCTCTTCTTTTGTCAATGCCAGTTTGTTTTTCTTTTTTTCAATCAGTTCAACCATGTTCATAGTTATCACCTCATATGAAATAGATTATATCAAAAATAATCCAAAACGAAAAAGGCGCCAAATCATAGGCGCCTGATTTATCAGTCCAAATATAAGACAACCCAACGGTCATTATTAACACCAGTCAGATTGTCATAAACTCTCACATAAAGAGTATGAACTCCAGTTTGTCCGACATAGGTTAAAACAGAGTGCTCGTTGATATAAACATATTCTTGATCATCACTGGCTTCTCCATTGGCACATAGTGCTTTGGTGGCCTTAAAGTACTGCTGGGCTTTTCCTATCAAAGTATAGCCACAATTAGCCGCATGATGCACAGGAACTTCCTTGCCATTTCCTCTGACAAATTTTACTTGTGAATCTTTTGTTAAAACACCACGATAGAAATATTCTTTCACATCATAAATAGCAGACTTTTGTGAACTAAACTGATGTTTTTCACCAGCGATTAACAGATAAAAATCTTCGCCAGTGTCAACTTCGGCAACAGACTTGACGACCTTTTTTGGACTGCGAGCTTTTTTGAGCGGCTTTTTTTCAGTTACCATAAACTTTTCCTCGATTTATTTTTCCCTTCTACACAATTATAATAAATTAGAATTTAATTTCTATATCTTTGAGGAAAGAAAAGTGGATAAAATGCTTCAACTGTCGAAAATTTCTAACCTATTGACAAAATATTGTAATGAAGAGGAAATTTTGACATTTAAGAATAATTGTGAATCACCAGCTGTAAATGGATTACTTTTAAATTCGAAATATGATTTGAAAGCAAAACTATTGAACGAGTTTCCCACTCTTATTTCAAGCGATATTGATAAAGCACAGCTCTATTTTAAAAAGGAGCAGTGTCAATTAGGGAAAACAATCTATCATCAAGGCGGTGCCTTTTATATCATGGACCCCTCAGCTAGCATCATTTCCTTCTATTTAAATGAATTATTGCAAGAAGACGCTTTTGTCTTAGACTTATGTGCAGCTCCTGGCGGCAAAAGCATCTCATTAAGCTTTAGAAATCCTAATCGCATAATCCTAGCTAATGATATATCTTTTACTAGAGCCAAAGAAATCTATCACAATGTTGAACGACTCGGCTTGACTAATATTCTCACAACCTCTTATGATCCACTAAAATTACCGTCTATTTTAGCTGACTGCATAATATTAGACGTTCCTTGTTCTTCAAGTGGGATGTTTAGAAAAGAGCCTAAAATGTTAGATGATTGGTCTGAAAATAAAGTGAAAAGACTGTTGCCAATTCAAAGTCAACTATTGAACGTAGCTTATCAGCATTTGAGAAAAGGTGGGATTTTAGCCTATTCAACTTGTTCATTATCGATTGAAGAAGATGAAGAACAAATAAAAGCTTTTTTAAACGAACACAATGATTGTGAAATGATACATATCAAACCGCAAGAGAAAATGATACAAGGAAAAGATAAGTTAGGAATACATCTCATCCCTGGCATTTATAAAGGAGAGGGAATCTATTTTGCCTTGATTCAGAAAAAAGGTGAGGAACGAATAGATAAAACAGAAATAAAATATCCAAAATCTAAAATTCAAACCTCATATAAATCTTTTATATATAACTCAAAAGAATATCTCTTAACAAAGATGTATGAAAGTATTAAAAATTTGAACTATATCGCGCCTGGTTTAAAATTATATGATGATTCCCAATATGCTAAATGCCCCTTTGATCACGCCTACAGCAAAATCTGCCAAGATATTGCCCAAATCGAGCTTAGTGAAGAAGAAGCCAAAAGTTATCTTCGTGGAGAAGAAATTCGAATAAAATCAGAGAATAAAGACCTTGTCGTTTTAACTTATCAAACACTGCGCTTGGGATTTGGAAAGGTGAGCAATAATCGGCTAAAAAATTATTTACCAAAAGGCTTAAGAATGTCTATATAAGCTATCAATACGAAATATATCAAAAACTAGATTTTTTATTTCACTAATCTTATAGGCATATCAAAATATATAGCGGAAATGAAAAAACTCACCGATATGGTGAGTTTCAATATAATCGAACTTGTTCAATCAGAAAACACAAGCTATATACATAAGTAGAAATGCCAACTATAGGAGTCGAACCTACAACCTACTGATTACAAATCAGTTGCTCTACCAGCTGAGCTAAGTTGGCATAACGACGATTATTTTATCAAAAGGCTGATTTAATGTAAATATCCATTTTATACTAGCAAATAACTTAAGAAATAAATAATTGATTTGAATCAATCTTTTCATTTTCAAATCTTACAGTGGCGATAGATCTGTCATACATACGTCTATATGAATATGAAAAATCATCTAGGTCCATACAAGAACTATAAATAGTCATCTCGTCTTTTCCTGTTTTCCCTTGAGTCACTCCAGGCAAAAAACTGATCTGCGTTAAAGCGCTGATGAATTGCACGATATCTTTTTCTCGTTCATGGGACAGCTTCATAAATTTAGAGAGATAAAACGCCTTGATAAACCTCGATGCTGAAGAATAATCTCCTGGCAAGCCAATAGATCCATAGCCGACTGAATCAGGCTCTAATTCTACATTCGGAATCTTATTTAGCGGATATTTAGAAGTCAAAGACAAATATCGTTTGACATCAGATTTATGAAATGGAAAAGGTGGGTTATTGGTGAGAACATCATATGGATTATCATAAACAAAAAGCCCATCAGAAGTCGACTCTACAACTATTGATTCAGTTTTATCTGCAAAAATATAATGCAGTGGTGCTAGGGGGATTTTATCACTGAATGGGACATTTAAAAGAGAAGCGGATTTAAAAAACTCTTTAACGTCTTTGACAGATGAAAATTTAGCTAATATATATGGCAAAAGTTCAAAAGGTGATATGTTGACTTTATCGTCTTTATGAGAATGAAAGACAGCATTAGAAGGAAAGTTTAATCCAGCTGCTGCTAGACCTTTTTCATTCAATGCGTCAGACAATAAAGGATAGTCATTCACTACCATCCCCATGCCTAGTATCGCATAGTGATTTTCTAAATTTGGTTGCTCGATAAACTTCAACACATGGTTTCGACCTATCAAAATTGGATTTTGATTAAGTTCATAATCTAGATCTAAATTTCTACCAAACAGATGCTCTTTTCTTATCGCAGTACACATATTCAATTCCTCACCACTAATATTTTACCACAAAAAAATGGGATTAAGCGGGTTCGAACCACCGACCTCTTCCGTGTGAAGGAAGCGCTCTCCCTACTGAGCTATAATCCCATATAAACAGCGCATTAAAGTTTATCAAAAAAAATCAAGCTCTTCAAGTTAAGATGTCTTTAAAAAGGAAAAGCCACCTCAAAACAGCGGCTTTTCCAATCTCATCACGTTATCTATGCGTAGCTCCGAAAAGATCATTCAGTTCATTATGAACTTTAGCATCAGAGAAAAGCATGATCTTATCCCCTGGATAAATCATCGTATTACCATGTGGAATGATCAAATCTTCACCATGATAAATCGCGATCATGATACACGATTCAGGCAATTTGATCTCTTTAATTGTTTTACCGACAGTCACAGATTTTTCAGAGACAAGAACTTGAATGATGGAATAACCACCACGTGATAATTGCATCAAAGTCATCAAAGATTTCATCGACATCTCTTCGACGACCATATGGGAAATGATATCCGCTTGATTGATGCTAGCATCAACTCCCATTCCGATATTATAGAGCCAAGCATTAGTCGGATTATTTACTCTCGCTATGACGCGAGGTACTTGAAATTCGAATTTTGCGATAGTCGAAGCGACGAGATTTACTTCATCATGGCCAGTCACACATGTGACAACATCTGCTTTTTCAGCCTCAGCCGATGCTAAAGTTATAGGGGAAGTTCCGCTTCCGAAAAGAACACAATTTTTCCCATACCTACTAGCTAATGCCGATACTTTTTTAGGATCTTTTTCGATGATGATAAAAGAAACATTGTTCTTGACTAATAAATCAGCCATATAGGATCCTACTTGTCCACCGCCGATGATAATCACTTTCATAAATCAAATCCTCCCGCTCAAAGTCCTAAAAGACGTTTCAGCTTGCTCTTATAAGCGACTGAAACTGCAAAATACAAGATATCACCAGTTCTGATCAAATCCTCTTCTTTAGGCAAAAATGAGCGCTTGCCTCTGACGATAGCAATCAGACGATATTCGTCTGCCGATGATAATTCTTTTGCCTCAGCACCATCGACATTAGGAGTTGACATAATACGGATAAATTCAGTATCACCTTGTTCACCTAACAAAGAAATGCTATCCATCTTTTCAAAACTCAGTAATTCTAAAGCTCTATCTACACCATATCCAGTCGTAGAAACAGTTTTGATGCCTAAAGTAGCATAAACTTTAGCCTTTTTAGGATCGTATAAACGAGCTACCACATTAGGTATCATGTAAAAATCTTTAGCTATTTTACCGACTAAAGCATTGATTTCATCAGAGCCAGTCGAGCAGATAACAGCATTTTGAAATTGAATTCCTGCTTCTTCTAAGACATCTTTATCAAAACCGACACCGACGATAGTATTGCCTGTGAATTCATTGCCTAAAAGATAAAAACTATCCGGATTTTTATCAATTATTGTCACTTCATTACCTTTGCTGAAAAGTTCTCTAGCGATTGCCGAACCTAAGCGGCCACATCCGACGATCAACGCCTTCATATAACTTTTTCCTCCTTTTTCTTCAGTTTAATTTTATCAGTATCTTTCTTTCTCAAGAAATACTTTCTTAATTCCTCAACGAAGAAAATGATAAATGGGAAGGTCAACATGACTAACCAAATGCGATAATCAGTGATGTTATATGATTGGAAGACATTTTCATTCACCCATGGTAAGAAGATGACGAACATGATGAGAATGAGTTCTGAAATAATACCGATATTGATAGTTTTATTTGAAAAGATACCGATTTTAAATACGGATTCTTTTTCGGTGCGACAATTCATACTCATACCGATCTGACAGAAAATAATAGAAGTCAATACCACAGCTGTAGAAGACATCCATAAGTGATTATTAGCTATGTTGTTCGGATCTTGGAAATAGAAATGATATGGCACGCCTTCATTCATAGATAAGAAGAGAGTGTATAAGAAGAAAGCAGCCATGGATAAGATGGTGGTTTGAATACCATACAATCCGGCTTTTCCTAATAATTTCTTATCTATCAAATGAGAACTTTGTGACCTGGGCTTTTGGTCCATAACAGCGTTTGAAGGGGCTTCGGCACCCAAACCGAGAGCAGGTACTAAATCAGTTCCTAAATCGATGAAAAGAACCTCTAAAATAGTCAAAGGTTGTGGCACTAAATTATAAGTTAATAAAGGTAAAAGGAAAGGTATCGCCTCTGGAACATTTGAATTGAAAATATAGGTGATGAATTTTTTGATGTTGTTATAAACAGTTCGACCTTCTTTGATAGCTTTGACAATCGAAGCGAAGTTATCATCGGTGATAATCATATCAGCGGCATCCTTAGCCACATCGGTACCAGTGATACCCATAGCGACACCGATATCCGCTTTTTTCAAAGCTGGCGCATCATTGACGCCATCACCTGTGACAGCGACTATTTCACCCAATTCTTGTAAATTGGTGACAACACGATACTTTTGATCAGGTGCCATTCTAGCAAAGATAACTTCACCTTTTAAAGCTTCTTTAAGCTCGTCATCACTCATACTAGCTAATTTGCTCCCTGTGATAACTTGTGGGTCAGCACCAGTCACAATATTGATTTTTTTAGCTATGGCTAAAGCCGTGAGTTCATAATCACCAGTGACCATGATGATTTTTATACCTGCGCGATGACATTCTTCGATAGCTTGCTTAATCTCGTCTCTAGGCGGATCTTGCATAGCCTCTAATCCTAAGAAAATCAAATCCCTTTCAATATTTTCAGGAGTATAGTCAGATAATGAGATAGGGATAGAACCATCTCTAGGCAAATATCTCATAGCCATGCCTAGCACTCTCAAACCATCACGAGCGTACGCGTCGTTTTGTTTCATAACACGTTTGATATCATCGCTAGTGATATCACGGACTTGACCATCGACAAAAATTTTCGTGCATCTATCCAAGACCTCTTTAGGAGCGCCTTTAGTATATGAAACTCTTTGACATCCGTTTATCGGTTCTTCTAATTGATGGATAGTAGTCATCATTTTTCTGACTGAATCAAATGGTAATTTTCTGATTCTAGGTGTCAAATTCAATTGATTAGTCGGATTTAAAAGACCTTTTTCAGCAGCGACACCTAAACAGGCTTCTGTCGGATCACCTAAAACCGTATAATGCGGTTTATCGCTCTTCTCATCTGGAGGAACTAATTTAGCATCAGAACAGAGAGCACCAGCTGTCAATAAAAGCTTTAGACCATAGTCATCCACAACGGTTATTTTTTTACCGCTAGTATCTCTGATTTCACCTTTCGGAGCATACCCATTCCCAGAAACTGTGAAAACCCCTCTTGGTAAATAAAGGCTTTTAACAGTCATTTCGTTTTTAGTTAAAGTTCCAGTCTTATCAGAACAGATGACAGTTGTCGAACCTAAAGTTTCCACAGCTGTCAATGATTTCATCAAGCTTCCTTCTTTAGCCATTCTTTGAACAGCTTTGGCTAAAGAAAGGGTGACAGTTGGCGAAAGTCCTTCAGGAATAAAAGCCACGATCATGCCTAAAGCAAAAACAAATTGAGTCAAATAAAGATTAGGGCTGCCAAAAGAACTATTCTTTAATCCATTGATGATGAGACCTAAGATAAACACCAAAGCACCGACAGTCAAGGCGATGATAGTGATGATTTTTGTCGCATGGTCGATATCCTTTTGTAATGGTGATTTTTTAGGTTTGATATCTTGAGTCAATTTAGCAATTTTTCCGAATTCAGTGTTCATACCAGTAGCATAAACGACTGCTCTAGCACTACCAGTAGAGACAGAAGTACCTGCAAAAACAAAATTTTTGATTCCGACTATCGTTTCAATATTTTTATATGGTTCTAGTGTTTTTCTCACCGGTGTGGCTTCACCATCTAATGCCGACTGAGAAACAGTGAAATCATCGCACATGAGAATGCGGCCATCAGCAGATATTTTATCGCCTTCATCCAAAATCATGATATCACCGACCACCAAGTCTTTCGCTTCGATTTTATTCTCTTTTCCATCGCGGATGACTCTGACGAATTGCGGCAGCATTTTAGCTAAGGCACTAGTGACTTTACCAGCTTTGTATTGCTGCATAAAAGAGAAGATACCATTGATGATATTCACTAACCAAACGGCGATTCCCAAATAAAGCATCGAAGGATCTCTTAAAACACCGATGCTGTTAATTGTCTCTTCAGCTATAAAACAAGAGAGAATTGCTAAAGCTCCAGCCACCCAAAGAAGAATAGCCATCGGCGATATAAAATTCTCTAAAAATATTTTATATGTCGGAATCTTTTTTCCTTTTTCGATGACATTCGGTCCGCTCTTATGCAATCTATCATCAGCTTCAGATTGGCTTAGACCAGTCGCTTTAGTATTCAGTAAACCATAGACTTGTCTAGGATAAGCTTCAGCGATTTGTTTCTTTTCTTCGTCCGTCATAGTTTCCTCCTAACGAACTTCATTCTTAGAGATTATAGAAAGAAATCAAAAAGAGGTCAATTGAAGACTGTTTGTTGAAAAATGATTTCATTGTATTTGATTTCTTTATATTTTCGATTTTCCACTTATCATAAGCCTGTTTTTTTGCTATAATTATATTGAATTTTGAAACCGCTTGAAAAAGATTGTTGGAGGTTAAAAAATCTGTGCTTGAATTGAATGATAAAGTTCTGGATAAATCAGGAAGGATTTTTATTGTTTTCGGCACCAAGACAATGAATTTTGGAAGCGGCGAAAATCAGTATTATATTCTTAAACCTTGTTTTCAATATGATTTTAGCCCTGGTTATCAATGTTTTATCCCTTTAGAAAAAGCTGAAGAACTATTGAGAAAAATAATGAGCAAAGAAGAAGCTCTTTCTTTGATAGATAATTATAATGAATTAGATGTCTTTGTCTCTCATAATCCACGTGAAAAAAAACTCTTTTTTCAGCAGATCATCTCTTCTGGTGAAAGGCTCAGCATTTTAAAAGTTTACAAGACTTTGCTTCATTCTCGAAAGGAACGCATCAAAAACAACAAGCCTTTTTCTGATTATGATACACGTCTTTTAAAAACTTTAAAAACTTTGATAGTTGAAGAATTATCTGTATCTCTAGATATTTCTACTGATGAAATACCACAATTTGTCTCCGAGCGCATCGGCGAAGCTATATTCGCTTAAAATATTTTAAAAATACGTTTTTTTCAAAAATTTAATCGCTTCTAAAAGCTTTCTTTTTTCCTCATCAGATAAATCCTTGATCTCATCATAGAAAGCTAGAAGATTCTTATCTATTTGAACTTCTTGAATATAATTAGTGACTTTGCCTTCGTTATAAATATTTTTGTTCTTTCTTCCTAATAAAAAATCCACTGATACATGAAAATAATCAGCAATATTAGAGACGACTTGTAATGTCGGCTCTACTCTTCCTAATTCATAATCAGAAATCGCATATTGTTTCATATGAAGCTTTTTGGCTAATTCAGCTTGCGTGAGACCAGCTTGTTTTCTCAATAATCTCAAATTCTCTCTCAAATGCATTTTACACCTCAAACAATAACAACATAATAATATATAACTTGTTAAAATAACAAATTATTTTTATTCGTAATTTATACGCTAAAAGTTTCTGACTTAAATGATTGCTTTTTTTATCTTGAATAAGTAATCTAATGGATATGAACACTTTAAATGAGATCAACTGGTTTCCAGGACATATGAAAAAAGCGCTCGATCAAATCAAAGAGCGCCTTAAGACTTGCGATGGCGTCATCGAAATAGGTGATAGCCGAGCTCCTATATCTTCCTTTCCGACATATTTAGATAAATTAGTGGCAGATAAAGCCAAATTTTATATCTTTTCAAAAGCCGACTTAGCAGACAGAAATGCCTTAGAAAAACATTTGGATAAATACACTGCTTTAGGGATCAATACCCTAGCTTTAAATTTGACAGATAGAAGAGCGATGCAAACTTTGATAAATCGGTTGAGTTTAGTGAGAACAAGACAAGAAGAGCGTTTTTTAAAATTAGGCTTTCCTGCTCCTAGCAAACGCTTTTTAGTCTTAGGCATACCAAATGTCGGAAAATCGACTTTGATAAACAGTTTAGCTAAAAAGAAAAAAGCAGCTGTTGAGAACAAACCTGGCAAAACACGCAGTGAAAGTTTGATCAAAGTTAGCGATAAAGTTTTTATCATCGATACACCAGGCATTTTAGAGCCGAATTATGAAGATAAAAATATCGTGATCAAATTAGCCATTTTAGGTTCTATCAGAAACGATATTTTGCCCCTCATCCCCCTCACTGATTATCTCCTAGAATATTTATTAAAACATTATCCGCAAAGAATTTATGAAAGGTATCATGTATCGCTTGATGGAAACTGCGAAGAAATCTATTTAAGAATCGCTAAAGAAAGAAATTTTGTCAGCAAAAATCAATCTGATAGCGAGCGCGCTAGAAGCACCCTCTTGACTGAGTTCCGCAATGGTCTATTAGGAGGGATTTCTTTGGATGAGTAAATTATTTGAATTCGATCAAAAAATACGTAAAACAGAGCGAATAACTAATATCGTCGGCCTCGACGAAGCCGGAAGAGGTCCTCTAGCTGGTCCGGTAGCTACTGCTGCTGTCGTCTTGCCAAAAGATTATCAGAATGAAATGATCAATGATTCTAAAAAACTGACTGATAAAGAGCGACGCATTTTATTTGAAGAAATCAAAAAAGTCGCTGTAGCTTATCGAGTCATTTTAGTGCCAGTTGAAACAATCGATGAAATCAACATTCTAGAGGCCGATAGAAAAGGGATGCAGGAATGTCTAAAAGATATCGAAGACACTATCGATGTCGAATATGTTATAACCGATTACATGAATTTAAAAACTGTTCATCCTCTCTTGAGCATCGCTAAAGGTGATGCGACTAGTTTATCAGTAGCAGCCGCTTCGATTTTAGCAAAAGTTACAAGAGATGATTATATGATTAAAATAAGTGAGAAATATCCTCAATATGATTTAGCAAAAAATAAAGGGTATGGAACTAAAAAGCATTTAGACGCTTTGAAACACTTCGGCTATGTCAAAGGCCTTCACCGAGTCTCATTCGAACCGGTTAGAAGCATGTACCTAGGAATCGAACAATTAAAACTTTTTTAGAAAAATATCCTTTAACTAGCTAATAATAGTTGGAGGATAATATCATGGCTTGGAAAGTAGATGATCTTTTGTTGACCATTTCCTACATTTGTAGTGGCGAATGGAATGACATATATGACATCATTAAAAATAAAAAGAAAGTCGATTCAACTCGTTTCATTGAAGCGAGAGATAATGTCAAATCACAATTTATCCAAATCTTGAGTGATGAATACCCAGATTGCTATAAACACGCCCATAATCCCCCTATCTTACTCTATTATTATGGTGATATCAAACTGCTCAAAACACCTCTATTAGCAGTTGTTGGCAGCCGCCATCCGACTGACTATCAAAAACGAATGACAGAGAAAATATTAGATGCCTTTTTTGAAAAAACAAAAAACGAATACGGAATCATCTCTGGTCTAGCTAGAGGAATTGATCAAATAGCTATGGGGGTTGCTATGAGACATCACGCTAAATCAGTCGGTGTTTTAGGTTCAGGAATCGAGTATTGCTATCCGAAAGAAAATAAACATATTTATGACTATTGCAAAGAGCATGGATTATTGATTTCAGAATACCCATGTAATGTAAAACCTCTACCTGAGCATTTCCCGTTCAGAAATCGATTGATAGCTAGCGCATGTCAGGCGATGTTTGTTCCAGGTGCTAGCCAACGTTCAGGGACTAGCACATCAATCAAATATGCGTTAGAAGCTGGGAAAGACATTTTAGCTTTACCATGCGATTTAGAAAATAATGATTTGACTGATTATTTAATTCATGATGGCGCTGATGTGATTATAAATGCTGACGACTTAATCGACGCGATGAATAAAAAATAATTTTTTTAGCTATGCTAAGTGTAGTCTCTTTCTTGACAATTGACGCACTTGTTAATAATAATATTGTGCATTTTAAGGAGGGTGGCCAAATGAAACTGATCATAGTTGAATCACCTCATAAGAGTGACACTATCTCTCGCTTCTTAGGAAAAGATTATAAAATTGTTGCCAGCAAAGGCCATATTCGTGATTTAGCCAGCAATGGTAAAATGGGTTTGGGAGTCGATGTCAACCATGACTTCAAGCCGACATATACTATTTCTAAGGACAAGATTAGTGTCGTCAAAGAGTTGAAATCAGATGTAAAAAAAGCAGATACAGTTTATTTAGCTACCGACCCTGATCGTGAAGGGGAGGCTATCTCTTGGCATTTAGCCGAAGTCTTAGATCTTGATCCACAGACAACGCCACGATTAGAGTTTCATGAAATCACTAAACCAGCTATTTTAAAAGCTTTAAACAATCCTCGAACTATCGATTTAAAATTAGTTGAATCGCAAGAGACAAGAAGAATCATCGATAGATTGATGGGATATCGTCTCTCTAATATTCTTCAAAAGAAAATCAAATCACGCTCAGCTGGCCGTGTCCAATCAGTCGTATTAAAATTCATCGTCACACGTGAAAAAGAGATACAAGCATTTGTCCCTGTCGAATATTGGACGATTGATGGAGATTTCGCTGTCGGATCTAAATCCTTACACGCTGAGCTTGTCTCTTACAAAGATAAACCATTAAAGATTAACAACGCTGAAGAAGCAGAAAAAATAACTAGCGATTTACCGAAAGACTTTTTGATTAAAGCTATCAAAAAAGAAAATAAATTCAAAGAACCAAAGCCTCCATTCATCACTTCTACCATGCAACAAGAAGCTTTTAATCAGTTCCATTTTTCAACTAAAAAGACATCTGCAATCGCTCAAAAATTATATGAAGGTGCCGAGATTAACGGGCAATTAACCGGTCTTATCACTTATATGAGAACGGACTCTACAAGATTATCTGATGAGTTCATAGCCAATGCTAAAACGTTTATTGCTAATAACTATGGGACAAATTATTTGGGCAAAGTCCATATGCAAAAGCAAACAAAGAATGTACAGGATGCACATGAAGCTATCAGACCTACCGACTTAGATTTAACTCCTGAGGTTGTTAAGCCGTTCTTAGAAAAAGATGAATATCAGCTCTACTCTCTTATCTACAATCGAGCCCTCGCATCGTTGATGGCTAGTAGAATCACCGATTCCACAACAGTCTCTCTGACTGGTAATGACTATACTTTTTCAGCTAACGCCGCTGTCGAAATCTTTGACGGTTATTATAAAGTATATGGCAAATATGAAGATAAAGATTCTAAGAAGTCTTTGCCGTCTTTAAAAGAAGGTGAAAAACTTCTCCTCAGCGAATTGCATCAAAATCAACATTTCACAAAAGCACCGAGCAGATATAATGAAGGTAAAGTAGTCAAATTGATGCAGGAAAATGGTATCGGACGTCCTTCCACTTATGCGCCGACTATCACCACCCTTTTAGCTAGAGATTATGTAGAAAACAAAAAAGGTTCTTTGATACCAACAGAACAAGGTGATTTGACAGTCGATAAACTGGATGAGTATTTTCCAAAATACATGGATGCCTCTTATACAGCTAAAATGGAAAGTGATTTAGATGCAATTGCTGAAGGAAAAGTAGATAAAAATACACTTCTTAACGCTTTTTGGTCTGAATTCCAAAAATATTATGATGATGCTGACCAAAATATGGAAAAAGTTCAACCAAAAGAAGTCGGAAGAAATTGTCCAAAATGCGGTTCACCACTAGTTTTGAGAAAAGGTAAATATGGTGAGTTTGTAGGATGCTCTAATTATCCAAATTGTAATTATATAGAGAAAGAAGAAAAAGAGTCTATCGATAAAACTTGTCCTATCTGCGGTTCTCAATTAGTGAAAAGAAAGAGTAAGAAAGGAGAATTCATCGGTTGCTCTAACTATCCGAAATGCCATTACATGGAAACATTAGATGGTAAGCCTTTAGTTAAAGAAAAAGAAGAAGTAGTCATACCAGCCGATGCTCCTATCTGTCCGCGTTGCCATGAAGGACATTTGATCGCCAAAAAGAGTCGATATGGTAAAACCTTTATCGGTTGCTCTAACTATCCGAAATGCAAATATATTCAAAAAGATTCTGACGATGGAAAAAAAGCTGACTAAAATTAATCGCATCTCTTTAATCGCTGATGAGGAATTGAACGATTTTCTCATCTATTTACAAGAAGTCAAACAATATTCGATTAGAACAAAGATTTCCTATGGCGAAGATATCGCCGATTTCTTAATATTTTTAAAAAACGCTAAGTGCTCAAAAAGTTCTATTAATAAAGAAATAATTCAACAATTTATTTTAGAATTAAATGTAAGAAAACTAAGTAAGTCCAGCATCAAACGCTATTTGGCTTCTCTCAGGCATTTCTATAATTATCTTTATAAATATAAAGGATATGAGAATAACCCGTTCGATACGATAACTTCCCCTAAAAAAGATAAAAAATTGCCTAGTTTTTTAACCGCTAAAGAAATGATTGAATTCTTGGATGCCAATGAAAAAAGAACTGATTTTTTACAGATACGAGATCAAGCCATTCTCGAGCTAATGTTTTCCACAGGGCTAAGAGCCTATGAAGTCATCAACTGTCAAATCAAAGAACTCGACTTCGCTGATCGAACTTTACGAGTGATCGGAAAAGGTGATAAGGAGAGAATCGTGCCTTTCGGAAGAAAAGCAAAAGAATGTGTTCTTCGATATTTGAAAGAAAATCGTCATCTTCTTTTACAAGATAAAAAAGATGAAGGATATCTATTTCTCTCTATGCATGGTGATAAACTGACTGAGCGTGGGCTAGAGCACATCATCTCTAATTGTGCTTTTAAGGCGGGATTTTCTTTAAAAGTTCACCCACATATGATCAGGCATTCATTCGCTACTCATCTATTAAATAGCGGTATGGATTTAAGAATGTTACAAGAACTACTAGGACATTCATCCATTTCTACAACGGCGATTTATACTCACATCTCCTTAGATGATTTAAAAAAGACCTACGATAAATGCTTTCCTAAAATTTTTAAAAATGATAATTAGTTCAATTCTTCTAAATATCTCATTCCAGTTTAGTAAAATAATAGCGCTGTTTTCTTATTTTTAGGAGAGTGATATGCCAGGTGTTATTTTTGATTTTAATGGGACTATGTTCTTTGATGATGATAAACATGTGGTCTCTTGGAAAGAATTTGCTGAATTGAAGTTCCGAGTCACTTTGACTGATGAAGATTTCGATGAACATATACATGGTCATAATAATGCAGAAATATTAAGTTTTTTAGCTAGAAGAAGCTTCACCAAAGCTGAAGTGTTTCAACTCGCTAAAGAAAAAGAACTGCTCTATCAAAAACTCTGTGAAAGAGACACGCAACACTTGCATCTATCGCCTGGACTAGAAGCATTTTTAACCATTTTAAAAAAGCATAACGTTAAGCTAGCGATAGCGACTGCGAGCATGAAGCCAAATGTTGACTGGTATATTAAAACATTTGATCTTTTGCGCTTTTTTAAAAAAGAAAACATCATATATGATGATGGGACATTAGATAGAGGTAAACCAGATCCATTAATCTATCAAAGAGCTTTTAAAGCTTTAAACATAACACCTGAAGAAGCAATCATTTTTGAAGACTCTCTTTCTGGTCTTCAAAGCGCTATCACAAGCAAAGCTAAATACGTCATTTCCATAAGCGATCGAAAAAACAAAAATTTTGATTTGCCTGGTATCAAATATAGGTTGAATGATTTTAATGATATTCCACAAGAGATATGTGATTTCTTGAAAATAAACGAGTGATAAAAAGTGAAAATCCGAAATAGATAACATATAAAAAATTTCGTTTTGTATCAAGTCGATATGAATTAAGGCAAAATAATCAAAAATATAAATGTTATAAACAACTTTATTTATAATAAACATATCTTTATAATTACATAATTGTTTTTGAGGTGTTCACATATGAGAAAAAACTTTATCGCTTTAAGCACATTACTATTTGCTTTACCTGCAATATCGCTTACTTCTTGTGATCAAAGCACAGATAAAAGATTAGAGATAGTGACGATGCCGACCAGAGTCGAATATTATCGTTATGAATTATTTGACTCTTCTGGATTAATCGTCAATGCTAGCGAATATCGAGGAGATTCGCTGGTCAAGAGTGAAGAAACAACTGATTACAATATCACTTTTAGAGATAGTGGTGAAATCATTGATGAAAACACGGTCTTTAAAGAGACTGGTTCTGAAATCGTCTTATCTATCAACAAAGAAGGATATGATAGCGCATATTTTGCAGTCAAAGTAGAAAATGTCAGCGGTGTCAGACAAGAGATAGAAATAGTTTCTTTACCTGAGACACACTATCAACCAGGTGATACCTTCTCATCTGAAGGTTTAAGCTTAAATCTTGTAACCACTTTTAGAACGATTAATGATGGTCAAAAAAAGGTCAGCAGTGCTTTGACAGATTATGATTTAACCATCGATTCCGAAACAGCTGATGGTTACCAGTTACCACTAGAAAATGGTCGTGTGCCGGTCACTATCACAACCACTGCTTATGACGGCGATGAACTGAGCACCACTTTCGGTGTCTTTGTGCTTAGACAAACGGTGGAAGGACCGACCATCTATGAAGACGATACCATCCATTTAGTTGAAGATGATAATTCCTTAACCGTCTCAATCGATGGTTTCCAAGAAAGCAGCGCTGACGATAAAGGTTATTATTCGCCAGATGAAGTAGAATTAGGTTCTACATTTTACGACTATTCTCAACATAGCTATGATAACTGGAAATATGCTCCTAGTTATTCAAAGACTGGAACACAACAAACACCTCTTCTAGTCGTTCCTGTGATTGTTCCTGGCTATGAATCGATGGCGACAGATGCCAATTGGGACATCATCAAAAAAGTCTTTTTTGGTGATTCTGGCGATATGAAATTTGAGTCTTTGCATTCATATTATTACAAATCCAGTAATGGCAAACTCGATATCACTGGAACTATCACTGATTATTATTTTGCTAGTGATGAGTCATCTTTATTCGACAAAAGTGATATCAAAGACTATCAAGTCGCACTGCTAGCTCAAGATTGTGCAGAATGGGCTAAAGACATTTATAATCTCAATCTACAAGATTATGATTCCGATAAAGATGGTCTCATCGATGCTATGTGGTTAGTCTATATCGGGCCTATGAGCAATGATTATTCAGCATACTGGGCATTTTCATCAACAACGATGGCAGAAGGAGATGTCGAAAATCCTAAGGTCAACAATTATGGTTGGTGTGGCTTTGATTTCTTAACCACAAGTAGTGATGATTTTGCTAATGAAGACGCGCATGTTGTAATCCATGAAACTGGGCACATGCTAGGTCTAAATGATTATTATTCTTATGCCTATAGCCATTATGGACCTCTCGGAAGAATCGACATGATGGATAATAATGTTGGTGATCATAACGGATATTCAAAAATGATGTTAGGATGGACTAAACCATATATAGCTTATGGTGATTGTGAAATAACCATCCCATCTTCATTACATGAAAATGCGATAATTGTCATCCCATATGATGGTAAAACGTATCAAAAGAATAGCGCAGGAAAATACATCTTTAATCCTTTCGATGAATACCTTTTATTAGAATTCTATGTTCCTGATGATCTCAACGAATTAGATTATGATTATTATAATGTCCAAACCATTAAAGACTATGGATTAAGGGTCTATCACGTAGATAATCGCTTAGCTCATGTCGAAAATGGCAGATGGTCTTTCTACCAAAATCCTGATGATGGAATAGCCGATACAAGCGGAAATCGCAACGCTATTATTTCAAATACTGAGACTAATGAAGGTAGCGCATATGGTTATGGTGAATCATATTATGCTGGTATTTCTGAAAGTGCAAATCGCTTCGACGAGATCAGATGGATCACTCAAGACAATACTTATCTTAGCCAAAACTATAGCATTGAACGCAATCCGAATATCCTTTTCAAAACTGAAGATGAATTCACTTTAGACACTTATAAGTCGCAATTCAACGATGATGGCTTCAATTGCGGTGAAGCATTCACTTCTAGCTTTAGAGTGACAGAAATTCGATACCAAGCTTAATTTTACTTTTTATTCGATTGACAATTTATAATATTTGATGAGGTGATTAAAAATGTATTGTACACGTAAAATACTTGATGATTTATTCTATGTAGGAGCTAGTGATAAAAGACTTGAAAGATTTGAAAATCTTTTCCCAATCCAAGATGGTGTCTCTTATAACTCTTACTTATTCACAGATAAAAAAACATGTTTGATGGATACTGTTGATACTTCAGTCTCGCGTCAGTTTTTGGAAAACGTCCAGCATGTTCTAAACGGAAGAAGACTGGATTATTTAGTCATTCAGCACATGGAACCAGATCATTGTGCAAACATCGAAGAGATTCTTTTGCGCCATCCAGAAACAATAGTTGTTGGAAATAGTAAAACTTTTGCTTTTATCAAGCAATTTTATCCTGATTTAAACCTAGAAGGACAAACATTAGTAGTCAAAGAAGGTGATACTCTCGATTTAGGGACACATGTTTTAAAATTCGCCTTTACTCCTATGGTTCATTGGCCAGAAGTGATGATGTCTTTTGATATCAATTATGGCTTGCTTTTCTCAGCGGATGCTTTCGGGACATTTAAAGCCTTAGATGGCAACCTATACGCTGATCAAGTAGATTTTGATCGTGATTTTTTAGATGAGGCGAGAAGATATTATACAAATATCGTCGGCAAATATGGATTACAAGTTCAAATGGCCTTCAAAAAGTTAGCTGGGTTAGATATAAAAATGATTCTGCCATTACATGGACCAGTATTCCGAAAAGATCTCCAATACATCTTAGACAAATATCAACACTGGTCAACTTATACTCCTGAGACAAAAGGTGTCATAATCGTTTATGGATCGATGTATGGCAATACTGAAAATGCTGCTTTCATCCTCGCAAATAAACTTTCTGAAATCGGTGTTGATAATATTCGTGTTTATGATGCTTCCAAAACTACCCCTTCAGTTTTAGTGGCTGAAAGTTTTAAAGTATCAAATATCGTCTTAGTGACCCCGACTTACAACAATACCATATATCCTGCAATCGATATTTTTATCGACGATTTCTTACGCATGAATTTACAAAATAGAACGCTTACTTTAATTCAGAATGGTACTTGGGCACCACAGGCTAACAATCTCATCAAAAATAAACTTTGTAAAGCCAAGTTTAACTACACTTCTACAGAGGTGACTATAACTTCTAGTGTTGATGAAAAAACAGCTTCTGAACTAGAAAAAGTCGCGCAAGAAATAAAAGCAACTTTTTAAAAATAAAATAATTATTTTTCTTCTTTTATCTCGCATTTTAGCTTATACTTTTAGTGCTAGGAAATTATCAAATGTTTTTTACAACTGTTTTGACAGAAGCTGATACAACAAGCTCAACAATCGAAAATATCATCCACAATTTCAACACTCCAACTTATGTCATCGATTTTGCTGTATCAATTTTATTTCTAGTGCTGATAACTGCTTTTAGCGCATATAAAATTCGAAGAATAGCAACGACTCTTTTTTACATTATTTTCGATTTAATCTTTATTATCTCGATGATATTTGATCTATCTATGCTCTCTTTCTTAGCAGCGATAATCATCATTGGCGGAACGATTGTTTTCATGTTTATCAACTCAGGAATCATCCGTTCTTATGTTGCAATACCTCTTAAGAAAGGGAAGATTAAGCAAGTCAAAACATATGATAAAGAAAAGGTCATTCAAAATATTATCACAGCTGTCAATTGGCTTAGTGCAAATAAGGTTGGCGCTTTGATAACATTTGAAAGAAGCACTCCTTTGAACGATTTTATAAAAAATGGCACTACGATCAATTGCCCTGTGACTCCAGAGATTATCGAGACTATTTTTTACGAAGGAACAAGACTACATGATGGGGCGATTGTCATCAAAGATGATTTGATAGTCGCTGCTGCTGTTTATTATCCGCCATCAACTAAAGAAATCGTTGGTAAATTCGGTGCTAGACACCGCGCCGCTTTAGGAATATCAGAGATCACCGATGCGATAACAATCGTTGTCTCTGAAGAAACTGGTCGCATCTCAATCACACATGGCGGACTGATCGACAATATCAAAGAGGATGAATTTGAAAAAATATTTAGAAATCAAATAGCAGACTGATTTATAGACTATAACAATCAAAAAGAACTCGCATCGATTGTTGTGGTCTTTTTTATTTTTGGACGTCATCAGTTTAGAAATTATGATAAAATTATTAATAAATTTAGGAGGTGCAAAATGTCAACACCACATAATGAAGCAAAAGCTGGAGAAATCGCTAAAACAGTATTGATGCCGGGTGATCCATTGAGAGCCAAATTTATCGCTGATAATTTTTTGACTGATGTCAAACAATTTAACAGCGTTAGGAATATGCTCGGTTTTACTGGCTACTATAATGGAAAAAGAGTTTCTGTCATGGGCTCTGGTATGGGAATTCCATCCATCGGTATTTATTCTTATGAACTCTATCATCACTATGATGTAGATAGAATCATTCGTGTAGGAACTGCTGGTGCTATTCAGCCAGACTTAAATCTCTTTGACATCGTCATAGCTAATGGCGCGTCGACTAATTCAAATTGGGCAAGTCAATATAATCTACCAAAAGGAACATTGAGTGCGACTGCAAGCTTCGACGCCTTAGAAGCAGCTGTCAATTCAGCTAGGAAGCATCAATTCAAATATCGTGTTGGACAAGTGTTTTCTTCTGATAATTTTTACAATGATCCTGAATCCGTTTGGTCTCGTTGGGCTAAAATGGGCATCACTTGCTGTGAGATGGAAGCCTATGGACTATATTGCACTGCTTTAGAAGCTCATAAAGAAGCTTTAGCTATCGTCACCATCTCTGATTCGATGATAACTCACCAAGAAACAACCAGTGAAGAACGGGTGAAATCATTCACCAACATGATGAAAGTAGCCTTAGATTGTATCAAAGAATGATCACTACTATTATTGTCATTATTTTTATCGTCTTAATATTTTTTATCCTTTTATTCGCTTTATTATACCCTGAAATAAAGAGAACATTGGAAAAGCATTTTTATCGAAAAAAAATTTATAAAGTTTTACACTATTACGCGGAAGAGAATGATGAATTGCTGATTAACGATATCGATTTATATCTCTCACAAAGTGATGAGGATTTAAAGCCGACACATTTTGATCACATTCTCCTCACCAAAAAATATGTCTATGTCTTTCTTGATTTTTATGCGTATGGTGGACTATATGGCAATTTAAACGATAATTATCTTTTCCTCAAAAACTACCATAATAAAGTCAAAAAAATCATCAACCCTGTTTTAGCTAATGAAATAAATGTGAAGAAACTTGAGCGCTTAGTTCACAATCCTAATGAAGATGAGGAGCCGAGTTGTTTTGTTTCGGTAGTCTGTTATAACAACTCTCTAATAGTTTCTGATAACTTAAAGAAAAACCAATTTTCTTCCGTCTTCATCCCATATAAAAATTTAGCTAAAGAAATAAAAGTGATTGAGCAAGATAATGTGCCACTCATACCCGATGCTTTGACTGAAGCTTTAGTCAACAATATCAAAAAGCGTTCCGATGATATCAAGGAGGACATAAGAAGCAAGAAAAAGAGGCAGAAATGAAAAAAGTCACTCTAGCTGTCAAGGGAATGTATTGTTCTCACTGTTCTAAAGCTGTTGAAAATGCGCTGAGTCATGCCGGCGTGTTATCAAATGTAAATCTTTCTAATAACACTGTTACTTTCACTTATGATGAAACAAAAATAAGTTTAGATTATTTAAAAAGACTAGTCAAAAGAGCTGGATACGAATTGATCATCGATGAAAAGAAGCATTTTGATTTTAGTCTACTTCTTTTACCGACCTCTCTTATCCTTTTAGTTTTATGCTTGCTAGGCATGATTCATCATTTAGGTGTTCATAACTCCTTTTTCTTCTTTCTCGGTAACGATATAACTTTTCTGGTCGAAGCGAGTATCGCTTTAGTCATATTGGGAACCCCATTTCTCATTCGTGCTATAAAAGGCATCCGCTATAAAAATATTGGAATGGACTTTCTTATAGCATTTTCTTCAATAGTATCATATGCACTATCTCTATACATCTTTATTACAAATATCCAAAATGGGATAGATTTCACGGACATTCATTACATGTCTAGTCAAAACTATCAAATGGGATATTTTGATGCCACAATCATGATATTAAGCATTATCACCTTTGGGCATAAGATCATCGATTCTATCAAATTGAAGGCAGATAAAAACTACAAAAAAGCGGTGTTAGAGCCACCGAGATTTGCCAGACTAAATGACGATCCAGATAACAAATTAGATGTAGATGAAATCGAAGTAGATGATGAATTATTAGTTTTAGCGGGTGAGCAAATTCCAGTCGATGGCATCATCATTTCTGGTAAAGGATCAGTTGACGAAAGTTCATTAAATGGTGAGAGTCGTCCTCGAGTGATCACAAAAGATAGCAAAGTCATGGGATCTACTATGCTATTAAAAGGTCCTGTTGTGATGAGGGCGAATAAAATAGCATTAGATTCTTTATATTCTTCAATCATCAACGAAAGCTATGCTCTTGACCATCAAAAAGGAAAATTAAGTCGATTATCAGATATCATCGCCTCTATATTTACACCAGCTATTGTTTTATTAGCTCTCATCTCTTTCTTTATCTGCGCATATGGTATGCACTTGAGCTATGAAGAGGCTATTGTGAGAGCAGTTTCAGTTCTATCAGTGAGTTGTCCATGTGCCTTTGGATTAGCCGTTCCTATCGCTAGCTTATCAGGATATGATTTGGCTTTAAAATATGGGGCCCTTTTCAAATCCGGCGACACTTTTGAGAAGATCAAAAGCATAAAAGCTGTCGTGTTTGATAAAACTGGGACACTTTCTTTAGGAAAATTACGAGTCGAAGCTAAAATTTGTCCTGAAGAATACGCTTCGATCATCAAAAGTATGGAACAAAAATCCTTGCATCCTTTAGCGATAGCTTTAGTTGAAAATCTATCAGAATATAAAAGCTTGAACGATATCGAAGTCGAAGAAATACCAAGTATAGGTATCAGGTATAATGATTATTTTTTAGGGAGTCAAAAAACGATTCAAGATAAAGAAATGTCGGATCAGATCAACGAATTTATCAAAAATCACTCGGCTTCTTCTCTTGTCTTCTTCAGTGATGATAAAAAAGTTTTAGCAGTTTTCTCTTTTGAAGATGAACTAGTTCCGGATGCCAAAAAAACGGTTAGTAAACTTCAAGAAGAAGGTATTAAGTGTTATATGCTAACCGGTGATCGAAAAGATTATGCCTACAAAATCGCAAACGAATTAAGCATACCGATATCACAAGTATATTATGAAGCTGATCCAAGTAAAAAAGCCGATATATTGAGAACGATCAGAAAAGAAAATGGCGTGATTTGCTATGTCGGTGATGGCATCAATGACACTCTGGCACTAAAGGAGAGCGACTTATCATTTGCCTCATATAAAGCTAGTGAAGTAGCCTGTTCAAGCGCAGATGCTTTATTGATGAAACCTGAATTATATGTCTTATATTACGCTCTAAAAATTTCTAAAAAAACTTATATCAATATCATTGAAAACTTTATCTGGGCTATCTTATATAATATAACCATGATACCATTAGCTGTCATGGGCATCATTCAACCAGCTTTATGCGCTGCCTTAATGATAATTTCTAATCTGACATTGACGATCAACAGCTTGAGGTTACGTTTCTATAAGCCTATTAAGGAGGATAAACATTTATGACAATTATTAACGTTAAAGACATGCATTGCAGCCACTGCAAAATGACGATTGAAAAAGCATTGAAAAGAAAACATATCAACGCTGAAGTTGATTTGGAGAACAAACAAGTCAAAATCAGTGATGATGCCGATAAAGAAAAAGCTTTAGAGGCTATCAAAACCAGTGGATTTACTCCAACCTTATAATAATTTTTATATTATAGTATCTATTATTATTTATCAGTTAAGAAGTTCAATTTTGATATAATAGTACAATTGATGAAAGTGATACAGGTGATCGAATGAAGGACGCTAACTATACACAACGTTTAAAAGAAAGGAAAAAAAGAGCTTTAGGAAAAAATCTATTTTTCAATCTATTACTTTTGATACCTCCACTTCTTTGTCTAGCAATAATAATTTTGACTGCGCTTGTGACTTTTTCTCTATCTCTGTTTTTAATATATTTCATTTTACCGATGTTTTATACCGTCGATAAAAGACTGCGTTATAACATATCTGGAATCGGTAAACCTGATTTTTCATACGCTGATGGTTATAAAGACTTTTTTACCGCATCTAAAGGTGGAATCTTCGGCGTTATCATGACGATTTTTTCTGCTGTGGCTTTTATCTTACTCTTTTATCTAATTTTCTCAGTCACTCTAGAACCACTCATCAATTGTTTTCCAGATGCTTCTACAGTTTGGAAAGACGCAGTTGCCCTCATGAATCAAGAACAGATTGACGAAGCCGTAAATCTTTTGCAAGATAATATTGTTTTCCTTGTGCCACCAATCACTATTTTCTGTGGTATCATCGGTTTTATTCCTTCTTTATATGTTATCTTTTATGCCATAAATAATAATTTGAATAACCATTATTTAGCAACCATAGTTTTGCCAGATATAGATAAAAACATCTCTGCTTCGCAAGCGAGAAATTTAGCTAGAACTAGCTTCGGTGCTCTCATCAATTTAGATAGATTAAAAAATTCATTCTTAAGTAATTGGCCTTTTTATTTAATCTATACCGCTGTCTATGGCTTGCTGCTATATGCTTTTGTGTATGTGAGAACTGACAATATTTTCGTCATGGAAATAATCATTTTCTTAGCTCCTACCATATCTCTATTTATCGGTTTTTTCATCAACTATTTTTGTCTTTTAAACGACTACGCATATTTAGAAGAAAATCAAAATCTTGTCCTAGAAAGAATGCCTCTAAACATGCGCGCTTCTATTTATCAAACATATTGTAATCCGCACTATGTTCACGGCGAAGAATCTGCTAGCCGCGGATGTTTTGTTCCGGCTGATACTTATAGAGATGTCCATCCTTTCAACTCTCCTTTCTCCGAACAACCTTCAAAAGAAAATCCGATTTTCACACAAAAAGACAATGATTCTTCTACTAGCTCGCCAGAAGATAATCATGAAGAACCTACAGGTGTTGTTATTGATTTATCTGCTGAAGTAAAAGATAACGATTTGCAAAGTCCAAACGATCAAGAAAAGGGAGAACAAAAATGATTTCTGTCGGTATCGATATCGGTTCAACAACTATTAAGGCGATTGTTTTAGATGATGATAAAGTCATCTATAAATCATATGAACGTCATTTTTCTCGTATAGCTGAAAAACTTCAAGAAGTCCTCAATGCTCTGCAATCCGGTCCATTAAAGGGGATGGATAAAGTCCATTTAGCTTTTTCAGGTTCGGCTGGTATGGGCATAGCAGAAAGCTGTCATTTTCCATTTTATCAAGAGGTTTATGCTACCCGCGAGGCGACTAAAAACACATATCCCAATACCGATTGCATCATAGAATTAGGTGGTGAAGACGCTAAGATTCTCTTTTTAACTGATGGTGTCGAAGTGAGAATGAACGGCACTTGTGCAGGAGGCACTGGCGCTTTTATCGATCAGATGGCTTCATTATTAAATGTCAAAATTGAAGACATCGATGCTTTAGCCAAAAACCATGAACGCATCTATACCATCGCGTCACGCTGTGGTGTCTTTGCTAAAAGTGATATCCAACCTCTTTTAAATCAAGGCGCCAGAAAAGAAGATATCGCTGAATCCATATTTTATGCTGTTGTCAATCAAACTATCGCTGGCTTAGCGCAGGGCAGAGAAATAAGAGGTAATGTGATGTATTTAGGTGGTCCTTTATCTTTTATGTCTGAATTACGTAAAGCTTTTGATGATTCTCTCAGAGTGACTGGTGTCTTACCTGATAATTCTCTATATTTTGTAGCGATGGGTGCGAGCTATCTCGCTAAAAAAGATGATGAAATCGTCATCTCTTCTATTATGGACAAGGTCAAAAATTATACTAATTCAGATAATTTTGCTTATTTACCGCCTTTGTTCAAGGACGAGAAAGAATATGAAAACTTTAAAGAAAGACACAATCGAGACCATGTCCCGACTTTGCCATTAGAAGAATATGAAGGTCCGCTATATCTCGGTGTTGATTCGGGCTCAACCACTCTAAAAATCGTTTTGATCGACAAAGATGACAACATAAGATATTCAGATTATGTCTCCAATCAAGGCGATCCTATCGCTTTGCTCAAGCAAATGCTTGAAACGATCTATTCTAGAATGAGTGAAAAAGCCTATATTGCCGGCGCCACTTCTACAGGTTATGGTGAAGATTTAGCTAAAAATGCTTTTTCTTTCGATAATGGTATCGTCGAAACTATGGCTCATTTTGATGCCGCTAAGCATTTCTTAAAAGACGTCGAATTCGTCATCGATATCGGCGGTCAAGATATCAAATGTTTCCGCATTCGCAATGGAGTGATTGATGATCTGTTTTTAAATGAAGCTTGTTCATCTGGATGCGGTTCTTTCCTACAGACTTTTGCTTCGTCTTTAGGTTATTCTATCGAAGATTTCAGTAAACTAGCTCTATTTGCAAAAAGACCAGTCAATCTGGGTTCACGCTGCACGGTATTTATGAATTCATCTGTCAAACAAGCACAAAAAGATGGTGCTAGTGTCAACGATATCTCTGCTGGATTAGCTGTGTCAGTTGTAAAAAATGCTTTATATAAAGTCATTCGCTGCGGTTCTAAAGAAGAGCTTGGCAAAAAAGTTGTCGTTCAAGGCGGAACCTTTTTGAACGATGCTGTCTTAAGAGCCTTTGAACAAGAATTAGGTATTGACGTCATCAGAAGTAATATCGCTGGACTGATGGGTGCTTATGGCGCCGCTTTAGACGCGAAGAATTTGCATTTAGATCACTCTAAAATCATCACAAGAGAACAGCTGAAAACTTTTCACCGCAAAGTGGTCTCTTCATTATGTCAAGGATGCAACAATCATTGTCGTTTGACCATCTCTATTTTCGATGATAATCGTGTCTTCATCGGTGGAAATAGATGTGAAAAACCTGTCACTAAAAAAGCGACTGATCTTTCTCTAGATCTTTATGATTTTAAATATCGATTGCTGAGAAGCTATAATTACGAAAATTCTAAAAAATCTTATAAAAGAGGTAAAATCGGTTTACCGCTCGGTTTAAACTTTTATGAACTAACTCCTTTTTGGTCGGCTTTCTTTAATGCTTTAGGTTTTCAAGTCGTCCTCTCTGACCATTCATCAAGCAAAATGTATCGTTTAGGTCAAATGACGATTCCATCTGATACTGTTTGCTATCCAGCAAAGCTATTGCATGGTCACATCATCAATCTTTTAGATAAAGGTGTCAACACTATTTTTTATCCTTGCATGTCTTATAACATCGAGGAAAAACATACCGATAACCACTATAATTGTCCAGTCGTCGCCTATTATTCTGAAGTCATCCAAGCCAATATGCGCGTCTTGAGAAATCCTGAAGTCAAGTACTTGAAACCATATGTCAATTTGTCTGAAAGGCCGTATTTTTCTGAAAAAATATATGAATATCTTGTCGAATATTATCCAGATATTTCTTTGAGCGAAATCAAAAGGGCTAGCAATATCGCTTATGACGAATATCATAAATACTTAAATATTATTGAACGTAAAGGATTAGACATCATCGATAAGAGTCGCAAGGACAAAAAAACGATTATCGTGCTATCTGGAAGACCATATCATGTTGATCCTCTCATCAATCATGATATTCATAAATTGATATTAGAATATAATTGCTCTGTAGTCAGTGAAGATATCATATCTAAGCTTGAGAGCAATCCGAGCCCGAGCCATGTCTTAAACCAATGGACTTACCATTCAAGACTATATAAAGCGGCAGAATACGTCAAAGACCAAAAAGATATGGAACTTTTACAACTCGTCTCTTTCGGTTGCGGTGTCGATGCGATCACCTCAGATGAAGTCAGAGACATCTTGGAAAGGAATAATAAAATCTATACCCAGATTAAAATAGATGAAATCACTAATCTCGGCGCAGTTAAAATCCGTATCAGATCACTATTAGAAGCTTTAAAGAGGAGAAAAGATCATGAGTGAAACCAAATTAAAACGTGCTAAAAACGGTCGCATTCTCTTCACCAAAGAGATGAAGAAAGATTATACTATCCTGTTTCCGATGATGGCCCCTATTCATTTCCGAATCTTGCAAAGGGTGTTCAATTATTATGGTTATAAAGCTGAGCTTCTCACCGACTCCACTCCCGATATCGCTCAAACAGGTTTAAAGTATATTCAAAATGATATGTGTTATCCAGCGATTTTGAGCTGTGGTCAACTCATCCACGCTCTCTTAAGTGGAAAATATGATGTTCATAAAGTCGCATTGATGATCACTCAAACTGGTGGTGGATGTCGTGCCTCCAATTACATATCCCTTCTGAGAAAAGGTTTGAAGAGAGCAGGTTTAGAATTCGTGCCTGTCATCTCTTTAAACATTTCTGGCTTAGAAAAAAACCCCGGCTTAAAAATAACTTTGACCATGATCAGAAAAGCGTTAGCTGCAGTCATTTATGGTGATATGCTCATGTGTTTAAAAAACCAAGCAGAGCCATATGAAATCAATAGAGGTGAGACTGAGAAAAAAGTTATCGAATGGACTGATAAACTATCAGATGAATTATTAAACTCAGGCGGATATAAATTAAAAATTGTCAAAGACAACTTAAACAAAATAGCAGCAGATTTCGATTCTATTTCGCGCGATAACAAAAAGCGTGTTAAGGTCGGTATCGTCGGTGAAATCTATGTCAAATATGCGGCGCTAGGCAATAACAATCTCGAGCAATTCTTGCGGGAACAAGACTGCGAAGTCAACTTGCCTGGTATGCTTAACTTCATCTTATTCAAAATCGATAATCGTATCGATGACTGCAAATTATATGGTGGTCATAAATTGAAACAATTCGTCTGCCAAAAATTATTTGATTACTGCACTAAAATTCAAACTCTCTTTTCTTTAGCAATCAAGAACAATTCCTCTTTCCAAGTGCCATCGAGTTATCAACACGTGAAAGAATTAGTCAAAGATATCAATGGCTATGGAAACAAGATGGGAGAAGGCTGGTTATTGACAGGTGAAATGTTAGAACTAGCAGAATCCGGTTATCCGAATATCGTCTGTACGCAACCATTTGGCTGCTTACCGAATCATATCTCTGGAAAAGGAATGATCAGACGTGTTAGAGAAGTATTTCCACAAGCGAATATCGTGGCTGTCGATTATGATCCAGGTGCTCCTAAAGTCAACCAAGAGAATCGCATTAAGCTCATGTTATCAATCGGAAAAGAGAATTTAGAAGCAAACGAAAAAGATAACTGATTTATCACCTTTATTCAATTAAAAATCACCTGCGAGTACAGGTGATTTTAATTTGGTAACAAATTAGGATTATATGCAGCAAAATTATGTGTTGAAAAATAATCGCTTGTCAATATCTTCTCTAAATAGTTTTGCTTTTCTAATGCTTTACTTACAGCATTTAGAAAATCCACTTTTTGTTTAGCATTTTCGTCAAAGACATAATTTATCATACTTCCATCGGTGCTATAATACCAGTCATTGAAAATTGCTGATAGCTCTGATGAATAAAAAACTTGCTGATTATACATCTCTTCAGAAAAAAGCGAAGAACCCATATAAAATTTAGGATTGTACTCGATACCTAATAAATCGAGAATAGTCGGAACAATATTATAGGGAGATGTAAATTGTGAATACTCATTAGTGCCGTTATTATGTCTAAATAAGTGTGTCAGCTTTTGATTATAGAAGAATAGCGTAGTATCAAATGGGCAATAGACGATATTATCAACACCTGCTAAAGTGAGGTTGAGTCCCACCCCATCAGCGCCAGGATAATAGATGTCATGATCACCATAAATAACAAAAAGAGTATCGTCAAGTTTACCAGCTTCTTCAAATTTTGCAAATAAATCTCCGAGAGCTTTATCAAAATCCATTGATGCAAGCATATAATTATCAATGCATTCTTCATTTTCAGTGCCAGCTAATGGATTGATGTAAGTCCCATCTTCTTTAGCTTGCTCTAAACGGCTACCATATAATGCATATAAAAGGTCTTCATTCATCGGATGATCATAGGGACCATGCATAGTCAGAGAAGTATAAAAAGCAAAAAACGGCTCATCTTGTTCTAGAACGATATCTGATACAGTATCTAACGTATTAGAATCTAGCGAATAATCGCCTTGCCATCCCCAAATAGGTGTATCTACCGGATATAAGTCTTCATGGAAGTAAGAGCGATCAAAATTTAATTTAGGCATCAATATATGTCTAGAATAAATATCCCTATCATTCAATCCGACTTTACCGACATCATGAAAATACATTTTTGTATATTCATCCCCCATCATATTCGGCAAAGAATAAGGGAGATAATATTCATATTTATCCGCTTGGATGCCCATGCTAGGAGCACTGCCAGTTATACCTATAAATTCTGAAATATTAGTTTTATTTTTTGAATGGTTATTGCTGCAATAAAGGCCCTTTTCTGTCAAAGAATAGATGTTAGGTGTCAATGCTGGATTAAGCATAAGTGAATCCCCAGTTTCGACCATGATCACAAAAACATTCATGTCTTTTAAAAGACCTGTATATTTAGTATCGACTTCACTAGTTTGCATAAAATACTCTAACATATCAGACTCATCGATATTATTTGAACCATTTAAAAGATAATTCAATTCTTTCAAATAATAAGTAAGAGTTCCATATTTCTTAAAATTAGCACCTTTTTGCATAGTGATAACAACACGATTATCACATAATAACTTATCCGAAATAGAGAAGCTACCGACTAAAACAATCACACTCGATAAAAATGAAAAATATCTTCTTTTAATTTCAAATTTAGAAGTTTCTTTTCTTAGAGGAGAGGTTTTAAACAAAGATTTAAAATCAGTTATTTTATAAAATCTATTGAAAAGAACCAAAAAAGCTACAAAGAAAGCATATGTCAAAATAACTATTGACAAAAAACCGAAATCAAAAAATGAAGGATTAGCAGCGACTTGAACGCCTTGATTGAGCAGCCCTAGATTATAAAGCGAAAAGACATCTCCAAAATTAGAATAAAAGATACCATTTGCAGCACAAAATAAAGCGATGGCAAACATGACTATCGAAAGATATATCTGATCGAAAAGTGTATTTCTCACTATAAAAATGACTGAAGCGATGATTAAAATCAAAAAACAATCTAAAAAAAAGTATTGCGCAAAAGGAAAATCAAACATTTTAGTGAATTGGATGATTTGAAATATGATGAAAAAAATAAAGAAAGCTAATATTTCGATACCTTTTTTTACATAAAGCTTTTTCATTTGTGTTGATAAGTGTTCCTAGTAAATAATTATAATATCTAATATATAAATATACAAAAAAATTCTTTACAATTAATTTAAAATCACTGAAAAGACACTTCTAAATAATTCTATCTATTTTTAAAAGACTAGGAATTATATATGAAATTATAAACAACTTTTTAAATATGTAGCATAGTGTTTCTTATAACTATTCCTTTATTACAATTAAAATAAAAGAGCTAGCTATATAGCTAGCTCAATACTATCCAAATAAGAAACGACTAAAATCCAATATTTTCTGGTAAAGTGAGATTATAGATTCTCACAATCGCATTTGTTTGAGGAACAAATGCAATACGTTGGCCATAAGTACCTGTTGAAAAATTAAGATTGATGAAACCATCTTTGTAACTCACCAATTTTGGTGTCGCTTTTTGAGTGAATTCAATAGCCTTATCATCAATTGTTAAAGAGAACTGAAGATTATTAGCATCCACACGGTTGACAGTTATTTTAACATCATATTTTGTTTCACCATCCAATTTCAATTCAACCGGTGCCTCGAATAAGACTTCAGAATTCTCAGCTCCATAGAAGGCATTTTTCAAAGAAATTTTGTCTTCTTCAAAGGTTAAGTAAACACCGGCCGCCCCGTTTTGACTATAAGCTGCTGGAAGATTAGCAGTTCCGAATAAAATCATATCAAAAGCTTTTTTGGATGACATATTCAAAGTCCATGAATATGATTTGTTATAAACTTCTTGATCATTGAGAGTTGAACCTTTATCGCCTAAATGAACATTTTTACTCTTACCTTTGACATAGAAGAAATCAAATCTAGCTGGATTCTTAAATTTTAGAGCGCTATTCATCTCAACTGGTTGCTCACCTTTGTCATCACCAGCAGCAAACTTTGTCCAATTGCTTGGCTCAAAGAAATCCTTGCCGTTAATCATGACTTCAGGTAAAGGTGCAGCATCGGGATCTTGAACTTCATCATCTGGTTCTTCAGGCTCTGGTTCTTCTGCGACAAGAGTTCCCTCTGGGAAAGAATAAGTGCCATCAGTTTTCATAATGTATTCTTCACCATTAAAGGTAAAAGAGAATTCTGATTTATCTTCGCTAACATCATAACCGCTCTCTTCTACTAAAGCTGGAAGAGTAAAAGTATTACTCTTTGAATGTTCAGTGCAAGCGAGATTGATAGTCCCGGCTTCAGATACTGTTGGTAAATCAATAGTGACCACTGTATCATCTTCCCACCAGTTCGGTGTGAACCCAGTGATATTAGCAGAAGTCTTGATGTTGATATAATCAAGGTTACAGACGCCAGACAAAACACTCATGACTAATAAGTTATGTCCTTCTTTAATAGTGAGAGGAACTTCAACATTTTGAATGCAAGTATAGTTGTTGCCACCTTTCACTTGATCTTCTGTGGCAGCTGGAACGACGACATCAGCATCAACAGGATTATCATTGATAGTGATATCATACATCGCTGAAAGATTTCTTTCAGTCCAAGCAGTTCCAGAATAAGCAGATGCGACTGCTACTTCTAATTTGCACTTATAAGCCTTATCAGAATCGAATTCAAAAATGTATTTATTGTTAGTATTGGTGACATTTCTGATGATTGCCGAATCAGAAAACGAAAGATCAAAGAAGAATGATTGAGCGATACATTTTCCACCTAAAGATGAATTGCTGGCAGTAGAAACACCATTGAATTGGGCAGCCTCAGCATCAAAGATATGATCTTTTAATTCGCCAGTATCTTCAGGCGTGTTATCAATGACAGGGGTTGAGCTATCTTCTGGATATTCATTGGTAGGAAGCATAGGTTTATTCGAATCATACGTTTTAGATGAATCGGAAGGTGAACAACTAGTGATAGCAAATGAAACAGGAAGTAAAAGCAAAGCAAGCAAACCTTTAGACATAACATTCATATTTTTATTTCTCATTTTGCGCTCTCCTATCAGTTTTTCTTTTGCTTAAATCTCATCACCAAACTGATCGTTAACATCGCACCACATCCGACAGTCGTAGTAGCAAAGAAGCCGATCAAACAATATAAGGCGATTTGCCAAGGCGGTGTCAAAGTTTCGACAATAGATTCACGAGTGATGCCGTTAAAGGTATGAGTATGAGCGACATTATAAATAATAATCTTGCTAGATTCTCTTAAACATTTAGCAAAATCAGGGTCATTTTCATAGCCGGAAAACCAGCTGGGGTTACCATTGCCATCAAAGGAGTTAGTGCCAGCGAAGACAGCATCAGGCTTAGACATAAATTTGTTTTCAACCCAGTCAGTGATATTGATGCCATCCCATCCCCATTCTTCTCTTAAGATGTTAGTCTGTAATTCTTTACACATACCAGACCATTGAGTACCACATCTAGTGAAAGAATTCATAGTTCCAGAAGCTTCGCCATCAGTGAAAATGATTTCGAAAGCTTTGAGATAGTTTTCTCTAGCAGCTTGTTCATTAGACCAAATGCCGCAATAATGACGATAAGTTTCCATATCGTTGAAGGCGAAATGTTTGATATAAGCGATGCTGCCTTTATTTTCAATACCTTTGACTTGAGCGGCACCGATGAGGCCAGATAAGACTGGGTCTTCTGAATAATATTCCCAGTTTCTGCCACCGAATGGTGAGCGATGTAAGTTACCACCAGGTCCATAAATACCATTGTATCCGAGATATAACATGTCTTCGCTCATATGCTGACCGATTTCTTCAACGATATCAGTGTTGAAAGTAGAAGCTAAAACAGGAGCACTCGGATAGCATGTATAATACCAATCTTTGACATCTTTATTAGGAATTTGCCAATTAGACTCACCTCTCTTAGTTATACCGACAGGTCCATTTTCTTGGCGTGAAGAAGGTAAAGCGATGCTCTCAGCAGCATTCAATTGGTGATAAGCATTAGCGCAAAGCTGAGCTTGCTCAGTCCAAGACATCTGGTCTAAAAGTTGGTTCCATTTAGCTTCCCATTCCTCAGACCATCCTTCAGAATATTCATTCAAGGGTGCATCGATGAAGTCAGCAGCGACAAGATCGCCATTATTCACATCTGGCTTTCCATTTGTGGAACCGCTGGCAAATTTACTATATGTCGGCATATTATCAGGATCATTTTTGGGTGAAACATGAGTGACAGCTAAATCATCCTTCATACCATCAGTGAAATTTAAAGCGACTGGTTCTGGATAGGTTTCTTCCCAGTTTTGTCTTGATAAATAAGTGACTTTATTATCTCCTTTATTCTCATACTTATTTATATCCATATTATCTAATTGATTATGAATCGCTTTGCCAGTTTGTCTTGAAGTTTTAAATGCTTCCTTATCTTCAGATAATGTTAATTTAGTGGCAAAATCTTTACCCATTTCAACTTCTCTGGAACCAGCCATCACTGTTTCGGCAGTCGGAGTTTCGCCTTGGGCAGCTAAAACATTATTAGCCGCGATATGAGAATCAGTAGCTGCTGTCAGATAATAATCTCCGCCTTCTAATATATAGCGTCCTTCAGTCCCATCCTCATTCTTATATGTGGAATCATAAGTCTTGAAATAATCTAAAGGTACAGAAATGGTCAAATCTTCATGGGCATTAGGTTGTAATTCTTCAGTTTTATCAAAACCGACTAATTCAACACCTGCGACTTCGATATCATGTTCCTTATCATAATCAGTATAAGGTTTAGAAAGATATACTTGGACGACTTCTTTGCTAGGCACATCACCAGTATTAGTTACAGTCAAAGAAACCTCATAGCTCTGTTTATCTTCAGAAAGCTTTACATCATAATTGCTATAAGAAAAGGTAGAATAACTGAGACCATAGCCGAATGGGAATGCGACTTCTTGATCATAATTCCATCCGCTAGTCGAATTATAGGCGCCAGCATTTGATAAAGCACCTGTTCCAGAAGGATCGCTTATTCCATCCATATATCTGGTTTCGAAGTATTTATAACCGATGTAAATGCCTTCTTGATAAACCATATAGTGTCCTTGATAACGTTCACTCTCAAGAGCACCATTGATGTTAGAATAGGTGAATTTATCATCATTTAATGTGGAAGGATGTGAGAAAAGATTATAAGCTAAAGTATCTGCTAAGCGTCCTGAAGGACTCTTATTACCGATCAAGATTTCAGCTAAAGCATTGACACCAGAAGTTCCAGCTTCTCCCATATAGATAGCTGCATCAATATTATCGATATATGGCTGTAAATCCTTCATCATGAGCGGATTTCCAGTATTGATGACCAAAACAACTTTCTTAAAACGTGAATCAGAAGTGACATTTTGCAAGAGGTCTTTTTCTTCTTGAGTGAGGGCTAAATAGCCACCATCTTCAGTAGCAACGCCATCTTGGCTGGTATGTAAATCACCATTTTCACCACCAGTTCTAGAGATGAAAATCAAAGCGGCATCATTATATTCACCAAAAGAGTTCTTCACTTCATCAGTATATTTTGACCAAGGGACTTCATCTATTACACCTGGGCCTGATTCACTATAATTGGTCTTTCCACGCCCATGACCGGAGCCAGCACCGATATTATAAAAGTTCCAAAGAGTATCATTGACTTGAAAATATCTATTCAATGCTTCTTTTAAAGTGGTTCTAGCATTTTTTCCTTCTTGAGTGACAGTATCGATATGACCTGATCCTGTACCTGATTCAACGATGTCTACAGAAGAGTGGCTCAAACAGCTCAATTTATTATTTTCAGCTAATGGTAATGCTGGTTTACCCTCGACATCCTTATTCCAAAGAAGAGTCATGCCTTCGCTAGCTGCTTCACGAATCATTCTCTTATTTTCATTGAAGAAGCCTTCTCCATTCGGGTTAGCCCAATCAGATTCATAACGCATGCGCTCAGTAGTTCCTATGACTTTTGAAGGGTTGAAACCAAATACCATATTGATGGCTGCAGATCCTTCATTGATCGCATAATAAGAACCGATTGCACTAGCTGTTAAAAGCACAGCTGAAACACTGGTGAGCACAGTCCATAAAGTAGTACGTATTTTCATCACGCTTTCTCCTTTCTATTCGATAAACTTTGCGATTCAAATCTGATGCTATCCTAATAAAGAAAAAATAACTAGCCAAGTTATTTGGCGTAAATTCTTCAGCAAATGTCGTAAAGTATTGAAAGCGCTTCAATACATTATTCAGCTTTTTTAAACGGGATGATGATATCTAAATTGAAGATATCTCCTTTTAAAGAAACGGTTAATTCACCACCATATTTTTCGGCAATTCTTTTCATGCTGAGCATGCCAAAGCCGTGATAATTGGTATCTTTTGAGGTCACAGGAAGTCCGTCCTTGAGCTCCAAATCTCCTCGGAAATAGTTTTCGACATGTATTATCAACATATCAGCGACTTTTCTAGCGATGACATTCACGCATCTCTTATCTTTATCAGCGATTTTTTCCACGCTTTCGATAGCATTAGAAATCGCATTTCCAAAAAGCGCATACACATCAAAGTTATCCATGAACGATACCAATTTTCCATTGACGACACATGTCAACTGAATATCATGAGAATCACAGATCAACTTTTTCTGTGTCAATAAAACATCTAATTCATCATTTCCAGTTTTAATAGCAGAATCATAAATCATGATGGCATGTTCAATCTCTTGAATATTTTTTTCAGAGCCATCATGTCTTAACGAAGCGATTTGATGTTTGAGGTCATGGCATTTGATATTTATGAGTTCGATGTTCTCTTTGCTCAGTTCATACTGTTTGCGCTCATTTCGTAAAATCTCAGACATCATGTCCACTTCTAAAGCCATGTTCTCATTCTTCTTGATATCAAAAATCGTCGAGATTATGAGTCCACAACAGAGCACAGCATAAACCGAGTTAGAAATAATCGAAATAACGGTCTGCTGTTCAGGAATGTCGATTGTAAGTCTGGACATGCCTATACAAACGATTGTCACCACAAAAGCCATGATGGCTTTTCTCAAGTTGTCAGCATTTCTTTCGATATCGTTTGAAAACTTTTTGATAAAGAAAAAATAAAAAATAAGATAGATGACAGCAAAGATTAAAAATTCTACTACTAATGACATATATGGTCCGATTGGGTTTTCATAAAAATAATTCGGAATAGTACATAGACGAGTGATACTTCGAGCGATGTGTTGCAATGCATATCCGCCAGAACATAAAAACAAAGCTTGAGTAAATTTGATTTTAAAACTTAAAAACACAGTCAAAATTGTCATCAAAAATATGAGTAGATAAAAGAATAGATTAAAAATAGAAGTCCCCACTATTTGATCAGTGCTGATGCTATCTCCATATGTGAACCACTTATGCATGATAGATGAGTAAGCTATTTCAGTAAAAATGGTGATATAAATAGAAGTGAATCCACACAATAAAAAAATCAGCCAAAAATATGGTCTCTTAGGTACGCTTTTAACAAATAAAAACTCAGCCAATAATATTTCGACAACCAAAATGGATGGGGTAAAAAAAGAGATGACTTGACTAACGTTCATATACTTCCCCCGAAATATTTAGCTACTTCTTGAACAAATGTTTTTCTTTTCGGTTGGGAAATCTTAAGTCTATCATCGGTTCCATTCAGAACAACTTCATCGTTATCAATAGATTTAACATAAGCTAGGTTAACTAAATAACAAGAATTGCATAAAGTAAAATAACAATCTTTCAACTTTTCATACATAGCTGAAATTGTTCCTCTTAATGTCAATTTATCTTCTTTCAAATGAATTATCAAGTTATGATTATGAACTTCGATATAAAGAATATCATCGGCCGAGATACGCATAATACTATTTTTAGTATTAAAGACGATAGTCTTACTAGTATCTTGCTTGATTTTTTTATGTTCAACAATTTTGCAAAGACGTTCTAATTTCAAGGCAAGAGTTGAGTAGGACACTGGTTTTAGCACAAAGTCCATCGCATCAACTTCATAACCTTCGATAGCATATTGAGCTAGATTTGTGACAAAGACGATAACGACCTCAGCATCCTGTTTTCTAATCATATGAGCAGCGCTCATACCATTTATCATCGGCAATTGAATATCGACAAAAATAATATCAGCGTCAGATTTATATTCTTCTAACAACTTCACCGCATTATCATAACGGGTGATCTTAAAAGAATATTTGCTATCTTTTTCAAATCTTTTTAAACAAGATATAAGCTTTTCAGCAGCGATATCTTCATCTTCTAAAACAATCACATTAATCATCACATCATTTCCTTCATACTCTTATAATCTATTCATTTTATATTTAATCTGACAACATATCCTCTCAACAAGTAGATGACAATGATATGATCGATATCTCTATCTAAAAACTTATCATTTAAATCAAATATGATGTCTTTTAACATATCTTTAAGTTGCTCTGATGAAAAAGCATCTGCATTGACAGGGATGACTAGTCCTTTATCATAGGTGAAATAAGGATTCGCTAAATCCAATATATTGTTTGCGATCAAAAAAGGATCTATAGAAGCCACAGTTAAAAATGATTGGAACAACTCTCTAATAAATAGGACTACTTGATGAAAGATTTGCTCTTTATTCTTTTTGAATATTTGGAATACTTTACTATTTAATCCATCGTTCTTTTTAGCTAATTTCAAAACAGCCATCGTCGACAATTTTGCTAAAAGTAAAGCTAAATCGATATTCTCTTTATCGAAGAAAAAATGATTGATAGTCAATAAAACATCTTCTTTTTCTTTGATAGCTTTATCTTTTTCGACAGTCAGATTTGAGATGATCTGTGAAAAGTGAACTTGATATTGATTATAAGCATTATGAGAAGCTTCTTTGCCCATGGCTTTAGCAATTATCAAATGTTCGACATATGAGAACAAAAGAATAGCTAATTTGTTTTCAATGCTATCATCGATATGAATTTTTGAAGCGGAATTATTAAAAATAGAGGAGACTTTTTGGCCGCCATTATAAAATATGATGTCCTCATCTTTTACCGCTGATAAAGATAAAATAATATCTTCTTTAGTCATAATGTAGACAAATTATAACATATAAACGCGTTTATCAATCAGTCTCAAATAGAAGAAATCATATATTTTGTTAATTTAAATGAGTGGGTGAAACAAATCGATAGTATATAATTTTGATGAGGTATAGAAACATGGGTCAACAAAAGATTGTTGTTTTAGATTTTGGTGGTCAGTACAACGAGCTCATCGCTAGAAGGATAAGACAATGCCATGTCTATTCAGAAGTGCTTCCTTATAATACAAATATCAAAACACTCCAAGATGCTGATATCTTAGGAATAGTTTTTACAGGTGGTCCTAATTCAGTATATAAGCAGGAGTCACCACATATTTCTAAAGATATTTTTAAATTAAAAAAACCTATTTTAGGTATATGCTACGGCGCACAACTGATCGCCTATGAACTCAACGGAATGGTTGAAACTGCACCAGTTTCAGAATATGGACGTATTGAAATCAGTAAGAAAAATGACTCCAAATTATTAAAAGGAATAAGTGAAAACACTGAAGTCTTTATGTCACATACCGATTTCGTCAGCCGATTGCCTGAAGGATTTATCGTCACTTCGTCTTCTAAAAATTGTCCAATAGCTTCTTTTGAAAATGACAACTTAAACATATATGCCACCCAATTTCATCCTGAAGTGAGCCACACGGTTGAAGGTCAAAAGATAATCGAAAACTTCGTGTATAACATCGTCAAAGCCAAGCCGACGTGGAAACCCGAATCTTTTGTCAAGACCAAAATTCAAGAGATAAAAGAAAAAGTGAATGATGGCACTGTCTTATTAGGTTTATCTGGTGGCGTTGATTCATCTGTCACAGCAGCTTTATTGAGTAAAGCGATAGGAAAGAAACTATATTGTGTCTTTGTTGACCATGGACTTTTAAGAAAAAATGAAGCTGAAGAAGTCGAAAAAGCATTCAAAGAATATGATTTAAATTTTATAAAAGTTGATGCTTCAAAACTATTTTTGAATCGTTTAAGCGGTGTGACAGACCCAGAACAAAAGCGAAAAATCGTCGGTTCTACTTTTTTAGAAGTCTTCGAAAAAGAAGCGAAAAAATTAGGTGAAATAGATTATTTTGCACAAGGTACGATTTATCCTGATAGGATTGAGTCTGGTCTCGGCGTTTCTGCGACTATTAAATCTCATCACAATGTTGGCGGATTACCCAAAAAAATGAATTTCAAAGGTCTAATAGAGCCATTAGATAATTTGTTTAAAGATGAAGTCAGAGCTCTAGGCAAAGAGCTTGGATTGCCGGCTGACCTCATAAATAGACAACCATTCCCTGGTCCAGGACTAAGCATTCGCATCATCGGCGAAGTCACTGAAGAAAAAGTTAAAATTGTGCAAGACGCTGACTATATTTTTAGAGAAGAGATTAAAAATGCCCAATTAGACACCACTATAAGTCAATATTTTGCCGCTTTGAGTAATCTCAAATCCGTCGGTGTCATGGGTGATAGTCGCACTTATGAATATGCCATAGTTTTAAGAGCAGTGATCACTGATAACTTCATGACTTGCAAAGCCTATCATTTTGATGAGGGATTGATGACAAAAATTGCTGATAGAATTGTAAACGAGGTCAAAGGAGTCAACCGCGTTCTCTATGATTTCACTTCAAAACCGCCAGCCACAATTGAGCTCGAATAATCGATAAATATTATTAAAGACTAATTATTAGATTTAAAATACTCACTTAATTTAAACAACTCACACATGATTAAAAACAATCTGATTGATAAAAAGATTGACAATTTTATTTGATGATTTTTAATTTATCATTTATTGCGAAATGCAAAGTTATCGCCACCTGAATAGGTATCATTAAAATGAATAAAGGCCAAATATTATATTGTATGAACTGCAGATAACACGCGATGACTAGAGTCCAAAAAAAGATCGTTTGAACAACAAAATTATATACCTTATTTTTCCACACTTTTTGGAAAAATAATAAAACCAATGATGTCGCAGGCAATGACCAAACAAATATTTGCCAAAAATTAATGTTGGAAATAAAAAATAAATAAGTATAAATTATGCCAGCGAGTATCCAAACGAAGGAACAATATAGTGTTTCTATCAATGCGTTGTTGATAACAATCGTTTTGTTCATGCGATTAACATATTGTATCTTGTTTTCAAAGCTATTTTCATCAACTAAAAAATCTAATGACACATTATAAAATTGGCACAACTTATAAAGTGTTTCAATATCGGGCAATGTATCTCCATTTTCCCATTTACTAATCGCTTTATCACTATATCCAAATTCATCAGCTAACTCGCTTTGAGTCATTTTTTTATTCTTTCTTAAACTGATAAGGTTTTTAGCGATAATCGCACGTATATTTTTGCTTTCTTCCATACATTTATATTACAAATCATGGGCAAAAATGTCAAACTCTCTTAAAAAGAGAGTCCTATTTTCAACTCTCTTTTTAGGTTTCTCTCTTTATAGTGACATAGAATTTGGACTTTGCTTTAATTACTATGGCTTTTTAGCTAGAAAGGGTATATCAAAATGACAAAAGAGAAAAAATCAACTATCATCATGGTCTCTGGTATCTTATCATCTCTAGTCATAGGTGGTATAACAGGTACTATTATCGCTTTTACCCTCTCTGATAAAGGCGTCGATTATTCACAAGTTCATGTCAACGAAAACGATCAAAAGGCTCTATATGAGGAATACCTAAAGAATCCTCGTGATCCATTAGAATATAAGCCATATGAATTAGCTAATATCGCTTTTTATAAATATTCCTTAAATGAATTTACAAGAAGCGAAATCAATTCTTCAGCAGTCGCTATGGGTGTATCTCAAGTGACCAATGGTCAAAGTATTAAAAATAAAGATATCAGTTTCAGCGAAAGCGTCTCTTCTTCTGCTTTCGTAAAAGTCGCGAAAAGATTTTATGTTCAAGATGATAAAGTCGATATTTATAACGGAAAACTTATAGATGATAAAAATGGTTTAGGCGGTCAATATTCTGCTTGTGAAGAGATGAGTGTTGAGGAATATAAAGATTCTTGGGGAAAAGACTTGAGTAACCCTGTCATCTATACAATCACTTCTGAAACCACATTAAACACCTCTTCAATCACTGAAAACGATAATGGTTATCTAATCTCTCTAGATTTAGACCCATTAAAAAGTGTCACCAGATATGTCAAACAAATGATGCAGATGTCTAGCTTGTCCGATGCTCCAGAATTCGATTATGTCCATGTCGAATTCAGTTTAGACTCAGATCTGAATTTGTTAGAGATGAATGTTAAAGAAGCTTACTATGTATGGGTTGTAGGAAAAAATTATACCGAGGCTACTTTAACTGAAAAGTACATGATACTAGATGAAGAAACTCCTATCCCTTCTATCGATAATGTCGTTTATTACTGAGGTTATTAAATGAGAACTTTATTTAAAAGATTAATAATATGGTCTAGCGTCTTCTTAGTCTCGGCAGGAACTGGTTTTGCATGTTCATTCGACTATAAAAGTCTAGATAAAAATAATAATAGTGCGAATAGTTCTAGTCAGAATGATGAGAATACATCAGATAAACCTAACATCAGGCCACAACAAGCACTGATGAATAGTATCGTTTCTCTAAAACAGGCAGAAATAGATGGCGCTATCAATATCATCGCTGATAACCAAACTATAAATGTCGGTCTTGATGGTTTGTTAGCTCTTGACACAACTGATTTAGAAAACACCCGTTTTGAAGGACATGCCGATATCGATATCAATAGCACTGAAATCGATGGAGAAATCAATTATTACGATGGCAAAATTTTTGTCGAGTACGAAAATTCGAAGGTTTATCTTGAAACAACATCATTATTAGATTTCATACAAATGATTCCTAGCTATGGATTAAACCTTTCTCTACCTGAAGAATTAACTGATATCGATATCAATAGCATCATGTCAAAATTAGATGCAATGGAACCTGAAAAAGTAAACGATGGATATCTTTTCAGATTAGAATTGACCGATACTATCGATTTATTATTAAAAAGCGATGATGAATATAATTTCACTGGAGTAAAAACTAACAAATTTTATTTTGAAAACACCTATATCTATTTAGATTTCAATCTCATTCAACATCCTGAAGCCGATTTGACATTCACTGAGCCAAACATTCTCGAATACCAAAACTTTTCACCCGCTTTTGATTTGGTCAACGCTATATATAATACGTTCACAAAAGCAAATAGCACCATCAATCTTTCTTTGGATATCTCTTATCTTGATAGACCTTATTTAAATTTTGATGGCGACTTATCTTATGATACCGATTTTTCAGCAGTATCTTTTGATGGAGGAATCAAAGAGGTAGAACATAATAGGGCCCATCGATTTAACCTCGGATATCAAGAGAACAATCTAATAGTCAATTACAACAACTTGAAATTCAAGATTGAAAAACAAAGCATAAGTGCAATTTTAGGCTATGTTTTAGAAAAAGTCGATGATAATTATTTACAAGAAGCTTTCAACAAAATAGATGAGCTTTTACAAAATCAAGATTTTCAAAATATCGCTAATGATTTGAACTTGATCAATAACATCATTAAAGATATCGAAATCTCAGACTCTTTAATCGTTATCTCTTTAGATTTGACGGCATTAGGTTTAGATGCTGATAAAATCACTATCAAAGTCGATTTCAGTGAAAAAGAATTAAACTCTATAGAAGTCAAAGGATTAAATATTAACGGATATAAAGCCGATATAGGTCTTTCATTAAAACAATACACACCTATAAATTACAATCTTAATGATTACGTATCAATCGATCCAGCGCTATGTCTCTTAGAGGCATACGAAGGTTTGTTAAAAGAAAATAGATTTAGATTAGAGTTTTCTGGAACAGTTGATGATCAAAATGAAACCACTTCTGATATTAATATGAAAGGTGGTTTACAATTTGACATCGCCAACAAATATGGCTATGGTGAATTAGATCTCAAAGATGCTAACGATTACAATCATAACATCAAGTTAGATATGAGAAGCTTTGATGAGATTTTATTCACTTACAACGAACAGACAAAAGGCAGATTCTCCAGTGACTTCTTCACTGATGTCGTAGATATGGCGAGTGAAATTTTAAATAATAAAGATGATCATTTCTATGAACTATTTGGTGATCTGATGAATTCTATGTCTTCTCTGCCGTTGATGGAAGCGATCAATTCTAAAGATTACGGAAAATTATTTGAAATAGGTTTAGTCAATTCTTTAAATGTTTCTGAAAATAGCATCGATTTACAAATCAATGGTGGACTATTAGGGATAGATTCAACCTTAAATCTCGAATTGATATTTGATTCTCATGCTGCTAATAGTGCTGAGATTATTAAATCGTTAAGAATTTATGATTTTGAGTTTGAGCAGAATATCTATTCGCTTGAAATCAATTTAAAACAATTCGATGATGGGTTAGAAGAAACCCGTCTTGATCCTTCCGATACCTATATCGATTTTAATTCGCTAGCAGTTCTATTAAGATTAGGAATCAATACTTCTATTTATAATCATTATCATTTCAGTGGCGAAGCTAGCCTAAATGTTTTAGGTATTAATATCGATCTTCCAATAGATTTAAAAATATTAAATGAAAGCGGTGATGTCTCTATCGCTATAGAATTAGAGAAGATTCCTTTAATTCCAGGAGTCAATAGTGAGGTCAATGGATTACATTTCAACTCCAATAGAAAAATGAGCATCTATTATACTGATGGATATTTCTATTTACACAGACAAGAAAAAGCCTCTCCGAATATCTTAGCTTGGAATAAAACTGATTATGAACTCACTGCCAAAGTTGAATCTCAATATTTCTTGGACAATATAATTTATTACTTATGTGATTTCACTTTAGGATTAAGTGACTCAATTTTAAACAAAATCGGTGACAGTTCTGATGAATCAAATGATAATTCAATTATTCACTATGAAAATATATTGAGTGACTTCTCCTATAATGATCAGGTAGAAAGACCATATTTCCACTTTGGAATCAATATGCTTGAATTAACAAAGATGGATATGTTTAGTGATTTAGGCGTAAATGTTTATATCAATCCAGAGGATAATACTTTGAGTGGAATCAGTCTCAATCTCAATTTAGATATTCTTGTACAAATCAGTATTAACGCTAATTTAGACATCGTCGATCTTGGGCAGGAATTCACTTTAGATGCTCTATTAAATTTCACAAGCGCCCATATCAATGATGAACTGAACACGACGATAGAAGTTTTTCACTGATAAAGATGATTATTTACGCACATTTGTAGACAAGCAAATCATCTTGAATTATACTTCTCATAATGATTTATAATAGTTAGTCATTAGCGAATAGTAAATAAACGAGATGTTATTAGCAAATTATCACACCCATACTAAGCGTTGTGGACACGCCACTGGTGAAGACGAAGATTATGTTTTAGAAGCTATAGGTCATGGCTTTAAGCATTTAGGGTTTTCTGACCATGCTATGCTTCCTGGGTTTAGTGAACCATATAAAAGAGGCGACTATACTCTTTTTTCCGACTATGTTGACTCAATAAATAATCTTAAGCAAAAATATGATGGCAGAATCACCATTTATTTGGGATTTGAAGCAGAATCATATCCTTGTTATTTTCCGTTTTATAAAGAATTATTGACTAATAGCGTGCTGGACTACATGATTTTAGGCAACCATTCTGCTATGAGCGAAGATCATAAAGTCTATGCCCATTTTTCTAATATCACTAGCCCTTCACAATTATATCTCTATAAAGATTTAGCTATTAAAGCTATTTCAACTGGGATGTTTTCAATCTTTGCTCATCCGGATTATTTTATGTCTTCAATAGCCAACTTTGACAGTGATTGTAAAAAGGTTTCTAAAGCTATCATTGAAGCTTGCATAGCATATGATGTTCCTTTAGAAGTAAATGTCGCTGGAATAAGACATGGTGAAAGACAGATTGGAAACAATCGAAGGTTTTTATATCCAACTGATGAGTTCTTTAAATTAGTCAGCAAATATAGAGCTAAATGCATCATTGGAATGGATGCTCATGCGCCAGACCAATTGATGAATGAAAGCGCAGTTTATACTGCTGTACGCTTCTGTAAAAAGCATGATTTAAATGTGATTGATATATTAGACAAGATAAAAAGAAGACGTTAGATTTAATTTTTTATACGAAGAATTTCTGCTGATGATTTTCTGAGCACCAATAAAATTGCAATATTTTTGACACTTATTGCAATACCTTTCACTGAAACCGCTTACTTATAATATTTTCATAATCAGCGAAAGGAAGATAAGAATGTCAAAAAAACTAAACTCGAAACTTAAAGCAGTAGTTGGTTTTGCCTTTTCTCTTTTTCTCATCACCTCTTGTACTTCTATAAGTTCTCATAGCGCAGGTTCTTCATCGCAAAGCGATAAACCTATCTCTTCAAATTCTAGTAAACCTGATTCATCAAAAGATAACCTTTCTTCTTCGAGTAAAGAAGATAATACTTCTTCATCAAGCACTGGAAATGAAGAGGAAGATGATAAACCCTTTGAGCGTGGTGAAAGCGGACCAGTTTTAACTGGAAAGCCATATCCTTTAGAAGATATTCCTAACGCACCTGAAGCTTATGGACCTGTGCCTTCTAACTCCCAAATGAAATATTATGATGAAGGTCTCTCAATGTTCATACACTTCGGCATCAACACTTTTACAGATGCTGAATGGGGTGATGGAACAGAAGATCCAAACGATTTCCAACCGACAGATTTAGATACTGATCAATGGGTGAGAATCGCAAAAGAAAACGGATTTAAACGTATTTTATTCACTGCTAAACATCATGATGGCTTTGTCAATTATCCGACAAAATATACCGATCATTCCATCGCCAGCTCCACTTGGATGGATGGAAAAGGCGATGTGCTCAGATCCTTCATTGATTCTTGTGAAAAATATGATGTAGGCGCTGGTATTTATTTATCTCCTTGGGATAGAAATATGCCATGTTATAGCACAGATATCGATCCTGACTACAATGATGTTTATGTCGATATGATCAAAGAAATTTTCGAAAATTATGGTAATGAAAATCAAGATAACATCGTTGAATTTTGGCTAGATGGTGCTTGCGGTGAACCGGCGACTCGTCCGACCTATGATTTGCTAGATGGTGGGAAACCATTTATGGATATAACAATGATGTCGTCATCAAATCTGAATATGGTTCAACTGTCCATTGGATAGGTGATAAAGAATGTAATCTCGGATGGGGCGGTGATCAAAATTGGCAAACCTATAATAAAGAATATCTATGGGGTGGATTCCCTGATAAATATAATAAAACAACAGAATTCAACAAATATTTGAACAATGGTGTTCCTTATATCGAAGGAAAAACTGGAAAAGAAGATGCAAATATTTGGTCAGTTTCCGAGGCTGATATCTCCATCAGAACTACAGAAAGCGGAGAAACAGGTGCTTGGTTCTATAGCCCGACTGACAAGACTAGATCAGTAGAAAACTTGATAGATATCTATTTTAACTCTGTCGGAAGAGGCGGTGTCTTTTTGCTTAATGTTCCTCCGACAACTGCTGGCCAGTTTGAACAATGCGATATCGATGCCTTAGAAGAATTCAATGAAATATTAACCAATACTTTCACTAATGATAAAGCGTTAAATGCAGAAGCTATCGCTTCTAGCACAAGAGATGATAGCGGAAATTTCGACGCTTCTAATCTGACTGATACAGATTATGATACATATTGGGCTTTACCAGATGATCAAACATCAGGAACAGTGACAATCAATTTTGAACAACCGACTTATATGGATGTTGTTGAACTTCAAGAATACATTCCTTTGGGTCAAAGAATTCATGATTATAAAGTAGAAGTGCTTGTCGGTGATACTTGGTTAGACTATGGAAGTGGAACAACTATCGGCTATAAGCGATTAGTCAAGGGAAAACCAGTGACAGCTGATGCTATTCGAGTGACTGTCGATGGTAATGCTACACCTATTTTAAATCATATCGGCGTATATAAAACTGATAAAAGAGTCGAAGAAGAAGTTGAGTTCACTTCTCCTGGCACCATCGAAGCTAGCAAATATTCTGAGAAATCAGGCGATGTAAAGAAACAGACCAAAGGTGGAATCTCTAATTTAGGCAGTATTAAAAATGGTAATGCCGTCAAATATTCAGATATCCTCTTTAACGCCACGCCTGACACTATTTCTTTCAACTACGCTGGCGCTGGTAATCCGACTGATGCTGATACTACAGTCACTATTAGACTTGATGAAAAAGATGGCCCAGTCATCGCAACAGTAGATCTTGCATCTACAGGTAGTTACTATAATTACGTCACTTCTCCAAGCTTTGAAATCAGTTATGATAAAGAAATAACTGGTTATCACGATTTATGGCTTTCATTCCAAGGTGGAGCTGGCTCAGGCGAAAATGCTGGAATAAATTTTGCCTCTTTCTCATTAGAAACAGCTAATACTATCAATTTTGAACAAAGCGAGGTTTTCGCAGATAACTCAACCGGAAAAGTCGAGCTTAAAGTCAAGCGCACTAATGCGAGCGATCAGTCAAAGTTGAGGATTCAAACTCTCGATTTAACAGGATTAAGTGGTGTCAACTATCAAAAATTAGATTCTGAAATCACTTTTGCCGAAAACGAGACTGAAAAGACAATTGAGATACCTCTTTTAGATAGTCAACTTGAAAACAGTTACTTTGACTTCAAAGTGCAAATCGCTGATGCTGAAAACGCCTATATCGGCACAAAAGATGAAGTTGTTGTCAATGTGATGGAAGAAAATGAAGCTCAAAACTATCGAATCGGCACTTCTGTGACTATGAGTGTAAAAGATATCAAAGTCACCGGTGAACAAGCGACAGATGATGAGATCACTTCGACCACTCTCAGCATCACTGGTGCTGATGCTAAAGGCGGTGGTAAAACTGGCACGATTAAAAATGGTACCGGTGATGGATTCACGGCTAATGGCAAAAAGCAAATAGCTCACATATTCATCGAAAATAAAGGTGATACTGATGTAAACATCAGATATTATCTCAACACTTCAAAGGTCTCTAATGATTTAAACGGCGTCACTCTCACCATTCCAAGCAAATCAACAGCCGACGCATATTTCTCATTTACCTTAGAAGAAAATAGCGATGTTTATAGCGCATTCTTATTATGCACTAATATCCCTGATACCGATCTCGTCTTCACAGGATATCTGTTTAACTAATAATTTCAACTTCTAATTAGTTCCAATAGGTATTCGATAGCTCAGAAATCAGTTATAATTATTCTATGTCATTACCATCATTCGATAATATCAGATTCAAAGGTACGTTTCGCACTTATCAAAAAGAGATTTTAGATGAGTGCGAAAAATACCTTGCTGATAAAAAATTAAATGTGGTTGCCGCTCCTGGTTCAGGAAAAACGATTTTAGGATTAGAAATAATACGTAAATTACATAATAGAGCTTTGATTTTATCACCGACGACAACTATCAAACATCAATGGGGTGAGAGATTAAAAGAATTATTCTTGCCTGATGATGTCAATCCAAGCGACTATCTTTCTTATGATTTACATGAGATAAAACTTATAAATTCAATAACTTATCAAGCTCTTTACTCGATGATGGAAAAGGTAAAAGTCGAAGATGAAGAGATTGATTTTTCGTCTTTAGATATTTTACAAATCATCAAAGAGTTTGACATCAAAACCATATGTTTAGATGAAGCTCATCATCTAAAAAATAAATGGCAAAAGTCTTTGAGTATCTTTTTGAAGAGCTTAGATAAAGATATCACCATCATCTCTTTAACAGCGACTCCACCATATGACGCATCACCAGAAGAATGGAAAAGATACCAAGAGACTTGCGGCGATATCGATGCTGAAATATTTATTCCAGAATTGGTAAAAGAAAAAACTCTCTGTCCACATCAAGATTATATCTACTTCAATTATGCGACTATTCAAGAACAAAACATATTTCAAAACTATCGTCTTCATGCTTTGACAGCTATCTCTGAAATCAATGATTTAGCTTGTATCAAAGAGCTGAACGACAGAATCAATCAGCTATATAAAGAGGATAAGCACATCATCTTTGCTAAATCAGAATCATTTTATTATCTAGAGCTATATATCGAAAAATATTTTTCCAAATATAATCGTCATTTAGTCCATCTATTCGCATATGGAAATAAGAAAAAGTTGACTTTACAAATCATTGAAGAAATCTATTCGTTTCTTTTAAAATCTGACCAATTATTAAACTCGGCCGAAAAACACAATATCGAACAAATTCTTAGAAAACATGGTTTGATCAGCAATTATGGGATCAGTCTAAACTTGAATGAATCGCTGAAAAGAAAACTCATCTCATCATGTGGAAAGCTCAAAAGCATAGTAGAAATCGCCTCAAGCGAATCAAAAAACTTACAAAGCGATTTGAGAATGCTGATTTTGACTGATTATATCAAAAAGGAAGAATGCGATAAAATCAAAACTGAGCAAGAGTTTAATTCTTTATCTGTCGTTTCGATATTCGAAACTCTCAGAAGAAAAGGATTTGAAAAACTAGCATGTTTATCAGGTAGTTTAATCATCTTACCTATATCTATTCAAAAAGAATTAAATAAGAGAAACATTTCATATACTTTAAATGAAATTGAAGACACTTCATACGGATATTACTCATTTGCTGGTCTCAATAAGCAAAAAGTCGAAATCATCAATGACTTATTTCAAGACGGTTTGATTGATATCTTGATCGGAACAGCTTCTTTATTAGGCGAAGGCTTTGACTCACCATGCATTAATTCTTTAATACTCGCTTCTTATGTCGGTTCTTTTGTGCTCTCTAATCAAATGCGAGGAAGAGCTATCAGAATCGATCCAAATAATCCGAACAAAACCGCTAATATCTTTCATCTCGTAACTATCGAACCTGAATATATATTTAAAGATAAAAAAATCGCCCAATTAGAAGCTTTTATTCAAGAGGATAGGTCAACATTTATCTCACAAGATTATGAAACCTTGAAGAGAAGATTCAGAAGTTTTATCGGTCCTAATTACACGACTGGTGATTTGGAATCAGGGATCAAGCGAATAACTTTAATCAAAGGCCCATACAACAAAACACAGATAGATCATATAAATGATGAGATGCTAAAACTGGCTAATAAAAGACAAGAGTTATTTATGATTTGGCAAAACGCTTTATCTAAATATACCGGCAAAACATATTTAGAAACATCTATCGATAAGAAAGCCAAAATCCCTACTTTTTCTTTTGTAAATATGATTTCCATCATGACGATTTATTTTGTAACCATCATTTTCAACATCATTTTTGTCACATTCATCAGAAATTTTTTACAGAGCACTGAATTCAGTATTCTCGCCGCTGTCGTTCTAGTCTTATCAATATTCCTAATCTATCTAGCTAGCAGAGCTACTTATTTTGCACTTCTACACTTAAATCCTAACAAATCATTTAAATTGATAGCCAATGCTTTATATCTAGCTTTGCAAGATATCCATAAAATCTCTCTAGACGCTGAAGTTGAAATCAATGAAGATTCTAGCAAAAGGATTTTCAGTGTAAAACTCAACAATGCCTCTTTTCATGAGCAAAACATTTTCATCGATGCATTAAATGAATTGTTCTCACCAATAGATAACCCAAAATATCTTTTGCTTAGAACTAATTTCATCAAGCTTTATGACTATAAATACACTTTTGCTTGTCCGGAAATCTTCAATTCTTCAAATGCACAAATTCAAGATGCTTTTTTGATAAGACTGAATAAAGTCATGCCTGGCTATTCATTAATCTATACTCGTTATGAATTAGGCTATAAGACTCTTATCAAGGCTAAAAAATCATCGTTTGTCAATAAAAACAGTAAGCTTCTTTCCTCAAGAATCAGTTTTAAATAGTAAATTTAACTAAAATTTTATAGTTTTTTATTCAAAAAAATCATCGTGTTTTACAAGCGTTTTTGTAATCTTCCACAAAGTTTATTACTTTTACAATCATATAAATATTAATTAACGCTTTGTTAACTAAATTTAACATTGTATTTTTGCAAGTAAGCGCTTTTCTTTTAGTCCTTAAACAATTAAACTAATTACTATAGTCTTATTTGCAAGGGGGCAATACATGATTAACCTACGCCATGAAGCAGTCGCTATCATCATTGAAATTTGTGACCGTTATAAAGATGAGCCATCCCCATTAATGTTGATTTTAGCAGATGTACAAAAAGAGTATGGTTATATTCCTCTTGAAGTTCAAGAGATCATTTCTGCTAAAACTGGAATCCCTGTATCAGACATTTATGGAGTGGTCACTTTTTATAATTTTTTCTCACTCGAGCCGAAAGGAAAATACGTCATCGACGTTTGCATGGGCACTGCCTGCTATGTCAAAGGCGGCCAAAATGTTTTGGATAAATTCTGTGAATTATTAAAGATCAAACAAGGTCAAACCACTGAAGACGGGATGTTCTCATTAGATGGAATCCGTTGCTTAGGGGCTTGTGGCATCGCACCAGCTGTCAGTATCAATGGTAAAGTCTATCCGAAAGTAACACTAGCGCAAGTGCCTCAAATCATCAAAGAATATCGCGAAATGGAGAAATGACATGGCTACACAAAAAACAAAGAAAAACACTGCTGCCAAAGAAGTGATTAAAGATTTTGCTAGTTTAGATAAAAAAATCACTTCTTGTACAAAAACATTAAATGAAAAATTTACTGGAAAAGATAAGAAACGTCACATCGTCGTTTGTGGTGGAACCGGATGTCTATCTTCTGATTCTGCAAAAATAGTTGAAGAATTAAATAAAGAGATTAAAAAGAGAAAATTAGAAAGCAAAGTGACTGTGAATATCGTCGGCTGTTTCGGCTTTTGTTCACAAGGTCCTTTTGTCAAAATCTATCCAGAAGACACCTTATATCACGGCGTTAAACCCGAAGATGCTAAGCGTATCATCGAAGAAGATATCGTCAATGGAACAATAATCGAAGATCTTTTATATGTCGATCCGACTACTAAAGAGAAAATCAAACGTCAAGACGACATCAATTTTTATAAAAAGCAAATGCGCATCGCTCTTCATGGTTGTGGAACTATTAATCCGGAAGATTTGAATGAATCATTTGGTTATGATGGCTTTAAAGCTTTGAAAAAAGTTTTACAGATGGATAAGCAAGCTGTCATCGATGAAATCTCTAAATCTGGTTTAAGGGGCAGAGGCGGAGCTGGATTCCCAACAGGAAAGAAATGGCAATTTGCTCTCGATCAAAACAGTGATGAGAAATATGTCATTTGTAATGGTGATGAAGGCGATCCTGGCGCTTTTATGGACCGTTCGATTTTAGAAGGAAATCCAGCCAGTGTCATCGAAGGTATGATGATAGCTGGATATGCTATTGGTGCTAAACAAGGCTATTTCTATATCAGAGCCGAATATCCTATCGCTTGTGCCCGTATCAAGACTTGTATCAAAGAAATGGAAGAAGCCGGTTTATTAGGAGACAACATTTTAGGAACTGATTTCTCTTTCCACATCGGTCTACGATATGGTGCTGGCGCATTCGTCTGTGGTGAGGAAACTGCTCTTTTGAATTCCATTGAAGGAAAAAGAGGTATGCCTAGACCTAAGCCGCCTTTCCCGGCTGTCTCTGGTCTCTGGGGAAAACCGACTATCATCAACAACGTTGAAACACTTGCTAATGTCCCATACATCATCAGAGTAGGTGCTGAAGAATTCGCTAAGATAGGTACCGATAAGAGCAAAGGAACCAAAGTATTTGCTCTCGGCGGAAAAGTAAAAAATGTCGGATTGGTTGAAGTTCCGATGGGAACAACTTTAAGAACCTTGATTTATGATATCGGTGGTGGTATTCAAAATGATAAAAAATTCCAAGCCATTCAAACCGGTGGTCCGTCAGGCGGTTGTTTGACTATCGATGAATTAGATGTTCCTATCGATTATGATTCATTAGTCGCTCACGGCTCGATGATGGGCTCGGGTGGCGCAATCGTTATGGATGAAGACAACTGCATGGTTGATGTCGCCAAATTTTATATGCAATTCATCTGCGATGAATCTTGTGGTAAGTGTTCTCAATGCCGCATCGGAACTAAAAGATTATTAGAAATAATGACGAGAATAACTGATGGAAAAGCTAAACTATCTGATCTTGATAAATTAACTGAATTAGCCGACTCCATCGCTGTAGGAGCTCTCTGCGGTTTAGGACAAACTGCTGCTAATCCGATCACTTCAACTCTCAGTAAATTCCGCGATGTTTATGTCAGACATATCATGGATAAAAAATGTGATGCTGGCGTGTGCAAAACTTTAATCTCTTATCACATCGACCCTGATAAGTGCCGTAAATGCTCATTATGTTCTAGAGGTTGCCCAGTCAATGCGATTTCAGGTGTAGTCGGAAAAGAAGCTTATAAAATCGATCAAAACAAATGTATCAAATGTGGTTCGTGTATCGCTAGCTGCCGCTTCGGTGCCATTTATAAGGAGTAATGTATGGCTAAAAAAGTTACAATTTATATCGAAGATAGACCTTATTTAGTCGATGAAGGACAATCGATCTTAGAGGCTGCTAAAAGCTGTGGTTTCAATATTCCTAACCTTTGCAACTGGAGAGATCACAAATGCTCATTGGCTTCCTGTCGCGTTTGCTTAGTCAAAGTAGAGGGTGAGAGAAGATTGATACCGAGTTGTGCTTATCCAGTTAGAGACGGACTTAGAATCTCAATCTCTGACTCGGCTGCGGTCTCTGCAAGAAGAACATCAGTGGAACTTCTTCTTTCTAACCACTATTACAACTGCCAAGCTTGTAGAAAAAATGGTCACTGCGAATTATTAGAAGTCGCAAGAGAAGTCGGAGCACGTCCTGAATTATATGTCGGGTCTAAAACTCCAACAACATTAGATGAAATCGCACCTGGTATCGTCAGAGACACTTCTAAGTGTATCCTTTGTGGAAAATGCATCGAAGCTTGCAAAGAATCACAAGGAATCGGTATTTTAGGATTTGAAAATCGTGGTTTTCAAACGATTGTTGGACCTGTCGCCAATAAATCCTTTGTCAACGTTCCTTGCATCCAATGCGGTCAATGCACATTAGTCTGCCCGACTGGCGCTTTGATGGAACATAATGACATTCCAAAACTAGATAAAGCCAGCCAAGATCATAAAACCATCATCGCTTTTGTAGCACCAGCTGTCAGAGCAGCAATCGGTGAAGAATTCGGTGAGAAAATCGGAACCAATTGCACTGGCAAACTAGCTGCCGCCTTACATCGATTAGGTTTTTATCGTTGTTTCGACTTGAATTTTGGTGCTGATTTGACCATCATGGAAGAAGCCACTGAATTTGTCAAACGTCTTTCTCAACACTCGCCTAAGCCGATGTTGACATCTTGTTCACCTGGTTGGATCAATTACATTGAATATAACTATCCTGATTTATTGCCTCATCTATCGACTTGTAAATCACCGCAGCAGATGATGGGTGCTATCATCAAATCTTATTATGCTGAGAAAAAGAACATCGATCGTTCACAGATTTGTGTTGTTTCTATCGTCCCTTGCACAGCTAAGAAGTTTGAAAGACAAAGAAAAGAGATGAAAGTCGATGGCATCGATGATGTCGACGTCGTTTTAACCACTCGTGAATTAGGCCAGCTCATCAGACGTTCTGGTATCATTTGGAGCCGTTTGCCGAATGAAGATTTTGATCATGATCTGATAGGTGAAAACACTGGTGCTGGTGTCATCTTCGGTGTCACTGGAGGCGTGATGGAGGCGGCTATAAGAACTGCTTATCACATCATAACTAATCAAGAGATGGAACCTGTTAACTTCGTCCCAGTCAGAGGCTTAGAAGGGATCAAAGAGGCTTCTTTATCGATAGCAGGTATAAATTTAAACATCGCAGTTTGTTCAGGGATGAAAAATGCTAAAGTCCTCTTAGACGAGATTCGTTCAGGTAATTCCAAATATGATTTCATCGAAGTCATGGGTTGTCCAGGAGGCTGTATAAATGGTGGTGGACAGCCATATGTCTTCCCAGTCTTCTTACCGAACGAAGACCCAGATATTTGGTACACTTATCGTGAGAAGAGAGCTAAAGTTTTATATGAAGAAGACAAAGGCAAACCGATTAGACGAAGCCATCTTAATCCAGATATTCAAAAATTGTATAAGGATTTCTTAATCAATCCCGGCTCACCAATATCTGAAAAGCTATTACACACTTCATATAATTTCCATCGTGAACCATATCCAGAACCGACTGAGAAAACAACTCCGATAACTAAGAAATAAAATGATGTTAAGAGCTGTACCATCATGCTTTCGATAATATGTACAGCATTAAGCGATTTAATGTCGCAAAATTTCAATAGTATCTCTTCGTTTTTTCATTAGTTTTTACTATGTCCAATAGCCTTTATCACATCATAATATATACTTCATCAATATAAAGTTTTTCACTATAGAGTATGTCTCATAATTTTGTCCTAATAAAGAGAGATTATTTGCAATCTTTATCGATAGCCTTCAGATAGAAACTTTTATCTGGCCCTCTTTTTTATGACTTTTTCGCTTGTGTCACATCTAGCAAATATTATCAACAATATCTTTTATATCAGTTACAATTAACAGTTAGTCGCAACACTTTTTTGTCTCATAATTCTCTTTGCTATTAATTTTTAAGAGCAAGGCTGTTAAAATTATCTTTGGAGTTTAAAATGTTCATTTCTTTTTTAGGATATAAGACGTATTACGAAGTCTATGGTAAAGACTCAGATTCGGCACCGGTGATTTTTTTACATGGCGGCCCTGGTTCAACTTGTGATTCTTTTCGCTCATTGACCAAATATGTTGATATCACAGGTCGCAAATGGATACTTTATGATCAATTAGGCTGTGGAAATTCTTCATCAGACTTACCTATTTATCTTTATTCATCAAAAACTTGGATTGAAGAATTAGAAAATTTGATTAAAAAATTACAGCTAGAAGAGTATTATTTGCTCGGCCATTCTTGGGGTGGTATGTTAGCTATTTTATATACTTTAAAAAGCGAACATGTCGGATTAAAGGGCTTAATTCTTTCTTCGACGCTTTCCTCAGCAAAGCTTTGGTATGAAGAAGGACAGAGATTGATGTCATATCTTTCTGAAGAAGATCAAAAGGCCCTTTCATCTTTTAACAATCAAAGCTTAGAATATCAAATCGCTCAACTACATTATTATCAACGATACGTTTCTTCCAATAAAAAAACTAGCAATGAATATATCAGTCAACAATTATCTTCGCACAACCAATCTTATCAAATCGCTTGGGGAAATGATGAGTTCACACCGACTGGTGAACTTAAAGATTATGAGGTCACCGATCAACTTAAACAAATAAAAGTGCCGACTCTCATCCTCTCTGGCACAGACGATGAGTCCACTCCTCTCATCAATAAGACGATATATGATAACTTAGGCGGCTATAAGGAATGGATTTTAACCCCTAACAGCAATCATTCTTCTTTCATCAACAATCAAAAATATGTCGAACAGATTAATAAATTTATTAGAAAGGTGGATAAAAATGAAATTTGAACTAGTTAAACAAATTCTTAATGATGCTGAATTCGGCGTCTTAGATGATGGATATATCGTAGCTTCTCCTTTTAAATTATCCCTTTATGATAAAAATCTCAATGAGATCAAAACAAGAACAATCATGTCAGGTGTTTCTGTCGCTTTTTTATCTGGTGATAAAAAATATTTTGTCATCATTGATGAAGCTAGCACCATTCAAATCTATTCCACCTCTGATTTAGAAGAGATCAATTCGATGGATTTAGATCGCTCATTGATTGTGAGAGGTAATTATTATTTTGTTTCCCAAGATAGATTTTATATCTTTAGTTGTGATATCGATTTGCCTAGCGGCGCCTTTTCTTTCGGAGCTGCTCCTAAAGCACCTGAACCCACTGATATCACAATCTATAGTATTCCCGAATTAAAAATGATCTCACATGAGCAGATAGACCATAAATATCTCGGATATCTACCATGCGTTGATAATTCTGACATTATTTTAGTTGATAGAAATTCCACTTATCTCAAATCAGGAGAGGATATTAAAGATCTTAAAATCAATGTCACTAAGCATCAAATGATAAAGGCAGATGATAAATATTATCTAGTCAAACAAGATGGGCTATATATCTTAAATAATGATTATCGATGCGTTGATGAGATTAAACTCTATCGCAACACTATGACTCTCGAGGAGAAAGACATGATTCGTTCTTTAAAAATGTCTTTTGAAGGCACCAAAATGTCTAATATGTTTGCTGATAAGAGTGAAACAAATCTTTATGAAGTCTTAGCTTTTGACATCACTGATAAATATATCTTTATTCTCTATTCACATTCATTCAGCAATTCAAGTAAACTGAATATCATCACTAAAGATACTCATGAGCTCGTCTATGAATTCAATTCAAGTTATCGAATCATCGATGTCAAAGCAGATACAGATCATGTTTTCTTAATCTGTCCAAACTGCAATTTTATCTTTAAATATTCGGAATAAAAGTAAAAATCAATCTATGTGATTTATCGTATACCATTTATAATAATTACATCACCGAGGTTATAAATGCTTTCGATAAAACATCTTGTCAAAAATTATGTCAATTCCGACAAAACTTATCCAGCTTTAAAAAATATATCTATAGATTTTCCCGATGTTCAATTCGTCGCGATTTTAGGTCCGTCAGGATGTGGAAAAACAACGCTCTTAAATTTGATAGGTGGATTAGACGATATAACGAGCGGAGATATTTACCTCAACGATATCTCATTAAAAAATCGCAACGCTAGAGATTTGAATAGTTATCGCAATAATGAGATTGGATTCATCTTCCAAGATTATTATCTGATACCAAACTTTACCGCTTTGGATAATGTCAAAATAGGCTTGGCTGTCAGAAATTATAAAACTAGGGATGTCGATAATAAATCTTTATTTGCATTAGAAAAGATTGGTATCTTAGATTTAAAGGATAAAAAGCCATCCCAATTATCTGGTGGCCAACAACAAAGAGTAGCTATTGCACGTGCTTTAGCAACCGATCCTAAAATCATTTTAGCGGATGAACCAACCGGTGCATTAGATAGTAAAAGTTCAGCGATGGTGATGGATATTCTCAAAGAGATATCAAAAACCCGTCTAGTCATCATGGTCACTCACAACGAGGAATTGGCCAAATCCTACGCTGATAGAATCATTCATCTAAAAGATGGACAAGTCATCTCAGATTCAGCACCATTTAAACCGCTTTCAAAAAGCGAGGTGACAACATCTAAAAAAGAGCGAAGAAGTCGTTTGCCATTTTCTATGACTCTCAAATTTGCTTTTCATAATCTGTTCACAAAAAAGATGAAAACGGCATTGACCTGTATCACCTCTTCCTTAGGAATGTTAGGAATTTCCTTTTTCCTATCTTTAAACAATGGTTTTGAGCAATATTCATCTAGGCTGTCTGAAGTGACCGCTAGTTCTTTACCGGTGATCCTCAATTCATATACTTATAAAACAGATACTGAAAGCGAGACTTTCGGACAAGTGAACTTCACTGAAGAATATCCAGATGTAGATGAGATTTATCCGATTGTCAGCACTGACTCCATCACCGATTATACTTTTACTTTTAACAATTTTACTCCTAAGTTTCTCAACTATCTCGACTCTTTAGTCGATAAGGGATTAGCATCCGAATATGTCATCAACTATGGTAATTCTTATTCATTCAATCTAGTGACTGATTTTCCTAAAGCGATAACTTCCGATGATGAAGGTGGATATGAGATTGTCAACACTTCTTTGATCAGCGAAAATAGCATCTCTTCAAGAGTAGGATTACCGACGAATATCTTCCATGTGCTCTATGGTGACTTAGATGACTATGATGTTTTAGAAGGTCATTTGCCAACGAACAAAAACGAATTGGTTTTAGTAGTCAATGAAAACAACGCGATCGATTTTGCCACCTTGCGAGAACTCGGATTTTATAACCAGGATGATACAGAAGACGATGTCAAAGATCAAAGCTTGAGCACAAAAGTTAAGCCGATAAGTTTTAAAGATGTTATTGGCAAAGAATATAAAGTGTTTAATAATGATGAGTTTTTCAATGAAACAAACACCAGAACAGTCACTGATTCTCTCGGAAATGAAAGAACTTTATCAACCTACCAATCTCCAACTGATTTAGAGAATTTTTATACAACACATGGTGAAAAATTAACTATCACAGCCATCATTCGGCCTAAGAAAGGGTCCGATTACAATCTCTTATCTCCATCATTATGTTTCTTACCTGAACTGCAAGAGGAATTAGTTGAGAAAAACCTTGAAAGTTCTTTCGCGATAGACATGAAGAATAATTCCTATATCAATTTTCCAGAAGGTACTGATTCATCCGCTTTTATCGCTGAGATCAAAACGATTTTCGAAGAGTATTTGAAAAGCAAAGATAGCCTTCTTCCTTCTTCAGACTTAAATGAATTTTTTGATAAATACTTAATATATAAATCTATCGATACTGAGACATTATACGTAGGATTAAACGCCTTATATAATGATGCTACTGAATATGGAGCTGATCTCATACCAGACTCTTTTAAAGGATTAAATCTTTCTGATAAAGAAAACTTACAAACTATCCTTGAACAATTTGAAACAGCACTTAATGATAACGATGTCGATTTGCTTTATGAACTATTAGAGGGGATTCACGCCTACATCAATGGTTTTACCAATATTAGAGCGATTGTCATCATCCCTAAAGATTTGAACAAAAGACAAGATATTCTAGATGCTATCACCGAATTTAATGTGATTCAAGAAGACTCTTCTGACCATGCTTCTTCCATTCGTGAACAAGTTTTTTATTCCACTGCTAATGAAAGCTGGATGGTATCGAGCGTCGGTGAAGTCATCGATATGACTTCGACTATTCTTCTCATTTTTGCTGCGGTTTCTTTAACCGTGTCTATTTCGATGATCGCATTGATAACTTCGAAAAATGTTTTAGAGAGAGAAAAAGAAATCGGACTATTGCGGGCATTAGGAGCAAGAAAATTCGATATCGCACGCCTCTTTGAAACAGAAGCTTTGGTAATCGGACTATTCACTGGCTTTTTAGGAGCTTTATTAGGATATGTGCTAAGTTTCCCTATCAACGCATTGATCAATTCTTATTATCCATCTTTTGAAGTCGGTATGATCTGTGATTTCACTTTTGTGCACGCTTTAATAGTCATCTCCATCTCCTTGATCATCTCTTTCTTAGCTGCTCTTATACCTTCCTATCACGCTAGCAAAAAAGATCCAGCAAAATGTTTGAAAGCCGAATGATTTTCTTCGTAAGGTTTTCTTTACCGTTTCTCTAGTTTGCGAAAATTCTTTTTTTACTTGTATATTATTTATTAATATAACTATAATAACCAAGTAATGCTTCACATTTTTAGTGTGAAGATGAAACGGAAAGAGGTAAAACTATGGGTAGAGCACATGAAGTTAGAGCTAAAAAAATCGCACAGACAAATGCTGCCAAATCTGCATTATACAATCGTGCAAGCAAAGAAATTTATATGGCTGCAAAATCTGGTGTGCCTGATCCTAATGAAAATTTAGCCTTGAGATCCGCTATTGAAAAGTGGAAAGCTCAACATGTCACTAGAGATGTCATCGATAGAGCTGTCAATAAAGCTAAAAGCAAAGATTCTGCTGCTTATGTCTCCGGCAGATATGAAGGTTTTGGTCCGGCTGGTGTAGCCATCATGGTCGATACTTTAACCGATAATGAAAAGAGAGCTTTTTCAGCTATCAGAGCTGCCTTCAACCATCATGGTGGCAAATTAGGCAATTCTGGCTGCGTGTCATATAATTTCAGTTTGATGGGCGTTTTAGATTTCGATTCAGATAAGACTATTGAAGAGATCGAAGACGATCTCATCTTGAATGATGTCGACGTCAAGAACGTTGATAAAGTTGAAAATTCTGTTGAAGTGCAAGTCGCCTCTGACGCTTTGGAAGCCGCTAAAACCACGATTGAAAAAGACTTCGGTATCACTGAGTTTGATATGAATGCAGTCACTTATGTTCCTAATGGAGAATATGTCAGTTTAAATGATGAAGATAGAGCCAAAGTGCAAAATCTTCTCGATGCTTTAGATGACTTGGAAGATGTTCAAGCCGTCTATCATAACGCCGATTTATAAATTTGATCAATTGGTATGGCAACAAGCCATACCTTTTTAAGTATAAATATAGACTTTTATTTCACTATTCATTATACTTTCAATGCTGCATATGAAAAAACTTAAAGAACGTTTTTCTAAATTTACTATCCATGATTATTTACCGATGATTTGCTTAGCCATCGTCTTTATCTTCGGCCTTTATTTCGCAATTTCTATGAGCGTGACCCTTTCAAAAGGGTTAACTCTTTTTGGTGACAGCAATCAAAGGCCATCAGGGATTGAGATGGAAGGACCGACAAGCGCTGATATCAGTGTCTTGAGTTTAATTTGGGTTTTGGTCGCACTTTTATTAGCGACTTTAATCTATCTCATTTTTTTCAAAAAGCCGGTAAAAAATGGTGTGACTAAAAAAGAAATAATCGATAATAAAATTGTTGAAGTTAAGCAAGAAAATACTGATAAAAGTTCTTTATCTGATCAAGCATTTTTAGATTCTTTATCAAAGTTAGAACATAAAGATAAAAACGATGAGCAATGATATCAACTTATCTGATTTAAACCATTATGAATTTATCCGTTATGAATCATCTGATGATAGATTCATAATTTTTATCGTCTCCGATGATAAAAACTGTGATGATTGTTGCCATCTAAATGGTCACTTATATAAAGTGACATTTATGAATATCAGTGAGTTAGTAATCTCAGGCAAAGAAGCAGATAGCTATATCTATAAAAATTTTAAATTTACTGATAATAGACTCAGTTTTTCTTTAAAAGGCATCAATTATCTAGATGATAATACTGAACTTGATATCAGCTTTAATTTTGCTTCATATCAAATCGAAGACTTGGGCGCAATCAAAGAAGCAGATGCTTGATTAAATGATTCACAACTTAACTATTTACGAGACAATAGCACTTTTAAAATAGATTTCAAAAAAATCTCTTGCTTCTAATATTACAAATTTTAACGAAACTGTTATAAAAACTATTTATATATATGTATTTTTTATTTTTTTATATGGCAATTCGTAAGCCATTTTAACTGTTTTGTTGAATGATTTTTTGCTTGAATAGATAATAATTATAAATAAAAGGAGTTTATTCGCATGAAAAAATCATCTAAATTCTCGCTTCTTATTCTTCCTCTTCTATTTTCGATGTCTCTTTTCTCTTGTGACAATTCTACTTCATCAAGTTCGGATAATATCACAAGACCTTCTACACCATCTGATATCACTTCTTCAAACACAGATTCAAGCAATAGTTCTTCAACCACTACAGAACCGATTGTACAAAAAGAAAAATTGACAATAATCACACCTAATGGTACCAGTATTTCTTCAGATTATGAAGATGAATTTATTGTGGGAGAGCCGATAATTTTGCCTACCGAAACCCAGATCAGCGGTTTAGGCACTAGAGAAATTGTCGGTTATTTCATAGTCGATACTGATACTGAAGTCATTTCTGGTGAAACATTGATGATCAAAGGTGGTCTAACTATCGAATTGAGAGTCAAAGAAACAATAGCTTCTTTAACTATCATCAATAACACTCAAGCGGTGCTAGAAGAAAATTATCAAACAGAATTTAAAATCGGTGAAGCTATCACATTACCTGATATCATTTCTCTGCCCACTGGTTATGAACTTGATGGTTTTTATATTCAAGGAACAAATGAAAAAGCGATCAGCGGTCAGACTTTGATGCCTGAAGAGGGGTTGACATTAGAATTAAAATTGACTGCTTTAGCTCAAGTCACAATTCATTTTGCTAATAAATTGCATGATGATATCACTTTATATGTCAAAGTTGGTTCAACAATCGACTTAGACGAGTATGATATCAAAGACGAATTGCCTGCAAATTATGAATTTGACCATTGGTGGGGTTATGATGACGATGGCGACATCATAGTTGATGAAGAAAATGAAGTTGTAATCGTTTCCGACACTGATATTTGGTATGCAGTTAAGATTGCTAAGCGCACTGTTGAATTCATTTTACCAGAGGGTGTGAGCATCAAAGATAGCTATAAGCGTGAATATGAAGTAGGTATTCAAGTGGTCAAAGCCCCTTTGACAAGCGAAATCGAAGGCATACCTGAAGGTAAAGAAATAGATGGATGGTATTATAATGGGGAACTTTATGATGGTAAGACCATCATGCCTTTGGAAGGAATGACCCTAGAATTGCGCTTAAAAGATATCGAATGTACGATCTCTTTGAATTTGACAATACCAAATTCGCAAATAAAAATCACTGATGACTATCCGATGAAGCAAACCTGTTCATATGGAAGCACTATAACTCTACCAAAAAGAGAACAATTGACAGGTATTGCTGAAGATGCTCGAATCGAATGGTATGTGAATAATGAACTATGTGAATCGGACTCCTTTGTCGCTAATGAAAAGAAAATAACCATATCTTTAAAAGTTTTTGTCAAAGCTAAATTTATACTTCCAGAAACAATCACTATTGATAAAACACTAACTGAAGCTGAATACGAAGCTGGTAAAAATATTCCATTCTTCGAAAACATCGATTCATATTTACAGATTGATGAAAACGAGACTAGAACAATTGCAGCTTGGTACTATCAAACTGCTTATGGAACACAAACTGAGGCTAGCAAATATGTAAAAATTCCAGCTAGTGGTTTGATCATGACTCCGACATTCACACCTGTAGGAATACCACTGACCCCAGGTAAAAACAATAGCAAAGATCTACCAGATAAATTCGGTCACTATAGTGATGATTTGAAAACTTTCACAGCATTTGGTAATAATGATGCGACAGCCTTCTCTCCAAGTGATGCCATCATCGGTGGAGAATCAGGAAGAATATGGACACATAACGGCACATTAAACATCAATGATGGTTTCCGTTTAAACAGCATGACTGAAGATGGAATACAAAGCGATAAACATTATCGCATCTACTATCATCTTGAAAATTGCGGTGAAACCGAATTGTCATTTGACCTTTATCAAATAAATTCGCAGACAGACATTTTATCAACGACCACTTCAACTAAATATCCTGATACTATCACCTTATCAAAAGGCGAAATGCTTTCCTTATCAATCGAAATAACCGGGTATCAAAACGATAACCTTCTCTCGATGTTTGTCATGAAAAAAGAAGTCACAAATATGCGTTTGGGTATCGCAATGTCATATGAAGAATTCACGCCAGTAATAGACCCAAGTGTTAAATACACTTTAACGTTATCAGATAAAGATGATATAACTTTTGCCGATGGTAGCAAATCCGCTGAACTAGCTGAAGGAGAAGCTTTGCCCGAAATCATCAATAACACTGGAAGAACGATTGAAGGCTATCATTCTTCAGATAAAATTTATGATGATTTCACTATGCCTGGTCAAGATACAACCATCGCACCTCATTATATCAATGATGGCTATAGAAGAATGTGGTTCGGCGATGGTAAAAAAGACGGCATTCCTGACAATTTATCAGGAGAAGTCACCGCAGATAACTTTGTAAAATTACGTGATCCTATAACTCAATCCGACCCATCGATTTATGGTGATATCAAAGATGAGATGAAAACGATTGTCAACGGAGGTGAAACTGGTTTTGCTCAGCAAGGCGTCTTAATGCAATATAATTCTGAGATGAAGGCAGGCGGTGCTTTCCGCAACTCAATTGTCGTCAATGATAAATCAGATCTCAGCGGTTCACAGTTCAAGTTAGAAAAGGATAAGACATATACTTATAATTTCAATTTTGAGAACAAAGGTGAGAGCGATATCGCCTTTGAAGTCACTTTTGTAAATAGCGGCATCAACAAAGACAGCACTGGTGGTGATCATAATTTTAAAGTCGAATTAGCTAAAGGCGAGAGCATGACCATCACTTGTGATGTCTCATATTTAACCTTCTATAGCGGAACAACTAATGATAATGCTAATCTCTTATTCGAAGCTTTACAAGATATGAGTGATATCAAATTAGGGATTGCTATGTCTATAAAGATACCGGAATAAGATAGTTCAAACTTTTATATCTGATTATCCAAAATAAAAGAGTGACTCAACAGCTTCGAAGTCACTCTTTTTTTGATTGAATTCTATTTAAATTTTATGGACGATATTTGCACCAATCTTTTTTATCAAATGACACTTGAATAATTCTTGTCTTCGGGAATAGTTTTTCACATGGCACTGGTCCGTCTAACCACTTGACTCCTATCTCATCCTCTTTGACTGATAAAACACGGAATTCACGAATGCCAAGACCATGGGCCGAGCAATCGAATCGCACGAAATTACCGACAGTGACACCATATTTGACAACCGTTACAATGCCGAGAGGTAATTCAGTAGAAACTGAATCAAGGAGTTTATAACGACCGCGATGGGCGACTTTTTCAATCAAGAAAGCGAATCCTAATACTTTAGCGCCCATATCTTGAATAATCGAATACATTGAGAAATAAAGTGAACCACCACAGATAGCTGATCCGACGATCAAAACACTATCACCTTCTTTAAAATATTCGCCTGAAGCTATGAGTCCATCGTAAGGGTTCAAAATGATAACGCCTAAGCCTAAACGATAGGCAAGAGCTGATGCAAAAGTGGTGTCCCCAGTCGGGCAGACAATCTTTGTCACTCTTTTATCTAATGGTGATAACTTTTCTACCATACTATCAACAGCTACTTTAAAAGCGACTTGATCTGAAAATAAAGGGGTTAAATCTTTATAAGTTGGATTTTTTGGATCAGTGAGTATATATTTATCAAAAATTTCTTCGTTCATATTTTTTACCTCTAAAAATAATTATAAACCAAATCAGCTTTCTTTTTTAGATTTATGATGCTCAGCAGTCACTTTTTCTCGTATTCCTGACAAAACTTCATAAACTTCTTTATCTGTAGCGTCCGGATGCTCTTTGATATATTCATCAAATTCAGAGATGATATCTCCATAATATGGTTCATCATACATCTCTTCTTCAGTCTTTTCATCTTCATCATGGTTATCGGCATCAGTTTTGACAGTGTTAGTTTCAGTCATATATGTCGGATAATCATCTTGAATACGAATATATTCATGCTCTTCATCAAAATAATTAAAAACGATATGCTGATGTACAGCTACTTCGTCTAAAAACTTGAGAAGAATATCTACGACTTCTTTTTCATGCTCCTGATATTCATAAGGAGCTCTAACTATAACTTCTATGCGATAAGCAGTCTGTTCGACACCATCATGAATGATAAATGAAGACGGGGCATAGAAGTTCAATTCATCTTCATCACAAGCAAAAGCCTCTACCAATGGTTTATGTAATTTTTTAGACAATGCTTCTGCCTGATAAATATCCATACCTAATAGACTGATTAAAATCATTTTCTTTTTCTCCTTATAACGCTTCACTTCCGGGATCAACATCGATGAGAATCTCGACATCCTGATTAGCGATTCTGATCGTTTTGATCTTATCTAAGATAGGACTCATCTCTTCCCATGATTTATATTTTAACAAGAGTTGCCGATAAAATCTTCCATTTATATGTGGAATATAGGGAGCGGAAGGTCCATATAGATTGATTCTTTTATCGATTATATTCTCCAAAAAGTAATTTTTCAAAATATAGCTGACATCTTCTGTCCTCTTTAAATCTATTCCTCTGACGACAATATGTACTAAATATGTGTATGGCGGATATTGATATTTCTTTCTTTCTTGTAATTCTAAAGCGTAAAATTCTTCGTAATTTTGGCTGGCTGCTAATCTTAGAATTTTATTTTCTGGAACATAAGTTTGAATTAATATTTTACCTTTTAATTCAGCTCTTCCCGCTCTTCCAACAAATTGCGAAATCAAATCAAATGTTTCTTCATTAGCCAAATATGTAGGAAGCATCAAAGAAGCATCGGCATCTAAGATACAAGCTAGTGATACTTTCGGAAAGTCATGTCCTTTAGCTATCAGCTGTGTCCCGATGATAATATCAGCTTCTCCAGAGGCAAAATCCGCTAATACTTCATGCCTGACTTGATTAGAAGAGACATCAGAATCCAAGCGTCTAATATTGGCGTTTGGAAACAAAAACCTTAGTTCTTCATACACTCTTTCGGTTCCAAAACCAAGCCTCAAAAAATCACGGCTTCCACATCCACAGATATATTCGACCGCTGATGTTTGATACCCACAATGGTGACATTTTAAAGTATCGGTTCGTTTATGATAATTGAGCGGGATATTGCAATTGGGACAAGCGACGATATGACCACAATTACGACATTTAAAAATAGGTGAATATCCACGGCGATTCAATAAAAGCATCGTCTGTTGATGTTTCATTAAATTCTCATTGATAGCTGTGACTAAAGGAAGAGAAAAAAGAGAAGCCAACTGCGGATTCAAATTTTTCGAATCATTCATATCGATGAATGAGATTTCTTTATCTTGGTTCAAAGCATAGCGCGTTTTTAAATATATAGGTTCATAAAGCCCCCTCTGCGCACGAGCTTTATCGATAATGCGCGGAGTCGCTGAACCGAGCACAACTTTTAATCCTTGTATCTCAGAGCGCATCTTGCTAACAGTTATCGCATCATAGAATGGACTATTATCTTGCTTATAGCTGCTAGAGTGTTCTTCATCAATCACGATCAAGCCCAAATCTTTTACAGGCGCAAAAATAGCTGAACGTGTACCTAAAACAATACGGCTCTCTCCTAGCAGAATCCTTCGATATTCATCATATTTTCTAGCATCAGATAAAGAAGAATTTAATATAGAAATACTCTCTTTAAAGTAAGAGCTGAACAGATAACTCATCCTATCAGTCAAAGCTATTTCAGGGACTAGAATGATCACCCCTTTATTAAGTTTCAAATAATGCTCAGCTAATTTCAAATAGACTTCAGTTTTTCCAGAACCGGTCACGCCTTCTAAAAGAAAAATATGAGAATCACTATCGATAATCTGCTCATATGCTCGCTCTTGTTCAGCTGTTAAATCAAATGGCTTTAATTCATTTATCTCCATCTCTGGAATGCGTGATAATGGGACCTGTTTAATAGTCAAAACTCCAGCTTCAATCAGCTTTTTCAAAGTCTTTTTAGCTGTGATTTTGCTAGCTCTTAACCCATCTTTATGCGCGCTGATCTCTTCTAATAGTTTTGCTTCAGTCCTATTTGGTTTATATGAGACATCCTTGTTTATAATAACAAAATCGGCAAATCTAGTTTGTGGTTTTGATAAAGAAGAGTCCTTTGGCTTTAAAGATGGAGGGAAAAAAGCATTCAAAACTTTTAGCATATCGGATTTATAATAATCATTAATCCGATATGCGAGTTTGATAAGACTCTCATCTAGCAATGGAAACTCATCGACTGGTCTATTTATTTTAGATAATTTAATTCCGTTTTGTTCCTGATACTCTTCAACGGACATATCTATTCTTTTAGGTTCTTCTAATATGAAACCCATGGTGCTTTTGGAAGAACCAAAAGGAACTAGAACACGCATTCCTAAATGATAAGTATCTTCGATTGAATAATAAGTAAAAAAGCGGTCCAAAGAAAGAGCCGCTCTACCTATTAGCACTTTTATCAAATAAAACATTATGGTCTTTTGATAATATAGTCTTTAGAAACTTCTTGACCGTTTTCAACAGCTTCGATGTATTTCAAACGATTCAGAACAGCCTGTTTAAAACGAAGAGCTGTCTTTTTGACAGTATAATTAGTCAAGCAGACATCATAATCATCTTTTAATTTCATCTCTTCTTGTGCTTTCGCGATTCTATTAGCGATTTCGTCATCAGTTTCACTATTGCGCAAACGGATTCTTCGCTCAAGCTCTTTTAAATCAGGTGGCAAAAGAAAAACCGCCAATGTATACATGCCGCGATATTGTTTCATAACTTGAGTGGCACCAGCAACTTCAATTTCTAGCAAAACATTTTTTCCTTCCGAAAGCATTTCGTCGACAAAGCTCTTCGGAGTTCCATAATAATGCCCACAATATTCGACATACTCGATAAAATCATTTTTTTCGATGCGTTGTTTAAACTCATCTTCACTGACAAAAAAGTAGTCTTTGCCATTTGTCTCTTTGACTCGACGAGGTCTAGTAGTCATAGAGATTGAAAAGGTTAAATCCAAATCTTTATCCTTCATCAATTTACGTCTCAGGACACCTTTTCCAACTCCTGAGGGACCAGATAATATAATTAATAAACCTTGTTTCATAACAACAAAATTTTACCATATCCGAATGAATTATTCATCAAACATTTAATTGAGAAACGATTTCTTTTTTATGATATTTCTCGATGATCGGTTCGATTTCTTGTACGATAAATCGTTTTGCTTGATAGGAAGAAATACCGGTATAATTCTCAGCTTGAAGATGCGAGGTCAGCTCTTCTAAAGTCAAATTAAAACGGTTATCTTGCGCGATTTGATCTAATAGACGATTTGGCTGTCCTCGCTTTACTTCATCGCTAGCTTGTTGAGAATACACTCTTAAAATTTCATGAAGGACTTGACGATCTCCGCCTTTTTTCACTGCTTCCATCATGATGTTTTCAGTAGCGATAAAAGGTAAGTTAGTCTTGACTCTATTCGCTATAACTTTCTCATTGACGACTAATCCATCAGTCACATTTATCATGACATTTAAAATCGCATCAACTGTCAAGAAAGCTTCTGATATCACAATTCTACGATTAGAAGAGTCATCTAATGTTCTTTCAAATCCTTGCAAAGCAGAAGTGAAATAGCCGTTAGTCACACTAGACATGACATATCTAGCCAAACCACATATTCTTTCACAACGCATCGGATTTCGCTTATATGGCATCGCTGATGAGCCGATTTGCTTCTTTTCAAATGGCTCTTCCATCTCATTAAAAGCTTGTAAGATACGTAGGTCAGAGGCAAATTTATAACAAGAAGAGGCAACATTAGCTAGGACATTTAATAAATAAGTATCAATTTTCCTAGTATAAGTCTGTCCAGAAACAGGGACTGATTGTTCAAACCCCATCCCTTTAGCAATCATTTCATCAAGTTTTAAAATCTTGTCCACATCACCCTTAAACAAATCTAAAAAGCTAGCTTGCGTACCCGTTGTTCCTTTGCATCCTAAAGGTTTTAATTCCATCAACTGCTTCTCAAGATTTTTTACATCCAAAAGTAATTCATACATCCAAAGCGTCGCTCTTTTACCGACAGTCGTCAACTGTGCAGGCTGTAAGTGCGTATAAGCTAGGCAAGGCAAAGAAGCATACTTTAAAGCGAATTCTTTTAAATTGCATAAGACTTGAACTATCTTTTCTAAAACTAATTGAGAAGCGCTCTTAATCGCCATGATATCAGCATTATCATCCACATAGCAACTAGTCGCACCCAAATGAATGATTCCTTTTGCCTTTGGACATAATAAACCATAGGCATATATTTGAGCCATCACATCATGTTTGACTATTTTTTCTCTTTCTCTGATGACTTCAAAGTCGATATCTTCGACATGCTCTTCTAATTCTTTAATCTGATCATCTGTGATATTTAATCCCAATTCTTTTTCGGCTTTAGCTAATAAAACCCACAATTTACGAAAGTTGATAGCGCGATATTTTTCAGAGAATAAGTATTGCATTTCTTCTGAAGCATATCTAGTGCTGAGAGGGGAAACATATCTATCTTCACTCATAAAAACCTCCGATCAAAAAATAAAAATTACTATTTAATTCTACCATAAAGAAGACTGATAAATCGCTTGAACAAATGCTTGTTTGCAAATATTTAACTTGACATAATTTTGTTCTTAATCCATAGTATTTAAATGTAATAGGGAGCTTTAAAATTATGAAACAAATAGAACTCAGTAAAAGCAAAAAAATGATTCTTTTTGAAGCGATTGCCTTTTTAGTACTCGGAATTTTATTCTGCTGCTCTATCGCTGTAGACTCATTATTAGGTACCATTTTAGGAATCGCCCTATTAGTCTGCGGCACTCTGATTTTTGTCGTCGGTTGGATGAACCATAAAATTGCTATCAATGCTGAAGGAATAACATCCGCATTGCTCATCGCTTTAGGTATCGTCTGTTTCATTCAGCCTCCTCAGCTCACGACCATCATTGCCATGTTCTTGACCGTCTTAGGAGCTATACTACTTCTCGATGGTTTGTTAGGTTGCTTCATAAAAAATTTGCGTAGAAAAACAGCATCTGCTGTAATTGAAACCATTACAGGAATATGTGCTTTAACACTAGGTCTTTGCTTATATTTAATCAAAGAATTTCAACGTTATGCTGGTCTAGTATTAGGAATTATCTTCATTCTTCTAGCTGTTCTATTATTGATATATGTTTTGATGCCAGAAGTGACTGGAAAAAGTGCGCGTTAAATGAAAGCTATTTATCAACATCTCAACCATGATGACGTCAAGCCATATTACAACAAAGACTCGCAAATATTGATTTTAGGTTCTTTTCCATCGAATAAATCAAGACAAGCAGGCTTTTATTATGCGCATAAGACAAATCGCTTTTTTAAAATACTAGCAAGATTATTTAATGAAGAGACTCCGAATACGACTGAAGAAAGAAAAGAGTTTTTAAAAAGACACCACATCGCCTTATTCGATGTGATTAGAGAATGTGATATCATAGCTAGTTCTGATAGCAGCATAAAAAATGCGATTGCTAATGATTTGACTCTAATTTTAAAAAATAGTGAAATAAAACAAATATTTACGACTGGAAAGACCGCTTATAATCTTTATATGAGACTGATCGGAGATGATGCTATTTGTTTACCTTCACCTTCGGCTGCTAATGCTAGCACAGATTTAAAAGCTCTCGTCAAAGCCTATAGCATCATTCTTGATCACATAAAAGATTGATAATACCTATTTTTTTTGTTATCATTTGTTAGCTTTGGGCCTGTAGCTCATCTGGGAGAGCGCTTCGTTCGCAACGAAGAGGTAGCGAGTTCGATCCTCGTCAGGTCCATTTTTTTTGCCAAAATTGTATCATATACAAATTGAACCGCCATAGATTAACCAAATTAAATATTTCTAGATGACAAGAATAGATTTGACATAGTTTCAGTTTTATTTGGTTTTAGGTCTATAATCAAGCCGATGCTATTACATACGTCATTTACTTAGAACATATTAAAATATCCTTGATACTTTTTACATTAGTAGTTAAAAAATAACAAGATTATAAATCTAAGTATTAATAAACAGAAAATTCAACTAAAAAACTGGCATCATTCAAGTGCCAGTTTTAAACATGAACATTTAAGTTGTTATTTATTATGGATGAACTACATCTGGTCTTTTATCGAAGAACATAACGACTGATTTTTGACCTAAATGGATTCCGATAATCGGAGAAATAGTTAAAATCACAAACTTGGCCTTAGGATTGATAGCTGCTATTTTATCTCTTAAAGCATTAGCCATTTCTATGTTATCGGAATGTGAGATATATACAGGGGTTTCAGAATCAAAGAGAGCTCTTTCTTTATAAATATCTGCAAAAGCACTGATAGCTTTTGGAGTTCCTCTTCTGATACCGAACTGTTCTAAAGTGCCCTTAGTTGTTATATGGATGAGAGGTTTCACACCTAATAAAGTGCCAGCGATAGCAGTTGCAGTATTGATTCTTCCGCCATGTTTGAGATGCATTAAATCCTCAACAAAAGCAAATCCTAAAGTTTCAAAACGATAATTTTCCAAATCTTTGATATTTTCTTCTAAAGATAAACCCTTTTCTTTGTTCTCGACTGCTCTTCTTACTAATGCAGTCATACCGATAGTTGCACTTCTGGTATCAAATGGTGCAAACACAGCTTGATATTTGGTCGCTAGATCTGAACTAGCAATCATAGCTGATTGGTAAGTGGATGATAATCCAGAAGAAAGCGATAAATACAAAATAGATTCACCTTTTTCTAAGATAGGAGATGCAATTTCCTCATATTTGGCTGGTGAAATCTGAGATGTTTTAGGTAAGTTATTTTTGATTGTGGCATAAAATTCTTTTAAATCAAAATTGATGCCATCATAAACTTTAGTCTCACCATTCAAAACATATTCCATACTGATCAAATGAACATCATGTTCTTGGAAATATCCTAAGTCAATGTCAGCGGATACATCTACAAATATTTGATAGTTACTCATAATTACCTCAATTTTATATTTCTTACAATTGTAAGACACGCATATTTTACCATATAATTATTAAGATAAAAGATATTATTGAGGATATTAAATTGAATAAATCAAAAAACACTATCGGACTACTCAAATATAGCAAAGAAATACAGCAAGAAATGGAAGATAGATTAGAGAAAAGCATGTTTAAGCTATTATTTCAATTGCCATATAAAAAAATAACAATATCTCTATTATGTAGAGAAGCCAATGTGTCTAGAATGGCCTATTACGCTCATTTCACAGATAAAGATCAAATACTAGAACGCTTAGTGATCAAATTGAATAAAGATTTGATAGCTGCAATCGGTAGCCCCTTTAATATCATTCCTGATTTAAATTGGTATAAAAATCTATTCAAGTATATATATGATAAAAAAGAAATCATCCAACATCTATTTGAGGCTGGCTTTTTTGAAAAATATTTAACCATTCTCAATGAGGTTGTCTTAAAGAATAAAAATGCTAATGATTTTGAAACGATTAGACATTTAGTTTGGAATGGTGGAATAATCAACGCTGTAAAATACTGGCTGAATCATTTAAATCTCAGCATCGATGAGATAGCTGACTACTGTTATCGTTCATTCAACCCATATTTAATACTGAAAAAAGCGATATAAACAAGTTTACATTTTAATAGACAATAGAGGGATAATATCAATATGAAAGACTATTTAGTAACAGCGCTTGCCGCTGATAAGCAATTGCGCGCATTTGCTATCACAAGTAAGAATCTGATTGAACAAGTACGCAAAATTCACAATTATTCACCGATTGCTATAGCTGCTTTAGGACGAACTATGTCAGCCGGTTTGATGATGGGAGATATGCTAAAAAGCAAAAAAGATCTTTTGACTATCATCATCAATGGCGATGGGCCATTAAAACAGATAGTTGTCACTAGTGATATCGATGGTCACGTAAAGGGTTATGCTTCAAATCCAAATGTGATTTTACCACCTAAAGAAAATGGCCATCTCGACGTCGGTGGAGGTATCGGTCACGGAACTCTCACAGTCATAAAAGATTACGGCCTAAAAGAACCTTATGTATCAACCATCAACCTAGTGACTTCTGAGATAGCTGAAGATTTAACTTATTACTTTTCGCAGTCAGAACAGACCCCAACAGCTATCGGCTTAGGCGTACTATTGAATAAAGAAGACGTCTCTATAAAAGCTGCTGGTGGTTTTATTGTTCAACTTTTGCCTAACACTAGTGAAGAAGTGATTCAAAGACTAGAACAGAACCTCAAGCGATTTACTTCTGTGACTAACGTTCTAAAAGATAATAAGACACCTGAAGACTTATTAAGGATTGTCCTCAGAGATTTTGATATCCAATTTACAAGCACTAAAGAAGTATGTTTCAACTGTTCATGCAGTTTTGAAACTGGCAAAAACGCCTTAAAAACTCTGCCTATTGATGAATTAAAAGCATTGATAGATAATAATGAGTCTCAAGAGGTCCAGTGCGACTTTTGCGGTAAAAAATATCATTATTCTATCGATGATCTGAAAAGTATTTTGAAAGAAAAAGCACTTTAAGCAATATAAATGATATCGATATGAATAAAGAAGAGATAATAAAACGTTATAAACTGAAGCCTCATCAAGAAGGTGGCTATTTCACTGAAACATATCATTCAGATATTCGATTCAATGATAAACAATACCTTTATTCATCAATCATATTTTTATTAGGCAAAGGTGATATCTCACATTTCCATCGACTTGAAGAAGATGAGCTTTGGTATTATCAAGCTGGTGATGATTGTACGATCATTGATATCGACGAAAACTATCATATAAAAGAGATTAAGCTCGGGATATCTGATGTTAACAGTACTTTACAATATCTAGTAAAAAAAGGCCATATATTCGGATCAAAGTATGCTGGTGATACGTTCACACTTGTCGGATGTATGGTCTCACCATCTTTTACTTACAAACATTTTAAATTAATCTCTAAATCAGAAATACAGGGGAAAATTGATGAACAACAATTATCTCAATTATTAGAAATGTTTATCTCATAATCATCAATGAAAAATATTCATCGCCTCTACAGTCAAACTCATCGATTGAGCTCATAGCCCGATATTTCATTCAAAAAAAAACTCTTTGATATTTCAGCACAAAGGCATCATCTGAGTTTTATTCTCATTCTATGAATGAGCAGTTTAAATATCAGCTTTTATGCAATATGTTTTTATCATTTCAAACCGGATTTTTAATGTGAAATTCAAGTCGGTATAAACCCTATGTAAGCGCATACGTAAATTTTAACAATACTTTCTTTTTAATCGCAAAAGAAGCCAAAATTCCCTAAAAAAAGCAATAAATCCCATCAATTTATATAATAAAAAAGTTTTTTTACGATGTTTTTTATCTATTGCGTCGACTTAGATGTTGAGATAAAAATAAATCATTGTTGAAAAAGGAGACACGCTTATAGAAAATATATTTCATATTTTATAAATAAAACAGCTTGGTCAATATAATTTCATTACTCGCATACATGATGTAGTGATAATGACAAAAATACGATTGATCAAAGCGCTCTTAAGACAATCAATAGTAGGTGTTAGTTTTTGTATTAAAGGCATATAGGAGGCACAAAACGATTTATGAAAAAGAAACTTACTATATTAAGTATCGTTGCATTATCATCTATTTTAGGATTATCAAGCTGTACAGATACATCATCTGTCCCTAGTGATAGCACTACTCCACCTATATCAAGTGATTCTTCAAATTCTTCTTCGAGCAGCAGTTCTAGCAGTTCCGGTGGTGGAAGCGTTGTAGAAGATCCTTCTGATGGCATTATCGACGCTTCTGAATCTCCATGGAATAGTTCTTTAACAAGCATGATGACCACTTATTTAGGTGGTATTCTTCCATATATTGATCTCGGTGATGGCGAAATCGACGCCGAATATGTGAAGAATGATGCCGATGAGAATTATCGTTCTTATATAAGAATGATCGGAGGAAACTTTTTAGCATCGCATTTAGACGATGCGGTCGACTCCTATCAAGAACACTACTGGGAAGCTTTGACGATAGGCGATAATTTCTATGCTTCTAGCGATCTCTTGCATATCGAAGTCGAAACATATCGTAACAGTAATGGTTTATTTGAATTAAAGGCTTTTTATGAGGAACCTTATGATTCTTCAACAGTCTCTGCTTGGGATGACACCACAAGCACTTTGATCAGTGAACATTTCGGCCGTTTTTCAATTCCATTCGTTTATTTAGCTACCATCAATTATGAGTCAAGAATCACAGAAGATGGTGCGCTAGAAGTGACTGGTGGCAAATGGGATGATCGAATACTCAGTGAGTTCCGCACTGCCTTTGATGGTTGGACAATCACTGATGATGAAGAAGAATTAACAACATTACACGCTTCTCTTACCGATGGTGGAAATACTTTAAATGCTACGCTTAGAACAGTTAATACCAAAGCCCAGTTAACTGTCTCTTTTGATGAGGCTTTTGATGCTACTAATCAAACAGCTTGGTCATCAGAAATAACTTCTAGAATGAAGAGAAGTTTAAACGATACTGTTTTACCATATGTCTACTTAGGAGACACTTATCCAGAGATCGATGAGTCTCTCAGCAATGAAAGAAGAGTCGTCATCGTCGGAAACCTTTGGGATGCATCTATCATCTCATCAGCACAGACTGCTTTTGTCGCTGATGGTTGGGAAGACAATTCAGCTGGAGCAGTCGCTTCTTTTACAAAATCTGATGAAAACAATAATTTTGAAGTGACCATCGAGCAGAATAGCGATGGTCTCCCACAGCTCACTGCTATTAGAAATGAAGCATATGATCCTTCGCTCTTGACCGAGTATCCTGAAGAAATCGCCTCGGCATTCAAAGATAAATATGGTGATACCATCGATGAGATTCCTTATGTCTATTTAGGAACTGCTCATCCATCATTGAATGAAGAAATTCCTGCTGAACATCCTGAAGATACCGAAAAGATGGTCATCACAGGCGGTAACTATGATGAAAGAATCCTTGAGGAATTCAAGCAAAAATTCACTGAAGATTTAGGATGGTATAGTGCGATAGAATATACCGCTTCTGATTCTGGCTCTGCTTATAATAACTATGGTGATGTCCTCGGAGTCGCTATCAAAGCTATCGGTGAACACACTTATAAAGTAGGATTATTTGTTCTCGGAAGTGAAGGTGACCAGACGGTTTATCTAGAAATCAATAGATCTAACAACACTGGAACAACCGCCTCAGCTTGGAGTCAACCGACTCTCGATAATTTTGCAGCTGTCCTCGGCGATGATGTCACCATTCCTTACTTCGATACCGGACGTGATACTTTAGAAGCAGTTATCGGCGAAACTGCTGGATTACAATTGCAATTCATCGCTGATGCTACTACTTTCTCATACCGTGTATTCACAGTCATCGATACTCTGAGCAAAAAAGATTGGAATTTGACAATCGCTCATAATGACACGTATTTTGATGATGAAGCTTGGATCAATTCTATCAGTGCCACAAAAGAGTTCAATGGCAAGACTGTGCATATCGACATCAGCGTCTCTTCTAGCTACTATTATCGTTTCACCATGTCAGGAACTATCTCTCTTGATGAAACTTATGATTCTTCTAAAGAACATGGTCAATGGAGCGAAAATATTTCTAGTGCTATCTTAAATAGATTCAATATCGATCTCCCTTATATCTACTTAGGAACAGATAATCCGTATATCTATGAAAATGATGAAGATGGCATATATCGAATCCATGGAAATGTTTTAGATACAGAATTATATCTTAATGCGAGAGAAGTTTTGACTTCTGCCGGCTTCACCATTGATGTCGGTGAGTCATATGGCAATTATCGCGTAGTAGCTGAAAAAGAAAATAATGATGGCAATTTGGTCACCGTCGTGATCGATTATGAAGATGGCCATCCTTATCTTGAATTATATTTGACCGAAGTGTTCAATCCTGGTTCAGCCTCAGAGTGGGATGAGACAACTGCAACTATTTTAGCCGATAATCTCCCATCCGATGTCACTATTCCTTATGTCTATTTAGGAACTCTCTCTCCATCTGCCACAATCGATACTCAAAATGATGTCACTAAAATCTCGATAGTCGGTGGAGAATGGAATGATCAAGTCATCAGTTTCGCTAAAAATAATTTAGACTCTGCTTCTTGGCCAACTGCAATTGCTTCTGACTATTCTGAAAACTACCTTTCTAGTTATTTGCTCAGAGAAGATAACACAGCGATCAGATTGAAATTGTTCAACAACGACGATGATGAGATCGAACTAGATGTTTACTATGATAAAAAGCCTAGCACCGCTTCTGAAGAAGCGACTGCATGGAAAGATTTTCCTAGCTACTATGGAGATAGTGTTTCTGAAACACTGAAATCGCTATTAAATGGCGGAGAGTTAACTCCTTTCGTTCCTAAGGATATGACCGATTTCACTGAAGATGATTTCTATATCAGTGTTCCATATTCTGAATACAGCAATAAGTATATGTCGCTCACAGTCTCCCAAGGATATATCACTCCTTATTATGTTTACTTAGCGATGAATTTCTTAGAAACCGATGGTTACACGATCAGTTTCGACCCGTTCATGGAAGACGAAATGCCAGGCTTCAATGCTGAAAAGACTGATGAAAATGGTACTGTGAAGATTCAATTCACTCACTATTATGGCAATTTTGGAAATTCCAATAATGGTTGGAGATTTACTGTTCTCTACTTACCTCCATTATCACAATTCGAAGATGTTACTTCTTGGGCTGAATCAGATAATGCGACTATCAGTGAGAGCTTAGATGGTCTTGAGCTACCTTATGTCAATTTAGGTTCTGATCCGATTCGTGTGAGTGCTAGCGATGGTGAAGTTTCCATAACTGGCTACAACTATTCCGATGAAATTCTTGCCAATATTAAAACTGCTTATGAGGAAGCAGGGTGGACCATCAATGAAATCTATATCATCGATAATGGAGAAGCAAGAAAGACGTTAGTCGGTTACCTTGAAGAGAATGGCCACATCTATGTGTTAAATATCACAATCAATCTCTCATCTTCTTCGGCGACTACTAGAATCACTGTCGAGATGGCTTGATTATCGTATATATAACTCACAATAAAGGAGATACAAGATGTTAAAAGGATTCAATAAACATTTAACTTTAGAAAAGATTCTTCAAGGCCTTCTTTATGGTCTCAGCGCTGGCTTATTAGCCGCTGGTATCGCAATCTTTTCTTTCTTGTTAGCTGATTTGACCGACTGGTATTTTTACTTGATAGGTGGTGGTATCGGTCTAGTGGCTTTAGCGGTCACTTTCATCATCTATTATTTCACTCATCGAGTAAAAGAAAATGAAGTAGCCAAACGTGTTGATCAAGCTTTTAATCTCCATGAAAAAACTGCCACGATGGTCGCTTATCAAGGGCAAGAATCATTGCTTATCAATAAGCAAAGAGAGGATGCCGTCAAGAATCTCAAAGGAAAAAAGCCGAATAAACTCGGAATGAAATTGACGCTTTTGAGCATACCGCTTCCTTTGATAGGAGGTTCCATCTTCACCACTTCATTCTTCACTACTGATATCGTCAGTGCTTTAACGACAGATCAAGAGGAAGAAAACTATGATGATATAACTGATGATATCATCGATTCTATCAAAGATTATATCGGAAAAAGTCAGGCCTCAGCTGCATTCAAAGAAAGATTATATGAGATTCTAGAGCAGCTGAGAGCCGATTTGAAAGGTGATACATCAATACCTTCAAGGCGAAAGAAAATCGATGCAGCAAAGCTCTTAGTAGATGAGGCGTTAGATGAAGTCAACACCAAAGAAGAAATCGGTGGAAAATTAGCTGAGAGCGGATCGGTTTTTGCCGCTGTAGGTGAAGCGGTTAAAAATGCTGATGTCGAAGCGATGAAAGCGGCGTTTGATGAATTGTCTAAACAGATAGATGCTATCGTATCCACTAACGGATTATTAGACACTTTTGAATCTTGGATAGATGCTTTAGAACAAGCTTTAAAGGAATCTGGCGTCTCTTCTGGAGATGCTAATTACGTCACTTTCTCTGAACTCATGGCTAAACTGCAAGCTATTTGTGACAATGTCGAAGATAAGGTCGCTGCTAGTCAAAACGCTTCTTCCTCTCTGATCACCCAGCTCATCCGTGATTCTCGTGAGCAAGCTAAGAAAGCCATTGAAGCAGCGATTGAAAATCTCTCATCCGATTTAGTCTTAGAAGCTGCTAATGATAAGTTAGCTGAAGATGTCAAAAAGCTCATGGATCAATTGATCGATCCTTCTACTGATAATAGCGGCTCCGAAGGCAATAGTGGTGAAACTGAAGAAGGTGGAAATCAAAAACCTGATGGAGAAGAAGGCGATGTCGGTGATAATGGTGATCAAGAAACCGAAACTGGAGAAGGCGAAGAAGGCGGTGCAGAAGGCGGCGAAGGAAATGGTGATGGCGACAAAGGCGAAGGAAACGGCAGCGGAAGCGGCGGCCAACCAGGTGAAGGAAACGGCCAAGGTCAAGGCGAAGGCGCTTCTGGAGGCGGTGGTGAAACCGAATATGGAAGCGACGATGATGTTTATACAGGCGATCATGGTCAGACTGATTATGGAGAAGTCATCGGCGATTATCAAAATGATGCCAGCGATGATGCTAAAGGCACTGGAGATGATGGTTTAGAAGGTGCTATCGGCGATTATTTTGATGAATTATATGGAAATGCTGGCGGAGACGGAAACTGATCAAAGAAAGGGAAACTATCACATGGAAAACGAAGAATTACTCAAAGAGTTCAGTGAAGCGACTAAAAAAATCAAAGAACAGATTCATAGAGATATCATCGGTCAAAATGAAGTCGTCGATAATGTTATCATCGCTATTATCGCCGGTGGTAATGTGCTTCTAGAAGGTGTTCCAGGAACTGGAAAAACGAGACTTGTCAGATCGATGGGACAGACGTTATCTCTCTCTTTTTCTAGAATTCAGTTCACACCCGATTTAATGCCTAATGATGTCACAGGTACGAATATCATCCGCAAAGATAGCGATGGTAACTTGACGTCTTCATTTCAAAAAGGACCGATTTTTTCTCAGATCGTCTTAGCAGATGAAATCAACCGTGCCACTCCTAAGACTCAAGCGGCTATGCTCGAAGTTATGCAGGAGCACAAAGTAACTGTCAGTGGTGTTTCCTATCCGATGGCTGAACCTTTCTTTGTTTTAGCAACTCAGAATCCAATCGAACAAGATGGTACATATCCTTTACCAGAAGCTCAGATGGACAGATTCATGTTTAAACTGAATATGGTTTATCCAACGGAGCAAGAATTAGCTGATATCGTCAACTTGACACAAGCTGATCAATCCGAAAAAGCCGAAAAGGTCGTCGATGGCACCACTATTTTGCACATGCGCAAATTAGCTACCGGCGTCCCGATCATCGATGATGTTTTGAATTATGCGATGCTCTTAGTCCATAGAACTCATCCTGAAGCTGATAAGAATTCAGAAGTCGCTAAGAAATACATCAAATTCGGCGCTTCTCCCCGTGCGGCTCAAGCTCTCATCACCGGTGCTAAAATCCGTGCTTTGATGAGCGGAAATTACAATGTTTCTTACGATGATATCGATGCCTTAGCAATCCCGGTTTTACGTCATAGAATCAAGATCACTTACAGCGCTATCAATGACAATTTGACCGTTGATGATGTCATCCGCCAACTTATCGAAGAGGCACATAAGGGGAAATAGTCTATGAGACAGATCATTGACGAACGTTTTCTCTCTCAGCTCGAACTGTTTTCATTAGCTATAAAAGACAATATAGCCGGTCTTTTTGGTGGTAGTCACCAATCAAAAAAATATGGTACTTCTTGTGAATTCGCTGATTATAGGCAATATGTCGAAGGCGATGATATCTCAAAGATCGACTGGAATATCTACGGTCGCTTCGAAGAGCTCTATCTCAAGCTTTATTTAGATGAGAAACAGATGTATACCAGAATCTACATCGATACTTCTCGTTCGATGTCCTTCTATGGCAAGGACACCTATGCCATCAGATTAGCGGCTGCCTTAGCATATCTATCAGTGTCAGAGATGGACAGAGTTTCAATCTATGCTGTTTCTGGTCATGAGATGATACCGTTATTTGAAAAAATCATCGGCCGTGAACGTTTTTATGAAAACATCAGCAAGTTGAACGATTTATCTTTTGGAGGTGATGTGTCTTTCTCTGATGCAATCATGAGAAGCGATGTCGGTTATGGAGATGGAAAAAGCATTTTTATATCTGATTTTTTGACTGACAACGATTATTTATCAGCCATCGATTATCTCAGAGATAAGCATCGTGATGTCCTCTATATTCAGCTTTTAGCACCTGAGGAGATCGATCCTTCGATGCGAGGAAAGAATATCCTTTATGATTCAGAGGATGTCGGAAGATTCTTTCAAGGCAATATCACACGTGATATCTTAAAAGCATATAAACAGGCTCTCGATTTTATTCAAAATCGTCTCACCGATTATTGTGCTTCTCGCGAAGCAGATTTCGCTGTTTATCAAACTTCAATGTCTTTGAGAGAGTTGTTTATGAATAATTTGGTTGGAAAGGGGGTAATCAGATGACTTTACTCTTTCCATTTGGGCTATTGTTACTATTAGCTATACCTGTTCTGATCATCATTTACATCATCAAAAATAAATATAAGGAAAAGACGGTGTCTTCCAGTTATATTTGGGAGCTGAGTCGTAAATTTTTAAAAAAGAAAAATCCGCTCAACAGCATCTCTAATCTGCTCAATCTCATCATGCAGTGCTTATGCATCGCTTTCTTGAGCTTCGCACTTGCAGATCCAGTTTTTAATTTTCAAAACGGTGCTGAGAATGAAGTTTTCATTCTCGATGCTTCAGCTAGTATGTCGACTTTAAATGAAGATGGCATTTCCCGCTTTGATGAAGCCAAAAATAAAATTGAAAAAATCGTCGATGATGCTGTCGATGGAACAACATTCACTTTGATTGTAGGTGATTCAAACTCACGCACAATTTGTAAACAGATTCAAGATAAAGATATCTTCCATTCCTTCATCGATCGAGTTGAAATCGATATGGCTGATTCAGATTTAGATGGGGCGATCAGTTTAGCTCAATCTTTAGCTTCGCAAGGAGATGGCAGCCACTTCTCTTTGTTCACCGATAAAGAAGTGGAAACTGATGATAGCTTAGCCATCTACCAAGTCGGAGACACCTTTACCAATTATTCGATTGATGACTTGCAAGTTTCAGAAATAGAAGATGAGGAAGGAGCTCCTCAGCTTCTCCTCGAAGCCGATGTCATCTCTTATAACGGTGATACTTCTCTCGATGTGGAATTTTATATCGATGATGTTTCAGTCGGAAAGGTCACTGTCGACGCTAAAGAGAATGAACCTATCATTGCTTCCTTATCTCTTTCTAATCCCGAAGAGAAATATTCAAATTACTCTTCCATCAAGGCTAAACTCTTAATGGAAGATTATTTATCAAAGGATAGCGAATATATCCTCTATAACTTCAATGATTTTGATACGACCAACGTTTTGATCGTCAGCTATTCGCCATTCTACTTTGAGTCTGTCTTCAACGCTCTCAATAATAATGGTTTAAAAATCAACTATACCACCATCACCCCTGATATCTATTCTCTCTATTCTGGTTCTATCGGTTATGATCTGACGATTTTTGATAGTTATTCGCCTGATCAGCTTCCAGTCGACAGCGCAGTTTGGCTCTGCAATACCGGTTCTTCAATCCCTCATTCAGGCTTCTATGCTCAAAAAGAATACACTGTCGATGATCCTGGAATCAAAGCTACTTACGCTGAAAATATCAGTGATCCGCTATATCAAGAATTGACGAAAAATTTAGTGAAAAGAGAGATAACTATCAAGACTTATATGCGTTACACATTGAATTCTCGTTTCACTACCATTCTCTCTTATGATAACTTACCTTTCATATTCGCTGGTCGCAACGAATATGATCAGCGACAAATCGTCTTCAATTTCGACCTGCATAATTCTAATTTTCCTCTCTTAGCTGACTTTGTCATCTTGATGAGAAATTGCGTCGCTTATTCTAATCCGAGCATCTTGACAGAATTCAACTATAAAGCCCATGATATCGTCACTTTTTCTTTCCCAGACACCGCTATTTCTTGCGAGATAACCGCTCCTTCTGGAAAGGTAGATTATCTGAGCCCGACAGATATTCAGAGCTACACTTTAGAGGAAGTAGGAACCTATTCGATTAAGGTTGGATTAGCTACTGGCAAAGAAAAAATGATAAATCTCTTCAGCGCCTTTCCAAGCCAAGAGAGAGAACCTGTAAGTAAAGGAGATGATGTTTATCAAATGTCTATTAATAGTCAGACAAAGAAAGCCGTGCGCATCTTCGATGCTATCTTGCCGATGGTCATCGTTGCTTCAGCTTTCCTAGTGACAGATTGGATCATATATAGCCATGAACAATTTTAAATTTGGAAACCCGTGGTTGCTCTTTATCTTTTTACCACTTGTCATCGCCCTAGTCATCGGCTTCTTCTTGATGAAGAAGGAGAAGCGATACACCAAGAAAAATATAACTTCTTTTTGCTTGCACATCGCTGTCGCTCTCTTGGTTTCATTCGCCTTCGCTGATCCTCAGTTCTTAAAAATTGGAAGAGAGACAGAAGTCTATATTTTAGTCGACGCTTCAGCTAGTGAGAAAACTTCAGTGGATCGTCTAAACGATGCTGTTAATAATACTCGTTCAGAAGCTTTAAAAGTCCCAAATACAAAAGTCGGAATCATCGCTTTTGCTAACGGTGCTAAAACAGTCGCTGACTTAGGCGATTCATTCGATGGTCTTGAGACATTATATGAAGACTCTTCCTTCGACTATTCAGCGACAGATATCGAACAAGCTCTTCTTTATACTGCTGAAAAGTTTTCTGGCGATGCTTTTAAAAGAATCGTTCTCATCTCAGATGGAGAAGAGACTGATGGCGAAGCTATCGATGCTATGGAAACCTTGCTCGAACAAGGCATAACTATCGATGCTATCGACTTACAAGCCGATTTTCCTGCAGAAGTTTCTTTGACAGGTATCAAATATACCGATAACGTCTATCTCAATCGTCAAGAAGAAGTCGAAGCCTCTATCAGTGCCTCCACACCAACCGATGCTACTATCGAGCTTTATAAAGATGATGATCTCATTGAAAGCAAAAACAGCCATTTAGGAAATGGTATCAACATTGTGAAATTTTCACTCGATACTTCTATCAGTGGTGAATTTGATTATCGCCTAGAAGTCAAAGCTCAAGATAATCTCGAATTCAAAGATACCTTCACTGAAAACAATGTTCGTTCTTTTGTTCAAAATGTGAATGGAGATTTCAATATTTTATTCATCGGTACTGTTCAGTCTCAACTCGACGAATTCACCAAGATGGCAGAGTTATCAGAAGAGACAACTATCGATTCTTATATCGGCACTGATAAAGTCCCCTATGCTATAGAGGATTTGATCAACTAT
>CALVXU010000003.1 GCA_944371605.1 uncultured Bacilli bacterium
AGAAAGTATTCATCTCAGATTTAAAAGTAGGTGATTTAGTTGAGGATGAAGATGGACATCGCGGAGTTGTCAAAGAAATCCGAAAAAAAGAAGTTTATATCGATATGGATGGCCTGAGATTTTTGCGTCCAATAGCAGGTCTAAAACGTGCTGTGAAGACTGTTAAAGATTTAAAAGCTGAAGGCAAAATCAAAGATGTTACGACAAAGTTAAATCTGTTACCATCTAGAGGTATGGAATTAAATATAATCGGTCTACATGTTGATGAAGCGATGCAAGAAGTCGTTTCTTTTATCGGCAACGCGTCCTTAAGAAAGCTTCCATCAGTAAGGATCATTCATGGGACTGGTACTTTCGCTTTAAAAAATGCCTTGTGGAAATATTTAAACAACCATAAAGAATTGATTAAAGATTATCGCTTGGGCGGTGAAGGAGAGGGTGGTTTAGGTGCCACTATCATTCATTTAAAATGAGCTATTTAGATTATCCTGTTTTAGTTCAAAAAATTTCACTTTTACCAGATAAGCCTGGCTCTTATCAAATGAAAGATAAAGATGGGACTATTATTTATGTTGGAAAAGCGAAATCTCTTGTAAAAAGAGTCAAACAATATTTCACGCGTCCTCAGCAAGGAAAAGTAATGCGTATGGTAATGGAAATACGCGATTTTGATATCATTGAAACAAATACTGAAAAAGAGGCTTTGTTGTTAGAAATTTCATTGATTCATAAATATTATCCTAAATACAATATCATGCTGATGGATGATAGAATGTATCCATACATCGCTTTAAAAAAATCTGGAGATCCATTTTTAAAGATAAGTAGAAATGACAAAGAAAAAGGCTATTATTATTTCGGACCTTTTCCTAATAGTTCAGCCGCTTATAAAATGATAGACCTTTTAAACAAAATCTATCCGTTAAGAAAATGCAAGACTCTTCCTAATAAACCTTGCTTATACTATCATATGGGACAATGTTTAGCACCATGTATCAGACGAATCGATCCTTTTGAGTATGAGAGCATGGTCGATGAAATAAAAAGCTTTTTGAATGGTAAAACTCAATTTCTTGAAAGCCGTTTAAAGAATCAAATGAAATATTATGCGGACAATCTAGAATTCGAACGTGCAGCTGAGTTCAAACAGCTTTTAAACACGATTGAATCGATAACTTCAAGACAAAAAATTATCTTTGATGATCATATTGACAGAGATGTTGTTGGCTATTCTATTCGCGAGGGATATATATGTGTCGTTTTCTTATTATATAGAAAAGGTGTTTTATTAGGTAAAAATTGCTATATTGAAGAAATCGAAGATGATTTGGAAGATATGTTGGACAATATTATCATGCAATTTTATTCCAAGCATGAAAAACCAAAAGAATTGATTTTGCCTTTCAATAATAGCTCAAAAATGCTTTCTGAAGCGCTTGATATCAAAACTTTATCACCGACAAGGGGAAAGAAAAAAGATCTTTTGGCGATGGCTTTAGCCAATGCTAAACAAATGTTAGATCAACATTTTCAAACTGCTAGATTAGATGATGATGTATTGAAGCTCTTGGAGGAATTGCAAGATAAATTAGGATTATCAAAAACTCCTTTAGATATTGAACTTTATGACAACTCTCATATTCAAGGATATGATTGCGTTGGTGCTATGGTCAAATACATAAATGGTCAAAAAGCACCACAACTTTATCGTAAGTATCATATTCAACAAGAGAATAAGCAGGATGATTTAGCCTCTATGGAAGAAGTGTTAACTAGAAGATTCAAACGTTTAAAGGAAGAAAAACAGAAATATCCTGATCTGATCATTGTTGATGGTGGATTTAATCAATGTGCGATTGCTTTAAAAGTTAAAGAAGAAGTAGGAGTTGATATTCCTATCGCTGGTTTAGCTAAAAATGAAAAGCATGAAACAGACTCTTTGATAAATGCCGATACCGGTGAGGTCATAAAGTTGAATCGGACTTCTCCATTATTTTTCCTTTTGATGCGCATGCAAGATGAAGTACATCGCTATGCTATCACTTTTCATCGAAGTTTAAGAAATAAATCAACATTCAAGACATTATATGATGATATTGAAGGAATCGGAAAAAAACGCCGTGAGAAACTTCTGGAATTATTCCCTAGTTTAGAATCTTTAGCATTTGTTAATGTAGATGAACTATCTCAAATAGTTCCAAAAGAAATTGCAGAGCAAATAATTAAAAAAAGAGACGAATTAAATAAAGAATTTAAACAATAAATTAGTCAAAAACTTGAAACTGTTTCTGCGACATGATATATTATTTTTCGCTTTAAATCAGTACTCGGGACATAGCGCAGTTTGGTAGCGCACTTCCTTGGGGTGGAAGGGGTCATGAGTTCAAATCTCATTGTTCCGATATTTAAGCGAATTATGCCCGAGAAATCGGGCTTTTTTATTTTCTGTTTGCACTTTGTTTGAACTTTTTATCAAGTTTTCTAAATTTACGACTGCTGTATTTATCGTTTGTGGATATAAATGGCTATACACTTTCCAAGTGATTTCTGGTGATGAATGACCAACTAATTTACTGATAGTATTTACTGGTGTTCCAGCATTGATTAAAAGTGATACATAACTGTGTCTTAGGTCATGAATCCTGATATGTGGAAGCCCTGCTAGCTTCTCTACGTAGTCTTTTACTTGATTTATGTTAGTTTTATGACTGAAAATTATGTATTTAATGTATATTTGGAAAATTGCTTATGCGATCATTTTAATAGTGTATTTGCATTTTTGTTAAGATTATCAAGTAGATTACTCAATACTAATTTAATAGTTTTTTTAATTTCTTCTAAACTGAGGTCAGTATTTATGATGCTAGTTTTTAAATAAATACCTATTATTCCAGAAGTTATAAAACTGATTTCAGTATCATTGAGAAAAGGATATTCTGAACTCAGTTTCTTTTCAATCCATTTTGTGATCCACGAAAAACTATCGTTGATTTTTTTAAAATTAGTATTTTTCAATAATTTTATACTTGCTTTTTTATGATAAAACAAAGTGAAAAAGCGTGAGACGGCTTCGTTAAAACTGATGTTGACTGTACCATTAAATTTTTCGTTATAATAGACTAATTGTTCGACCATTTCTGAAAAAAAGTTATCTGCTGAACTGAATAATTTATAAAAATAGCTTCTTGAAATATGTGCTTCTTTAGCTATTTCTGTCACTGTTGGCAGACTGCACTTTTGTTGAATCAAGTGCTTGGCAGCTAAGAATATTTTTTGTTTTGAGGTTAACAATTTTTTTTCTTGCTTCATTATCAATCGTTTAAGTGAGTATTAATAACTATTAGTTAAAAAACTAATTAATATGTTAGCATATAATTTTTCAAAAATAGAAATTTAGAAAACATAAACTAGTATTATTAAGATTAATATTTGATGAAAAAAATATTTATTTAACATTTAAAAATATTTATTAGAGCATTTATATAGTAATTAAAACAATAAATTATTTATAATATGTGAGCTTTGAAAGGAGAATATTAAAATGAATAAAGATTTTTATCGTTCGTTCACAGGCAAGTTATGGAAAGATGAAATCAATGTTCGCGATTTTATTCAAAATAACTATAGACCTTATGATGGTGATGAGACATTTTTAGAAGGACCTACAGAGGCGACCAGCAAATTGTGGGATGAATTACAGAAACTTCAAAAAGAAGAAAGAAAAAAAGGTGGTGTTTTGGATATGGAAACCAAAGTGGTTTCATCTATCACCAGCTATGAAGCGAGCTATTTAGACAAAGAAAATGAAAAAGTGGTCGGTTTACAAACCGATAAGCCATTAAAGCGTGCGTTTATGCCTTATGGTGGTATTAAAATGGCTGAAGAATCATTATCGACTTATGGCTATAAAGTTGATCCTGAAATCCATCATATTTTTACCACTTATCATAAGACACATAACGATGGTGTTTTCGACGCCTATACGAAAGAGATTCTCGCTTGCCGTCATAATAAAATAATAACTGGATTACCAGATACTTATGGCAGAGGAAGAATCGTCGGAGATTATCGCCGTGTCGCTTTATATGGCGTTAATAGACTCATCGAAGAAAAGAAAAAGGACTTAAACGAATTAGTCAATATCGACATGACTGATGATGTCATCAGGTTACGTGAAGAGATTTCAATGCAAATCAAAGCTTTAAAAGAATTGATTCAACTCGGACAAAGCTATGGATTTGATATCTCGGTTCCTGCTAACGATGCTAAAGAAGCTGTTCAATGGCTGTACTTTGGCTATTTGGCTGCTATCAAGACACAAAATGGTGCTGCTATGTCAGTCGGTCGTATTTCGACTTTCTTAGACATTTATATCCAGCGTGATTTAGATGAAGGAACTATCACAGAGAAAGAAGCTCAAGAATTGATCGATCAATTGGTTCTTAAACTTCGCATGGTCAAATTTGCTCGTATCCCTTCCTATAATCAATTATTTAGCGGTGATCCTGTCTGGGCAACAGTCTCTTTGGCTGGTAAAGGTTTAGATGGTCGAAGCTTAGTCACTAAGACTGATTATCGTTTTTTGAAAACATTAGAGAATATGGGTCCAGCACCAGAACCTAACATCACTATTTTATATAGCCCGACTCTTCCTGAGAATTTTAAGAAGTATGCTAGTTACATCTCTATCAAAACCTCTTCCATCCAATATGAAAACGATGAGGCTATGAGACCATTTTGGAGTGATGATTATTCAATTTGCTGCTGTGTTTCAGCTACTCAAACCGGTAAGGAAATGCAATTTTTCGGTGCTAGAGCTAACTTAGCTAAATGCCTTTTATATGCTATAAATGGTGGTAAAGATGAGCTCACTCATCAACAAGTCGGACCTAACTATGCCCCAATTTTAGATGAATATTTAGATTACGATAAAGTCAAAGCTAGCTTTTTAAACATGATGGAATGGTTAGCAAAAACTTATGTTAATGCTTTGAATATCATTCACTATATGCATGATAAATATTATTATGAAGCACTAGAAATGGCATTGATAGATACTGATGTGAGAAGAACATTTGCTACTGGTATCGCTGGCTTCTCTCATGTTGTTGACTCTTTAAGTGCTATCAAATATGCGAAGGTCAAGCCTCTCCGTGACAAAGATGGTATCGCTTATGATTTCACTATCGAAGGCGATTTCCCTCGCTATGGAAATGACGATGACAGAGCTGATGAGATTGCTGTTCATGTCTTAAAAGAATTTTTATCAATGGTTAAAAAGCAACACACTTATCGTCATTCTGAAGCGACGACTTCTATCTTGACCATCACATCTAACGTCGTTTATGGTAAAGCTACTGGAACACTTCCTGATGGTAGAAAAGCTGGCGAGCCACTTTCTCCTGGAGCTAATCCATCCTATCATGCTGAACAATCAGGTTTGCTAGCCTCTTTGAATTCTGTCGCCAAATTACCATATGAATATGCTCTTGATGGTATTTCAAACACTCAGACTATGAACACTGAGGCTTTAGGACATAGCGATAAAGAGATGGTCGATAATTTAGTTCATGTCTTAGACGGATATTTTTCACAAGGTGCTCATCATCTTAATGTCAACGTTTTTGGTAAAGAAAAATTATTAGATGCTATGGAACATCCTGAAAAAGAAGAGTATCAAAACTTCACTATCAGAGTTTCGGGCTATGCGGTCAAATTCATCGACTTGACGAGAGAACAACAACTCGATGTGTTAAGCCGTACTTTCCATGATCATTTATGATCGGATATTATTCTTCATTTGAAAGTTTCGGTTCAGTGGATGGACCTGGTTTAAGATCCATCCTCTTTCTTACAGGATGCCCATTTCGTTGCTTGTATTGTCATAATCCAGAAACATGGCAGTTGAAAAATGGTAAAGAAATCACCAGTGAAGAAGCGTTTCAAAAGCTGATCAAGTATCGCCCATATTGGGGAAGTGATGGCGGAATCACTATCTCAGGTGGTGAACCATTATCACAGCTTGATTTTTTGATCGAGTTAGGAACGTTGGCCAAGCAAAATAATATCTCCTATGTTATTGATACTGCTGGTGGAACTTTTCGTATAGACGAAGCATATCTTCAAAAGTTTGATAAACTATTAGATGTGTGTACGCTATTTCTTTTGGATATCAAGACGGCTGATGAAAAGTTACATAAGAAAATCACTGGAGTCGATTTTGAGAATGTAGATAAGCTTTATCATTATCTAGCTAAAAAGAATTTTCCGATTTGGGTCAGGCATGTTTTAGTTCCAGGGTTGACCAGTGACCATGAACAATTGATAAAGACCAAAAATTACTTGAGCCAATTTCCTAATATCAAAAGGATTGAAGTATTACCCTATCATAATTTAGCTTTAGAAAAGTATCAAAAACTCGGGATTAAGTATCCGCTCATCAATACTCCGCTTCCTTCAAAAGAAGAGATTGCTTACGCTAAATCAATATTAGAAAAGAATCTTTGACACTCTTATCTCACTCGTTTACTTTTACCGACATAGCTAGCTATTGAAGCGTTTTTATTCTTTAATAGCTAGCTTTTAAAATAGACTTTTAGTAATTTAATTAAGTGACGTTGAGGAGGTTTACCTATGTTAAAAATCAATGATGTAAGTATGCAATTCGGAGGACGTGTTTTATTTAAAGATGTCAATATCTCTTTTACGAATAATGAATGTTACGGCATCATCGGAGCTAACGGCGCTGGTAAATCAACTTTGTTAAGGATTATCTCTGGCGAACTAGAACCGACTTCTGGAAACGTCAGTAAAGATCCTAAGGAGAGAATGTCAATACTCAAACAAGATCATAATGCTTATGATGAGGTGGAAGTTCTGAGGACTGTCCTTTTAGGATATCCTCGTTTAGTGGAAGTTATGGATCAGAAGGATGCGTTATATTGTAAACCTGATTTTTCTGATGAAGATGGCATTTTAGCTGGTGAATTAGAAAATGAATTCGCTGAGATGAATGGTTATGATGCTGACACCGAAGCGAGTCAGCTATTAGTCTCATTAGGAATCAAAGAAGAATATCATCATCTGAAGATGAAAGACTTAGATGCGCGATTAAAAGTAAAGGTTTTATTGGCTCAAGCGCTGTTTGGAAATCCTGATATCTTGATTTTAGACGAGCCGACTAACAATCTTGATGCGATGGCATGTAAATGGCTTGAAGAGTATTTGATAGACTTTCCTAATACGATATTAATCGTTTCACATGATCGCTATTTTTTAAATCGTGTTTGCACGAGAATCTTAGATGTCGATTACAATTCGATATCGTTGTTCGCTGGTAATTATGATTTTTGGTTTCAATCGTCACAATTGATTCAATCACAGATGAGGGATCAAAACAAAAAGAAGGAAGAGAGAATCAAAGAATTAAAAGATTTTATCGCGCGTTTCGCTGCTAATGCGGCTAAGTCTCGTCAGGCTACATCGAGAAAAAAAGCGTTAGAAAAAATAACTTTGGACGAGATCAAGCCTTCTTCGAGAAGATATCCCTTCATCTCATTTAAATCCGATTATCAGCTTGGCAATGATGTTTTAGAAGTCGAGAGTCTTTCGAAGGATGGATTTTTTAAAAATTTGAACTTTGTTCTGAGAAATACAGATAAAGTCGCTTTTTTAGCGGATAATTCTTTAGCTATAACAAAACTATTTGATATTTTGAGCGGTGTTGATGAAGAATACGATGGTAAGTTTAAATACGGAATCACCATCCATCCGCAGTATATTCCTAGTTCTTTAAATGAGTTCGAGGCTATCGAATGCAATCTTGTAAATTATTTGAGGCCTTATTCTAAAGATGACACCGATACATATATACGTTCTTTTTTAGGCAGAATGCTCTTTTCTGGCGAGGAAGCCCTCAAGCCAGTTAAAGTTTTATCTGGCGGTGAGAAAGTTCGTCTGCGTTTTTCTAAAGTCATGTTGGATCCGGGAAATTTGATCATGTTAGATGATCCGACTAATCATTTAGACTTAGAGAGCATCGAGGCTTTGAACAGGGCGATGAAAGACACAAAATCAGTTTTACTATTCACTTCTCACGATCGTGAATTATTAAATACTATCGCCAATCGTATCATCTATCTAAAAGCTGATGGAAGCTATATAGACAGATATATGACTTATGATGAGTTTGAAAATTTTATCAATGGTAACAGCTATTAATTTTTGGTAGAACTAAAGGATTTTAAAAATTTTTTAGCCGTTCAGTTTTAGGAGCTTCAAAAACTGTTTCGGAGTGTTTTCTTCACAGGTTAACCTCACCGATAGCGCCAATGTAGTTTCCTACAAAGAGTCTGTTGGAATCTTATTTCCACAGCCCAATCATCAAGTTTGCGGCTTGATGTTTCGGCGGCTCAACCTTTCCTTAATCCTTTCAGGTGCCCCAGTATTAAGTACTATTTATCACCGCGCCTCTATCTGAATACAGAATTTTTTTAACTATTTTAAAGTGAGGTTTATCGATGTCAAGATAAAAAATATTAAGATATGGCAAAAATAATAAAATTGGGATATTTTATGCGTTTTTTCTTGACACTCCGCATAATTCAAGGTGTCAAAATAAATCATAAAGTATTTACTAACTACTATTGATTGTCATTTTTATGTTGACAATGTTTATTGGGGGGGGTAAAATCAAACAAAATATTAAGACATTTTTAAAAATGGGGGTTTAAACATGTCAAAGAAAAAGTATATTGCAATTCTTCCTGGTCTTGCTATCTTATCACTTGTCGGTGCAGGTTTTTCGACTTGGTATTTCCAAACTAGCGACACTAGAATATCGAACATCGATGTTGTCGTGACTGATTATTTGGATACTGGTAGACTTGACGTCACTGGTAGTCTCAAATTAGTTTTAGATCAAACTGCTTTTGAACAAAATGGTTATGATGATCAATTAGGTCTTCATTTTGAAGGCTCTTTAACTTTGACCTATCACTTGCCAAAATGGCAGTCATTCAATGGTGACGATGCGGCTTCTGGTGATGCTCAAACTGCTGAGAATGTCATCACTGGTATCGATGACGAAAAATTGGATTGGACGTATGATCTCACACCTTATGTCAATCCTAACCCAGGTGCTCATGAACAAGTTTCTGTCGAAGAAACATATAAGAAATATATCTCTTGGAATAAGACTCCGGCGATTTCGACCGAATCTACTCCTGCTTGGAAAGAAACACCGAATGAAGATCTTCCTAACGAGTACATCTATGTTTTGACTTTAGATGGTGCGGCTATGAACTCTAGTGATGCTTTTGCATTCAAGTATGCTGATAGAAATCTTGAAAGCAATATCATCGGTGAGCCGAAGAGCTTAGCTGAATATGAGCAAATGGTCGCTGATTTGCAAAATACCTACATCCAATTCTACGTGGGTGTCGCTTACGCTGCTGACTGATCAATGATTATTTTATGTAGGGGCAAGGTTCTTGCCCCTGCATATTTTTTAGGCACTTCGTGATAAAAGTAGGAGGAATGATATGAATATTTCTACCATAATTGCGATATGTGTGCTTGCTTTGTTCACTATTGTTTATCTTGTTTGTTTTGGAGTGATGTTTCATTACTCATCAAAAAATTACTTATTGGCAAACAATGATGAAGAAATTGAAAAAGATATTCACGATGAATATAAAAAATATCTAAAAAATTATGATCCTGATGAGGAGCAAACTTTTTTAGAATATGCTGCACAAAAGAAAAAGAATGCACACAATAATTCGATTGTTTTGAACATCATCGACTGGGTGATATGTATTCTGTGTGTTGCCTTTGTCGCTTTTGCCGGTTATATGAAATCGCAAAGTCAACAAGTATTTATTGGCAATACTTCATTATTAGTTATTGAAACAGGTTCGATGGCAACTGTCAGTGATTTCAATGACTATATCGAAGAAAATAATTTGACCGATCAAATACCTGAGTCTTCCCTTATCACTATTAATAAAGTCAAGTCCCCTGAGGATATGGAGCTTTATAAAGTGTATGCTTTTAAAGTTGATGATCAAGTCATCGTCCATAGACTCGTTGAAATAGATACTTCTGGTGCTGAAACAACTTATACATTTAAAGGTGACGCGAATGCAGGATCACTAGATTTTGAGATAGATATGACATTCGATAAAGTGTTAGGTGTTTATACAGGTTTCAATAATCAAGTGCTAGGAACTATCATCATTTATCTTCAATCCCCAGCTGGTATCATTGCTATTTGCTGCGCAGTAATCATTTTATTAGGATATGATATTTATCACTCTAAATCTATGAAGGCTTATCGAACCCGCTATGATTTATTGGCTTTTGATGCTGAGAAAATTTATTATAAACTCGAAGATTTGAAAAACACTCGTATCGTCAACGATAAACTTATCGGCAATATGCGCAATCATAATATCAAGACTTATCGTTATGTTCAGACACTAGTTTCGAATAAAGTATATCCGATCGGTTCTCAAGGCATCATTTTGAAAGTTTTAGAAAAAGGCAAGAAAGTAAAAGTTCTTATCACGGATGCTAAACAACCAGACGTTTTGATTTACAATTCATGTGATGTGACTGTCATTCCTTTCCCTTATAAAAAAGAGGTGAAGTGAGATGACTGGAAAGAGAATTTTGCTGGCTGGCATACCAGTTTTGGCATTTGCTGCACTGATAGGAGGTGGCTTTGCCACTTGGTACTTCACCACTTCAGACCAAGTGTCTGAAAAGATTGGAGTCACCATCACTGATGAATCAGAAATCGGTGAGATCACTGTTTTAAATGCTGATGACATTTTTTTATCATTAGATCAAAACGTTCATCAGTTATCAGAACCTTTGCAGGTCCGTTTTACTCCAGTTGATGAACTGGTTTCGGATGTTGCACCAGATGTTTCATCGTTTGAATTCTCTTATCATTTAGAATTTGAAAATGAAGATAGATTTCGCGAGTATCTAGATTTCCAAAACGATGGTACTTGGAATGATGGTGAGTTTACACAGATTGATAACAAGTGGGTTTATCAAGCAGAAATCAATCCGACATTCACTCTCGTAAAAGTTTTTACTAGCGTCAGTCAATTTAATGAAGTTAAAGCCGCAGTCATTCAACCTTTCTCTTTTACTATATATGCTGAGTTAGCGGGATAAGGAGGATAATCGATTATGAAAATTAAAAGTATTATCGCTTCTATCGCCATCGGTTTTCTCTTTATTTTCACATGTGTCGGCACAGGTTTAGCTTATTTTTTCTTTGAAGCACAACCAGTAAAAACACAAAATTTTCAAACTAAATTAGATGATATCGAAGAGAATTATTCTGTCTCAGACGATTCGTTTAAAGCACAAAATTATTACGATGTTTATTTCTTCGCTCAGTCTTATGCTGCTGATACTGCTACTCCTCGTTATAATAGCGCTAACAAATTCATTGGTGTTAACTATAGTCCTGTGACTACAAGTAATAGTTATGTTCGTTATTCATCTTATTATTCTCTTAGATGGCACGATACTTATGGAACTGTTCGCCCGCAAGAATATGGGTATTGGCCTTCAAAAACGATAGTTTCGAATCCTGATATTGATGTCCAAAATGCAGTGAGTGATTCTGCAGGTACTGAGTATTCAAGTTATATTACCAATTATGAAGAAACTACAGCACCATATGTCGGTTATAAACATTTGCGTGTTTATCAGTCGATAACGACAAGTCAATTTAAGAGCATCGGTAGCCCAGCATCGGCTGGAAGAGATAGACATAATTGGCCTAATGAAGATGGTAGCAACGGTCAATTAGCTTTTTCAGGATGGACTGCTAATAGAGCTGCTGCTTTTGAATATGCTATTAAGGTTCAGTCAAGAACGTTTAAAGATACCGGCATTTTCGGTATGCCTGTTGAATCCCCATCAAAAGATGTTGTTTATGGTGGTGGACAAGGTGATTTCGACTATGTAGATGCTTTTACGTCTTTAGAAGTTTTAGACCAAAGTGATGCCGATGGCACTAACGCAGGTGATAATGTCATTTTCCTTTATCCTATTTATACTTCTGGTAAAGATTATGAAGCTAGCGATAATAATCAAGCTAGAACAACTATGGAGTTAAATATTACTAGCACTGGTCAAAGTGAAACGAGATTTTTATCACAAACAAGAAATCCAGCTAGCGGAACTTATAATTATGATTTGTTTGAAATCACCAATATTGTTGTCGATGATGTAAAAAATACTAATTCAATGTTGAGAGCAGCTCCAGCAGAACCTGGACATGGATGGACAGGTGGCTGGGTCGATATACCAACTCAAAATAATAGCAATGAATTATTCTTTTATAATGGTATTTATAATTTATATGTTTATTTTATAAATTATAATGAATCTGGATATAATAATTATTCATCTAACATAGAGTTAGCTGAAAATGCTGCTAATTCTTTAACAGGTGTTTTCGTCAATACATTTGAAGGTGAATGTATTCCTTCAGATGGCAGTTCAGCTTTCCATTACATCATTAAAGTAGAAAGGGTTTATGAATTCCACTTGGTCGGTGGCGCTGGCGGTATGAATTCCTTTAATTTTGATTCTACTAGTTCAGAACACCTGTATCAATTGACTGATGAAGACACTGAAATAAATACCAATCAATTCTCTACTATCTATTTCGCTTCTAATATTTTTATCGGTGATGACTTATCTACATTTGATTCGATAAATGGTTTAGAGGGATGGGCAAAAGGTAATGTCTTTGGTGTAGCCGCTGCTAACGATTTACATCACATCGAAATAGAGCCGTTTACCACTGCTGATTCTGAATGGAATGAACATCAATATGATGACCCTAATAATCCTTATCATACAATCACTGATGATGGTTTATTGCAGCGTGCGGTACAAAGCGAAGATTATGAATTAGTCAGAAATCCTTCTACTACTGAAGAAATGCCGGAATTGATAAAGATAACTTCAGCTGGCTATTATGACTTCATTTTTAAGATCACTTTCAAAAAAAGTTCGACTAGTGGTTCGGAAGATTTCACAAATTATATCTCTTCCATTAAGGTCGCAACTAGAGTAGCAAATAATACTGCTTTCATCAAAATTTATCAAAATGATTTGACAAATTATGATGAAAATGGATTTATTGATCACTCAGCTTTACCATCATATCAAGCTAATGTCGATATCGGTGCAACATTGAATGATGTGATTTTCCATTATGGCACAGGCAGTCAGTCCAGCATCGTGTTCTCTACCCTAGTTCAACAGCTGAGAAATAACAGAAATGTTGTTCTCAGAGACCATGTGACTGGTGAGATTGTTGACGGCACTATGCGCGTGATGAAGAATTACATCTTCTATATGTCAAGTGCAACTTAAAATTGATGGTTTATAGTATATTAAAACAGCTAAGCAATAAAATGCTTAGCCGTTTTTAATTAGATAACTTCTATCGAGTATGAATATTTAAATGTGGCATGCTTGTGTAAGATACTGATACCAGGTTTTTTCATGATATCTTTATCGCTTCCTAAAGTATCAGGATAACCGAACCAAGGTTCAATACAGACATAATCACCGAATTGTTTATCAGACCATAATGCGAGATATGGCGCCTCATTGATATGAATGCGTAAAGAACTATTATCTTTCTTAATCAAAAGGACATTTTGAACATCTTTAGCATCTATGATAATCGTGTTTATCATATTGAACAAGCCCTTTGACAGATTGATCGGGGAATCGATTTTTGTAGTTAGACCATTCATGAACGAAAAAGTCTTTTCCTGTAAGAGGACAGTTTTTTCTCTACATCCATCTAATGATATAGAATTGCCAGAAATATCAAATTCATCAATAGATTTAATGCCAGGTAGTTTAAAAGCCGGATGAGCACCTAACATAAAAGGCATATCGTCATCAGATTCGTTTTTCACTGTATAGCTGAGTTTGATCACATTCTTGATCAATTCGTATTTTAAATCTGCTTTAAAATCAAAAGGATAATGTTTCAAAGTTTCTTCATCTGATGAGAAGTGAGCGCTGATATTGGTTTGTGTTAATCTACACAAGTCAGCCTTCATATACCTTAGAAGACCATGATTTTTGAGACTATAGCTTTTACCTTGATAAGAATAGGATTGGTCGATAAGTCGTGCAATAAATGGAAAGATGAAGATATCTTGACCTTGCCAAGAATCAGGATGAGGTTGATACAATAATTCAGTCTGATGAACTTTATCATAGATTGAAGTCATTGAACCACCTGTTTCCTGTATAGATAATTTGATAAATTCATTTTCGATAAACATAAAATAATAACCTCAATAATATGATATAACATCAAATGAAAAAAGTTCTTATTTTTTAATGAAATCATCAATCCTGTCAAGTCTAGTAAGTGCTTTCTTTTTATACAAAACACGCTATTTTAAATACTAAATGCGCTTAAAAATATAAGCAAGCTAAATCAAAAAGTAAAATTGGTAAATGAGATAATTTTCTTAATTTAAATAAAAATATACTTTCAAAATGTCATTTCCTAATTAAATATATGCTAAAACAATAAAAGTCTCTTCTGAAGTTTCATAAATCTTTAAGCATTTTTATCATGTATAATTTCAAAGTAAGTGAACAGCTTACATATTTGAAGGAAGACACCCCGGCGCTAAGCGCAAAAAAATTAACAGAGCCTTCATGTTTTTAATTCTTAAATAGATTAAAAAGGAGGTTTTAAAGAGAACTTTTTCTGATTATGGGATGGGAAGTCAAATCAATTGAAAGGATCATACATGAAAAAGAAAAAAATGTTATCAGTTCTCTTGTTCTCATCTATTTTTGCTCTCGCTTCTTGCACCAATAATTCTTCCACTTCCTCTAATGATGTTCCGCTGTCTAGTCCTATAGATACTCCTAATTCTTCCACTATTACTGACGTTCCTGGTTCTTCTACTTCACAACCAGATGCACCAGAATTTGATACTATCACAATCTCTGAAGCTAGAGCTTTACCGGCGAATAGTGAAGTCACTATCGAGGGTGAAGTCATCAAAGTTTTATATGCACAGGGCGGTAGTAGAATCGCCTACGTCTATATTTATGATGGCACCGCTGGTTTAGCTTTATATCCTTCGAAAGAGAATCCTTTATCGACTGATATTACGGAAGGAAATCATATCATCGCATCAGGTTTGACTGATTTATATCAAGGAATGCCAGAATTGACGGAACCAGAAATACTTGCTAATGATAATGATGAAGAATTAAATATTGACGAAAGCTGGATTAAAGATTCTACTATCAGTGAAGTTAATGAATTAGAGAGTGAAGATTCGTTAAACATTTATCGTGTTCCATGTATCGCGACAAATGACCCACAATATAACGTCTATAGGTTGAATGATATTCAATCCGATATATACTTACAGGCTTATTCGCAAAACCAATATGTCGAATATGAGTTTTTAGATGCTAATTTGGATAAGCCGATGTACGTAGTTTTCATGTTTTCCTTGCAGAAAAATACCAAGCATTATGCGTTGCCACTTTATTATGAAGGAGAATATCAAATTTCGTATGAAGATGAAATCAAAAAAGTTTTGCCTGAGATAACTAATGATTTGACCACTGTTTATTATGAGAATACTTCTTTTATCTTGCCTAAACAATCAGTCGGTAATAAGAATGTCTCATTCACTTATAGTTCTTCTGATTTACGTGTAGTGATCACTGATCAGGGTGATGATTATCTCGTTGATATGGGCGCTGATAAAGATTTCACTATCACTGCAACTGGACATTATGGTGATAACACATCTAAAGTTGATATTAACTTTGAAATCCGTCAGAAGAGTCAAGTCGAAAATCTCACAAAAATCAATGAATTAAGAGATAAAAACGATGGCGATCAGATCAGCTTTGAAGGTGATATCATCGGCTATAGTTTTGATGCGCCTACAGGGAAAAGATATAACTCTTATTATGTCGGTGATGAAACTGGCTCCATTCGTGTTACGCTCACTGCTGATGAAGCTGATAAAATGCTTTTGAAAAATGGTGAACATGTCATTTTATCTGGTGAAGTAGATATCTATGCAGATGCTGGCAATACTTTAACTATTGACAATGTAGAAGTACTATATCATGATTCTAAAGACAATGGCTTACCATTTAAAAAAAAAAAAAAAACTTTTGAAGAGATGAACAATTTTGCTGTTGATTCAAATGATAATCGCGCTGGCGATGTCTTCTATATGACATTCAAATTATTCAAAAAGAAAAATACCTATGGTTCAGATACTTTATATTATGCAGTCGCATTGGACGGAACTGAGGAAGATGTTGGCGGCCATGACAAATCAAAAGTATTCTATTCCTCTGGTGGAAGTGATCTTTCATATTTAGATGAATATGTCGGTCATACTGTCAAAGCTCTCATCGGGACTAGAGATGTCAAAGCTGGCCAATCATATTATCGTTATGATTGCTTAAACGGCCATATCGAAATCGCTGAATGAGTTTTTAGCCGAGGCTAACCCCTCGGCTTTTTTATATATATTTATCATTTTTATTAAATATTTAGATAAATTAGTTATATAATTATAAAGCTTTCTAAGGAGACTTTTTCTATGCGTAAAATGACAAGTGATGAAATACGTGATACTTGGTTGAAATTTTTTGAAACTAAAGGGCATTATATAGAGCCATCTGCTTCGTTGATTCCCCATAATGATCCGACATTGTTATGGATTAACGCTGGTGTTGCCGCTTTAAAAAAATATTTTGATGGCACATTAACACCTAAACATCGTCGCATCACTAATGCTCAAAAATGTATTCGCACTAATGATATCGATAATGTCGGTCATACTGCTAGACATCATACTTTTTTTGAAATGCTCGGCAATTTTTCTATCGGTGATTATTTTCGTCATGAAGTCATACCGTGGGCTTTTGAATTGTTGACTTCGAATCAATACTTTGGGCTTCCGGTTGAAAAATTATATGTCACATATTATCCGGATGATAAAGACACTTATGAAACTTGGATTAAAGCCGGTATGCCAGCTGATCACTTGATACCATGCAAAAATAACTTTTGGGAGATAGGTGAAGGACCTTGTGGCCCTGATACCGAAATCAATTTTGATCGCGGTGAGAAATATGATCCTGAACACTTGGGATTAAAATTATTATCCGATGATTTAGATAATGACCGTTATATCGAGTTATGGAACATTGTTTTTTCTCAATTCAACGCTGTTCCTGGTGTACCTAGAAAAGATTACAAACAATTGCCACAGAAAAACATCGATACTGGTGCTGGTTTAGAGAGATTTGCATGCATTATGCAAGGGGCTGATACCAATTTTGAAACGGACTTATTTTTACCATATATCAAATTCATCGAAGAAAAAGCCAAATATCCTTATGATGAAAAGCATCATTTAGCATATCGCGTCATCGCAGATCATATACGTTCTTTGACTTTTGCTCTCGCTGATGGTGCGATTTTCTCAAATGATGGTCGCGGATATGTCTTGAAGAGATTATTAAGACGTGCTAGCAGATACGCACAAACTTTAGGTTTGGAAACTGGTACTCTCGCTGATCTCGTTCCAGTAGTTACTGAAAACATGTCACATTTCTATCCATATTTGAAAGATCATCAAGAAAGAAGTATGAAGATGATCTTGAATGAAGAAAAGAAATTTGCCTCTACTCTTAAGACAGGTGAAAAATTATTAAACGAGTATTTATCTCAAACAGCCGATACTCTTTCTGGAGTCATCGCATTTAAACTCGCTGATACTTATGGTTTTCCTTTTGAGCTTACTAAAGAGATCACCATCGATGCTGGTAAGAAAATCGATGAAGAAGGTTATTTGAATTTGTTAAAAGAAGCAAAGGAAAAAGCTCGTATATCACGTGGTGATCGAGAGTCCTTCGCTTCACAAAGCAAAGACTATTTGGAGTTTTTAATACCTAGCGAGTTTACATATGAAGAAGGCGATATCCAAGGAAAAGTTATCGGATTATTCAAAGATGGTAAGCGTGTTTCTTCTTTAGATGAAGAAGGAGATATCGTTTTTGATAAGACGAACTTTTATGCTGAAAGCGGAGGTCAAGTCGCTGATATTGGCACGATTAAAAATGATAGTTGTGAAGCTGAAGTCAGCTATGTTAGCAAAATCACTCACGGTCAGCATCTATTGCACGTCAAGCTTTTATATGGTGAGATTAAAGAAGAAGATATCTTTTTAGAAAAAGTCGATTGGAAGCGCCGTAATGCTATCAAGAAGAATCATTCTGCTACTCATCTTTTGCAAAAGGCATTGCAGGAACTAGTTTCTAAAGACATTAATCAAGAAGGGGCTTATTATGATGATGAGATGCTTCGTCTCGATATATCTTATCCTGAAAAAATTTCTTCCGACTTGCTTAACCAAGTAGAAAAACGTGTAAATGAAGAAATTTTCAATGGATTGGATGTGAAAACAGAAGTACTTCCTAAAGAAGAAGCTTTAAAGAAGAATGCGATGCATCTCTTCAATGAAAAATATGGCGATTATGTCAGAGTTGTTGAAATGGGTGATTATTCGTTAGAGTTCTGTGGTGGAACTCATGTCTCTAACACCAGTGAGATATCGCTTTTTGTTATCGCATCTGAATCTGCTATCTCCGCAGGCACGAGAAGAATCATCGCTTATACTGGTTTGAAAGCTTATGATTATTTGAAGGAAAGACAGCATAGCCTTTTAGAAGTTGCCGCTTTAGTCAAATTGAATTCTGAAAAAGGACTTCGTGAAAAAGTGATCAATCTTTTAAACCAAATCGATTCCTTAAACATCACTATCAAAAAGTTAGAAGAAGATAGTACCAATCATATGTTCAAGGATTTAGAATCTGAAATCATCGAGATTGATGGCATTCATTTCTTATCCAAAATTTTAGGGAAAATGAACCATCAGCAAGAGGATTCACTCGCTAGAAAGTTATTAGACAAGCACAAAGATATACTTTTGATGCTCGCATTTGATAATGGAGAAAAGAAAGATATCTTGATCGCTCGAGGAAATCAATTGACATTTAAGTCGGGTAAGTTGATGAAATTAGTCGCACCGCTTTTAAGCGGATCAGGCGGCGGTAAAGATGATCTCGCTTTTGGTGGCGTCAAGGACTTGAGCAATTTTAATAAAGCTAAAGAAGCTTTATTGAATGAAATAAAAAAATGAAAAAAAATATCTTAGCTTTAGATTTAGGAAAGGCCTCTTGTGGAATCGCCATTTCTCGAAGTGGTATGTTTGTCACTCCTATCGTCAATTTAGAATATAAAATGTGGCATGTTGAAGAAGTTATTTCATATATCAGAAAGTTGCGCGAAAGAGAGAAAGTCGAGATGATTGTCATCGGTAGACCGCTTCTCCCATCTGGTGACAAATCAGATATGACTTTTTATGTCGAGCATTTTGTTGATAAACTGAATCAAGAATTTCCAGAACTACCTGTTGAATATCAAGATGAACAGTATTCAACTTTAGAGGCGCGTGCTATTTTAGAAGCTAATGGTACTAAAAGTCGTCAAAAACAAGACAAAATTGTTGATAGAACTGCCGCTCTAGTCATTTTAGAAAGATATCTTCGTAGAATCGGCCAATTATGATGGCCGAGATTAATAGACGTGTTGATTATTTGAATTGTGAACTATATAAATCGTAATAGAAACCTTTTTTAGTCATCAGGTTTTTATGATTGCCTTTTTCGATGATATGACCATCTTTTAATACTAATATCAAGGAGGCATTTTGAATGGTGGATAAACGATGGGCGATCACGATCGAAGTGTGATTTTCCATCATTTTGTCGAAGGCGTCAGATATCTGCTTTTCAGTACGGGTATCGATATTTGAAGTCGCCTCATCTAAGATGATGATGTTCGGCTTTGCCAGCATGACTCTAGCGATTGTTAATAATTGTCTTTCACCTTCTGATAAACCGCTTTTGGATGATACTAATGTATTATAACCTTCTGGCAAAGTGTTTATAAATGTATCAGCATGAGCTTGCTTACATGCGCTGATCACGTCTTCATCACTGCTATCAGGTTTAGCATATCGGACATTTTCGAGTATAGTGCCGGTGAAAATCCATGTATCTTGTAAAACCATTCCAAAATTAGAACGCAATGATTTTTTGGATATATCTTTTCCATCTATGCCGTTATAAGTTATTCTTCCATCGACTGGATCATAAAATCTCATGAGAACATTGATCAATGTCGTTTTACCGGCTCCGGTAGGACCGACGATGGCTACTTGTTCATTATTTTTGATGATCTGATTAAAATCTTCAATCAAGTGTTGATCTTTTTCATAGGAAAATGACATATTTTCAAATGAGATTTCTTTTATCGGTTCATCTAAAATGATTTTTCCTTCATCGATATCATCTTGCAAGTTTAAGAAATTATTGATACGTTTAAAAGAAAATTGTGCAGTTTCGAATTCAGCCATCACTGATGATATCTCATTAAATGGCTTGGTATATTCGGTTGTATAGCTTAAAAAGGAAGTTAAATTTCCGATGTTCATCGCTAAAATTGGAAAACTTGCTGTGTAAAGAATCATGATGATACCAGCTATTCCAATAATCGCGTAAATTGTATTGTTGACTAATCTGGTTGATGGATTTGTCCACGAGGCTGAAAACTGAGCGACTTTTCCCTCCTCTCGCAATTTTTCATCTTGGATTTGAAAAGCTTTGATGCTCTCCTTTTCGTATCCTAAAGACTGGACCAAGTCAGCATCTGAGATGGCTTCTAAACTGAGAGCATTTAAATCGGACATCAGCTTAGCTTGCTTTTTAAAGTGCTTATGGGAAAAGGTAGCCACAAATTTAGAGACGAAAAAACTTAAAGGTGTCAATACGATGACACCTATCGCAAGTATCCAGTTGACTAAAAACATCAAGATAATTGTAATAATAATCGCTAGCAAACCTTGAATCAGCTGTTTGAACACTGAAAGAAAACCATTAGCGATGTTTTCAATATCACCGATTTCTAACTGGACTAAGTCACCGCTTTGCATATTATCTATCGTTTTAATAGGAGCGTTATTCAGCTTATGATAGACATCATCTCTGATCGCTTTGACGATATTTTGAGACATGATATTCACTAGATATTCAAATATAAAATCAAAAAACGCTCCGATAAAACATAGTGCTGCGGCGATGGTCAGATTGATGACTATCGTGTTCAAATCTATATCAACGATGAATTGTGTCCCATCCATCTCTCCGAATGCATTGATGCTTTTACCGACTAAATATGGTAGTAGAAGCTGAGAAATCAAAAAGATGATGACGGAAATACTCGCGAAAAGAATATTTTTCTTTTGAGGTTTTATATAATGAAATAATCGTGTTTTAATGTCCATATCAATCACCTCTTTTAGCTTGCGAAAGGTATGTTTCTTCGTAGGTTTTACATGTTTTAAGCAACTCATCATGTTTTCCCTGAGCGATGATTTTCCCACCCTCTAAAACCAATATCAAATCACAATCAGAGATGGTGGATACACGTTGAGATACGATGATTTTTGTCAGATTTGGATAAGATTTAGATATATTGTTTCTCACCTCTTTGTCAGTGAGCAGATCCAGAGCAGATGTGGAATCGTCTAAGATCAGTAATTCCGGCTTTCTGATCAATGCTCTTGCGATCGTGAGCCTTTGTCTTTGACCACCAGAAAAATTCATACCTTTTTCTTCGACCTCATGTTGTAAGTAGTCGTTGTAAGCTTTGACAAAATCATGAGCTTTTGCGATCTTTAAGGCCTTTTCAATCTCTTGATTAGAAGCTTCATCATCAGCCATCTTAAAATTTGAAAGTATCGTTCCTTTAAAGAGATTAGCTTTTTGAGGGACATAACCTATTTCTTTGCGTAAATCTTTTAAAGAATAGTTTTTGATGTCCTGTCCTTTATAAAGAAGAGTGCCTTCTGTAGCATCTAAAAAGCGTTCGATTAATTTAATGATTGAACTTTTACCAGAGCCAGTAGGACCGATTATCCCTAAAGATTCTCCTTTATTCAAGGTAAAGTTTAAATCAGTCAAAGCATAATTTCCATTTTCTTTATATGAGAGGTAAACATGATTGAAAACCAAATACGGCTGTTTGAATAAATAGTTCTTATTGATATAAGTTCCATCACATTTAATCGAGCTTTCTAATTGCAACAACTGGTCACAACGTTTCATTGAAACCAATGATTTAGTAAAAATTTGAATCAGATTGGTCAATAGAACCAAAGTTTGGAAAATTTGTGTCAAATATGATACTAAAGTGATAATCGTAGAAGGCAAAAGCTGATACCCAAAAAACGAGACACCAGCATTCATCGAAAAGCCACCGATGAACACAACAGCGATAGTGGCTATAGCGACAATAGCAAATGTTAAAGGATTGATGAGACTGTTTAATCTTCCCACTCTGATAGCTTCTTTTTGATATGATGCTGTATGAGATTTAAAGCTTTTTTCTTCATATTCTTGACGATTAAAAGCTCTCACAACTCTAGTACCAGCGATATTGTCGCTAGTTTTATTTGACAAAACATCTAATTTTGATTGAATTTCTAGGTACTTTTTACTGGATTTCATCATCACTAAGAAAACGATGGTCAAGATGATTGGTATGATAGCTAAAAATATCAAGCCTATTTGATAATCCAAAATAAATGAAATCACTAATGATCCTAATATGATAAAAGGTGCTCTGATTCCCAATCTGATAAAAAATAAAACTCCTTGCTGAACTTGATATGAATCGGAATTTAAAATGGTGAGCATTTTGTTTTCTGTCATCATCTCTCGTTCTTTTTTGCTGAGAGAAAGTATTTTTTGATAAAGATTATCCCTTAATTCAGTTCCGACAGCGGTCGCTGTTTTGGCAGCGATATATTGGCAAACCATCGTAGTACAAAAGCCAGTTATACCCATGATCAGAATGATGAATCCTCCGATGATTGAGTAATTTAGCTCTGGGTTATTCGGTATCCATGTCCCAAATGATTTGATGAATGAGCCAAGAGAATTGGTCACGATATCATTTGAAGATGAAAAACAGAGATCAATGATAGCTTTCATAAAAAGAGGGATGAGCAAATCGAAGATAGCCTCTATCATTTTTACGGCAGGTCCTATAATAAAATATGGCCAACTTTTTTTGATTATATCTTTCGTTTTTAATTTCATATTTATTATTGTAAATTAAAGTATATATTATTGACATATATTTTATAAAAAGAGTATAATTTACTCGCCTTTTAAAGGCCGGCTTTTGCTGCATTCTTAATTTGAAAATTAAGGGTGGACTTAGGTCCACTCTTTCTTTTTTACTAGGAGGTTAGATGGAACAAAAATTACTAGATAAAATCACTGAATTGCTCAGTAAAGAAGCGGAAAATGAAGGAATAGAATTTATTTCTGCTAAATTTAAGAGTGATAAATTATTGGGTGATGTGTTAGAAGTGTTGATTGATAAAAACTATCAGATCACGCTTGATGAGATCAGTTCTTTTACCGAAAAAGCAAACGCCATATTAGATGGAATACCTGAATTGAGCGATAGTTATATATTAGATGTTTCATCTGGTGGAAGTGAAAGAGCAATTCCATTTGCGGATTTATCTAAACTCCTTGATCACTATTTAGATTTAGTTTTGACTGATGGTGAAAAGATCACAGCTAAATTGGTCGCGTTAAATGAAGATGAAGCAGAATTTGTCTACTTTATCAAAGGTCGTAAAAAGAAGTTAAATTTAAACTCAAAAGATATTAAGACTATACACATGGGTTATAAAGCTTAAAGGAGGAATAAGAAATGCCCGAAGAAGTAGAGTTAAAAAAGCCGAGAAAAAGAGGAAGAAAAAGTTTAGAAGAACAGAAAAAAATCACTGGGTTGATGAATAGAGACGCTTTCACGTTGGCACTCAGTGATATCGAAAGAGATTCTTTAGTCAGTTCTTCGAAAGTCGCTGACATTTTAGTCAGTGCGATGAGCCAAGCATATTTAGAATGGGCTTACCCTGGTTTATTCAAGGAAAAAGATAACCTCGATCCTGCAAAACAACTCATCAAATGCAAAGTTGTCTTTTCGGATGATATTTCCAGTTTTAAAATTTATGATACCAAAATTGTAACTGAAGAAGACGACATCGTCGATGATGCTTACCAAGTTTCTTTAGAGGATGCTAAAGAGATTAACCCTGATGCTAAGTTAGGTGATATCATCAATATTCCTTTTGATGTCACTCAGCTCAATAAATCATATGTTAGAAGAGTGAAACAATTGTTCCAGGCTAAATTAAAAGAAGCCTCTAAGCAAGCCATCACATCTGTTTATTCTAACCAGATTGGAGATTTGATTTATGGCAAAGTCATCAACATTGAAAGAGGCGAAAAGAATCATGTAACATATGAATTGTCATTCGGCAAAGCTAACGGATTTTTACATGCTAAGCAACTTATACCTGGAGATAAATTTGCTTTAGGTGAAAACGTCTTAGTCTATCTCATCAATGTTTCTGATAAGAGCAATCCGCCTTCGTTAGCTATCACTAGAAGTTCGGAAAAATTTGTCATCAAATTATTTGAGAGAGCTGTGCCCGAACTAGCCGATGGCACAATCGAAATCAAGGGTATTGTTAGAGAAGCTGGAAAGAGAACAAAGATTTTTGTCTCTTCTAATGTTCCACATGTCGATCCTGTTGGAACATGTATCGGTCCTGAATCTTCTCGTTCTAAAACTGTTTTAAATCAGTTGAATAATGAAAAAGTTGATATCTTAAAATATCATTCTAACAAGGCGCTTCAAATCCTCGAGGCGATGAAACCTGCTCAATTGATTGGCTTGACATGTTTAGATGATTTCTTTGATCCGAATGTTCATTTCGAAGAGATTGAAAAAGATCGTGGATATGAATATCCAGCTGTAACTGCTGTGGTTTCGACTGGAAATTCAGGTGTTGCTATCGGAACAGGTGGGGTCAACGTTCGTTTAGCTTCTAAATTAACTATGTGTAATATCTCTGTTAAGACGGCTGATGAAGCGATTAAGGAAAAACTTAAATATATGCTTACTCCTGACATCGAACGCGAGGCCAATAAGTTAGAAGGAGTTTCCGAAGCACCAGCAGTTACCGAAGTTAGTGAAGAAGTTAAAGATATTGAAACTCAAGCAGAGGAAGAAGCACCATTCTTAGAGCCTATCACTGAATTTGATAAATCTTCTGAAACTGTTCAAAAATCCGATGAAACAATGAATGTTGTCGAAGATGTTAAAGCAGATGAAAAGCCTGTTGCTGATGAAACTTCTGCTGAACAAAAACCGAATCCTACTTCAACCACTAGTGAGATCAAAACTCAATCTCAAGAGATTGAACATGTTGAGATTAAGAATAAACCTAAGATTTCGCTGAAAGAATTAGAACAAGCGATGTCACAAAAGAAAGGACCTGCTGAAACTCGTTCATATAAGAAACATCGCCGCGATGAAGAAAAAGAAGAAACTACGTCTTTAGCTAAAAATGTTCAAGCTATGCCTATCTATACTCAAGAAGAATTAGAAGAGATCAAAGCTCAAGAGTTAGAAGATGAAGAGAATGATTATGATTATGATGATGAACTAGAAGAATATGATTCTGATAGCTATTACGATGAGGATAATGGAAAATAATGTTGCCTAAACCTGAAGTTTTAAGATTGGACATCGTTTCGCATAAATCTTTTCCAAAAGATAAACTTTTTAGACTTGTAAAAGTTGACGATGTCTATGTCTTAGACGAGGGTCAAAATATGAAGAGACGTGGACTTTATGTTCTTAAAGATGAAGAGACATTAAATAAGTTATCAACAAAAAAAATTATGTCTCGGTATCGTCTAAATGAAGATGTGATCAAGAGGATGAAAGAATGCTTGGGCAAAAAGTGATTTCTTATATCGGGTTTGCAAGACGAAAAAAAGCTTTTTTTATCGGCAATCAATTAGAAGAAAAAATAGTTAAAAATCAGATTTATCTCCTAGTGATATTACCATCTTGTTCAAAGCATCGTGAAGAGCATTATCAGCGCTTGCTTCGTTCGGAAGCTATTGTTATTCTAGATGAAGATATCGAACCAAATACGTTAGGTCTTAAAAAACCGATTTGTGCGTTTGGCATCAGTGATATCAATCTAGCTGGTGCTATAAAATCAACATTGTTAGATACTAAAACAGAAAGGAGGAAAAAAGATGAGCAAAGATAAGAAAAAAAGTAGTAATCAAAAAGAGCAAAATGGTGTTCTAAAAGATGGGGTTTTTATTTATTCTGGTCCTTTGACCTTGGATCAACTTTGTAAAAAAATTGGTATCTCTGCTACCGAAACTATTAAAAAGTTTTTAATCAGTGGTAAGTTTATTTCCTTAAATACTGTTTTATCAGATGATTTGATTGCAGATATTTGTTTAGAAAACAACTTTGATTTTAAAAAAGAAGATACTAACAGTTCTGATTTTACTACTGCTAAAGTGTTCTCCAAAGATGATAAAGATGAGAGACCTCCTGTCGTAACAATTATGGGACATGTTGATCATGGTAAAACTACTTTGATTGATAATATTCGTCATTCTAATATCACTTCTAGTGAACATGGCGGAATCACTCAAGAAATCGGTGCCTATCAAAAAGAAATCAATGGCAAAAAAATTACTTTTATCGATACTCCTGGTCATGAAGCCTTCACAGCTATGAGAGCTCGTGGAGCTTCAATCACTGATATCGTCGTTTTAGTCGTCGCTGCTGACGATGGCGTTAAGCCTCAAACTATCGAAGCCATTTCACATGCTAAAGCGGCTAAAGTTCCGATTATTGTTGCTATCAATAAGATCGATAAACCCGGTGTGAATGTCGAAAAAGTTAAATCTGAATTATCAGGACAAGGATTATTAGCGGAAGAATGGGGAGGAGATACGATGATGTTCCCAGTATCCGCTAAAAAGAACATCGGGGTTGATAAATTGTTAGAAGGCATTTTGACTTTGGCGGAATTACTCGAGTTAAAAGCCGATGAAAGCAAGCCAGCGATAGGTTCAGTCATCGAGGCTAAGTTGGATAAGAAAGAGGGAGCTAAAGCCACTTTATTGGTTCAAAATGGTGCCTTGCATGTCGGAGATTTTTTAGCTGTTGGTGCTTTCTATTGCAAAGTTAGAAAAATGACTAATGAATATGATAAATCTTTGAAAATTGCTTTACCATCAACACCTGTTTCAGTAACTGGGTTATCTGGGGTCCCAGTCGCTGGCGATCGTTTTATGGCTTTTGCAACTGAAAAAGAAGCACGCGATGCCGCTTCTTTGCGCGCACAAGCGTTATTGACACTTTCACAAGCTTCGGGAATATCTCTCGCTGATGTCGCATTGACAGCTGCTTCTGGTAAAACAAACAGTCTAAACTTGATCATTAAAGCTGATACTCAAGGTTCGGCTGAAGCTATTAAAGCAGCGATTGAAAAAATTGATGTTCAAGGAGCTAAATGTCAAGTTTTACATTGCACTTCTGGTGACGTGACTTTAGGTGATTTGAGTCTTGCTTCTGCTTCTCATGCTATCGTTTTAGCCTTCTCAGTTAAAGTTTCTAATAGCATCAAAGATTTAGCAAAAGAACAAAAAGTTGAGATTAGACAATACAACATCATCTATAAGCTCTTAGAAGATTTAGAACTGGCATTAAGAGGTCAACTCGAGCCAGAATACGAAGAAGTCATCTATGGTCATGCGGAAGTCAGATCATTGTTTAAAGCTTCAAAAGTTGGACAAATCGCTGGCCTGTATGTCACTGATGGTAAATTGACTAACACTTCCAAAGTTCGAATTTATCGAAATAAAGAGTTGGTTCTTTCATCCAAACTTACTTCATTAAAGCGTTTTAAAGATGATGCTAAGGAAGTTTTAACCGGCTTTGAGTGCGGTGCTACTATTTCTGATAAATTCAATTTAGAAGTCGGTGATATCATCGAAGCGTATGGTATGGAGGTGAAAAATGGCTGATAAAAAAGGTCGTGTTCAAGAACTCATTCAAAGAAATGTGTCTGAGATTATCATTTATGATTTGAAGAATGACTTATGCAAATTCGCCTCCATTCATGAAGTGAAAATGACGAGTGACTATTCTTTTTGCAAAATATATGTTTCACATATAGAGCCAGATAAAGCTGATGAATTGATTGATTTTTTGAATTCTAAGGCGAAATTTATCAGATCTAAATTAGCATCGAAATTAGATATTTATAAAACTCCTGAACTTAGATTTGAAAAAGACACTCTATACGAAAATAGTCTTAAGATGGATGCTCTGATTGAAAAAGCTATCAACTCTAAGCCAAAGACATTAAAAGACTTGGATAAGAAAAAATCTCTTAAAAGAGCTGCTAAAAAAGAAAAATAAGCGGTAAAAAAGTTGATTAAATAGTGATCTTCTATCATTCTAATTAAATGGATTCTTATTTGAGAATCGATTTTTATTTGATATTTAAAATAGATAACTTGTCTTTTTCTAATTGCTCTTTTAGCTGAATTAACGTGCTAAATTTTTGTTGTGGTCTAATATACCTATCAAAAAATACAGTGATAGTTTTACCATAAAGGTTTTGATCAAAGTCAAATATATTGGTTTCAATGATGGACTTTGACAACTGATCAACTGTCGGATGGCATCCGACATTAGTCATTGAGAGATATAATGTATTATTGAACTTGACATGCGTTTTATATACACCATCTTTAAGGTCCACTAATGAGTTTTCTTGCTCTAAATTAGCGGTGGGAAACCCTAGTTTCGTGCCATTATGTAATCCTTCAACTACCTTATTAATGCGAAAATATTTATATCCTAAAAGTCGATTTGCTTCTTCGATTTCACCTCGGTTTAATAGAGTCCTGATATATGTAGAAGAAATTTTATCTCCATTAGGTAAAGCTAGAGGAGAGATGACTTTAACGATGTCTTTATCTTTATTAAAAAAATCTAATAAATCTCTCACTCGCCCAGTTTTTTGATAGCCAAAAGTGAAATCTTCGCTGATAATTATATGTTCGATGTTGATGTTGCTTAAATGATTGAGAAATAGCTCTTTTGACCACTTTCTCACTTTATCAAAATTTAATCTAAAGTAATATTTGATGCCATAGTCCTCTAGTTTTTGTTGTTTGCACTTTTCGCTCAATAATAATTTCTGTTCTTTTAATCCTATCAAAGAAGAACTGAATGTTAATACCCCAATCGGTGAACCATATTTTTGTGCTTCCTGGATTAATTTTTGATGTCCGATGTGTACACCATCGAAAAAGCCGATTAATAAGATGAGTTTTTCGGTTTTCGGAAAAAAATCCCCGTTGAGATCAAACGCTTGCATGATATAAACCTCGATAGCATTTAAATATATCATCGGATTTAAAGTAAATAGCAATAATCTGTGAATTATAAGAGACGAAACAATAGTCACTTGTGACATTATCTAATCGTAAATAAGCACCATTGACTGCTTTTTTGAACTGAACTTCAGATAATTCAATAGTGGGATATTCTTTCAAAAAAATGTTCATAGGAATGATGCTTTGCTCAGTAACTTCGTCTAAACTCTTGCATTGCTCGATATCATAAGTTCCCACTTTGATTCTTCTCAAACTTGTCAGATGACCGATAGTATTTAGTCTTGTAGCGATATCATTACCTAAGGAACGAATATATCCCCCTCTTGAGATAGTCACACGAAAATCGATTGTCGGATACTTATATTCGAGAAGCTCTATTTCTTTGATTTCGATGTCGATAGGTTTTAAATCAAAATCGATGCCTTCTCTGACTAAGTCAAAGGCGCGTCTTCCATTGATCCATTTAGCGGAATAAGCTGGAGGAATCTGCTTACTCTTTCCCAGAAAAGATGATAATGTTTGGACGATTGTATCCTTTGAAAAATGTGGTGCTTGTTGTTCTTCGATTATTTTTCCATCGAGATCTAGTGTATCAGTTGCTACACCGACCTTTAACTTAGCGATGTAAGTTTTGTAATCTTCTTTGATCAATGGCAGAAGCTTGGTCGCTTCTCCGCAGGCGATCAGTAATAAGCCAGTGGCAAAATTATCTAATGTTCCTAGATGACCGACCTTTGTCTTAAAACGCTTTTGTAATGAATTATCAATCTTTCGACAACCCATCCCCTGATTTTTATCGAGTAAAATAAATCCTGAAATCATTTTTATAAAAAATATATCACTAAAATAGTATAATTCTCTAACGTATGGATAACATCAATCAATTAAGAAAAAAATTATTAGCATCGATCAGAAACGCTGATTATCAGTATGGCTTATTCTCAGAAGGTGATAAGGTTCTTTTAGGAATTTCAGGTGGGAAAGACTCTGTAGTTATGCTTGAATTGCTAGCTACTTATCGCAAATTTCCTGGAAAAGATTTTTCGTTAACTGCTATTCACCTAGACTTTGGCTTTCCAGAAGTTGATTTCACACCTATTAAAAAACTATCTGAACAGTTAAATATTCCATATATCACTTATGAGGCAAAAGAAGTTTATAAGATTTTGCAAGATAATAGAAATGCTGTGACTGGATTATTACCTTGTTCCATCTGTTCACGCATGCGTAAAGCAATCATCAACAAGGCAGCACAAAACCTTGGATATAAAAAAGTAGCTTTTGCCCATCATATGGATGATGCGATTGAAACTTTATTTATGAATATGACCCATGGAGCAAGAATAGCAACTTTCGAACCTAAGATGTTTTTAGCAAATGCTAAAATCGAATTTATACGGCCACTCATTAACGCTCGAGAAGAACAGATCGCTCGTTATGTTAAACTAGCTGCCTTGCCAGTCTGTAAGAACAGTTGTGGCAATGACAAGATGACCCAAAGAACTGCTTTTAAAGATTTTCTTACAAAGTATTACAAAACTTATCCAGATAGCTATTCTAATTTTGCTTGCATGCTATCCAATTATGATTCATTCCAATTGTTTTTTGACAAATATGGAATACATCCAGGTCATGGTTTGGAAATCAAAAAATGTTTTACAGCTAAGGACATGCTCGATGTTGCCAAAATATCAAAGATTGATATGCAGGATGAAAATTATGATGCGGAAGGTTTTGTTTATTATTTATTAAGAAAAAATAGTATTCCTATCGCATATATGAAAATCAAAGAGGACCTTCAAAATTTTAATTTAGTGATTTGCTCACTGCATGTCGTTGATGGTATTCAAGGGACTGATATCCAAAAATTTGTCGATATCTTCGAAAAGAATTATTCTATGAAACATGTTCCGCGTCAAATCAGCTTTGTTGGTCAAAAGCATGTGGAGTTAATAAAAGAATGCGGATATGTTTTAGAAAATGAAAAATATGTCAAATCAATAACAAAAGCGATGAAAATATAAAAATTCTTTTCTTTTGTGGTTTAGACTAGTATAATTGTATAGTCACATTCAACTGGATATAGGCTTGTTCCTCTATCACCTTATTCTGGTCGATTCGTGGAATTATATAGAGAGGTATAAAATGGCTTTAACTAAGGATGAAAAGACTCAGGTCATCAACTCGAGTCGTTTAAATGAGAAAGACACTGGTTCTTGTGAAGTTCAAATCGCGTTGTTAACTGAAAAAATTAAGAAGTTAACAGTTCATATGACTAATCATAAACATGATTATTCTTCTAAAAGAGGTATGGACATCATCATTGCTAGAAGAAAGAAACTCCTCGGTTATCTTAAAGAACTTGATAGCAACAGATATGAAGCTGTTGTTAAAAAGATAAAAGAAGGTAAATAAACAAATAATACTATGACGAGTAGAGGCGTCATAGTTTTTTGTTTCAATTGATATTTTTATCTATCTCATCTATGATAGGATAAAAAGAGGTGGGTTATGGAAGTTATTGAGGCTATTAAAAAAAGACAGTCAGTCAGAAGTTTTACGGATAGAGAGGTTTCGCTTGAAGATATGAAAAAGATAGTGGAAGCTGGTGTTTTAGCTCCTACTGGTAGGAACTCTCAAAACCTTTTAGTCGTTGGCGTGCGCGATAAATCACTTATCACACAGATTATGAATTACATCTCTGGCGGAAAAGAATACTATGGTGCGACTGCTCTCGTTTTTGTGTTTGAAAAGTTTTCTGATGATTTATCAGAACTGAATGCTGGTGCTGCAATGGAAAATATGCTGTTGAGAGCTACTGATTTACACATCGGATCTTGCTGGATACATCGTGGGAGAAAATTGTTTTCTTCTGATGCGGCTAAATTGTTTTTAAAAGAAGTTTTAAATCTTGATAAACCTTATCTTTTATTAGAAAGCATCGCATTAGGATATCAGAAAGATGTTGTTCCTTTAAAAGAAAAAAATCCATCAAATGGCAAAGTCATTTAATAACGTAGTTATCGGTGGTGGGGTGGCTGGTTTGATGTATGCGGCTATCAAAAGCCAACATGAGAAAGTCACTATTTTCGAAACTCCCTCGAAAAAAAATGAACTCGGAAAACGAGTTCTTATCTCTGGAAATGGCAGATGCAATTTTTATAATACCAACTTATTAGATAAAAAGATGTTTGAAGATTTCCCTTTTGATTCGGTCAAAGACATCGTTATTTCTGGAAGTGATTTTTATTCAGAAAAGCTTTTTCACTTTTTGTTATCTAAAGGATTGGCATACCGGACTGAAAATGATTTGATATATCCTTATTTCAATCGTGCTGAATGCTTTCATTCTTTTTTATTAAGTCTTATTAACCATGATAATTGCGAATTCATCTTTACACATGTTAATAAAATCGACCGTGCTTCCAAAACTTTGTTCACATCTCAAGGAAATTTTAACTATCATCGATTAGTGATTTCTACGGGCGGTTTTAGTTACGACCGGACGGCTGATTATTCGCTTCTCGATTCTTTGGCAGTCAATTATTTAAAATTTAGACCTGCACTCTGTCCTGTGATCGTTAAAGAAAGAATTCCTAAGTATCTTATCGGCAATAGATTAAAGGGGCTTATTTCTCTTTACGCTGATGATAAATGCGTCTTTAAAGAAGAAGGAGAGGTTCTTTTTAAGGAGAACGGTTTGAGTGGAATAGTTATTTTTAATGCCACAATATGGATGAATAAGTATATCGATAAAACGCTGAGGCTCACGATTGATTTCACTCACTATGGGCCTAATGCTATCGATAAAGAAGTAAGCATCTTTAATTATCCTGAATTCCTTATTCGATATCTTAAAGACAATGATTTAAAAATCAATGATAGTCTTTGTTTCACTTTTAAACAATTTTATGATTTTAAATTTTCTCAAATCAGCTATGGCGGAATTGATTTAAGTTGTATTAATCATGACAATATGACTTTGAATGTTGATGATCATGTCCAAATCATCGGTGAAGTTTTGAATCAAAATTTCCCTTGCGGAGGCTATAATATAGGTATGGCTTTGATTGAAGGGTATAAAGCTGCTCTCTTATGAAAGATAAACAAGAACCGATACTCAAGTTGATTTCTTTAGTTTCTGATAGGATTAAAGATTTAGTTGATAAAGAAGATGAACAAGAAGTAAAAAGGATATTTTTGGTTGCTTACAATTTGTTGATTGAGCGACATGAATTTTCTGGGATTGAAAATAATCGTGATTCGTTATGGCTCATGCCATATTTTCTCGAAGCTGTTATCGGACAATGGCATTATTTTAAACTGATAAAAAGCGATGACTTTGAAAGCATTTCTACTGAAGTGATCGCTGAAAGAGCTATCGATCGGTTTTCTTTGTTTTATAAATCTCAAACTGAGACCAATATTTCAAATGATAATCTCTCATTTTATGATGCTAGAGTGTCAACTATCTCAATTGCGGAAAAATATTTAGAAAACATCAATCATCCGTTGAGTCATATCAACCCAGCATTTTCACTAATCAATGACATTTTCGAAACGATTTTTAGAAAAGTTGCCGGTTTCGCAAATATGTTGCCACTAGGCCTTTATTCAGAGGCTTTTGTGTCGTGGAGAACTTTGCATGAATCAGAATGTATCGTCAAATTGCTCATCAATGGTGGTGATAAAACTAGATACGCTTATATTAAGCACATCACATATAATAATGCGTATCGCAATCAAAGCTCATTTACGACTGAAGAATTGAATGATATTTTTGCTAAGATTAAATCAAATATGAAAGAACATAATTTGAAGAGTAAGGATATGAAGAAATTTATCGAATATGGTTGGTTATATGAGCACCCAAAATATGACCCAAATGATGTTACTTTTAAATTGAATTTTAGAGATGGAATTGAAAAATTGGCTGAGTTGAGTCAGTATAGTAAAATTTACGAGGGTGCTAGCGAGATAGCTCATTCTTCTTCAGCATTCTTTTATGTCAATAATAATTTCTGTCGAGATTTGTCTTTATCGATGGTTTATCGTTCGTTCATTCGCATCGCTGATTTATATTTTATCTTCATGGATAAATACTTTAAACTGCATCCATTGGAAGCTTCAAAAGCCAAGCAATATTTAGATGATACTAAAGCGATGTCGAACTATTTAGACAAAGTTATCAATATAAATGAGGTGATGCAAGCTGATGAGTAAACGACGATTACAAGTTAAAATTACTGGTTTGGATGACTTTGGTAGAGGAATATGTAAAACTGATGGTCAAACTTATTTCATACCAGGCTTATTAGTAGGTGAGGAAGCGATTGTAGAGACTTCTTTTAAATTTGGCAAATTAAATGATCTCAAGGTGATGGAGAGACTAAATTCTTCGCCTGATAGAACTGTGTCTATTTGTCCTTATTACCCGCAATGCGGTGGATGTCAGTTACTTCACTTGAGATATGAAAGTCAACTCGAATATAAAAGACAAAAAGTTCAAAACTTGCTTCATAAGTTCTCAGGGCTAGATATAAAAGTAGAAGAAACCATTTCATCTAATCCTCATTTTGAATTTCGAAATAAGGTTCAAAAACCTGTGCGTAAAGTCAATGGTAAACTCGAACTTGGATTTTATAAAACTGACAGTCATGAGTTGATTCCAGTGAAGAAATGCCTGATGGAAACTCCACTATCTCAAAAGATATCTCGTGAAATACACAAATTATTGGTGAAATATCGCTATGAACCATATGATGAAGATAAAGGCACTGGCTATATCAGACATATTTTGATCAAGACTAGCCGCCATTATAATGAAGCATTGGTCACTATTGTATCCACGACTGACAAAATTAAAGGGAGATTACAATTCGCCAAAGAGCTGATTGGCAATGTCAAAGAAATCAAAGGAGTTGTTTTAAATATTAATCCACGACATACAAACGTAATTTTAGGCGAAAAGAACATTCCGATTTATGGCTATACACATATTAAAGATAGAATTTTTGATAATGATTTTCTAATTTCTACAAAGAGTTTTTACCAAACCAATCCTTATCAGATTGAAAATCTTTATGGCACGGCGATTAAAAAAGCCCAACTAAAAGCCACTGATGTTGTCTTGGACGCTTATTGCGGTACAGGAACTATCGGTATTTCTTTAGCGAAAAATGTCAAACAAGTAGTCGGAGTTGAGCTTGAAAAAGATGCGGTTAAGGATGCGATAAAAAATGCTAAACTCAATAACTTAAACAATATTTGTTTTATCAATCAAGATTGCACTGAATACATGTTAAAATCACAAAAAAGATTTGATGTGATTATTATGGATCCTCCACGAAAGGGATCGACTAATGAATTTTTGGAAGCTGTGAATCAAATCAATCCACGCACTGTTGTTTATATCAGTTGTGAACCTAGCACTTTGGCTAGAGATTTAAAACATTTATTGAAACGATATCGAGTTATATCAGTTACTCCTGTCGATATGTTTCCAAATACTTTTAGCGTCGAAACCATCGCAGTTTTAAAAAGGAAGTAAAAAGCTCCTCAATCTTATGAGGAGCTTTTGTTTTCATTAGGCTTGATCAGTTTTTGTTAGATCGGCTTTTAATTCATTATTCTTTTTTAGTTCATCGCGTATTTCTTCTAATAGGAGAACTTCTGGAGATTTAACAGGAGCAGCAGGTTTTTCTTCGATAGGCTCGCCATTCCTTTTAAGCTTATATTTTTCTTCGAATTCTAAACGTTTTTTCTTGACTGTTGCAAAGATCTTAACTATGGCGAAAAGAGTGATAGCGATAATCAAGAAAGAAATGACCGCATTAATGAAGGCACCCCAATCTATGATCGCCATTTTATTATAGTAATAGGAGCCACCATGATTGGTGTACATGTTAGATATAGTGGTCGTGAAGTCAGCTTCTTGACTGAGCGCAGCCCATTCGGTTGATGTATAAATTTGTTTTAAAGCTTCGCCGCCTACTGTGATGCCATCTGGAACTCTTTGGCCAGCATTTGCAGCTGGTAAAACAGTGACAAGGCCTGAAAGACCACCAGGCACACCCCATGTACATAAAGAAAGAAGAATATTAGTAAAGGCAGTTACAATGGCGCCAAATGCTGAGCCCATTATAACACCGACAGCCATGTCTAGAACATTGCCTTTAGATATAAATTTTTTAAATTCTGCTAAAACACCTGAACCTTTCTTCTTAACCGATTTTTCTTTTGACATAAGTCCTCCACTAATGCATTAAAAAGTGTTCGATAAGATATCTGAAAAATAATCTGTATCTTGTACACCTAATAATATATCATGTTTGGAGCCTGTGCTTGTAGTGAATTGAATCTGTTCACCATTTTTATATGCGACGAGAGTAGGTATTGAGACAACTCCGTGTTCAATGGCTAATTCTTGAAAGGAATCTGTATCAATTTTTAAGAAAGTGATGTCTGGAAATTTGGCTTCGATTTCCTCCAAAACTCGGCCCATAATGCGGCAAGGACCACACCAACTAGCAAAAAAATCTACGACGACATTTCCACTCGCAATCTCTTTAGTGAAATCTTTTACGTTTTCTAAATGTTTAATCATATTATTCTTAGCACTATTCGAACTATAATGCTTTCCTCCTGCCTATAATTTATCTTATATTTAAAAGCAGTGCAATTCATATGCTTAAATGAATGTCGAAAGTGTACCACAAAACAAGGAAACAATACCGAGTATTAATAAATGCGTTGGATAATATAAATAGAAAGAATATTGAACAAATTTGTTTTTATAGCCTTTTTTGCCGTTATATAAGAGTATAAAAATGAATGCTAAAGTCGAATAAGTTCCGATCGGGATGAATTCCGAAGGTAAGAAACTTGAAGTGTAGTCGATGTGCCAAATCAAATTAAAAATCAGTTCCGTGATGACTAGCATCAGAGCTTCAATATACTTGTAGTATTTAAATCTTGTATTTTCTAAAATACTTTGATCTAATTCCGAATATTCGTTTTGTTTTTTCGATAAATAGTAATCTACGATTTTTCTGCCAGCAAAGAATAAGATGAATAAAACAATAGAAAATGTTCCCCAATCAGATTTGAAAATAGATCCGTAGATTTGATCGATATTGATATCGCTTAAGATAGCTAAGGAAATTGGAATAATAGATATGAAAGAATATTTATCTTTTCTATTTAACAAGTACACTGTTAAGACGCCTAAGAATAGATCAGTAAATACATTTCCTATCAATGGATTGGATGCAATAGTGATGTTAGCTACAGAGCTGATAATGAATCCGAAGATATCCATCAAGACTGAAACGCTTAATAACCTTAGTAAATAATTACGGATATTATGGGTGTGATACACACCTTCAACCGCTAGAAAAACAAATATAGGAAAAGCGATTTTACCGATTGAACGCATGACCTCATATGCGATGGTATCCGAAGCAAGAAATAATAAAGCTACATGGTCAATGGTCATTAAAACCAAACCGATAATTTTTAAAATCAAACTATTTAAACCGAATGTTTTAGTGTTTTTCATTTTAAATAAATAAAATTATAAATGAGAATAGATTATTTATCACATGGCAACAAATAGATGAAGACAATTTGCCAGATAAAAAGTAAGTTGAACATAATATTGCGCCTGAACTTATGTATATTGGTAGATTCATCAATTCATTTAAAAAGAGTTCTAAAGCGACTTGTTTTTCTTCAGCACTAGCCATTATTAATGTCGAGATAGATGAAAAATCAAAGTGTATCAATCCAAAGACAACGGATGATAAGATTATCGCAACAATAGGTTTAGTTTTGCTGGCTATGGAATCGCCTAGTCCTACACGATAGGTTAATTCTTCTACTATAGGTGCAAAAACAACAGTTGTGAAAAAGAGAAGTGCTGGCTGTGAAAGAGTCATAGCTTCAATTCCCTCTTGATTGCTATTGCTTCCATAAATTGGAACAAAAGAATAGATGAGACCAAATAAATAATTGATGAATATTAGAAAAGCAAAACCTATAAAGGCAAACTTATAAGCTTTGGCGTCACGAAATTCATGTAAAAACTTAATATAAGTTTTTCGGTGGTCAAAAATCATTAAAATACCGAATGCGATCAAAACGATAAAATAAGTGAAAAAATTTAAAAGTGATGATAATAGATTTGAGTCTTCTTGAAGAGAAGGAATGGCTAATAAAATCAGCTGAATTAAAATTGATACTAATTGAAGTCCTAAAAAGCCCATTATAAAAAAGAGAATTTTTTCCCAAAGAGGAAGGGAGAAATTCAGAACTCGGCGAGGAAAGATAGAAGATTGTTCTTCATCATCTATTGGAGGTCTATTATATGGTTCGTTTTGATTGTTTTTTTGATTAAAAATTTCCACGTTTATCACCCCAAAATATTTTATGTATTTTTACTTTGTTAGTAAATAAATTTAATTATAATATATTCAGGTAAATTTCATATGATTAACACAATACTGATTGTTACTTTTGTCGCTTTGATCGCGTTTACTGTTTTGGCATTCATAGCTGGTTTAATCAAGGGTATGTATAAAACGATAGTCAAAACTATTTTAGAAGTAGTTTTAATATTAATTTTTGTTTTTTTAACTCCTACGATTGCTAACGCAGTCGGTAATATCGATTTATCAAATTTTAATGTTTATTTTGATATCACAGTCAATGGAGTTGTACATAATCTACATTTAACAACGATTCAACAAACACTTGCTGATATTATTTCTTCAACTGGTCTTATCTCTCCTATAAATGGAATTTCGATTTATCAAACCGCGATAGCTTTATCGACATCGATTCTTTCATATGTTCTCTTTTTTGTTGAAGTTCTTATTGTTCAATTATTTATTTGGCTTTTTAATGCGATAATCTATAACGGAATATTTAGATGGTTTTTGCCAGTTGAAACGCGAAAAGAGGCGAAAAACAGAAAGAAGAATAAAACCTCTAGTGAGTTAGTGTCAGGATTAGTCGATGAGACTGGACATATAAATAACGAAAATAAAAACTATCATCGCTTGAAAAGACATCCGGTCATCGGTGGACTCATCGGTGCATGTGGTGAATTTGTTTTAGTTGTCGTTCTTTTATCACCAGTGACATCATTCGCTAAAATCATTATTAAAAATAAAGAGACTTTAAGACCATTTGTTGATCTTTTGCCTGATGATGTAAATAAATATTATGATGAATTCATCGATTCCTATGATGGTAGTATAATAAAATCGATTAACGGGCTTGGTGGAATTGATGATTTGATTATGAATTCCGCTTCACAGGTAGAGATTTCTGGTGAAAAAGTTTCGCTTAATAATCTTATAAATGCCACGCTAGATATCGCTAGCCCTCTTATCAATAATGGATCTATTAAAGATATCTCGTTTGAAGATTCAACTTTAAATATCACCATAAATTATTCAATTTTGTTAAGCGACTATACGATTAATGAAATCATCACATCACTTGTTGCTAATAATGTTGTATTAGCTTTAATTCCTCCGTTTATTGATTTGGCGGTTAATAATCTTTCATCAGGTACACCTGTTTTAAGTGAACTTGATTTATCAAATATTGATTGGAAATCTGAACTGAGTATTATCAATAATTTTTATCAAGAGATATACAAGACAGGAATTGTTTCGAGTTTTATTAAAGATGATGGTAATAGATTCGATTACTCGGATTTCGTCATTCCTACCGGAAGCATGAGCGATGAAACCATATCTTATTATGGGAACGCAGTAGAAGAATTAGGAAAACTTGAAATCATTAAGAAGAATATGCCGACATTGTTAGCTGGAATCGGAACTTATTTAACAAGTATTGGAACTGACATCATTCCTACTGATGAATCAGTATATCAAAATATCGATTGGTCTCATGATTTGCGTATCATTGTTGAAAATGCTCTGAAGATGTTTAGATTGTTTAATATTGATGTCACTCCTGAAATAGTTGACCTTAATTTTCAGGATATTATTCTAGAGTCTCTTAAAGATGAAAATAAACGCGATAGATTAGAGACGTATGTTTTAGGTGATGCTGCCAACAATTCTAAAGGATTATTAGATTTAGAAATTTTAAATATTGAACAGTTTAATTTATCTTCAGTGTTTACCACGATATTAGATTCTATTACGCCTTTGCAGCCATATTTGGAAGGGATCGATTTATCAACTGTACTAGCCGGGTTTGATATACGCGATTTGAAATCTGAAGTTCAAGTTTATTTTGACGCTTGTGATAACATCTTTGGTCCTGGCTCTTTCTTTATGGATGAAAATTTCTCATTTGAAACGCTTGACTGGGGAAATGAAGAAGTAGCCACTCAGTTTGTCGAAATTTTAAATATCTTGGAAGAATCTAGCATATTCCAAAAATTATATGCTCCAACTTTAAAAACTTTTTTGCATAACACGAATATAGATTTAGATACATATTTATTCGGACTTACACCTTATGATTTTAATTATGATTCGGAAGATTTTTTAAACAACTTTGAAACTCTATTAACGCTTTTACCTAATATTAAGAAGATGACTGATGCTTTGTCTAACGATTCATTGTCTAATGCCGAAAAAATCAATGCTATTGATACTAATACTTTAAGGCAATTATTAAATATTGTTGCGAATTCTGATTTCTTTAATGCGCCTAAGAAAACTGGCGCTACTCAAAATGAAATCACCAATGCTAACATTTATACATTACTGAATAATCTGTTCAATGATGAGGCCATTAAAAACTTAGGATTTTTCACTCCTGATAAAGATGTCATAGCTAATATAGATTGGGGAAATGGCTATGATGGAAAAGAAATCGATAAGATTTGTGATGCACTGGACTATGTGAAAGTCAATACAGATTTCTTTTTAGACCCTAATTTTGATTTAGATAAATTATCTGATAGTTCTGCTATCAGCGGTTTGATTAATAGTGGTTTAGATAGTGAGATATTGAGACCATCAATCCTTCAAATTATCGACACTTCTTTGAACCGATATTTAAATGATTTGGGAATACCTTTATCACTACAAGATATGCGCGTTTCTATGTGGAAAGAGGATGCCGATGATATAGCAAAATTATTGGATCTTTTGAAAGGATTAGATTTATTACATTTAGATATTGAACAATTAGATGGCAACAGATTAAATGCTATTTTAACTATTTTAAAAAATACGAATATAGTTAATAGTAGCGGTAACAATTTTGGAAATATAGTCTATTCATTGTTAAAAAAACTTAATTTCTTCAGTAAATTGAATTTGAATTCTATTTCTTTGATGCAATATTTTGTAAATGCTGATTGGTCATCGACGACTTCTTCTATTGAATTAGATATTAATTCTCAAAAAATTACGGCTTTGGTAACTACTATTGGAGAGATAAGAACATTGTGTGAATTTATTGATATCATTAATCAGCACGGATGGATAGATTCGATTTCTCAAGGAAAACTACCATCCGATTTAATTGATGCTCTGATCAATGATGATATCTTTTTGAATTCATATCTCTTGAGGGGTTTATTTACTGATATTTTGGCTAAATCTACTTCGCAGATAAATTTTGGTTCTGAATATAACAATTTATTGAGTGTGATCGATTTCAGCTGTCTCATAGGAATGAGCGAAGAAGAATTTAAATTTGAACTGACGCTATTCTCTAAATTGTATGAGTTATCAGTTGATGGTGGATTATCCAATATCATGGCGAATATACTCTCGTTATCTGATGAGCAATTAGTTGAGATCACATCGTTGATACAAGACTTAGGTTCTTCAAAATTATTCACAACTTTAAAAGAAGATTCGATTTTAACCCCACTCGGTGAATTATTTAAAGTCTTTTTGGAACAACATGACCTGATTGAACTAGTGACATTCAATAACGATTCTGCCCAGCAAACAAATATTCTTTATGGAATCTTGGCAAGTGTTTCTGATTGGAATAATGAAATGTCTATATTTGCTGAGATTATCATCAATATGCAAGGCTTCGATGTTTCAGATTTAAACATTGTCACTTTAAATGATTATAAGTTAAACAGTTTAGAAACTCTTTGTAATCTAATGAACCGATCACAAGTTTTTCATAGATTGCCGATTTCTCTTTTAGCGAATGGCTTTGAAGATTATGACATAGAGAGTTTATTGATAGACACCTCTGGAAATATCAAGCATCACATAGATTTTGATGTGCATTTATCTGTTCATGAAGATGATATATCTTATTGGGCTAATGATATTCATTTCAGCTTTAGATTATTCAGTTCTATCAGAGGAGTTTTGCAATCGACAAAGAGCTTTTCGAATATTGTTTTTGGCGATACTAATATGGTGTCTACTTCAATTCTAGCTTATATAGGAAAAATGAATATTTTTATGAACTCGCGTTCATATGTGGCATATAATCTTATAAACAATACATTAACTAGTGCTCTTTCATCAGCATATACGTTAAGCGATTTCTTAATGCCTGATGCTCTTAGGCCGATTGCTCCTTATGGTGAAGACTCTGATTCATATAGATTTGAACAGCTGGAATATTCTAACAGTGATCTTTTAACCGATGAAGGTATATATGATTTAGAAAAAGGTCTTTTGGATTTAGAACTTTTTGACGAGTTACTAAGCGACTTAATTAATATTTTACCTGATATTTCCGATATAAATTCATATGACAATGTCTATTTTTATCAGATGACTTCTAAAGTTTTTGAGTTGGATAATTCTTTTAAACGCTCTACTCTTTCTTCAGAACTTATGGCTTCTTTGATGAGAAAGCAACTTGAATTAATCAATCAATTTTTGACTAACTCTTCTGAAGTTGATTTTTATTCTAACTCCTATTTCTTGACTAATCCTATCGAAGGAAAAGCTGTTGATGCTTTGCTAAATACAATCAGCAAGATACTTCAAGGTGATTCATTTTTTACAAAAGATGAAGTTTCTCATTTATTTAATGAGCTCTCTATAAAAGAGAGTTCCGATCCTCTTATAACTCATTTTATTGAAACTGATTTTTATGTTAATACGCATAACAGTCTAGTCGGAATAAGCTATTTGAAATCACTCTCTGAAATGATTTTTGTTGAAACATCAACTGGTCAAATCTCATTATCAACGTTTCTTGCTGATTATTTAGATGAATTAATTAATAATTCTATCTCAATATCCTCGATACCACTAGACGGGATTCTCAATTGAATATGAAGCTTCTCAATTTTTATATTTATGAAGAAAAACGCTCAAAGTTTTATTGCTATCTTTTTTCGATAAATAATAGAGAAGAGATAAAAACTGTGATGAATCAATTGAAATCTGAGCACAAAAAAGCCAAACACATTTTGCGCTCTTGCCGATATTCTAATGATTCTGGAGTCAGTATTCTTGAATCAAATGAAAATCAAGAACCTATCAGTTCTATGAAAAAATTGGCTTTTGTATTGGAAAAGAAAGATATAAAAAATACAGGGATTTTTATCGTCCGTTATTATGGTGGTACAAAATTAGGTGCGAGTCATCTAGATCGTTTATATTTTGATTTAGGACTGAAAACGCTCACTAATCTGTCATAAAAATTGTTAAAGAGTAAGGTTTTTTATATAATTATATCGATATAAATAGAAAGAATATAAATATCGTGGAAAACATTCAAGTTAAACCTGCTAAAAAATTAGAAGTAGGAATAGTTGAGGACTTACTTAAAGATCCTAATAAAGTAGTTATAGTGCAAACTGCACCTTCCGTGAGAGTTGCTTTAGGTGAAATGTTTGGCGCAAAACCTGGAACTAGTGTTACTGGAAAAATGGTTGCTGCCTTACGTCAATTAGGCTTTAAATATGTATTTGACACTGATTTTGGTGCTGATATCACTGTTTGGGAAGAAGCCATGGAATTTCTCAAGCGTCTCAAAGGAGAAGGTGGACCACTACCTCAATTTAATAGTTGCTGTATCGGGTGGCTTGCAACTGCCGAACGCACTTATAAAGATCTATTCTCACATATATCAACGGTCAAGTCTCCAATCGGTTGTTTAGGCTCAATCGCAAAAACATATTTTGCGGAAAAGATGAATATTAATCCTAATAACATAGTCGTAGTTGCTGTCGTTCCATGCATCTTAAAGAAAAATGAAAACGCACTTCCATATAACAAGACTAACTTTATTTATGATGTCGATTATTGTTGGACTACTAAAGATTTAGGTTCTTTAATCAAGGACAATAATATTGATTTTATGAGCTTAGTTGATAGCGAATTTGATAACCCTCTTGGCGAATCTACTTCTTCTGGAACGATTTTTGGCCGTTCCGGTGGTGTTCTTGAAGCTGTGTTAAGATGTGCGATTTATTGGGATTCCCATACTGTTTATACTAATCCTATCGTGTTCACTCCTAGTTCTATTAGCCCCGATATTTTGGAAACTGAGATTACTATTGCTAATAGAAAAGTAAAAGTTTGTCATACCGGAATGGTAGGCGTGAGAAAATTAGTGGAAATGATTAGAAATAATGAGTGTCCTTATGATTTTATTGAAGTTATGTCATGTCCGGGCGGTTGTATCATGGGAGCAGGTCAGCCTATGCATTTACCTAGTGAAGGAATCACTCCTCTTGAAGTTAGAAAAGCTCGCATCAGTGGCTTGAATGATATCGCAGATAAACAGGATCGTAAAATTTCACCTTTAAATCAATCTATAATGAAAATATATGATGCTATGTTTGATGGAACTGCTGGTTCTGAAAAAGCTGAATTAAATTTACATAGGAAGTATTGATTATGAATAATAGTGCAGATACGAGCAAGGCTCCTTTTATACCCAAAACTTCTCCGAACACTAAAAGCCATATCGGACATACAATCGCAGTTATTTCTGGCAAAGGTGGTGTTGGTAAATCATTTACTTCTGCTTACCTGGCAGTATTGTTAAGAAGAAGAGGATATAAAGTCGGCATCTTAGATGCTGATATCACTGGTCCTTCAATCCCTTTTGCATTTAACATCAAGGGACCTGTTGTTGGAGATGGAACTTATTTTTATCCTATTAAAACGAAAACTGGTATTCAAGTTATATCTTCAAATCTGCTTCTTTCGGACCCAGATGATCCGATTGTTTGGCGTGGTCCAATGATTTCTACACTCATCGAACAGTTTTATTCAGAAGTTATTTGGGATGTTGATTATTTGATAATCGATATGGCTCCTGGAACTTCAGATGTCTCTTTAACGGTTTTCCAAAAGTTTAAATTGTCTGATGCAGTCATCGTTGCTTCTCCTCAAAGCTTAGTTTCAATGGTCGTTGAAAAATCGGCTAAGATGGCTGAATTATTATCGGTCCCTTTATTATCCCTTGTTGAAAACATGGCTTATGTGAAGTGCTCTAATTGTGGAAATAAAATTGAATTATTTGGAAAATCTCACCCTGAATTAGCAGCAAAACATGGAATTCCTGTATTTGATCAAATACCGTTTGATCCACAAATAGCTGATCATATGGATAAAGGCGACATCGAGTCTTTGGATACCGATTATCTCAACGCTACTGTCGATGCTATTTTGTCATATTCGAAGATGAGCAACGATTTAAAAAATGACTGATAAAGATAAGGAATTGTGTTCTCAATTTTTAACTCAATTCAAAAAATTGGAAAAGGAGCTTCTTGGTATAGCTAAACTGAGAGATGATTATGTCTCTTTTTCACGTGCATTGAATCATATTTACTATAATCGACTGAATCCAATAATTTCTCAGAGAGACAATTACGATTTTTTGAGAACTGCTTCTGATGTGAGAAATATCCTTTCTCATGAGACTGATGTTTGTGTTCCAACTAACGACTTCATCAATAGATTTTTTAAAATCTCTCAGTCTATAATATCTCCTTATACGTGTTACCAAGTCGCGACTAAAAATATTGATACTTGCCATTATTCCGATTATGTGTTTTCAATTTGTGAATTGATGGATGAAAAAGATTTATCGCATATTCCTGTTCTGAATAATGAAGAGACTGTCACTGGTGTTTTTTCTCGTTCGAGTTTATTTGATTATCGCCAAAAATTTAAGCATTTAAATATTACTGATGAATTTACCATCGGAGATTTACGTGAAGTTTTGGAGTTGAATTCACATTCTAATGAAGTTTTCATTTTTGTGGAAAGGAATCTAAATATTCTTTCTGCGTTTGAATTGATTCAAAAAAGAAAAGCTCATGATAAAAATGTTGCGTTACTCTTAGTGACTGAACACGGAAAAAAGAATGAGAAACTCTTAGGTGTGATAACAATGGTAGATTTAGCTAAATATAATTTAGATTTATAAATGCTATATGTTATATTAATCAAATTATATTAATCACTGATAACAAAAAATCCTCAGCAATGAAACTGAGGATTTTTAATTTTTCTTTATATATTTCTAAATTTCTCTATATAGTTATATAAATTCTATAACAACATAGAAGAAAAAATAATCAGCCAACCATGACCCTAGAAGGATTCGAACCTTCGGCCCTCTGCTTAGAAGGCAGATGCTCTATCCAGCTGAGCTATAGGGCCATAAAATTAGCCTAAATATAATAGTTCATTTTATCGATATCTGCAAGCTTTTTTGTTAAAATATAACATAAATTTAAATTATGAGGAGGAAACACTAATGGATGCTCAATTGATTAAAGATATGCATGATGCTTTTAATAAAATGATGAAAGTTATCAAGGAAAATGATCGTTTTATCATTTATAGACATTCCTCTCCTGATTTTGATGCGCTAGGTGCCCAAATGGGACTTGCTACATGGATCAAAGATAATTTTCCTGATAAAACTATTCACTTTGTTGGAGATGAAGATCACAATTTAATTCCACTATTGTTTCCACATATGCAGCAATTGACTGAAGCTGATTTTATGAAAGAACATGTCGCTATCACTGTTGATGTTGCTGATTCCAAACGTGTGAGTTGCAATCACTTGAATTTAGCTAAATATGTTTTGAAAATAGATCATCACAATTTCCCACCTAAAGAATTAGATTTTGGACAATTGAAAGTCGTTTTTCCAACCAGACCTGCGGCTAGTGAAATTTTAGCTTTATTTGCTTTATCACGTCCTAAAAAATTTATTTTAAGCAAAGAGGCAGCCACATATTTGTATATAGGAATTATCGGAGATACTAATCGATTCTTATATCAAGATACAGATAGTGCCACATTGAGAATTGCAGGTGATCTTTTAGATTGTGGTGTGGATAAAACTGAAGTTTATCATAGGATGTATCAAACAGATATGCGCCGCTTAAATTTATTGAAGTTTTGTTTAAATAATTATAAAGTCACTGATGCTGGTATAGCATATTATGTTTTTGATAAAAAAGATTTGGAAGATTTATGTATGACGACAAATGAAGGAAATTTACATATCAATGTTTTTCGCGATTTAGGAAATGTAAAGGCGGTAGCCTCGATAACATATGATAATGATAAAAAAGATTATCGTGTATCGATAAGGTCACGAAATTTAGTTGTTGATAAGGTTGCCAAGCAATTTAATGGAGGAGGGCATGACTTTGCTGCCGGTTGTCGAATATCTAATCTATCACAGCTCAGTGAATTATTATCTAAACTCGATCAATTAGCTAGTGACGCAAATAATTGATGATTGAATAGTTGACCGCTTTGATATTGCAAATACGTAACTACTCCGAATTCTTCACAACCAAATAACTTTTTTAGACCAGCTATATTTTTTGAAATATCTTTCCCGATAAATCCTAAATAATCGATTTCAAGACTTTCTATATTGTCAATTATTTCATCAGTGTTTACAATTTCGTTTTCATTGATTAGGAGGATATTAGATGTAGAATTTAATGCTTCATTGACATGTGTGAAATAATAACCTTTTTCAGGAATTTCGTCACAAAATGAACAAAATTTATACGATGGATAAAATAATGAATCATAACTTTCCATATATGTCGGATTTAAAATTTGGATATTAGTCATATAAGTATTGTCATTCATCATCGTCTCAAATTTATCTGGCTCAAGGGCATAATTATCAAGATTTTCTATTTTAGCAATTTTCCCATCATTATAAAAAACAAAAGATGAATTAGTTAACTTTGGCGATTCATCTAGCTGCGAAAACGTGTTCAGAAGGCAATAATTGATAACCGCATTAGTTTCTTTCAAATAGTTATCTAAAGTTATTGGGAAGAGTTCGCAAGTTCCACATCCTGGAAGATATACATATAAGCAAAAGTCACATTTTGTGTCGATCATTTGATTTAAGTCATCGAGTGATAATTGATTGCAATAATATCTTTCTTGGTCGTTGATTGACGAGACAGAAAAAGTATTTGTAAATATCGGAACTTTATTAATCTCTTCATTACTGCAAGAAATTAATGGCATTAAAAAGATTGATGACATCAACAATAAGAACACTTTATTCATATATTATTTAAAAATTCAGTGCATAAAGATATTTCAATAGGAAGCGATTGATCATTTAATTCTCTAATAGCTTTTTGATAATTGCTAGAAGTACTATCTCCTTCATCAACTTTTGTATGTGATGTCAAAGACTGGACTTCTTGGAAAAATGCAGTTTTATACTGTAAAAATCCTTCCTCGTTTCTGATGTAATCTCTTTCGTTTCTGAAGACACAGATCTCTTCATTTGCAAAGTTGACTAATGTTGGTGTAACACCACCTTTATTGTTGAAACTATCATTGAATGAATATTTTATTAAGAAATATTTTTCAGAGAAATCATGCCAGTAAATGGATCCAATCTCTTGCTTAGTCACTTCCTCGTCATATCTAAAGTTATAATAAGGAGATGTCTCATAGTAATAAATCGTTTTAGAGGAATTTAAAATAAACGGTTCTAAAATTAATCTTTTAAACTCCTCACAATCGGTGCACTGTCTCCATGTGAATAAAACAGTGGCATCATTTTTTGACAAAAAATCATCTAGCGTTGCGGTAGAAAAAATCAAATCTGCATCTTCTTCATAATGATAAAGAGAATAATTAGAGCCACTCTTTTTAAAACTATTTAAAGAAACATAATTGATATCTACGACATAATTATTGATCATAGATTCGAAATCATCTGGAGCAATATATTCTGAGTGAATATTTTTTAAATCACCATGACGATAAAATAAAAAGGAAGGCGTGCTACTTATTTTAGGATAATGAAAAGCAAACTGTCCTATTTTATTATCCGAATGATTATAAGCTTCAAGATAGAGATTTATATCAACTTCATAAATAATGATGTTTGTATTTGCTATATATTCTAAAATACTTGGCAACAATTCTTCACAGCTATGGCAGCCATACTGAGATATATAAATTATTGAATCATCATAACTTGTAATTTCATTAAGATCATTGAGCGTATCAATCCGAATTGTTCCATCAATCCCATATGATTTGTAACTTAAAATTTTATCGCCAATATCAATTTCTGGATTAGTAGATGAAGAACAACCTACGCATGTGATAGAAAAAAAGATAACTGAAATAATTTTCAAAACTCTCATTGATTATATCCCCAATTATTATTGGTGAATAATTCAGAAAAAAATTATAATTTTAAAATTCTTTGTGTATCTAAAGCGATCATCAGCTCTTCATCAGTTGGAATGACAGCGATCGGAATTCGGCTTTCTTTTGTAGAAATGATACCTTCTTTTCCAAGTCTAGTAACTTCATTGACTTTTTTGTCAATGATAGTCCCTAACAATTCTTCACAATATTTAAATGTGAGTTCACGGAAAATAGGGCCGTTCTCAAAAACACCAGCCGAACAAATTATCATATCTACATGACCGAGTTTACCAGCATACATGCAGATATAATCAGCGATTTTCTGACAGAAAAGCTCAGTGGATAAAATCGCACGCTTGTCTCCTCTTTCCATAGCATCCTCGATGTCTCGAGTATCATTGGAAATTCCCGAAATACCTAATATTCCTGATTTATGATTGTAAATATCATATATTTCTTCAGCAGACTTGCCAGTGCATGACATCAAATAAGTCATAATTGATGGGTCGATATCACCAGTTCTTGTTCCCATCATGACGCCTGCCAATGGTGTCAATCCCATTGAAGTTGCAATACATTTTCCATTTTTAATGGCGGATACAGAAGCGCCGCTTCCGATATGTAAAGTTATCAAATTTATATCAGACTTATTTGGAAAATACTTTTCGTTAGCAATTATGGATAAATATTTATGGCTAGTACCATGAGCACCATATCTTCTCACGGCATATTTTTCATAATATTCATACGGCAGTGGATAGATGTATTCCTTTGGCTCCATAGTTTGATGGAAAGCTGTGTCAAACACCGCGATTTGCTGCACGTTTGGTAAAACTTTTTTAAAAGCATGGAAACATGTCAAATGTGCTTGATTATGCAAAGGCGCAAGTGGAATTAATGAACGAATTTTCTCTTCGGTGTCCTCATCAAGAATAGCTGAGTCATCAAAATATTTGCCACCTTGAACTATGCGGTTTCCGATGCCAGTTATTTCATCAAGGCTTTGTATAATTCCGTTCTCAATCAGGCCGTTGAGAACAAGTTCAGCTGCCTTATCATGATCTAGAACAGGTAAGATTTGTTTCTGCTTGCTACCATCAAGTTTTTTTATAGAAAAAATGGC
>CALVXU010000004.1 GCA_944371605.1 uncultured Bacilli bacterium
AAAGTAGGGCTTATGAGTTGGGATAAAACTTACAACAAGGAAATATGCCCATGTGACAAAGGGGCACTAGTTCAAAAAGTACGAGACGATGATTGGAATCGCGTTGAATTTGGTAAACCATACATAGAGTGTGAGGAATGCAAAACGAAATACAAAATTATTGAAAGGCACTTTTTTCAGCCTCCTTGGAAGGGCGATGGTGTGTGTTATTATCTTGTTCCCATTGACTTAGTTGATGAAGCAGTATATGAAAACAAATATACGAATATTGATGAGCAGAAACTAGCACAAGAGGATTTTTCTAAATGCTTGAAATGCGTTTATTCTTTAAATGTTTTAAGAGAAGCTCTTTCAGAATTAAAAAAGATATCAAATTGTGCTTCAGCAAAAGGTTTTGCTCCCAAAATAATAAAGTTAAGAAGAAGATATTTGCATTCGTGTAGATTAAAGGAATTAACTCAAGAAATAATAAAGGTTCTAAATACATATGATGAAGGCCCTAATTTCGAATTAATCTGCGCTGAAGAAGAAAGAAATTCCAAAAAAGAGCAGCATTTTGGAAAAAAAAGTAAAGGCTGTTGGCCGAGAGATATTTTAGTTACCAGGTAAGTATTAGATCTGTCTTAATGGCAGTGCACCGCTTGATATAACTTACACCTTATGTAGTGGTTGCAAAGGTGGCAATGTGGTTGAATATCGTAAATATGGGTCGCAAGCGCATCATAATAGGTTGGTTTTGCCAAAAAACATGGCTAGGTAATGTTGAATATGTAAAAGTAAGTTCTAGCGGTTGTTGTGATTATTTCAACAATAAAAATGGTAGTTCAGATAAAGATAATAGTGGATATCACGAATAAGATAAATTAAGTATCATTTAGAGCTCATGATTGAGCTCTTTTTATTTAGCGTTTATGAAATTTAAAAAGCAATATTAAGAAGTGTTATTTTACTAAAAACAGACTATCAGTCGGCATTAATATCTAATTTTTTAGGCTTCATATCATCGTCATATCTATTTGTTACGGCTTTATGAATGAAGTAAATATATGGTAAACCTAAATTTGTTTCAACCAGTGAATCTTGTAGTAATGTCATGAGTTGCCTATTAAAATCGCCATTATAATTTTGACTTCTAATGCCGAATACTAACAAAGAAGCTTCCCATAAGAACTGAACTAAAAATCCGATTACAAACAATCTAATGATAGGGATTTTCTCACCTTTTTTATTAAATATGTTCATGAGTATGACTATGAAATATCCGATTAACATGATGAGCCCCATCACCCCATGATATTTATCGGTTCCTCTAGTTGTTTGGAAACAGGTGATATTTGGAGCTAAATTGCTGATGAAGCTTGAAATCAAAGGACAACAAATCCAAAAGATGACTATTAGAGCAGTATATTCTAAAGCGTGTTTATCTTTTGATAACCACAACCAAATAAAAGCAAAATTTGTGATTCCGTAGCTTAAAGACATCCATAAGAGTACTAAACCAGTTCCAGTTGCATCTAATAAGTTGGTATTTGTTGGCGCATTGAAAGTATACGAATAAATCGCTCTTGATCCTAATGCGCCATAAAATATTCCAAAGTCAACAATAAAATATAATATTCCACCAGCTAATGACCATAAAGCAGTTATTCTTTTCTTTTTAATAAATAATAAAGTGACAAATCCGATGATAAAAATAGAATCCAAAATGATATAAGCTAAAGAAAAATTTCTTGTCGGTTGAACAAAATCCACATCTGCTAATGTATATATCATGCTTATAGTATAGTTTTGATTTATAAAAAAATAAAATGTTTTTAAACACAACTATTTTTCTAAAAAACAAAAATTGTTAATATTAACACGACATTTTAAATTTTGAGATGATTTATTTAAAAGTTCAATTATATGGAAGTGATAAAAAAAGAGGTCATGATCAATGAAAAACATATTTCTTTAACCATAACCTCTTTCTATCTATTTAGAAAAGAAAAATCACTTGATGATATCTGTTCCCATATAAGGTCTTAAGACTTCTGGAACAGTGATAGAGCCATCTTCATTTTGATAATTTTCGATCACAGCAGCGACAGTTCTACCGACGGCCAGTCCTGATCCGTTTAACATGTGAACATATTCAGTTTTGCTATCCTTGCTTCTTTTGAAACGGATATTCATTCTTCTAGCTTGATAATCAGTATCGTTTGAACAAGAAGAGATTTCTTTATAATTGGATGTTGTAGGAACATAGACACCGTCTTTTTCCTCATAATCATTATAAGATGGAAGCCAAACTTCTAAATCATAAGTTTTGGCAGATGAGAAGCCTACATCACCAGTTGATAAACATACTCTTCTATATGGCAATTTTAATAATTCTAAGATTCTTTCAGCCTCTTCTGTCAATGATTCTAACTCATCGAAAGAAGTCTCAGGCAAACAGAATTTTACTAATTCAACCTTTTGGAATTGGTGCTGTCTGATGATGCCTCTAGTATCTCTACCAGCTGCACCAGCTTCAGCTCTAAAACAAGAAGAATAGGCACAGAACCATTTCGGTAAATCACTCGCTTGTAAGATTTCATCCCTATAGTAATTAGTGACTGGGACTTCAGCAGTTGGAATCATCCAAAAATCGCCAGGAGTGGTGTTATAAGCTTGATCAGCAAACTTTGGTAATTGACCAGAGCCTGTCAAAGAAGCTGTGTTAACCATATAAGGAGGTAAAACTTCAGTATAACCATTCTTGACATGAGTATCTAACATCAACGCCGCTAAAGAACGTTCCAATTTTGCGAATGCGCCTAAATAGAAAGTGAATCTAGTTCCAGAAACTTTTGCAGCTCTATCAAAGTCAAACAGACCTAATTTATCACCTAATTCCCAGTGAGCCTTAGGTTTGAATGTGAAAGTTGTCGGCTTGCCATAATATTTTTCAGGTCGATTAAACGAATCATCTGTTCCGATAGGCAAAGATTTATCAGGGAGATTTGGTGTTTTTAACATCATCTCATGAATCTCTTCTTCAACTTTTTCTTTTTCTTTATCTAAACGAGCGATTTCTTCTTTATCAAAAGAAATCTTATTTAAAAGTTCTTGAGCTTCTTTATCTTTGTGTTCGGCTTTTAATTTTCCGATATTTTTTGATTGTGCGTTTCTTTCAGCTTTTAAAGTATCAGTTTTTAAAATCAAATCTTTTCTTTTATTTTCTAATTCTGGTAACGCTTTAAGATATGAAAAGTCATCATTTCTAGTGTTTAATCTTTCGATGACTTCATCTAAATGATCAATTACATATTTGACATCAAGCATAGTATGTTCTCCTATATATTTATTTGATATTTATCGCTTTTCTATTATAGCAATTTAAGTTATTTTATGATTAAGAAATCAAGCCAAATTTAATAATTAGCGAATCGTTTGACATATTCGTAAGCTTCTTGTGATTTATTGATTGAGAAGAGAGAGCGAAATGAATGATACAATTCAGTAAAATTATTAGCGATGATAGCCGTGTTTTCATTTATCAAATCACGATAGTTATTATTTTTGTAAGCGATGATAGGGACCTTATGAGCCATAAAATCTATGATAGTCGTCGGATACATGATATTTTTTTGCGGAATGAAGAAAGCATCTGCAGAAACTAAAGCGGAATGATATAAAACTTCTGGAATAATCTTTAGATATTGAGTGTTAGAGTTGATGGCTAATCGCTGTAATAATTTTACTTTTACAGAGTCTTTGCCTTCTTCACCAAAGAAGAGAAAAGTATATTCTGGATTAATCCTAGCTATGCCGTTGAAAAGATCGAGCTCTTCTTGATTTTGATATTGACCAAGACTGATGACAACCTTTTTATTTTTAGGTATTTGATAAAAAGACTTGAAGGCGTTTTTGATCGTATCAGATGGTTTTTCATCGAATGCAAAAGTTAAAAAAGGTTTGGTGATGACGACGTTTTTAGTTATTCCTTGGCGCGCCAGAAACTGTGCTTGAGAATCTAATGAGACTAAAATTTTATCTGCTCTCAAATAATAGTTATAAGCGTTTTGAGTCAGCGTGATTTTATTAGGGTTGCGTGGGTCGATCAAATAATCGTCTTTACAAGAGAGCGCAAATATCGAAATTCGAGCATTTTTCTTTAATATTGTTGGATAGAAGAAAGAAAGCTCTTCTGCTGAAGCAAAAACAGCATCTGAAAATTCCTCATGCGGATCAGTTGTAAAAGGTATTTTTTTCCTCGTCAAATGATGAAAGATATTTTCTTTAACAAGATAGCTATAAGTGGTATCTAAACGTCTTTTATCAAAACCGATAAATAATTTGGAATTCATGCCTAAAGTATAAAACTAATAGCTATAATTGGCAAATATTATGAAAAAAACAAAACTTGTTTTCGTCTATTGATGTCTTTCATTTATATGATATAGCTCATGAGCTGACAAAATTTATAGTTTAAAATTGAAGCAAAGCGAACATACGGTTAGAATTGCTTCATTCAGATAGAATGTGTTTTCTTAAATTGTATTTGAAGAGAAATCGATTATGAAAATAAAAAAGCGCTGACCATTTAATAAGTCAGCGCTTCAAAATGAATTAAATATTATTCGTCATCTGATTCAGAGGCGTGTTTGAGCAGTTCTTGAAGAGCAGGATCTTCTTTTTCGACGACTTCTTCTTGTGGTAGTTCGGCTTCTTTAGCTTCGTACTCGCTGTCAGATGGTTCGATAGAACAAGAAGAGATAGCTTCATTATCACGAAGTTTGATAATTCTAACACCGATAGTATTTCGCGATAATTGTGATACTTGAGTCAACGAAGTTTTAATAGTGGTCCCGTGATCGGTTATGATGATGATATTCTCATCACCTTTGACTGTTTTGATAGCGACTAATGAGCCGTTCTTATCGGCGACTCTCATCGTTAAGACACCTTTTGAACCTCTAGAAGTGATGCGATATTCGGCTCCAGAAGTGATCTTTCCATATCCATTAGCCGATAATGAGAAAATCTTATCTCCTTCAAGCGAAGTGACGACTCCGACAACTTTTGCACCTTCAGGTAGTTCCATACCTTTGACACCAGTAGCAGTTCTACCCATACAACGGACATCATCTTCGCGGAAGGTGCAAACTTTTCCTTCGGAAGAGCCGAGCGAAATGAGCGCCGAACCATCAGTGTGTTTGACATCTAATAATTCATCACCTTCTCTTAAACCTAAAGCGATTTTACCATTCGAATTGATGTTAGCAAAATCAGTAGCTTTACATCTCTTGACGACACCCATTTTAGTGGTGAAGAAGAGATAAGAGTTTTCAGCATAGTCATCCATAGAGATGATGGCATTGATTTTTTCACCATCTATCAAGCGTAAGAAATTAACTGCGGGAATACCTTTAGAAGTGCGGCTACCTTCTTGGATCATATATCCTCTCGCACGATAGACTTTGCCTAAATTAGTGAAGAACAAAACATCAGTTTTTGTACGAGAATGAGTGAGGATTTCGACATCATCATCTTCTTTAGTCTTGATTCCTTGAATGCCGACACCACCTCTGTTTTGAGTCTTGAATTCAGATGGATCGATTCTCTTGATATAGCCGCCGCGAGTCAAGATGATTAAAATCTCTTTGTTAGCGATTAAATCTTCATCATCCTCATCATAATCGACATCAGAGATTTCAGTTCTTCTCTCATCACCATATTTTTGCTTGATCTCTTCGAGTTCTGAGATGAGAAGATTTTCTAAGCTGCCTTTATCAGAAAGAATGGTTTGATATTCGTTACAATCAGCTTCGAGACCAGCTTTTTCATCAGCATATTTCTGCCTTTCTAATCCGGTCAATTTTCTAAGCTGCATATCCAAGATGTTTTTACATTGAATATCGTCTAAATTGAAGCGATTTTTTAATCTTTCAGTGGCTTCTTCATTAGTGCTTGATGATCTGATTATATGGATGGTTTCGTCGATGGCATCCGCGATCAATAAGATACCTTCTAAGATGTGAATTCTCGCTTGTGCCTTCTTTAAATTGTATTTAGTTCTGTTAGTGATAACTTCTTCTTGGAATTTGATATAGATATCTAAAGCTTGCTTCATAGTCAATACTTTTGGTGTGCCATGATCGAGAGCTAACATATTGACAGCAAATGAAGATTGTAAGGCGGTATAGTGGAAAAGATGATTTAAGACTAATTCAGCAATCGCACCCTTTTTAAGAGTGACAACAAATCTAGTACCGACTTTATCTGAAGAATAATCAGCGACAGCTGCGATGCCATCGATAGTCTTATTATCAGACAAGTCGACTATTTTTTTGACTAAGTCGCTCTTATTGACCATATAAGGTAATTCGGTAAATACAATTTCTTGGCGATCACCTTTTTCAACGATTTCATATTTTGAACGAATCTTAACAGAGCCTCTACCTGTTTCAAAATAACGTTTGATACCATTTCTTCCCATGATGATACCACCACCAGGAAAATCTGGTCCCTTGATGATATCCATCAATTCCAAAACAGTCATCTCAGGATTTTTAATCAAAGCCTGGACTGCAGAAATGGTTTCTTTTAAATTGTGTGGAGGAATAGAAGTAGCCATACCAACAGCGATACCAGACGTTTCATTACATAGTAAGTTTGGAAATCTCGATGGTAAAACAGTGGGCTCTTGTCCTTCGTTATCATAGGTATCCATGAAAGAGACTGTATCTTTATCCATATCTCGGACCATCTCTAAAGCGATTTTACTCATCCTCGCTTCGGTATAACGGCTAGCAGCAGGTTCATCTCCATCAGGAGAACCGAAGTTACCATGTCCTTGAACTAGAGGATAACGCATGGAGAAATTTTGGGCTAAACGGCACATAGCTAAGTAAATAGCAGAATCACCATGCGGGTGATATTTACCCATGACATCACCGACGATTCTCGCAGATTTTTTAAACGGCTTATCAGGAGTAACACCCATTTCTGACATCGAATAAAGAATTCTTCTTTGAACCGGCTTCAATCCATCTCTAGCATCCGGAACTGAGCGCGATGTTAAAGTAGATACAGCATAATCTAGGAAGGCATCACGGATTTGTTGACCGAATTCAGTTGGAGCTACACCGCTGACAATACCTTCTTGTAAACCTTCGATACCATTAGAGGTTTTTTCTTCTTTAGCATCGATATTTAAATCTTTATTTTCATTGTTATCCATAATATCCTAGTCCTCCTTTTAAATATCGAGATTTTTGACAAATTTAGCATTAGCGGTGATGTAGTCTTTTCTCGGCTCGACATTTTCACCCATCAAATCGATCAAAGCATCGTTAGCTGCTTGAGCATCTTCGATAGTGACTCTTAACATCTTGCGATGATCTTTATCCATGGTTGTATCATGCAACTGGCTTGGATCCATCTCACCTAAACCTTTATAACGTTGTAATCCAAAACGAGCATTTAAAGGCAATTTTGATTTGATGTAAGCTAATTCTTCATCGCTGAAAGCATAGTATTGTTTACCTTGATAGGTGACTTGGTAAAGCGGAGGCTGCGCGATATATAAATGGCCATCTTCAATCAAAGGCTTCATAAAACGATAGAAGAATGTCATGAGCAAGATGCGGATATGAGAACCATCCACATCAGCATCGGTCATGATGATGACTTTATCATATTTTATTTTTGATACATCGAAAGACTCGCCTTGTCCACCACCAATAGCAGTGACCATATTATAGATTTCAGCGTTCTTTTCTATCCTAGTAGCTTGAGCTTTTTCAACATTTAAAATTTTACCTCTCAAAGGTAAAATTGCTTGTGTATTAGCATCTCTACCACTCTTTGCGGAACCACCTGCTGAATTACCTTCGACGATAAAGAGCTCACGCTCTTTTGGATTTTTAGAAACACAATCAGTCAATTTATCAGGGAGACCAGCACCGACAGAACTTTTGCCTTGCGCTTGCGCACGTGCTTTTTCAGCAGCTCTTCTTCCTTTAAAAGCTGATAAAACTCTTTCAAACCATGCGCGGCCATCTTTTGGATTCTCTAGTAACCATTCACGCAAATAGTCTCCGACGATAGAAGAGACGACTTTTCTCACTTCATCATTTCCCAATTTGTCTTTGACTTGACCTTCATATTGCGGATTAGAATGTTTGATGGATAAAACAACTGTGAGTCCTTCTGCGCAATCTTCTGAACGGAAATTATCATCGCTAGCTTTCAACCAGCCTTTTGCTTTGAAATAGTTGTTTAATTCACGACCTAAAGCTAAACGGAAACCTTCTTCATGGGTGCCACCACCAGTGGTTCTGATGTTATTACAGAAGGAATTCATATTGAAGACACCACCTCTAGTAGGTTGCATCGCACATTCGACAATGATGGTTGTGGTTTCTTCAGGACCAGTGGTCACCGTCGACTCTCCACTGATATATGGTACACTTTCAAAAACTTTATCTTTTTCCCCATTGATATAAGAGACATATTCTTGAATACCACCTTGGAAGCAATAATGAGATTTTAATGGTTCCTCAGGGTTTCTTAAATCTTCTAAAGTGATATCTAACCCTTTAGTCAAATAAGCGGTTTGACGAACATAAGTATTGATGGTGGAAAAATCAAAAGTCGTCGTTTCTTTAAAGATTTCAGGGTCTGGAGTGAATTCGACAGTGGTACCTGTCTTTTCAATCGGACAGTCTCCTATAACTTTTAAACCTGGAGCGATGGTGTGTCCGCCATTTTCGAATTCGATTTGATGTATTTTACCATCACGATAAACTGTGACCTTCACATATGTTGATAAAGCGTTGACAGCTTTGACACCAACACCATGAAGACCTCCAGACATCTTGTAGCCAGTTTTATCATTGAACTTACCACCAGCATGAAGAATCGTATAAACGGTTTCAACCGTTGATAAACCGGTTTGCGCATTTGTGTCACAAGGAATGCCACGTCCGTCATCTTCGACGCGAATACGATTGATAGGATTTGCTTCTGTGCCAGGAAGGATCGTGATATGAATATGTTTACAATAACCGGCAAGAGCTTCATCGATACCATTGTCAACCGCTTCTCTTACTAAGTGATGTAAACCTTTAGCAGAGGTGGTTCCGATGTACATACCTGGTCTTTGTCTGACCGCTTCTAAACCAGCTAAAATTTCAATATCATCACCGGTGTAGTCTTCTTTTGCTTTGAGCATTTCTTCTTCTTGTTCTTCGCTTAAAGCTTTATGTTCGACATGTTCTTCATCAAAAACTTCTTCAGCAACAACTTCTTGCTTGAACTGCTGGACTGGTTGCTTCGCTTCAGCTTTAGCAACTTCTTCGACTTTTTTCAGCTGCTTTTCTAGCGCTTTTTTTCTTTCTTCTTCAGTTGACATTTTCTTTCCTCCGAATCAATTGTGTTCCATCTGCTTCATATACAGCGTATTTAGAAAATTCATCAGTAATCCTAGTTCCTGTCACGAATGTTTGACCTGTGCGGATGTGAGTTAATAAGTTTTGACATCGTTTAGCATCCAAGTCCGAGGTGACATCATCTAATAAGAGAATCGGCTCATCTGATAGTTTTTTGGACAAATAGTGTCTGATTGCGATTTTTAAGCTTAAGGAAGCGAGTCTGTTCTCGCCTTGGCTCGCAAATCCAGCTAAGCTTTTATTGTTCAATATCGCTGTCAAATCATCTCTATGAGGCCCGATTAATGTTTGCTTTCTGATATTTTCAAGCGATTTATTGCTTTCAAACAGTGACAATGCTTTTTCGACGAAGATTTTCTGCTCCGGTTCAATAGGACAGTTTGTTTTATATTTCAACTGTAATGTACAAGCTTCGCCAAATAATGAATTGTAAATTTGATTTACTGGATTGATTAAATCTTTGACGAAATTGATTCTTTCTATCACGATCCGATATGCGAGATTGATGAGTTGATTTCTTAAGACGTCTATTACGTCTGGATCATATTCTTGAACTAAAGCCGCATTTCTCTCTTTTAACAGTTTTTTATACCGAGAGATAGCAAAGAGATATTTGGGACTTAATTGTGATAGAGTCTCATCTAATAACTTTCTTCTTTCAGCAGGTTCGTCTTTAAAGAAAAAGACTTGTGATGGCTCATAATAAGTGATCAATAATTTTCCTAAGATTGACGAAAGAGTCTTAACTTTTTCATCATCATAAGCAAAGATTTTATAGTTTTGACCGATTTGAGCGGATAACGAGTGATCAGAATCATCGGTATCAGTGTGAAACACGATGTAGATGCTCGCTTCTTTTTCTCCGTATTGAATGAGCTCACTATCAGCTGCTTTTTTGAAAGAACGACCGCAAGATAGATAATGTATAGCTTCTAAGATATTTGTCTTTCCTATAGCATTACTACCGGTGATATAGTTGTTGAAAGAGGTGAATTCTACTTCTAAGTGACTATAATTGCGAAAATGATTAAGGATTAATTTTTTAATGAACATATTTGATACAAGTGATTAGATATGTTCACAATATCTCCGTGACGAAGCTTTCTGCCACGTCGAATTTCTTTTTCGTCATTTACTAAAACGGTGTTGATGGCCAGAAAAGCTTTTTCTTCTCCACCATAACTGATAGTCTTAGTCAATTTAAGAAATTGACCGAGGGTGATATAGTCGTCTGAAATAGTCACTTTTTGAATTTCGGGTGTCATATTATATCTCCTAGATAAGTAGAACAACATATATTATATATATTTATATATATAATTACTACCTTTTTTCTATCGATTTTATCAATAGAATAATGCCTAATTTATTTCTTTATACTGTTTGACATGTTGATTGTTTTAAATGCTATGCTGAGTTCTTGATTTAGCTCTTTTTGCTTGTGATTTTAACAAGTGTAATTTTTTAGTAGAAATGCTATATGAACTATTTATTAGACTATATTTCTAGAATCCTTTTATTAACAATATGATTAATAAGTCTTATTATCTTTTATTTCCAAAAGGGCATATGACAACTTTTTATAGTAACCTTTGTTTTAAATCACATTTGATTATAAAAAAGGTTTTATAAAGGGTGACTTAAAATCACCTAAGAAAGTTAACTATGCTATAATTAATCATATGGAAACGATTGATAATTCTCATTGTAAACAAGAACTATTAACTAATGAGTCCTTTGAAAAGCTCTCATCGTTTTATTCGTTGTTCAGCGATCCTACGAGACTTTCTATCATCTGCTTATTATGCAAACATGAACTTTGTGTTAATGATATCGCAACAATTCTAAATATCTCTCAGTCTCGTGTTTCTCATCAATTAGCTATTTTGAGGAGTGCAGACATCGTCACTTATTCTAGAAAAGGCAAACAAATTTTATATAGTCTTACTGACAATCACATCAAAGATATATTTAAAATGGGCTTAGAACACATCTCTGAAAAAGATGAGTCGGTTTATCAAGATAGAAAAGATAAATCATTATAAAGAATTAAAACTCAATGATGAAAAAATAGCTATCACTTGTTCATAGGCTAAGTGATAGCTATTTTGATATTAATATTTGTTCTGAGTCTTTATGTATTTTGGTTTATAGAATAGTAAACACATCGCATATAAGATACAGATGGCCATGACACCAGTATCCGATAATACACCTGCGATCATCGAGAAATCACCTAAGGCACCGATTGATACTAAAATCATAAAGAGAATTTTAATCACCAAAGCGAATATCACACCAGTGTATACGGTGAACATAGTTCTCTTAGAAAAACGTTTTGCTTCAGCCAATTTCATCAAATCGTCATTCATGATGACAACATCAGCAGCTTCGATAGCGGCATCGCTTCCTAAAGCACCCATGGCGATACCAACATCGCTTGCCAAAAGAGAAGGGGAATCATTGATACCATCTCCGACATAAGATAGCTGTTTAGAAGCGTTTAATCGTTTGATTTCGTTCAGCTTATCTTCTGGTAAAAGATTACCTCTTATGATATCAATAGATAATTCTGATCCCACAGCATCAGCGATTTTAGCATCATCTCCAGATAGGAGAATGGTTTGTTTGACACCTTCTGATTTTAAAGCTTTCAAAGCTTCTTTAGCACTTGTCTTGATTTCATCAGCGACGATGAATGAAGCGAGATAGCCATCTTTATCAGATGAGAGATACAAGGTTAAAAATGGTGTATTTTCTTCTTTGATATCATTGATATTATTCATCGACATCAGCTTTTTGTTTCCGATATAATAAGTGATGCCATCTATGTTTCCTTGTATACCATATCCTGGTCGATTTAAAAAGTTTGAAACTTCTAATAATGCCTCTTTATTTGCTGAAATAATGGCTTTACTTATTGGATGAGTTGATTTGCTTTCTAATGAAGCTGCTATTTGAAGATATTTAGGATCGACATCGTTTTTCAAGGCGAAAGTTCCTTTTGTAAGCGTCCCTGTCTTATCGAATGCAAACGTTTCACTTTTTCTTAAGTTTTCAATCGCTAACGAGCCCTTGACTAAGATTCCTAGTTTGCTAGCCCTACCGATGCTAGAAAAGAAAGCGATAGGGACAGAGATGACTAATGCGCATGGACAAGAGATGAGAAGCAATGATAAAGAACGATATAACCATGTTTGACCACCTAATTCACCTTCCCAAACAAAACCATTTACTCCATAACCGATTAAGAATACTAATGCTGCTATGAGAACGACGATAGGGGTGTAGTATTTTGCAAAACGAGTGATGAATTTTTCAGAGCGAGCTTTTTTGCTTTCTTCATCCTCAACTAATCGCATGATTTTTGTCAGTGTTGAATCTTTATATTTCTTGATGACTTTGGCTTTGATGGAAGAAGTCAGATTGATCGCACCAGAATATATCAAATCATTTTCATAAATGTCTTTTGGTAATGATTCTCCATTGATTGATGATAGATCTAATGAAGTGTGCCCGCTTATAAGCTGACAATCTACAGGGACCTTTTCGCCTGGTTTAATCTCGATGATGTCATCGATTTCTAATTCTTCAGGTGATTTTTCAACTATCTTATTGTCTTGATCTATGTAATGGGCATATAAAGGCATGTCATTGACTAAATTTTTGATTGAAGCAGAAGATTTTTTTGTTGCATAGTCTTCTAGCATTTCTCCTATGATATTGAATAAAACGACTAAGATTGCTTCGGGATATTCGTTGATAGCAAAGGCACCGATAGTCGCTATACTCATCAAAGTGTATTCATTGATGACGCTTCCTTCTCTAGTTTCGGTTATACAATTTTTGATTAAGTCGACAAGCAGAAATAAATAAGCTATCGCATAAAGAATAAATGCGATAAAGCCTAAGGATGAATAAAATTTCGCATCGCTAAAATAAGACCAAGAGATATCACCATAGGAATTATCAAAATGAGCTAATGTAAAGCCGACAGCTAATAAAATAGCACCGATTGAAAGTCTTAATATGTTTTGAATCAACTCTTTCTTTTCTTCGATTGTCTTATGTTGATTTATAGAACAATGAGAATCATGACAGTGACAAGCCATAGGCACCTCCTACATATGAAAGTCTATTCATATGATAGTATCTTCATATGTTATTGGCAATCTTTTTTTAAATTTTTACCTAAAAGGTTGTTTTTGCAATAAATAGCTCTATAATTTGCAATCTTTCTTTTATTTTTTCATATCAGAAGTTGATTTGCTCAACTTTTTATCAGCAATCACCTATTGTAAGCGATTAAAATGCGAGTTTTCTCTTGTTTTTTGAAAAAATTAATTTATTATTGAAACCTCTTACATTTGCAATCAAAAAAAAGAAAATGTATAATTTTTGCATCGCTTTGCATCGTAGGCATCGAAGCGATATTAATGTTTAAGGAATTGAAGTTGGAATTTGCTGTTGAGAAGTTGCTGAGACGACCTAACCATGCCAAATTTTAAAACTTCTTAATTGGGAGGCTTATTTTAATAGGCTTATCACCAGCAAGATGTTTGATTTTATGACGAGAATTATAAATTTATATTCGGACTTGAAAGTCCGCTTTTTTTATTTATAGACCTTATTTTTAATTTTTTATGACAAAAAGCATGTTTTGATTTAAAAAATTTAGGTGTTTTAGTTATATATGATTTATAATCATAAAGTAATAAATACACAATTATTGGAGGAAGTGTATGGAAAAAGAGAAATTCTCGTTTAAGTCCGTTGATGGTAATACTGCGGCTGCATTAGGCTCCTACAAATTCAGTGAAGTCGCTGCCATCTATCCGATTACACCTTCTAGCCCGATGGCTGAACATGTCGATGAGTATGCTGCTCAAGGCATGAAGAATGTTTTCGGCGATGTGGTCAAAGTCGTTGAAATGCAATCTGAAGCCGGTGCTTCTGGTGCTGTTCACGGAGCTCTTCAAGGCGGTTCATTAGCTACTACTTATACCGCTTCTCAAGGTTTGCTCCTCATGATTCCTAATATTTATAAATGGGTTGGTGAAGAATTACCTGCCGTCTTACATGTCGCTGCAAGATCTTTAGCTTCTCGTTCACTTTCTATCTTTGGTGACCAAGGCGATATTTATGCCGTCAGACAGACTGGTGCTGCTATGCTTTGTTCACATTCCGTGCAAGAGGTTGCTGATTTAGCTCCTTTAGCTCATTTGATCGCTATCAAAGCTTCTGCTCCGGTCATTCATTTCTTTGATGGATTCAGAACATCTCATGAAATTCAAAACGTTGAGTTTGTTGATGATGAATTCTGGAAATCTTTATTGGATGAAGATGCTGTTGCTAGTTTCAAAGAGAGAGCTTTAAATCCTCATGGTCACGCTGTCACTAGAGGCGGTGCTGAAAATGACGATATCTGTTTCCAAGGACGTGAAGCTCAAAACTTACATGAGGACAGAATTGTCGATGTAGCTTGCGAATACTTTGAAAAGCTTTCTGCTGCTACTGGCCGTCCTTATGCTCCTTTTGTCTACTATGGTGATCCTGAGGCAACTAAAGTTATCATCGCTATGGGATCTGTGACTGAGACTTGCATCGAAGTCGTTGATGATTTGCTCAAGAAGGGTGAAAAAGTCGGTTTAGTTAAAGTCCATCTTTATCGTCCTTTCTCAGTTTCTCATTTGCTCAAATCTCTTCCTGCGACTGTCAAGAAGATTGCAGTTTTAGATAGAACTAAGGAACCAGGCGCTGATGGTGAACCTTTATATCTCGATGTGGTCGCCGCTTTGAAGCAAGGTCATAGAGAAGATATCACAGTCATCGGTGGCAGATATGGTATTTCTTCTAGAGATACTCAACCTAAACATATCAAGGCTGTTTTTGATTTCTTAGATGCTCAAAAGATTTGGACTGGTTTCACTGTCGGTATCGATGATGATGTCACTCATCTCTCTATCCAAGTCGATAACAGCTATACCATCCAACATGATTACACTTCTTGTTTATTCTATGGTTTAGGTTCTGATGGAACTGTTTCCGCTAATAAGTCTTCTGTCAAAATCATCGGTGATGAAACTCATCAATATGCCCAAGCTTATTTTGCTTATGACTCTCGTAAAGCTGGTGGCGTCACCCGTTCTCACTTGAGATTTGGTAAATCGCCTATCCACTCTACTTATTATGTCGAAAATGCTGATTTCATCTCTTGTTCACTTGATTCTTATATCTTTAAGTTCGATATGATCAAGAATTTAAAGGATGGCGGCACTTTCTTGCTCAACACTGATATGACTGATGAGCAATTAGAAAAATCCTTACCTAATAGAATGAAAAAGCAATTAGCCGATAAACATGCCAAATTCTATGTTATCGATGCTAATAAGATCGCTTTAAATATCGGTATGGGTCGTCATACTAACACTATTCTTCAAGCTTCTTTCTTCTATCTTAATCAACAGATTATGCCCTATGATGAAGCTAAGGATTGGATGAAGAAATTCGCTGCTAAGTCCTATGCTAAGAAGGGTCAAGACATCGTCAACATGAACTACACTGCTATTGATCAAGGAACTGAAGGCTTGAGAGAAGTTAAAGTCAATCCTGATTGGTCTACTCTTCCTGTCAGTTCTAATGTCCAACTCACCGGCGATGATTATTGGGATTCCTATGTCGCTTTGATCAACAATCTTGAAGGCTATGATATCCCTGTTTCTACTTTCCGTGAATGGGAATTAGAAGATGGTACTATGAGAAATAATGTCACCTATCAAGAAAAGAGATCAATCGCTGATCGTGTACCGGTTTGGAATAAAGAGAATTGTATCCAATGTAATCAATGTGCCTTCGTCTGTCCTCATGCTACCATTCGTCCGTTCTTATTAGATGATGAAGACATCAAAAAGTTGCCTGAAGCTGAACAAGGCGATGTTTTACCAGCGATGGGTGGACCTAATGTCAAAGGGCTTTACTTCCGCATTCAAGTTTCACCTAGAAACTGCGTCGGTTGTGGTCTTTGCGTCAATCAATGCCCTGGCAAGATGACACCTAAGAAAGATGAAAATGGAAATATTGTCAAGGATGAAAACGGCAAGACTGTCATGGAAGCTCATAAGGCTTTAACTTTAGCTGAAGCGAAGAGCCAATTCCATCATGAAGAAGCTGCTGAAATCCTCTATAAACATATTGAACCTAAGACTGGTTATTTCCCTGCTGGAACTTTGAAAGAAGTCGCTTTCTATAAACCTTATCAAGAAGTTTCTGGCGCTTGCGCTGGCTGTGGTGAAACTCCATATTATCGTTTAGCATCTCAATTATTCGGTAAAGATATGCTCATCGCTAATGCTACCGGTTGCTCATCTATTTATAATGGATCTACTCCTTTAACTCCTCTTGTCACTGATAAAGATGGCAATGGTATCGCTTGGGCTAACTCTTTATTTGAAGATAATGCTGAATATGGCTATGGTATGCGTGTCGCTACTGATTTCAAACTCGGCCGTATTTGCTCTATCATCAATGAGAACTTAGATAAAGTTGAGCCTGAACTCAAAGATGTCTTAACTGACTATACTGCTAATATCAAAGATAAGAACCACGTCAGAGATATCTTACCTAGACTCATCGAATTAGTCGAACATTCTAGCTGCGTCGGTATCAAAGCCTTATTACCTCTCAAGAATGATTTACTCGACAAGTCTGTTTGGATCGTCGGTGGTGATGGATGGGCTTATGATATCGGATACGGAGGCTTAGATCATATCTTAGCTACTGAAGATGATATCAATGTCTTAGTCTTAGATACTGAAGTCTATTCCAATACTGGCGGACAAGCTTCTAAGTCTTCTCAAACTGGTCAAATCGCTAAATTTGCTGCATCTGGTAAGAAGACTGCTAAGAAGAATCTAGCTTTGATGGCTATGTCTTATGATCATGTTTATGTCGCTCAAATCGCTTTAGGTTCTAACCCAACTCAAGCTATCAAAGCGATGAAAGAAGCCGAAAGCTATCATGGTCCATCGTTAGTCATCTGCTATGCTCCTTGCCAAGAACACGGTATCAAAGGCGGCTTAGCTAACTCTATCAAGCAAGAAAAGTTAGCTGTCGATTGTGGTTACTTCTTAACCTTCACTTATGATCCTCGTTTAGCTGATGAAGGTAAGACACCTCTCACCATGAATTGCAAACCTGATTTTAGTAAGTTCCGCGACTTTGTCATGACTCAGACTAGATACTCACAACTTTTCAGAGTCAATCCTGATCACGCTGAAGAATTACTTAATAAATCTGCTAAGTATGCCGAAAGAAGATATCATGATATCTTAAGATATGGTGGCTTAGAGAAATAAGATTAGGTTTAATTAACAGAAAAGGTTGCTCAAATGGGCAGCCTTTTTTCATGGCTTAAAAATATTACTTTTATTACAAGTGATAAACAACGGCATCAAGAGCTATAACGAATTGATACTCAAGTTGAATTATGATTCAGATAATCTCGACTATGATCACTTAAGCACAATATTAGATTTTGAGAGATTTTACAGATTAAGTATTTGTATAAAATGTTCAATTTCATAATAAACGCTTGACTTTTACTGGGGGGGGTAAAATAAAGGTGCACTGTTTTAAAAGGAGGAAGTTATTTATGGCAAATAAATATGTTGGTGAGTTCTATGTAAATAATATGAGAACTCGTGAGGAAGTTGTTGCTGGAGATTCAACTCAAGCAAAAAAATTAATTGAGGCTAAGTATCCAAATTGTAAGATAAGATGGGCTGTTTTCCCTAAGCTTGTGAAATAAGGAGAGGTATTATGGGATTTTTTGATATTTTATTTGGCAAAAAAAGTACTACATCTAGTACTACATCTGTTAATACAACTCCCTCAGAACCAGTTAAAGATCTTAATCCAAAAGAAAAAGATTTGAAATGGTTTCAATCAGAGTATGGCATTGAGAGTTTAAAGGAACATACAACACCTAAAGCTTATTTACTTGAAGAGCGGTTGGAAAAAGAATATGAAAATAAAGACTTTAATGGCAGGAATGATGTTACTTTTGATGTTTTTATAGCCGTCTATCACAAAGATGTTAAAATTCCTTCGATTTATTTTTCTAATTTCGTAAACGCTATTGAAGACGAATACAATATTGGGCCTTTAAAATATGTTGGTCCTTCTGAAATGCTTACTAAAGTTCTTACTGTTTTAGCAAAGACTTATGAGTTAGATGATGATGGCGAACCTGTAAAAAAGAAAAGTGCCTTAACAGTTGAGGATTTAGTTTCTTTTGAAAATAACCCAGTCTTAAAGTTTGTAAAAGAATTCGATGTATTTGATCTAAAAGATGATGATACTGGTTCTTGGTCTGATAAATTTAATATATATTCAGATATTCTTATTTTTTTAGGACTTTGCAGTTTTGAAGACAAAAATGTTCTTGAAGAAAATAAGTGGCTACTAGAAGAAGAACCATATTATAATAGTTTAGGAATAATTAAAAAGAAAAAAGGATTTTTTAAATATTGTATTGAACATTGCACATATCCAGATTATTGGAAGGATAAATTAGATGAATTAGAAAACGAGTAGTTTTTCAATAAAATAAAAAAATTAAGAGCTCTTAACCGGGCTCTTTCTTTTATTCGAATTTAGAAAAATGAGTAGTTTCTGTGTGATTTTTAAAAGAAAAAGAAGAAATTAGAGAACTTTGATGCTATTGGTTTGATAACGATATTACTCTTCCTTTGACTTCATTCGGATGGTAGATAACAAACTTAAGGGCAGATATATTAAAAGAATGGGAGATGATGATAATTACACCAAGAATCAAAAGCATAAAAAAGACAAATTGATTCTATTAACAATAGTAGGTTTGAGTGGTCTATTTTTTTGTTATTGACCAAAAGTTAGGATAATTTTTTAAAATATTTTCTCTAAAAGTTTGATATTCTTCATTTGATATTTTACTTAATGTTTTATTAGCTTTTGTTCCTTCAATACATATCCAGATTATAAGTCCAAAAATACTAAGTAAATTTATAAATAAAAACGCAAATGCAATACAATCGAATACGAAATATATACTATTGTTAGCGATGAGAAATGCTAAAGCAATTAATGAAAAGATTAAAGATAATGGAAATAGAAGTATTGAAATAAAACGCATCCAAGCAATTTGTTTTAAATGTTGGTCCCATAAAGTGTTTGGCTTTTTGAATAATTTATGCATTTTACTATTAGGTTTTAACAAATTACGCGAAAAAAACTAGATTTGAACCATATTCAAACGCATTTTCGTCTTTAATTTGTAGACGTACAAATAAGAGTAGTATTAATAAGTAAATAATTAAACATGAAATAATCGAATACATATATGTGATTTTATCAAAAAATGATAATTGTGTTTCTCATTTTTTTAGAAATCATTGAACATATAAAATGAGTATAAACATACGTAATGGTATCACAATTAAATAAATTTTATGAATGTTTTATAAGAAGTAACTTTGTCTAAGATATAGAAAAACAGGCTATTTTCAGTTATAATTAGCTTAGCTGAAAGCAGGTGCTTTTATAATGAAATTTCAAGAATCTGAATCTATAGAACTTAAAAGAAAATTAACGAAAGACTTTGCAAAAGAAGTCGTTGCTTTCCTTAATACAAGAAATGGGACTATCTATATTGGTGTTGATGATAACGGTGATGTTTTAGGTGTTTCTAATGTCGATAAAACAATGAGGGAAATTAGAGATATCATTAGAGATCAGATTCTTCCATCTACTGAAGGATTATGTGAAATAGGTTCTTTATTAGAAGATGATAAGACAATAGTTGTCGTTAAAGTAACTAAGGGAACTAAACTCTATTACATTAAGAAAGAGGGCAGAAGCGCAACTGGGTGCTTCTATAGAGATGGAACCTCCTCAACTCCTATGAGTGAGGATGAGATTGACAGAAGATTCATCGCTTCTTTGAATTATAAACGCACCTTATTAAGTGAAATACCTATTAATAGAACCGATTTAAAATTTGAAACTTTAAGGGATAAACTTCGTTCGAATGATGTTCATATTAATGACGATACTTTCCTTAATAATTTTAATCTTGTAACAAACGACGGAAGATACAACTTACTAGCGGATTTGTTATCAGATGAAAACAGAATCTCCATAGCGGTTTGTGTTTTTAAAGGTAAAGATAAAACTGAATATTTAATGCGTAATGAATATGGAAATAAGTCGCTTATTCAAGCATACAAGGATGCGATAAATTACTGTGAGGCAATTAACCCTACTTATGTTGATGTTAGCAGTAGACCTCGAAAAGAAAAAAGAATGTTTGATAACAAAGCATTTGAGGAGGCTTGGATTAACG
>CALVXU010000005.1 GCA_944371605.1 uncultured Bacilli bacterium
CAATTAACCCTACTTATGTTGATGTTAGCAGTAGACCTCGAAAAGAAAAAAGAATGTTTGATAACAAAGCATTTGAGGAGGCTTGGATTAACGCTTGTGTTCACAACCTATGGGACACACATATTTCTCCACAAATCTATATTTATGAAGATAGGATGGAAATAGAATCACAAGGCGGGCTTCCTTATGGTCTTACTGAAGAAGAATTTTTAGCAGGTATTTCAAAGCCTGTTAATCCTGATTTGATGGATATATTTAAGTCATGCCGTATTGTTGAACGATCTGGACATGGTGTTCCTGAAGTGGTAAAAGTTTATGGGAAGAGTGCTTATAGATTTTCTACCAATACAATTACTGTAACAATTCCATTTGATAAGACCGGATTTAACCAATATGGCAAGATAAATTGCACTGTAAATTGCACTGTAAATTGCACTGTAAACGAAGCAAAGATCTTAAATCTAATAAACGAAAACAATAAAGTAACAGTAAATGAAATGACCTCTAAAGTAAACTTATCACGTCGAACAGTCCAAACAATTATTAATTCTTTAAAATCTAAAGGCATCTTAGTGCGTGTTGGCTCAGATAAAACTGGTCATTGGGAAATCGTAGAAGAAAAGAAAGAAGATTAATGTTAATTGCCATCTAATTTATAATAGTTAGGTGGCTTTTAATATCTCAACACTAAAAAAGTAAATGGAAATATTAAAAACATCGATAAAATCAGTACTGTATAGTTTCGTCATGCAAGAGCATAATGGCTTTTAATGTATCAAAACGTAGCATATAAGCATTTTAGAAGAACACTTATAATATGTATAGGTTCATCCTTATTATTAGATCAGGATATCTTTATAATAATAGGTTTATAGCAATAGAAAAACCGCTTTTCTTATAGCACTATTGATGAAATATCTCAAAAGGTTTAGAAAAGCGGTCTAAACAAAGGATATTAGGGATTTATTTGCTATTCAATCTTATCTAAAGAAGCTGGATATGATGAATCCATATAAAGTCCACTATTATATTCATCTTCATAAATGGCTTCAATACTATCGGCGAAGAAGTAAATGCTTAAAATATATCCGTTTGCATCTTCAAAATAATAATATAAACCATCAGTAGAACTGAAAGTGAAATCTATTTCTCCAACAATTGATGAAACTAATTTTGCTGTACCATCAGCGTTGATAGTGATTTCGACATCAGTGCCAACAATATCTATGCCACTATATGTTCCAACATACTCGTATGGAATAACATTAGTAGCAGCAGTGACTTTTAAATCGATAGTGGCAGAGACACCGCTCCCATCGGTAGCAGTAGCAGTGATTTGAACATCACCAACACCAATAGCAGACACAACACCAGCAGAATTAACTTTAGCTACTTCTTCGTTGGAAGAAGTGAATTCGACATTTTTATAGGTGGCATCTTCAGGTTCATATGAGACGGATAATTGAGTTGTTTGACCTACAGACAATTCTGTCTTTTCACTAGTGATAGTAAGCTTGCTGACTAAAGTGGGATCTTTAACGATAATCTCTACTTGCCCTATTACTCCATCTTCATTAGTTGCTTTAATAATGGCAGTACCTGCTTTTAATGCAGTAAATGTACCAACTTCTGTATCGAGTTCAATAATATCAGTATTTTCAGTTACATAAGTCAAGTTTGTTGCTGTCGTATTACTAGGAGTGAAAGATGCTTTCACATAACCAGTATCATTGACGATGTATTCAGTCTTATCTGGTGTTAGTGTAATGCTAGTTGCTGGGATATAACGATTCAAACCTTCATGTGTTCCAAACTTATTGATTGTATATTGACCGAAATTTGCAGTCACTTCTAGAACATTATCACTTTGATAAGACAAATTACAAAGAGCCTTATTGCCTTGTTCATCTTCAAATATGGCATCATTACCATCGTTATCGACAAAAGATAAAGCGAAAGTTTCTTCTAATACTTCGATGACTAGTACACCATTTTCTTCAATGGTGAATGTGACTTCTTCACCCAAACCATCAGTGTAACCTTTGTAAATGCCGATTAATTCAGTATCCATCACTGGTCTAGGCAATACTTCAATGGTTAAAGTGTTAGATTTGACTGTTTTAGTAACATCAGTGGCATAAACCTCTACAGTTCCTTCTTTTTTAGCAGTTAAAACACCATCAGAAGATACAGATGCAATCTCATCATCTGAAGAAATATAAGTTAAAGTCTTATCAGTAGCAGTAGCTGGCATGATATCTGCAGTAATCTGCATCGTTTCACCAATTTTTAAACTATCACTAGCAGAAAGTGTTATTGATTCAACAGGAACATCCACTATATCTACATGATCATGGCAATTTTCGTCTTTCATGAATGCTATGCTATCTAAAGCGAGACTGAAGGCTTTGCCGATGAAATTGCAACTGACCGCTAATCTTACTTTACTGGCAGGTTCGAAACTCTTTTCCATCAATTTTTTATTATTGACAGAAATATTATTTTTAACTTCTTCAGTGATATCTAAAGAAGCCCAATCTTGACCATCATTGGAAGTCTCAATGGCAATCTTATCAACGTAATCCATGCCATCAAAGCCACTACTATAATACATACCATAATAGAATGATAGTGAAGAAACTTGCTGATCATCAAAATCAAAAGCTAAATAGGCATCACCAGTTTGTAATCCTTGTTCACCAGGGTTCAGAACAACAGCTTTTGCATCACCAAACAGGTCAGAACTTCCTTGTCTAATGCTAGCCTTATTAGAAGTCACAGTGGCAGGCAAATCGTTGTCTACTTGATTAGTCACATTTACAACACCAGTGTCCTCGTTGATATTATTGAAAGTGAAATTGTAGATAGCATCTGCAATATTCTGCTCCGCTAAAGGTTTGACTTTGATAGTTAACTCATTAGACTTAACGCCTTTATCTTCACCTTCTTCACTCTCTGCCACAGCATAAATGGTGGTTTCACCAGCTTTTAATCCAGTCACTTCAACAACATTAGGAGTAAACGAGTAATTAACTTCACAGATGGATGGATCTTCTACATGCCAAGTGAGAGTATCCTTGTCTGCGTCTTCAGGTAAAGTTTCATAGGCTACTTGGACTATTTCCTCAATATCTAAAAGGATTTTGTCTCCTTCAGTCTCATATTCGCCAGTAGGACTTAATGTTATGGAATCTAGATATTTATGTTGAACTGGTCCATCATAACCTTTGTATTCCCAATATTCCATCACGTTGTCTTCATTAGGTGGGGTGGGTAACAAATCATCATAGAAAACAGTCTCGTTGAAATTGCCTAATTTTATTTGAACATATTCATCATCATTATTCTCTTCTTCTAATCCGATGATTCTAGTTAGATATCCAGTATCTGGATCAACGTCTAAAGCGACATATTGAATATCATTGTACCAAGCGAATTCAAAGACAGTAGCGTTTAAATGAGCAACAATTTCAGGGTCAGAAATGATATAAGAACCAGCAACATAAGTGGCATCAGCGGGATCTATTTCTTCAAAGACTCTGTTTAAATTGAAATATGCATGACCCAAACTTACATCAGCGCCCTCATAGCCTTTATTCAACCAAGCTTCTACTGGATTTGGGTTTCCCGGGTCGGGTGCAAAGTACATATAATTTAATCCGTCATAGTCATGATAATAAATATATGGGTCAGCCCCCATTTCAGCTGCAACAGCATCATAAACGATAGTATATCCTTTATAAATGAATTCAGTTGCTGCTTCTTCCATTGCACCACCATCATAAACTTGAGTGGTTTCTATAGTTAGATTGCTATAGTCCATTTTAAAAGCATCTTCTAAAGTTTTTGGCTCTACTACAGGTGGCTTTTCAGTTGAAGACGAGCTGGAACTAGTTTGATTTCCAGTATCAGTAGAAGAAATGTGAGGTGGTTTACTAGTTGGGGTGATGTTTCCTGTTTGATTAGTACTAGATGTATCGTTAGCACAAGCGACTAATAAAGATAAGGAGGCAATGGATAGTGTTAATAATACTTTCTTTTTCATAATGAATAACTCCTTTTTAAATGATTAGATAAGCTTGAAGATACATATAATTATTTTCAGTGTCGAAATAATAAAGTATTTCTACATCATCTTTATCTGCGACGTAGTAATAATAGACTTGTTCAACATAATAGTCGGACTCCATCAGTTTTTCTGTATAAGTGGATATATAACTGCTTGTGATGCCATAACTTGCGATGACGATAGCATAAGTTTCTGTAGTGATTTGTTGAATTTGATATTGGAAGTAAGGAGCATTTACCTCAGGAATTGATTTTCCTAAAACTGAAAGAACCGCTTCTTCTGGCCAACTGGTGGCTTTATCTTGATAAATATAAGTATAAATGACAAAATCTTGATATTCTAAACCAGCTTGAATTACTAAAATCTGATATTCAGATACTCGCTTTTGAGCGATTTTTACTCCGTTATCATCAGTTATAAGAAATTCGTTGAGCCGTAAAACTACCGAATAATCAGCTAATGCTTTTTCAGAATCTTTGTCTTTAAAATGCGGTACGATTCTTAAAGTTTTACTATTCTGTTGAGTGAAGATATCAAGTTGATATGTATCGGAATCATAGACCGGAAAGAGAGACATATATTCTCCTAATACTTCTTCTAAAGCTAGAGATAATTCGTCTCTTTCTAGTTGGTTTGATGAATCAGTGGTAGCTGTAGAATCTCTTGTGGCTGATCCACTTGAAACAAGTGATGTTGGTGGACTTGTTGAAGTTGTTACTACTTCACAACTACTTAAAATTGCTATCAATGAAAATAGCAGAAAAATACTTTTCTTTTTCCACATAACTCGCTCCTAATTTTGAGGAATATTATCCTTTGTCCTTAGCTGTGTTGCTTGCTTATATCATTGAAAAAGCGTCATAATATTGCAAGAGAAATTATCTTGCTCATTAGTTAAATAGCGCATGTAACCGCTTCCAATAAAGCTATGCAATATTTTTTTGTTTTAAAAAAAATCCCAAGAGTCTATTACTAAACTTTTGGGATTTGATTGAGAATATTTAAATTATTCTTCTTCGTCTTCTTCAGAGGTTCGCTTTAATAATTCTTGTAAAGCTGGATCTTCTTTTTCAGTCTGCTCATCTTGAGGCAAGTCTTGTTCTTTAGCTTCATATTCGCTTTTAGATGGCTCGATAGAACAAGAGGAGATGGTTTCATTTTCGCGTAATTTGATAATCTTTACACCGATGGTATTTCTTGATAATTGAGAGACTTGAGTTAATGATGTTTTGATAGTGGTTCCGTGATCAGTGATGATGATATTCTCATCACCTTTGACTGTCTTAATAGCCACTAGCGAACCATTTTTATCAGCCACCTTCATGGTTAAGACACCTTTTGATTCCTCTAGAAGTGATACGATATTCACTTCCTAAAGTGATCTTTCCATAGCCATTAGCAGATAAAGAGAAGATTTTATCACCTTCTAGTGATGTGACTACTCCTACAACTTTAACGCCTTCAGGTAGATCCATACCTTTAACACCAGTAGCTGTTCTTCCCATCCATCTACAACCTGCTCGGTCCAACTAGAGGGGTTCAGTACAGAAAGAGTTACAGCTTTTTATCTTTGTGATTTTATATCTGATTTTAGGCTCTAGAAATGTTTACACTATCCCCATCCCAAGTGTAGTTATATTCTGTATAACCATAATCGGTGATACTATCTCTATTCCAGTCAGAGGCATGAAAAACAAAAAAGACAGTTTTTGTTTCGAGATCTTTAGGGAATGTCGCTTCTAAATCAATCGCTGCTTTAAAATTCAATTCACCATATGAATCTTCAGATTTTGTCGCATCGATGTCGGTTTTGTTCCATTTGAAGATAGTTGTTTCAGTATAAGTATCAAAAGATAATAACGGATCATTATGGGAGAAAGTGAATACATATTCATCTTTGATGACAGCATCTTTCTCTGCGGTCAAATAGCCTTCGAAAGAAAAGTCTTTTCCGATAGTATTGTCTAAGCCAAAATAAAGTTGAACAGCATCATTTGGTATGCTACCATCTCCGATGCTTAAAGTGAGTTCAATATCATGACCACTACAGCTAGTTAATAATGCAAGAACACTTGCTCCTAAAATAGATAATAATCTTTTTCCTTTCATAAATTTATTTCCTTTCGTGTGTATTATATCAATTTATTTATATCAGAAGAATACATAATGACATATATTCAGCCTGATATTTTACATTTTCAAAGCGAGATTAAATTAAAAACCTGTTTTCGACTATAGCATAGAAGAAAACAGGTGTTTTTATTTCATAATTTTATGGCGAAATATGCGAAATCGATTGATTATTTTTTAGGCTTTTCTATCTTTTGAGTGTTGCTTACCTTTTCTGATGAAGTGTTCAGAGTTTTTTCTTCTTCAACAGGTGCTTCAGTAACGCTTTCTTTAATGATATTTGCGAGTGAAGTCAAATCACTTACGTTTGAAGGTATGATCAATTTAGTAGCTTTTCCATCAGCGACTTTTGCTAAAGCCTCATATGATTTTAAAGTTAAGACAGCATTATCTGCGCCGACGTCTTTGATAGCTTTTAAACCTTTAGCTTCGGCTTCTCTCACTAAAATAATACCTTTAGCTTCAGCTTCTTTAATGCTGAGGATAGCCTGAGCTTGACCTTCTGCATTTTTGATCTTCACTTGTTTTTCAGCTTCAGCATTTAAAATACTCGCTTCTTTATTACCTTCAGCGATTAAGATAGATGACTGCTTACTACCTTCAGCTAATAAGATTTTTTCACGCTTTTCACGTTCGGCTCGCATCTGTCTTTCCATCGCTTCTCTGATATCTTTGGGAGGCAAAATATTTTTGACTTCAACACGATTGACTTTGATTCCCCATGCATCTGTCGCATCATCTAATGTTGATCTCATTTTAGCATTGATGATATCACGGCTAGTGAGAGTTTGATCTAAATCTAGTTCGCCGATGATATTACGTAAAGTGGTTGAGGCGAGATTTTCAATAGCTGCAAGCGGATTATCAACACCATAAGTGTAAAGTTTAGGATCGGTGACAGTGAAGAAAACGACCGAATCTATCTGCATGGTGACATTATCTTTAGTGATGACAGGCTGAGGAGCAAAATCATGGACTTGTTCTTTCATAGATACGACCTGTTCTACACGATCGAAGAATGGAATCAGCATGTGAATGCCAGTATCCCAAGTTTTATAATAAGCGCCTAGTCGTTCGATAATAAATTTGTCTGTTTGACTGACAATTCTGATTGAACAAATTAAAACGATAACAATGATTAAAATGATAACTCCGACAACAATCATAGCAATCATCCATGCTTCCATAATTATTCCCCCTTGATTTCGGTGTCTTTTTTGACTTTTAATTTATTACCTTCAATTCCAGTGATGATGACAACTGTTCCCTTTTCTATCGGTGTATTGTCGACGGATTCAGCAGTCCATTCGATGTTATGATAGCTGACTTCGCCGCGTTCTAATTCAGTGATTGATTTGATCACTGTCGCTTTTTTACCGATCATATCATCAGCATTAAATTTGATATCTGGTTTCTTTTTTAAAAGCTTATTCTTAGCTAAAGGTCTAATCAATAATAGTAATAATAAAGATGAGATAGCAAAAACGATTATTTCAGCCCAAAAAGGAGCTCCAGGGATAAATGAGATTATCAGTGATAACAAAGCACCCCCGGCAAACCATAATGAAATCAAATCAGAAGTAGCGAGTTCAACGATTACAGCTATGATAAAAACACCTAGCCAAACATAAAGCATGTAATCTTCGAAATTGAACTCATTTGTTGTTTCTGCCAATATTCTTAATAATGTGATGTTGGTCATATTTTTCCTTTCTTATACTATTTTATCATAATAGTGTTTATTATTTAATGTGATAGATTAGTAGGCTCAGCAAAATATATGAAGATATTATAAAAAGAAAGATAGTCGATTTTTATTGATAGTCCACTGGTTATAGATACTTTTTTGACTATAATTAAGGTATATCTTAAAGAGGTTATATGGAAGAAATTACTGGTATATTTCAACTACAAGAGTGGATATCAAATAGCGATAATATCGTTTTCTTTGGTGGGGCAGGTGTTTCAACTGAATCAGGAATTCCTGATTTTAGAAGTGTTGATGGACTATATAATCAAAAATATAAATATCCGCCTGAAGAAATAATATCTCACGATTTCTTTTTTCAAAACACAAAAGAATTTTATCTATTTTATCGTGATAAGATGTTGCTGTTAGACAAAAAACCCAATCCAGCTCATCTTTTCTTGACTGAATTAGAGAAATCAGGAAAATTAAAAGCTATCATCACACAGAATATTGATGGACTGCATCAAAAAGCGGGTTCTGAAAATGTGTATGAATTGCATGGAACAATCCATTCCAATCATTGCTTGAAATGTCATAAATATTTTGATGCTGAATATATTAAAAGCAGTGACACAATCATTCCCTATTGTGATGAATGCGGAGGACTTATCAAACCAGATGTGGTTCTTTATGGCGAAGGATTAGATGAAACCCTGCTTATGAAGTCTTTAAAAGCGATTTATGATGCTGACTTGTTTATCATCGCTGGTACTTCATTAGTTGTGAATCCGGCGGCTAGCCTTGTTTATTATTATCGGGGAAATAAGATGGTTCTGATAAATAAAACAGAAAATGCCATTGATAAAAAGGCAAATCTTGTTTTTCATCATCCAGTCGGTGATTTGTTTAGGAGGTTACATCTATGAAGGAATTGGATGAAATTTTTTACAAATTAGATGATGTCTCTTCAAAATATTATTGCGGATCGGCTTGCTTTTTAAGCTTGATCGCACTCTGTCACTTTTACAAAGACAAAATTGCTGGAGTGAAAAATGAATTTTCTTTGATAGAAAAGAAAGCTGATCTTCTTATGAAAAATGATGCTGAACTATTCAGCTTGACTAGAAAAAAAGAAATTTCGACTTCTGAATGGGAATTTGTAGGAGAAGCGATCAGTGATTATGGATCAGTCATCGCGAATTTAAACGATATATTAAATGTTATTCATGATGATAAAATAGAAAAAATATTTAAAGATTATCTTATTTTTATCTCAAGGCTTTGTCGGTATAATTGTGCTTATTTCTATGAAGTGACAGATGTTCCCGAGAATGTTCTTACTATTATCAATTCAGCTTTGATAGAAATACAGAGGGATTACAAAAATGAAAACTATTAGCGATTATTATGAGAAAGAAGAGTTGACGACAAGCGAGATGATTATGCTTGTACTTTTACCAATAATCAAATTTGCTAAAAAAACTATAATGCAAAAAGAAAATGGAAAAGCACCTTTTCCATCTGATTATGATTTTGCAAAAACATTAAGCGAGTTAAAGCAGATTGATGATGAATTGACTACTTCTTTGTTTCAAGATTCTGAACTATCTTCTGAAAAAATAAATATTTATATCTCTAAAACAAATTTAATTATTGAAAAGACAAATCAATATTTAAAAAACAAATCATTAAAAGATGATTTCAAATGGATGCATGATACATTAAATAATATATTTAGCATCAACACTGTTAAAGAATAAAAAAGGGGGCTTATTTATGAAAAACTATCCCGAATGGCAAGATAGAAAGGTATTGATCGATTTAAGAAATCGTTTTGCTACTTGTTATGAAAATGATGATGGGTCTTTATTTTATATCGAACCACAATTTTACACTTATTTACAAGGTTATAAAGCTTTGAGAGAAGAACGTTATCAAGATATTCTCGATCAGATGGATAAGATAGTTAGAAAAAACCGTAAAGTTGTTTTTGTCGGCCAAGATGATAATCCTCTTGTGGAATGCGAAGGAGCCATTTATCTATCAGCTATGGATATAGCTGATAGTCTGCAAGTTCTTGTAGAAGATAAAAGCCGTGGATCTGATTACGGAGATTAATAATGAAAAGAAAAGCGATTATCAGTGCTATTGTCTTATCTTTTATATCCTTGGGATTAACGTCATGTGTTTTCTTTTCGGATAATAGCAATCCTGGAAAAAATTTTGCTTATGATACACCACAATATTCCGCCTCTTATACTTCGGCTAATATGAATAAGGACTATTTAGCTAGCACTATCGGCCAAACTTATTTACCTTCTACGGGAGATTCAAGAATCTTAGTCATCCCTGTTCAATTCAGTGATGATGAATTTACTGAATATGAGTTAGAAACTTTGAATAATTCTTTTTTTGGATCTTCAGAGCAAACAGGTTGGGAATCTGTTTCTTCTTTTTATGAAAAATCGAGTTTTGGTAAATTACAAATTCAAGGTCAGGTCATCAGTCCTATAAGTATGAATATGAGCTCTTCTCAATTTGAAACACAAGCGAGCAATTATGATGGCAATTATACTGATCTTCTTTTAGCTGAAATCATGTCTGAATTAGCATTAAATGATTCTATCGACTTCAGCGATTTTGATAGTAATAATGATCGTGTGATAGATAGCGTTTGGATGGTTTATTCTTGTTCGTATGATTCAGATTCTGACATATATTGGGCTTATACCACTTGGTCTCTATATGATACTTCAATTAATGGTTATTATGTTAATCCCTATTCATGGGCTAGTATCGATTTTTTATATGAGGGGAACTATCACCACGGAAATAAAGAAGTAGTTGATAAAGGTGATGCTCATACATTTATTCATGAAACCGGACATTTATTAGGATTAGATGATTATTACTCATATGACAATGATAATCTTATTAATTTTGATACTCCAGTCGGTGGAGTCGATATGATGGATTTTAATATCGGAGATCATTGCTCATTTTCAAAATATTTATTAGGATGGGTTGACCCAATTGTGATTACTGAACAATATTTAGCTGAAAATAATTATCAAATTAAATTGCCATCTTTTACTGACACGAGCCAATTTTTACTTATTCCTGCAGTCGAAAATGGCGAAATAAAATATAACGATACAGCTTTGGATGAGTACCTATTAGTCGAGTATTATACTCCTACTGGATTGAACGAGCACGATTCTCAAGTGAAGTATACCAATGGACTAAAATCTTATACTAAGCCAGGAATTTTAGTCTATCATGTCAATGCCTCTGTAGGGCGGATTTATGTCAATTTTGCTGCTACCGTCTCTTGGGATGGCTATGTTTATGATAAATTGCCACCATTGAATTCATTGAGAAGTAACGAAGGATATTATTATATTTTTAGCAATACTCGAAGTTATGCTTATTATCAGATGGATGATAGTGAATCTTATTTTTATCGTGGCCGTCTGATCTCATTATTATCTGCACATGGAAGAAAAGTAGAGGGAAATAAGACCGGCTATGCTAGCAATGTTTGTCTTTATGAAAATGGAGACAAATTTATGTTGGATGGTGGTGTGTATGAAGATTTTATATTTGATGATGGAAGTCTTCCACAGTTTGGCTTTGAAGTCAAAAGCACTTCAACTGATTCCTGCACTTTGAGGTTTGAAGCTTTGTGAGTTATCGCTATTTTAAAACCAAATCAATCGACCTTTATAATAATCCAGACTATATCGCCGCATATATCGGTTTGAATTTTGTGGCTTTTTTAAATAATAAGCGAGAGATTGTGATGGATATAGAGGATAGAGAGGCGATTGAAATTCTAGAAGATATTCAAAGAGAAGAGATTTCAAAACTGAGTTTTTTTCCAGTATATGATGGCAAAACATTTACTGACTTAGATGTTAAAAATAAAATGGTCGCTCATGATGTTTTTGGATTGCCAGATGAGGTTTTCAATAAACTTGATTTAAATAGGAAGATAACAGAACAGATTAAATTTGTTAAAGGATTAAAAAGCCTAAAGCATGAAGTGTATCGAGAATTACAATATGACTATGATTCTCCCTACTTTATCGATGACTTTAAATCGTATCTTTTACATAATGGAATCTATTTCATCAATGATAACATTACAGATATTTTAAAAGATCTTGATAAATCACCTATATTCTTATTGGAAGAACGATATTCTCCTGAAGTCAAAAAAATCCTTTCTGACTTCAATTATGCTTATTTGCTGATCAATTTTTCTGAAGATGTATTAGTAGATGAAAGACTTCTTTCTTTTCAAAAGTTCGATCGTTTTTCTTTAAAGAGATTAGTGTATTACTTTATAAATGATGTTTATGATAAAGAGATTGCGGATTTAGTTACCGATAAAAGTGAAAAAAGAAAATATATTCATTATCTTAGATATTTTATTTGTTCTTTAATCACTCATCTTTTAGATTGCTATTGCCAATCAAATTCAAATTTTGTTCGCAGTCATCTGTCTTTCATGACAAAAGAGAAAACGAATGATGAAAAGTTCCCGTTTGTTCTTTCTTCGTTTAATGGCGAAGTCTATTTTGATGTAAAAGGGCGATGCTATTTTGATAGGAATGATTTTTTTAGCATCGCATCAAAAGTGAAGAGAGCATTTAAGCTTATTCCTAGTCGTAATAACGTGTTGATATATGCGTATCTGCGCCTACCATATCAGGGATTTGACTGTGTTAAAGATAAAAAATTCAAGACACCATCTGAATTCTTAAGCTCGTTGTCATTCACAGATAAAATAACGGCCGGTGTAAGTTATTTTGCACCTAAAAGAAATAATTTTTTATATTCTTCTTTATCAGGTCAAAAGGAACATGACTTCACATTTTTTATGAGGCGATTATCGAGTGAAGGAATCGATTATTTATCAAAAGATTCACTATATGATTATGATGTTTCTACATCATTAACAATACAGATTATTGGCGATATTAAATCTGAGAGCTTGTCTAACATTTTTACTAAAAAATATCCTATTAGAACAAATATTTTTAGTATTTACAAATTGTTAAATAATAAAAAAGATTTATCACAATTATACGCTGATGTTAATTTGATTGATTCACGATCAAATGAGACATTTTTATCTTATTTCTACGCTTCTTTTTCAGATAGTTCTTTAATGGATACACTCAAAGAATCATTAGAATATTTTCATCTGTCTAGTCTCTATAGCGAGCAATTATTAGATTTTTTTAAATATGTTCTCTTTTATCCATTGCGAGTGGTTAAAAATGAGTATGAGCAAGACCGATTATTAGCCGATGATAGAATCACGTTATCTTTGCTAGCAGGCTCCGAAAATTATACCGGTGCCTTTGAAACCGATTTACCACTGCCATATGTTAATTATGGTACACATTATTGTTCGTTTCAAGAAAACTATTTTTCCACATCTTATCTATGTCTTTGCCAAAAGGAGAGCATTGAAAGAACTATAAACTACTTCACTAAAACCTATTATGACACATTTGGTGAAACCGCTGATGAAACTAAATTAAACTCTTATTTATTGTTGTTTTTAGGATTACCCAATAAGGTGAGTTCAACTATTGTTGATGATAAACCATTGATATCTCAATTACATTTTAAAGAGAATATCTGTCATCTTTGCCAACACACTTATCCACAATATTCTGAAGAGATAGACCCGTACTCTTTTAGTATACTTAATGATTATTCTATCTATCTTAAGAGCTTAAGTGCTAAATATGGTTTATATCAAGCTCCATATCATATCACTGGAGAGTTGATAAAAAAGCCTGAAGTCAGCTCATTGTTTGCTTTTGAAAAAGATAAAGCGAAGAAAATTTTATATCCATATATCGATTTGAGAGATAAGAATCTAGTCGCCTATGCAGCTACATTTGGTTCATATTTATTCAATTATCGTGAAGTAGACAAATATCTCAATGAGTTTATTGATTTACCAAATGAATATAAATTGCAAGTGATCAGGCGAAATGTCGGTGATAATTTATCTGATAGGGCATCTCATTCTTTCTTTGATATACTTGATGCTTGTTTTGTTCATGTTAATAAAGCTTATATGATTGAATTAGCTAAGGACTTGCTGCCTGTATCTAGCACCATATGTTTGAATTGTGATCACAATTTGAAACTCCCATATCCTTGTATCTATTTAGGCAGAAATTTTAATGCATATGCTCCAAATTTTGATGGCGAAGTTTTTTATTTTTGTGAATGTGATAAAGAAGCTCTTTTATCTTTATTAAAATACTCTATCGAGATGGTTAAGAAATCTAACATCTATAAAGATTATTGGACGCCTATTGTTTTGGGTTTCTGCGGTTTACCTTTTTTTGTTGTTAATAAGTATTTAGATTATGATTTTATAACTCATACCGCTGAAGACTTCATTCAACAACTGCCATTTAGAAAGAATATTTGCCGAAGGTGCTGTAATATAAGTCACGCAGCTTATTTCGCGCCATTTTCCAAATGTTATCCATTTAAAAAAGAAAAACAAGCGGAAATCAGTTTCTCGAATAATGGCCTGATCCATGAAGGCGTTTATATTCTCAGTCATCTGAGCTTGAATGAAATTGATGTTAAACCTGATTATTTCTATCATTTGTTTGATGATCTTGAATTCAAACTTCCATCACTTATCGTTCTTTCAAATGTTGGAATGGAATTCTTGTATCGTTTTTGTATTCTGAGCAAGGATAAACTGGATAATTATATATACGAGTTTTCACTGATTTATAAACAGGCGGACATCATCAACATGATGAGACAAGTCATTTCTGAGACATTACAAAATGATAACACAGTCATATATCAGTTTTTTACTGCTCCGTCGGTGTTTTCTGCACTTTTAGAAAAGCTGGAATATTTCTTTCCTTCCATAAATTCTTTAGCTAACAACTCTAAATTTGTAGTCGCAAATTGTTTAGCATGTTTTCTGACTTTTATATTAAAGAAAATAATTGATTTTCAAGCTGATAAAGAAAAATTAATAGGTGGATAATCTATGTCTAAAAAATATGTGATGGAAAACAAAAGGCGAGCTTACCAATCGCCATATCCGTATGTAGTTTCAAGCAAATATTATGATGTCTTTATCGATGATCAAGATAATTTTCATATGTCTATTGAAGATAAAGAATCATTGATGATTCGTTTTGAGTTCTTTAAAAAGTTTAAATTTGATATCGAACATTCTGATTTAGATCGTGAAGAAAAAAAGCAGAATGAATTTATGATGTATATACAAGTCATCGGCTTACCACTTGTCGTGATGACAAAAAAGGATGAAAATGGAGAATTGATTCCTTTAAATCGAGATGAAATCTTAGGGCGGATAAGATTTGAAAGCCATCTATCTAACTATGATGATGAGCAAGAAATTAAGAGCGATGTTCTTGCAAGTGATGATGTTTCTACACATCAAGCGGTGAATTATTTGATCACAAAAGGAATTTATTTTCCTGATTTATATCGATTGATGGACAAGGTTGATGATGATAATCCTAATTATCAAAAAGTCAAAATTGATATTAAACATTTACCGATATCATATATACAAGATGAAGAGACGTCAGATAAATTGATCATAGATTTTGTTTCTGAAATACATATGTTAACTAAAGAAGTTTATCTCAATGTTTTTAAGCCATTGGATGATATGACGATAGAGGAAAAGTTTGACTATGCATTTGAACCTATTCTGGATAAAAAGACAGAAGAGATCTTAGCGATTAAAGCTTTAAGGACTTACTTTTATAGCATCATCAAAAATATGTTAAATCAATTTTATTATAACTATTATGATACAGATCGTTTTTTGTTCGGCACTACTGTATTAGAACATGGTGATGAAAAGCTCAACTCCGAATATTCATGTCTTTATTATGGCACTCATTTCATCGCTTATGGAAAAAAAGAAAGAGTTTTTTATAAGCAAGATCATAAAATAAAAGAAGATATCATTTATCAGAATTATTATTTTGATTCAGGTGATAAGAAAGCTATTAAGACAGCTTATGATGCAGTTCATAAGTTCATGGCAAAACATCGAAAATATAGTTATATCCCATCAGTCTTTTTGAAGATGATGGGCATGCCATATATCGTTCTTACAAGTTTTGACTATTTTGATTTCGAACAAGCTAATAGTGATGAGTTTATCGCTTTGCTGAATTTTGAATCTCATATATCATTAGTATCATCTTCGATATTCAAACCATTAGTGTATCCGACTGGTCAAATAGATTTGCAAAAACACCTGCATTCTTTTCTACGATTAGGTGGGTATTATTTGACACATTTAGAAAATAAAGGAGTATTTATTTCAAATCCATTCGTTTTATTCCAACCGAGAAACTGGGTAACAATCATCAGCGTTCAAAGAGATAAAATTAGGGATAAACAATTAAGTTATTTGATTTCTGGTAAATATAACTTCTATAGGGAAGCAATCATAAATTTACAAAATTATACACTTCCAGAGACTTTAGAAGAAATCGATAATTCTAGACTGCAATCGATATTAAATAGCGAGACTAAAACTGATCAAATCGATTTTATAAAAACTGTGTTTGACCAAATGTCTGAAGGATACACTTTAGAAGAAGCATATCATTCTTTAACTAGTGAATATGATTTCACTTTTGAGGAATTTTATTTGATAATTCATGCTGGATTTTTGTTTTTGATTCAGAACAAATATGAAAGCTTAAAACGAAATTATTACCGATATAATGAAAGAAAAGTGCTTGAATATTTCAGCAAAAAAAGCATTATCTATAATCCTTATTTAGAATATCCTTATATCCATAAGGGATTATATTTTTGCGGATATAGTAAGACACCGCAATCGGAGATATATTTGGATAAAAGAGATGTTGATAGAATCAATACACTGATCAAAATTTATAAACGATATTCAAGTGTTTATTTTTCATTTGAGGCTTTTGAAAGAGGCATTGATTTGAAATTTAAAGATGTGAATATCAGTTTATATTTGGGATTACCAAACGATATGAAGGAAGTTAAATTAGATGAAACGGATGAGCTAGCATATCCGTTGGCAAAGGAAAACATCTCTATTTTTGATGATAATGAATACTTAGAAATAATTAAAAGCGATTCGGAACTTTTAAAAATAAAAATGATATTGATGGGCCTTGATGATAAAGTTTTATTAAATTCTTTATATTCATTCAACCCGCCAAGAGCATTATTATTTGAGCTGACAGGAAAGATGAAACGCTTCTTCAATCCTGACAATTTGATCATTTTTCTCTTGGGAGTACATCTACTATATTTCGATTATTTACCTATCGATATGAAATATGATGCTAATACTTATTTCAATTATTGGATATTAGATAAAAAAATCTCTGACCTCAGCAAAAAAGAAGTAGATGATTTGAAAAAATGCCGAGCATATTTTAATGAAATATTATTTTATTATTATCAAAGCAAACTTGATTTAAATGATTGGTTTTATTTATATAGCTATCTTGAAAATGGTCAAGAAATCTACCCTAGTCCTTTCATGCGCGCAGCACTTGATTTAAAAGAATCGAAACTATCAGTTAGCGAAGATGATTATCAATTTATTTCTAAAGTTATTGAAGCTTCCGTATTTCTCATACAGCATTTTAAAAACAAAAAATTATATCCTTATTTGATTCCATGTTTGACATGCTTGCCTCTCACCGATGAAACTTCATTGGTTAAAGGACTAAAATATAACAAACAAATTACAACTCAAGTGCTTAATAATTATAAAATTTCATGCCATAAATATGATTATGCTAAGAAGCCGATTTGTTGTAGTAATATTAAAATGGTAAAATATAGCAGTTATTATTTCACTTTTTCTAATCTCTTTTATAACGAGCTGCTAAGAGAAGGATATTTTATATTACCTCATTCTGAATATCGTGATTCTTTTGCTGATAAGAATATTAACAGCAATATTCAATTATTAAATTCTAACAGATTAATCGATGCTCACACCGCTTATGTTTTTAAAAATTGCACTGATGAAGTGGCAAATATTTTTAAACCAGAATTAACTTTTTATAAAGCTTTAATAAATCAATTTTTTGTAGATAATAATTTATCATCTAATATGTCAGAAGTATCTTTTTTTATGAAGGAAGCTTTTGAATATTGTTATTTACATAATCAATATTTTTTGATTGAGGCAAGAAATCAGCTATCTTTATCAATAGATCATCTATATAACTATGTCTTAAAAGAATTGAAAAAATTTAAGCTGGATGTACAAGCGGTCATTGGTGAATCTGAAATAAAATTCTTTTTTGGATATTTCTTATATTATTTAGATCATCATTTAGTCGTAAACATTTGTGATAAACTTAAGAAACACATCTAAATCAACTCAACTACGTTGTATAAACAGATTGATGCGAAATCATTCAATATGATTGTTTAACACACCTTAAAAAATATTATTTTGATAGTTATTTCAATACGATAGAATATGCTTTTGGATTGTGGAGTGATAATGAATCACTAAAATTTATGATGAGATGTAACTTAGATACTTTTCAAAGCCATCCGCTGTTATCACGAATCATTGTTAAAATCTCATTATCATTAGCAGTTTTTTGCTGTTTTCAACTCTTATAAGAAATTCTTTTTTAATCAATGAGTTCATTACCATAGTGAACATTGACGCTAAAAGCATGTGTATCAGCATCAATAATCACGTCTAGATAGATATTGTATTCTTTTGTTGCTGCTTCAGATAAAGTAAAACTTGTACCCGTAAATGTTAAACTGATATTTTCATCGTTTTTAATCGCATCTGCCCCGATATCTGTTGAACCAACTTTCAAACTATAAGCTGAGGTTGCAAATCTATCTAATGTATAACGATATAAATAAGAATCTTTACCAGTCAATGCTTGATAGTTATTAGATAAATCTGTGAACTGTATGAGATCATTTCCATTATATAAGGTTGGTCGATAACTTATTTTGTTGTTATAGTCTTCTTGCGTTGGAATATCTCCAGAGAAATTTGATCTGTTGCCGTATTTGAAATTCATTTCTCCTTCTATTGTTTCAATCTCTTTATCTTTAATAGTTTCACCTAAAAAATTAGTCTTAACATAAATCGAATTGTGCATAACTATTTTATCTAGGCGATAGATATCATCATGTGAACTGATTTCAGCAGTTAAAACCGTTTCGTTATAAGTGGTGATAGTTTTGTCTACATCAGTGGGATAAAGTTCATTTTCTAAAGTTTTGGTAGTGACTGCTTTTTGATAGAAACGATAACCATTTGAAACTTTATATAAAGTTGCACTAGATGAAATAAGTGAAGAGAAGTTATTGGTGAAGGCTTCTTGAATGATGTCATCAACGCTTGTATGCTCTCTATCTTGTCCGATTTCATAAGTTGTATAAGAGTGAGGATCACCCGAAGATTTTGTTTCAGTGCGTGTGACAAAGTTCAATAAGTATGTTTGATTTTCTAATGTGGGTGTATAAGCAGTGACTATTGTTTCGTCTGTCTCAGTTTTCATAATTGACTTATCGATTGTCCGAGTTTGAGAGGCGAAAGATTCTATTTTTACTATATCATTCTTATAGGCGGTAAAGTTGGCATCCTCTCTTTGCTCTTGAACAGTTATACCTTTGTCTAATCCACCATAAAGAGGTCGATAGTCATTGGTGGAAGTCATAGTTGTAGATATGGAAGTGAGATTTTCAGGTCTACTGATAGATTCTACAATCGCTGCTTTTAATAAATTATTATTAACAGTATGACCATCGATTGTTTCAAGTGAACTGCATGATGTTAAAAATAACAATGCACCGATAGCTAAATAACCTAATTTCATATTACATTCCTCCGATATGCTTTTAGTATATAGGAAACTCATTGATATTTCCAGCAAGTGATATTGTCACTCGGATTGAATCAGTAAATAAAACTTCATTTATTTTTATTAATATTTTTTGACCTTTATAACAGTTGTAAGTATATTTATTAATGGTTATTTTTTATGGAAGAAACAAAAATAGAAAACAACAAGAATCTCATATATAAATATTGTGAAGATCAAACTAGATGGTTTTATAAATTCACTAATTTTTTTAGATTTTCTAATCATAAACCATTCTTAAAAGATATTTTGCAGTTTCTTTTTATATTTATAGGCTCTTTTATTTTTATCAATCTTTTTTCAGTATCAATATCTTTAATCTATGATAAAGTCGCTTATATGTTCACTGATTCTAATATTTTTCAAGAAATCGGTAAAATCATCGCGACCGGTGGTACACCATATATAGATTTTTTTGATCATAAAGGTATTTATTTCTTTTGGTATCAAGCTCTTTGCTATCTGATTCATCCGACTTTTGGATTTTTCCTAGGTGAATGGATTATTTTTTCTATCACCGCATTTTGCATGTTTAAAATATTTGGGCTTTTAAACCTATCTAATTTCACCGCTTTTATGACCGCCCTCTTATATGTGTTTATCGCTGGCTTTGTCAGAGAGGGAAACACAACTGAAGACTTTTCTTCTTTATTTATTGCACCTGCTTTATATTGCTACATAAGAGCCTGTAAAACAGATGATCAAAAGTTCTTTTTGATAGGAAATATCATCTGTGGTATCGGGGCTGGCGTTAACATCTTTGTCAGAATCACCAATGCAGCGCCATTATTCTTCTTAGTTGTCTTCTATGCTATTTACGCCTTTAAAAATAAAAAATACAAAGAACTTTTTTATAATTTTATAGCCTGCTTGATCCCTCTTTTGATCATGATAGCTATACCATTAGTCGTCTCTTATATGGGCGGATACTTTGATGAGATGATCGATCAAACATTCATCATGAATATGAAATATTCTTCTGAACATTTCAATGTGATGCGCATCACTTTGATGATTTTAGATATTTTATTAGCAGTTTTTTTCAGTTATTTTTTAATAAAGCTTTATAAAAAGATGAATTATCAATCGAATGTGCTATTGTGCTTGATTGTAAGCATCATAGGAAATGGACTCTTTTTTGCCTATTTTTCAACATTTACTCACTACTATATTGTCGTCTTTCCAACTTTGATGACTGTGATTGGGATTTTGATTGAGCAGCTTTATTTGAAAGATAGAAAGTCTGATAAACCAGGACTTGGCAATGATAATAGATCTCTGTTGATAGTAACCGCTTTATCTATCGGATTATTTATTTCTGCATTAGGAGATTTTGTTTATTTTTGCTCAGGATATTATGGTTTCTTCTCATGCGGATATAATAAAATTCAAGCCTTTAAAGAGGTCGGCGAATATATTGAGAATTATGATAAATCCGTAGAGGAAGGCAATAATGAAATTTTTACTCTAGATGTCAATGCTGCTTTTTGGTTAGTTAATGATCAAGTGCCAAAATATCCGCATTTCGCTTTTCAAACTTGGCATAACACTACGATGCTCACTGTTTTAGATGATGTGGAATTATATATAAAAGATAATCGCCCAGAATGGATTTTGATCGATGATACGGACCCTTTCAGTTTCAACAACATTGACGATAAAAATATGTTGTTAAGAAACGATTTGATAGAAAGCCTTACAAAGGACTATTCTTATACAGAAGAAAAAATATTTTTTAGGAATTATGTCGATGAAGATAGGCGGATAGATGATGTTAATGTTTTACAACGAATAAATCGTGGTTTATGTCTTTATCATTATACATCTTGATTGAAATTGTATTGGACAGATGATAAAAATCACTATTAATGATATTATATTGATATGATTCATATTTGCTTTTCTGGGAATGATAGAATGTTTACCGGCTTACTGATGTCTATCTCCTCTATTTTAGTCACCACTAAAGAACCGTTAAGCATTTATCTTTTCACTGGAGATTTCACTCAAATCAATGAAAAATATAAACCGATAACGCCTGAAATGTGCGATTATTTGGATAGGCTAGTTAAACTATATAATGAACATAATTCTGTTAAATTAGTCGATTTTTCTTCTCAAATCGATGATTTTTTGAATTCAGTAAATAAAAAATCAAAATTCACTATTTATACTCTTTTGCGTTTGTATATCGACTTAGCGCCTATTGAATTACCAGATAAACTTCTTTATTTAGATATCGATACGATGGTTTATCAAGATATCAATCAACTTTATTCAATCGATTTAAATGAAAGCGGACATGCTATTGCTGCTGTTGTTGATGCTGTCGGTAGAAAGTGGATCAACAAGGATTATTGCAATGCGGGAGTCTTATTATTAAATGTGACTAACATATTAAAGGGTGGAAAATTGAAAACCTGCCGTGAGATGTGTAAAAAGAAATTTATGTTCATGCCTGATCAAACAGCTATCAATCGAACATTCAGAAAAGAAATATTAAGAATTAATAAAAGATTTAATGAACAGCAATTCATGAAGAAGGATACTGTTGTTAGACACTATTGTAATATCTTTAAACTATTCCCATATATTCACTTTATCAAATCTAAGCCATGGAGTGAGTTAAGTGTCTTCCATAAAGAAAGAAATGAGCATCAGTTCGATGATGTCATTTTATATTCATATAAATTAAAAGAAATGTATGAGAATGCTGAAGAACCGATTCATTTTTCAGCATTTAAAGCGAATTGATTTAACAATTTTCAAAGCGATGTCGTTTAGATGTTTAAAACAAAACAAAAATTAATAAACTTTGATACACCTTTGCAAAAATAATAATATTAAAAAAGCTTGAACAGGATTGACTGATTCAAGCTTTTTTTGAGAGATATCAAATAATTTTAAATTATTTGCACTTGTTTTTTCCTGAAGATCGGAGCCAAGATTTCATGGACAACGAGAGGGATGATAGCAAAACCTAATAGTTCTAACCATTCTAAGAAGAGGAGATGAGTGGTTTTAAAGATGCTATTCATGTTATCGACTTCAGTGACTAAGATTTGCATCGCGAAGCCGAAGATGAAAGCGACTAATAACATCCAGTTCTTACCTTTGAACACATTGATGAAAGAATGTTTTAAGTCAGTCATGCCGATCATATGGAAGACTTGAGCCATAGCTAAGACAGTGAAGGCGAAGGTTTGAGCTTGTTCATGAACATTTAACACGCCATCGGATTGTAAAGCGTCAAGAGCGATTTCGGAAGTGAAGACTTCATGCCAAGGCTTCCAAGCACCTTCGACTTGATAAACGCCGACATTGACGATGATTTCTTTACCAGCTGAATCGACAGCTACTGCCGAAGAGTTCATACAATTGTAAATTCCATCTAAAGACCATTCCCATCCAGAAGTGATAGTGACTTGAGTGACTTGTTCATCAATTTTTAATAAGAAGGTCTCACCGACAGTCACTTCATTCATATGTTCAAAGACAGGTAAGAAGAAAGCGATAGCAGTTATTATAAAGATGATAAATCCATAGAAGAGAGTAAATTTAAGACCACCATGAGCGAAGACTCCATCATCAGGATTTCTTGGTTTTTGATCCATGATGCCTTTTTCTTTATCATCCATACCTAAAGCGATAGCAGGTAAGGAATCGGTGATCAAATTGATCCATAAGACGTGAAGTGTAGCTAATGGTAAGATGATAGGATATCTTGTTTGGAAGGCGGTGAAAATGGTGAAGAAGAACATGACTAACACTTCAGCAAAATTGGATGATAAAAGATAGAAAATCGCTTTTTTGACGTTGGAGAAGATGCCTCTACCTTCTTCAACAGCTTTTTCAATAGAAGCGAAGTTATCATCAGTCAAAACCATATCTGCGGCTGATTTGGCGACATCAGTTCCAGTGATACCCATAGCGATACCGATATCGGCAGCTTTTAATGAAGGAGCATCATTGACACCATCGCCAGTCATAGAAACAATATTGTGATTAGCTTTTAAGGCTTTGACAATTTGAACTTTGTTTTCAGGTGAGACACGTGCAAAGACATTGGTCGTATTGACCCTTTCTTGCAGCTCTTCTTCGCTAAGAGCATTGATTTCATCACCGCTCATGCATTGGTTGATATCATCAGCGATACCTAAATTTTTAGCGATAGCAAAGGCGGTATCTTTGTGATCGCCAGTGATCATCACGGTTCTGATGCCAGCTTTTTTGAAAGTTGCGACAGCTGGAGCAGCTTCTGCTCTTTCAGGATCGATCATACCGACCATACCGCAATAGATGAGATGTTCTTCGCTCAAACGTTCGTCGCTATCGTTATAGCGATAAGCGAAGGCTAATACACGATAAGCTTCTTTAGCCATATCAGAAGAAGCTTTGTTTATATCTTCGACGTCTTGAGGAGTGATAGGTCTAACTTCTCCATTGACATCGATAAAGTCAGTATGTTTGAGGATAGAGTCTAATGCACCCTTGGTGTAGATGATTTTGCGACCATCAGGAAGACGATTTTCAGTAGACATCATCTTTCTGACAGAATCGAAAGGCAGCTCGTCTAATCTAGGTTCACTATTCTTTTCTGTTTCTTCTTTTTCGATACCTAAAGTATGGGCATAGTCTAATAATGCTAATTCAGTAGGATCACCATAACGATCACCATTTATTGAAGCATTAGAACAGAGCATCATACCAGTAGCGAGGAAACGTTGTCCTTCAGCTTTATCAGCATCATAAGTTGTTTTGTTGACATAAACTTTTTTAACGGTCATTCTGTTCTGAGTCAAAGTGCCAGTTTTATCAGAACAGACAACAGTGACAGAACCTAATGTTTCAACGGAAGGGAGCTTACGAACAATAGTGTTGACCTTGACCATTTTGCCGACACCTAAAGCTAGAGCGATAGTGACAATGGCTGGTAAACCTTCAGGAATAGCTGCAACAGCCAAGGCGATAGCAGATTCAAAAAGTGTTAAAATTTCATAACCGATTGTGTCCCAAGCGTTATTCATTCCGCATTTGACACAAGCTGAGATGACACCGACCAAAAAAGTGATGATGACGATGATTAAGCAAATCAAACCTAATTGCTTAGATAAGACAGCTAATTTCTTCTGTAATGGTGTTTCTTCATCTTCAGAATCAGTCAGCATTGTAGCGATTTTGCCGACTTCTGTTTTCATACCAGTCGCGATGACAATACCACTTCCACGTCCATAAGATATCGGACAGGACATATGGGCGATATTTGATTGATCACCTGTGACAGTATCTTTATCTAAAATGACTTTAGCATCTTTATCTGCTGGAACTGATTCACCTGTCAATGACGATTCATCAGATTTCATGTCTACTGATGTGACTAATCTTAAATCAGCAGGAATGATATTTCCTTCCTCTAAAATCACTAAGTCACCAGGAACACACTCTTCAGCTTTGATAGTGACAAGCTTACCATCTCTTTTAACTGTACATTGCGGAGTTGACAGCTTTTTCAAAGCTTCCAAAGATTGTTCAGCTTTTTGCTCTTGAATAGCACCTATCAAGGCATTGATGATGACAATCGCTAAAATGACGACGCAATCGATCCATTCAGTCGAAGGACTTGAGCCGGATTCAGCAGTGACAGTGTCAAAAATAAAAATGCCTAACGAGATGGCGGCAGCTACTAATAAAACAATGACCATCGGCTCGATGAATTGTTTTAAAAGTTTGATAATGAACGGGACCTTTTTACCCTCTTGGAGCTTGTTTAGACCATATTTGTCTAAACGTTTTTTTGCTTCTTCAGCTGTGAGACCATTCTCAATATCAGTTTGGTAGTGCTTTTCAACTTCTTCGATTGAAGTTGAATAAGAAGGGAAATCTTCTTCTTGTTCGACTGGTTTCTTTTCTTCGTTTTGAGCCATGTCTAATCCTTTCTGCTTTTAGGTCTCATTCCTATCAAAGGTCTCTTCTCCGGCTAGAGATAATCTAGCGACATGTCGAAAAAAGAGATTAAATTACTCCCCTAATAAGCGCTTTATTATTTTAAATAAAGTAAATTAATCTATCAACTACTTTAAAGAGATATAAAAGTTTTCAAACAATAAATTTTAATTTATTATAAGCGGCTTAAAATCATCACTTATTGAACCATTTGGATTGGATAAAATCTAAGGTATCATCCAAATTTTCTTCTTCCATTGCGGCGATTGCAAAGAGATAAGATGGCATTTGAAGAGCGTCTTCTGGGTCGAATTGAATCTTTTGTCCAACATCGTAAGTGCCGCGTAAGATATAGTATCTATTATTGCATAATAAGAGAACTTTGTTGTCTTTCAGCATCAAAACGACGCCATTTAATAATTCACTCATAGAAAATACATCCCCTTTCTCTATATATTATATAAAGTTTATGCAAAGCGATGTGATAAAAAGAGGGATTTAGACAGATTTTAGTAGATAACGTATTTATCTCATTTTCGAAATCTAACATAAGGATAGCAATTTAAAAACAAGAAAAACTAAGAGATTTTTATTATATAACGACTTTTTAATTTATTCTTTCATGTTCTTAAAACAGGAATATAACAGAACTAAAATCGATTACGATGATTTAAAGCAAAGACTATAGAAATAGTTTTAAACTGCTTATTACTTTTAAAAGGATACTATGTCATTTTAAGTGCGTATTTTATTTATAATATGTTTGTGATTGAGAAGGAAAGCAGAATGAATTACTAAACTATAAACCAATAATACTGAGCAATTGAGAATGATAGAAAAGAATTATATCTCTATCTAGCAAATGATTCTCTGCTTGACTGGTGGTTTTTTTAAGAAAGGGAAAGACGTTAGTCACTATTGAAGAGTTAAAGAAATAAAACAAATATCTTTTGTCAGAATATTGATGCTCTCAGGTGAATTAATAAAATTAAAACTTTAATATTGTTATACAAATTGTAATAGTACTGTTTAATCTTTTATATGCCAATTATATAAAAAAATATAGTTCAATAAATGATTAATGTTTTCTTGATTAATAGACTTCAAGAGTTTCAAGTGAATCATAATGGGCGTTAAAAATCCAAATTTCATATTTCGTATCATTGTTCTAATACAATCCGAAAGTATTTAAAACTAAAAACAAGATTTAAATAATCAGAAATTATTTTTTTAATCAATAGAAAGAAAGCATTGTTTTCAAATTCTGGTGTATTTATTAAAAAGATATCGTTATTTTTCTTAGTTGAAGAAAATTGTGGAATTTTCTAGAACACTTTTATTTTTGTTGCTTTTATTTGTATTGAAAGAAACACAGGCTGATGTAATCATAATTGAAACACGAACATATAGAAACGCAAGACCCTTATAAAACTTTTATTGTTAATATATAATTATGTGTATGGATATTTGTCCTGGGAGGTGCTTAATGCAAGACTCAAACAATAATCAAACGATAATCATTAAAAACCAAGAAGATGAAAAAAGGCATTTCACTTGGGGTGATTATATAAAGCAATTGAATCATTTTAAGTATTGGATATTAGGAATCACACTTTTATGTGTGATAGCCGGTTATTTATTTGTAGCTTTTTACTTCAGTCCGAAGAGAGAGACGTATGTTGCAGATGTTACGCTTCACATGCCTCTCTTGGTGACAAAAGATGACGAAGGTGTCACACAGTCCATCACTTATTTAAATGGCTCTGCGTATAGTATGTATGACATCATCAACGTTAATAATATCACTAAAACTGTCGAAGAGACTCTTGATGAAAATGGCGAGAGAAAGTATTCATCTTTAGATGCGACAAGCATTATTGAAGACAATGCTATCACGATCGCGTTACAGGCCTCTCAAACTGACTCAACGGTCGTCAGTGACCCGGCTAATTGTTCATATCGTTTGACTCTTTTAGCCTCTTCTTTTCCAAATATAAGTATCGCTAGATCTTTTGTGAATGACTTGTTAGAAAACACTATTGAATCTGCTATTTCATTAGTTCCATCCAATCATATCTCCAATATCATTTCTAATGTTGATTGCCTGACTAGTACCAATTTGAATAATGAAGTAGATACTTTGGCTGAACAATATAATCTCATTTCTGATTGCTACGATGAGCTGATGTCCAGCTTTCAAGGAGCACAATATATTTTAGATGGTAAAGATTTGACGACTATTTATAATGAATTTATCAACACTTTCCAATCAGAGTCTGGGTATGAGAGCATATTTGAAGATTTAGAATTACAATTAGATTCAAATGCCTATTTCCGTTATGAAAATACCGAAGAAGGAATCAATGATGCAATCACTCAATGCCATACTCTAGCTAATCAATATGCTAATAAATTGACTAGTGATTATCGTATGTTGCAATTCTATGAAGATAGACGCGATTCTATCACTGGCTTAATCAAACCTAGTGCTGATGATAAAGAAACCAGTTCTACTGAAGAATCCTTATTGGAGATGATTTTAGAATGTAATCAAAAAATCCTTGGTCTACAATTAGAGATGAATGATTTAAGAACATCTATCAAGGCGCTCGGATTTAATATTGTAGAAAGTGAGACAAACAACAACTATATCGCTACAGCTGAGCCATACGAAATAACTAGTGCTATCAAAATGTTAGAAGCTGGTGATACTCCAGGTACTCTTCAATACTTAAACGACGAGTTATCATATCTTAAGCAAGACGGAACAGTTTTAGAAAAGCCGGCTTGGGGAGATGATTGCCAAGAGTTTATCACTAAGGTCAATGACTATATCCCTCTGTTATCCTCAGCTTTAACAACCGCTAATACCATCTATCATAATCTCTATAAAAATAATTTAAATTCGATAGTATATAACAATTCTTCAATCCTCGTTTCTAACGGAAGAATCTCTGGAGCTTGGGGTGCGATTTTAGGATTGGTCCTTGGATTCTTAGCTTCTTCTTTGATCTTTGCTGGAGTCGGTTATAGCAAAGATAAGAAAAAAGAAGAATCAGCCGCAGCCGTTGAGGGCGTTAAATTAAATCAGACTTTGACGATACAAGAAGCTGAACAAACCGATTCATCTACAGATGCTAACGATTTGAGCGTGTCTAGTGAAGAACATCATGAGAAAGGCTCTGAAGATGAGCAGTCAAAATAAAATTTTTCAGCGAGAGATAAACAAAGATCGTTTTGATTATGTTCTTTTTTTAGTGCTCACATGCGTATTAGCATTAGTGACTTTAAAAGGATTCACTTTTGCTCCTGAAATACGCAACGATTGGAATAGTCTCGGATTCTCTTATGATACTTCTATTCCTTTGATTCTTGCTGTTCCTTTTGATCTATTATATGTCGGTGTTGCAGTGTGGTTTTTAATCAGAAGAAAAGTTGCTTTTGGTAAAAAGCAGCTTATTATGACTACAATCTTTATTATTTTAGCGGCTTTTCGTATTTCTAGTTATTTCCTTTTTCCTGAATCAGTCGAGTTTTCTTTGTCAAATCCTTTTGATCCAAATCAAATAATAGATATCAGCTATTCTGATTATGCTTTAGTCGATAAATGCATAGAATGTATAGCAGAAGTTATATTCTTATTCCACTTATATTTGATAGCTATGGTATTTCCGACATTGAATAAAGATAAAAAAGATATTGTTTCCAGTGTTGTGTTGATGCTATTTGCTGCTGTTGCTATCGTTATGACTATTTATTCGATGATCACTGAAGGCGATATATTGTTAGGTAATTTATACTATTATTTAGATAAACCTGGCTATATGATCAATGATGCTATCAGTTTCACTAGTCATAGAAATGTGTTTGGTTTCTTTTTGACTTTGGGTGTTATATCACAAGTTTTATTTTTGTTTAAAAAACCGAACTTCATCTCTATTCTCATCATGCTATATCTAGCTGCCTTTACGATATTGATACATAGTCGCACTTCTATCAGTATTTGCTTTTTACTATTAGGTTTAACTATGATCAGTTTTATAGTTTTAAATCTAAAGAAACATCCAGTTATTTCTTGCTCTTTTATCTTGATGATTTTGGCTGCGATCATTTTAGTGGTTTTATCTTTGACAGTATTTAAGGACCGCGTTGTAGTTAAGAAAATTTATGAAGAGTTAAAAAAGTTTTTTGATTTCACTAGCGTCAATAATCGCATCGACCATATCTCAACAAGTTGGAAGTTACTCACTTATCATTCCTACTTCTTTTGGATGGGACTAGGTAGAGTGCCTTTTATGCATAATTATCATCAGTATTTGGTAGCTATCAATTATGAACCGAACACGGTTACTTCTCACAATGGATTTCTTGAACCATTCTTTTATCAAGGTGCTGTTATGGGAATAATCTATTTTATTTTCTATATTGTTATTTTTGGATTGATCATTTATTTATTTGTCAAAAAGGATAAAAATATAGGCATCAGTTATTTGCTAGCTGGAGTAGGATTATTCATCCATTCGATATTTGAAATGAGAGCGATATTTATTTTTGAGAGCACCAGTATTTTATTTATGATGATCTTTTTATTCCCACTTATCAAAGAATATTCTTATTTTATTGCTAATAAAGAAGATATCATAGATAATAGGCGTTATAAGACTTTAATTTATAAACTTTCTTAAGGAGTGATATATGTATCAAGAATTGCAAAAAGGTTGGGTGGAAGTAATTACTGGGCCGATGTTTGCTGGCAAGTCTGAAGAATTGATCAGAAGAATTCGTACGTTATCGTTCGCAAATAAGAAAATTGTATCGTTTAAGCCACTGATTGATGATCGTTATGATAAAGTAGCTATCGCTTCTCATGATGGTGAAAAGATAACTGCTTATCCTATAAAAGAAGCACATGAAATATATGATTATGTGGATGACACGATAGATGTTGTCGCCATCGATGAGGTTCAATTTTTTGGTGATGATGTCATCAGGATTTGTGAAGATCTAGCAGATAAAGGTATCAGAGTCATTGTTGCAGGATTAGATACTGACTTTAGAGGGGAACCATTTGGTCCGGTTCCAGAATTACTAGCTAGAGCTGAATTTGTCACTAAATTATCTGCCGCATGCACAATCTGCGGCTGTGCAGCGACTAGAACTCAAAGATTGATTGATAATAAGCCAGCTAATTACAATGATCCGATCATCTTAGTAGGTGCTAAAGAAAGTTATCAAGCTAGATGTCGTAAGCATCATGAAGTTCCAGGAAAACCAAAAGAGTAAAATGAAAAAAAATAGCACTGAGAAATCTGAACATATAGAAAAAAACATCACTGAGCAAAGACCTGACGTAAAAAAATCTGAAGAAAAGATAGCAGAAAGTGATGTTGGCAAAACTTTAAATACTCCAGATAAGAAAGAGAGTATTTTTACAAAAGGATGTTCGATATTTAGATTTAAAAGAAAAGATAAAAGCGAATCAAAAAGAGTAGGCCTAAAAGAGGCTGAGAGATTTTCACCTAGTTTAAATGCTGGCTTGACTTCTGAACAAGTGACAGCAAGAAAGAATGATGAACTGACTAATCAAGTAAAATCAACAGGTGGAAAAACTATCAGTCAAATCATCTGTTCTAACGTTTTTACTTTTTTTAATATCCTTTTACTTTTAATCGCTATTTCTTTATGGGTTTTCGGTCAAATTACTTCTACCTATTTCATTTTGATCGCTATCATCAATACTTTGATCGGAACTATTCAGGAAATAAAGGCTAAAAAGACTGTTGATAAATTAAAGCTGGTGACAGCACAAAACGTTCAGGTTATCCGTGATGGCAAGTCACAGATGATCTCTGTTGATCAAATAGTTTTAGATGATATTTATAATTTAGTGAATGGCGACCAAATACCAACTGATTCGATAATTAAACAAGGGACTATCGAAGTCAATGAATCTTTATTGACTGGCGAGTCTTTACCGATTAAAAAGACAGTAGGTGATGCGATATATGCTGGGTCTTTTGTTGTCTCTGGTTCAGCGATAGTTCAAGCTGACAAGATTGGCGAGTATAATTATGCTTCTGGAATACAAGCTAAAGCGAAAGAATATTCTAAGCCAAAATCCGAATTATTAAGGTCGTTAAATTTGATAATTAAAGTTATTGCCATTGTTATTATTCCTTTAGGGATTGGCACATTTGTTACCCAATGGTTTAATGTTGTTAATAGCAACCCATCATTTTCCACTTGGGAAGCTTGCGGCGAGACTATTTCGCGAACGGCTGGCAGTATGGTCGGGATGATTCCTTCAGGTATGTATTTATTGACTTCGGTAGCTTTAGCTGTAGGTGTCATCAACTTATCTAAAAAGAAAACTTTGGTTCAAGACTTATATTGCATCGAGATGTTAGCTCGTGTGAACGTGCTTTGTTTAGATAAGACTGGCACCTTAACTGATGGTACTATGCGTGTTGATGAAGTTTTGATGATCGACTCTAATGTTGATTTATATAAACTAGTCGGTTCATACTTAAATGCGTTTAAAGAGTCTAATCAAACTTCGATCGCTTTATCACAAAGATATCCTCTATGTAATGATTATAAAGTGAAAAGCAGCATTCCTTTTTCATCAGCTAGAAAGTATTCGGCTGTTTGTTTTTATGAGATGGGAACATATGTTTTAGGAGCACCTGAATATATATATACTAAATCTAAAGATCGAACGATTGTTAAATACATCAATCAAAAGCAATCAGCTGGATATCGCGTCGTCATGATCTGTAAATCTGATAAAGATATCACCGATGGCGAAATCAAAGGCAGATTATCTCCTATCGCTATTTTCACTTTAGAAGATCACATTCGAAATGAAGCACCTAGCACTATTAAATGGTTTTGTGATAACGATGTTCAAATCAAAATCATCTCTGGTGATAACCCATTAACCGCATCTGAAATCGCTAAAAAATGTGGAGTTCCTAATGCTGAAAAATGTGTTTCCTTAGAAGGTTTATCTACTAGAGAAGTATCGGAAATAGTAGACCAATACACTGTGTTTGGTCGTGTTTCACCAGAACAAAAAGCAGCTATTATTAAAGAGTTAAAGAATCGTAAAAATACTGTCGGTATGACTGGTGATGGAGTCAATGATATCCTTGCGATGAAAAATGCAGATTGCTCAATAGCTATGGCAAACGGTGCTTCAGCTGCTAGAAATGCTGCTCACCTTGTTCTTTTGGACTCTAATTTTGCTTCGATGCCAGCGGTTGTTCAAGAGGGGCGCCGTGTCATCAATAATATTCAAAGATCTTCTTCTTTATATTTGATGAAGACTATTTTTACAATCGTTTTTACCATCATCGTCCTTTTGACTTTTACCACTGGTTCTGGCATTAAATATCCATTTGAAACGAATAACATTTTGATCACTGAAGTCGTCGGTATCGGTATACCATCATTTGTCTTATCTATTCAACAAAACAATCAGCTGATCAAAGGACACTTTATCAGGAATACCTTTGCTCGTGCTATACCTGCTGCTATTTGTTTAATCTTAGCAATAGGTATGAACTATATTTTAAAATCGATTGACAATGGTGCCTTTTTGGAGCTAAATGGCTTAGATAGTTCATATGCTAATTTGAGCTTTACGACTTTTTGTGCCTTGACTATGGCGGTTATCGCTTTAGCTATGGTCTTTAATTGTTGTGTGCCTTTGAATACTTTTAGAACGATACTTTTTATCACGGTTATAGTTTTATTCCTCATCATGGTTTTCGCTTTCCCAGCTATCCCTGCTGTCTCACCTAATCCCAATCCTGAAACATATGCTTATTGGAATTTCTCTATGCAGATTTCAGGCATTTCATATAACTATCTGACGAAGCCGATGTGGTTTATTTTGATCATCTATTGTTCTTTAGCTGGCACTTTCTTAAATCTGTTGCTACGTTTGTTCAAGAGATTAGAAGAGCCTGGAAAGCTTCCGATACCATTTTTCCATAAGAAAAATGTCGACAAAGAAAAAATTGTTGATGCTAAAGATTTACAGCATGATAACTTAACTGAGACTGTTGATAATTAAGCGAAAGTGAAGAAAGTCTTGATTTTAATCTCTAAACGTATTAAAATCTTCAAGCTATTCAGCTGGATCATTAGCTCAGCTTGGTAGAGCAACTGACTCTTAATCAGTGGGCCTAGGGTTCGAGTCCCTAATGATCCATAATCGCTTGTATAACATGTCTAATACAGTCTTAGAAACACCTGAGGTTGTATTAGACTTTTTTTGTATATAGATTTTATTGATATCAGCGATAGTAAAAATAAAATGTTATAAAACATAACATGAGTTTTGAATTTTATATTTTTATCATAAAATCATATAATAAAAATGCATAGTAGAAAATACAAATTGATACTACAAGGAGATTTTAAAATGAAGAAAAAAATTTCTATTTTAACTTCATTGTTATTAAGTATCTTTGTAGTCACCGGATGCTCTAAGGGCGACATTGAACCTGATTTTGTAGAATCTGGGTTTTCATATAATAGTGAATATGATGAAATAAGCCCTTGGCTTTCAACAGCTGTTAAAGCAAAAAAGAAACAAGAAGAAAAAGCAAAATTGACAGCTTATGCGGGATATCACACTGGATTTGTTGATAAGTGGAATAGCTTTTTAACTAAGCCTAATTATGAAAGAGTTGTACTTCAAAGATGTATAAGAGATCAAATAGAAAACGATATTTCGAATGAATATTTTGATTTACCTGACTTTTTTGATGAAAGTAAATATTTAGTAACAGAAATAGAAGAAAAGGACGGCTCGTCAACTAAACAGTTTACATTTAAATTTGAGGATATAATACCTCTTGATGAAATAACCATTGAACGAGGTTATGCTTGCTATAAAATTTGCTTGTTAGATGATGATAATCAAGTGATCAAAGAACATTTAGGCATATTCGGTCCAATTTCTATGGGTTGCTTGCATTTTAAAATAACAGATAATCAAATAACTTTTGCTTTATATGAAAGCAGTCTTAATGAATAATGCTTCCAATATTTATGAAAGTTATATTTTTGTTCTACAGGTGATAGTTTACATATCGATTTTCATTCGCAATTTATCAGTCTTTTAAGTATTTGATAAAGCTGCTCAGTGAAAACAGCTTTGCTCTTTGATAAGTTTCACGGATTTTAGGTATTTCATTTTGGTGATTATAAATATAATAATCAGGTTCTTGATTGCTGAGACTTTGAATGAATATCAGTCCCTTACTTTTTAGTAATTCTAAATTCTTTTCAAAAAGTTGGTAATCGGTAAAAAAGACATTTGATTTGATAAATATTGTTTTCTTATAAAATCTTTTGTCATATTTATTGATATTTAAATTTATCAAATTAGACTCAGTGTAGAGCTCTTGAATTTTAGCTTTGATATGTGCGTTTCTCGTCTTGATAAGTTCGCGTTGTTCTTTGATTTTTAAATAGTCAGTGACAGTTTTAAGCACACTTGGGTATTTTTTGATTATCGTTTCTAAATCATAGTTGTGACTAGTTAAAATTTTCACCAGTATTTCTAGCGTCATCAAAGCATCTTCATCGCTTCGATGATAGATATGTTTTTCTAAATCATATGCTTCGATCAAAGTATTTAATCCGCGGGATTGAGCTGAATGTGAAAGATATCTATCTATTTTCTGAACATCGACATATGAGAAATTTAGGATGGGTAAGTCATATCGTTTAAAAGTATATAATAGAAAGTTAATGTCTTGATCTGTAGCAAATCCTATCGGTAAAGTATCAGCATCTGTCAGCAAACGCTTTATTTCTGGATAGTAAAAGGGGAAAGTGTGTGCCCATGAAAATCTGAATAATGGATATGCTAATTTGATTCCTTCACCTGTTCTTGAACTTCCTAAAAGAAAAGGAGCTTTAGGATCGATTAAAATATCGCGCTTCTTTAAGATTTGAAATCTATCATCAGTTAAAACATATCCAAACGAACATATCTTTCCTTCACCTTTTAAGCAATTGGCGCATTCGATATCAAAAAACAAATATTTCATATCAACTAATTTTGAAATATTTCATGTTAAAAAACAACATTAAATTTAATTCTAAAGTAGTCTGCCTTAGACTTCTCGGTATTTTCAAATCATAAAAAAAGGCTATAACAACCTTTATCGGTTTGATTATAGCCTCTAAATTCAATTCGAGATTGTTTAGAAGAAAGTGCCTCTAGCTTTCTCTTTGATTTCTTTTGAAGCAGTGAAAGGAATTCTGGTTGTATATCCTAATTTAGCAGCGACGATCATCTTGGTCGGCCAAGCTTGGATATCAGCATTCCAACGATAAACTGTGTCATTATATAATTCTCTAGCAGCGGTGATTTCTCTTTGTAAATAATTGTTTTGTTGTAAGCATTGTTCGATTTCATTATGAGCTTTTAAATCAGGATAATTTTCAAAAGCTACTGAGATTTGGCCGAAGAGCTTATCGACATTTTGTGATGTTTGATTTCTAATAGCATCGGCATTTCCGTCAGTTGGAGACATATTGCTTCTGTAAGCAGCGATTTGTGTCAAGGTGTCTTTATCTAAATCGATAGCTTTGTCGAGCAATTTAGCAGCGTTTTGAAGGATGACCACACGCTGTTCAAGGTAGTTATCAATTTGAGAAGCATCATGCTGAATCTTTTGCTGCAATTGGCGTAAATAAGTTCTAGCGTTGATTTTCATGATCAAGAAAATCAAGCCGGGAATGATACCTAACACCCATAGAATAACTTCAAATATTGTCGAACCAACACCGACTTTAACGGGGATTTGTTTTTGAATTACATTGACATCTCTGCCTTCTTCACTAATCGGACCAGTCAACTCATCTAACTCGTTAGCCATTTTACTTTACCTCCCTTTGAATGTTTAAGTACTTTTTAATTAAAGAAGAAACTTTTACATCATCCTCTTGTGAATAATTATAACCGTTTTGTGCATAAAATCCTAGGAAGTTATGACTTTTAACCGAAGATGCATAAAGGTTATTTAAATTTTTGAACTCCACATCATTTGCTAAATTGCGGAATTGATTCTTATCACCAATAAATTCTCGCACACCGATAGTAGAGGTTTTAGAGACTGGATCATATCGTGTCCAATGAACTGGAATTTCATGCATGTGACCATCGCCACCCATTTTGGAGACAAAAGTGACTTGTGGTACTCCTTGATAAGCATAAGAGTTAACGGTGAAGAAATCAGTATCACCGACTGCGTGATCAAAATTCACTTTTAAAACTTGAGGAGTAGTAGCATTGTCAGGCTTGAAGAGAAGAGGACTCATGCTGTTTGCAAAAGCTTCGGCATTATAACTGGAAACATGTTGATAGTGTTCTTTGACATTGAAATACCCAGCATCTGTCTGCTGATATAATGGTATGCAAAGAATCGGTGCTAATTCAAAGAAGATAGAATCAAAATTATCCTTGATGCTTTTTATAAAAGCTTTTTTCATCTCTGCATTATCATAATAATCGAAAAACGCATTGCAATTGTAAGGCTGAACTTTTTTGCCGTGATTTGATGAGATGATATTAATCTTTTTGCGCTTAAAGAAAGAAAAATCATCTCCATATGGTTCTTTCCTTAAAATTAATTCACACATATTTTGTTGAGCAAGAGCTGAGAAGAGAGTTCTGAATTGTACGTCGTTATTGCGATTGAATGCTCTGAATAATCCTTCGAATTTACTATTTGCTAATGGTGTAAAACTGCCTCCTTTAGAGATTGAGTCACGAGACATTTTTGCTAATTCTTTTTCAGTTTTTATTTCCAATTTTCGCAAATCATTTTCAGAAATATCTGGATCTACATTAGATGGAAAACGAGAAAATGTTAAATCTGGACAAGCCTCGTTGCCATAAATTACATAAGTGCCATTAGAATAAAAAGGTGCTGGCTGTGAAACTGATGCTGTTAAAACTTGTGTTCTTACAACTGAATGTCCACCACCACGTCCATCGCTGACCCATTCAGTCCATGAGATAGTTATAGAGCCAGTATATGTTTGATTATGAATCGCTTTTTGAAATAGGCGAACTCTTATATAAGGGTTTGTTGCGATATCACCTGATGTCACTTGAACAATTGATTCATCGATATTAGGTTCGTCTTTCAATCCGTAAAAGTCTCTTAACATCAATAATTTTTCAGGCTTTAATACTGGATCAATTGAGAAAATATCAGTTGTTTGCTTGACTACTCTGTCGAAATCAAATTCATCAAAAGCATTATATAAAAGAGCTAATTCTTGCCTTGCTTCAGCATATAGTGATTGTAATTTTTTATTATTTATTTCATCTTCTTTAGTCAATTGATCGATTTTCTTTTTTAAAATGGTGAAACAAATGATGAATAATACAACTGCTATAATCGGAGAGATGATAGTGAGGATGAGTGGGGCGATTGATGAGTTATCCGAATTGATATGAGTGAGCAAAGCAATGATGAATACGATGATAAAAATAACAGCTACTATGATGAGAAATATTCGTAAACCTTTGAATAAAGAGAGCTTTTTTTCACATTCTTTATCTTTTGCTTCCCACGCGCGGATTTTTTTAGCAGTGATATTGTTTTTATTGATATCTGTATTGGTTTTTTTGACTAAATCATCAAAATATTTACTGGCGTTTTCTGGGATGGCATTTTTGAGAAATTTGTCATAATAATCCATCGGATCAAATTCGAGATCTCTTGCTTTCATATTCACTTTTCCTTTCACTAATAAAGTATATAGTAATGTATAGTTTTTTGCATTATAATTTTAATCATGAAATTTGAAAAAGTGATTCATGGTATCAAAGCTGTAATTTTTGATTTAGATGGCACATTGGTTGACTCGATGGGTGTGTGGAAACAGATAGATATCGATTTTTTTAAGCAGAATGGTATGGACACAGTACCTGAAGATTTTGCTAAGAATATCGCTCATTTAAGTTTTTTAGAAATGGCACAATTTGTGATCGATACTTATCATTTTCAAAGGACTCCACAAGAGATTGTAGATACTTGGATACAAATGTCAATCAAAGCTTACTCTCATGATGTTATGACTAAGCCTGGGGCGCAAAAGCTATTAAAACAAATCAAAGAATCAGGGATAAAAATATCATTAGCGACAACTAATAAAAAAGAGTTGGTCTCACCTTGCTTAAAGAATAATGGAATAGATCAATACTTTGATTATTGCTTGAACGTCAATGAGATTAAATCTAATAAATCTGAGCCTTTAATCTATTTAAAACTAGCTGAAAAAATGAATTCTATTCCGAATGAGACTTTGGTTTTTGAAGATATTTTAATGGGGATTAACACCGCCCATAACGCTGGGTTTAAAACTGTTGCAATTTATGATGAAGCCTCCAAAAACCAACAAGAAAGTCTAAAAAGAATAGCAGATTATTATATAGGCGATTTCAATGATATCACTTATTAATGATTTATTATTAATTAAAGAAAGTGGTTATTAAACATGACTTATATTGATCAAAAAGAAATCAAAACTATATTATTAGATATACCACCAAAGTGGAAAAGTTTATTAAATGATTATGTGACAGGAAAAGAGTTTGATGATTTGATAAATCTTGTCGCTGAAAGATATCAAAAAGAAACTGTTTATCCGCCGTTAGATAAAGTGTATGCCGCTTTAAAGATAGTTGAACCCCAAGATGTCAAATGTGTCATCATCGGTCAAGATCCTTACTTTAATGAGGGCCAAGCAAATGGTTTAGCTTTTTCGGTTAACAAAGGGACTAAATTACCGCCATCTTTACAGAACATTTATAAAGAACTATTTTATGAGTTTGGATATCCGATTCCTAAATATAATGGTGACTTAACACCATGGGCTATGCAAGGAGTCTTGTTATTGAATGCTACATTAACAGTCAAAGCTTTTGAGCCGAATAGTCATCAGCCATTAGGATGGAGTGATTTCACCGATTCTATAATCAAAGCATTGAGCACTTTAAAAAAACCTATCGTGTATTTGCTTTGGGGCAATTATGCTCAAAAGAAATCCGAGTTGATAACTGATTCTTCGGCTTATATTATCAAGACCGCACATCCTTCTCCTCTTTCTGCTAATCGAGGATTTTTCTGTTCTGACTGTTTTAAAAAGTGTAATCGATTTTTAAAAGAACATGATTTGAGTCCTATTGACTTTCAAATTACTGATATCAATTAGTCTGATTAGGTGAAAATTGACATTTTATTCTTAATTTAATTAGTTTTCATGCTAAAAGAGATTTAAAAGATTGTATAATCTTATGTTGTATGCTATTTAAGGAGACAATTATGGACAACACTGAATTTTTACAAAAGGCCCAGGCCTTAGCTGATGAGAAGAGCAAAGCACATTTTGGTCCTGCTGCTTTATCTTATGTTTATCGTGAAGATAAAGAAGATGGAACTAGTGTTTTATTATGCTTAGCTTCTGATACACCAAATCCTTTTTATCGTGTTTTCACCGCCGATAAAGATGGAAATGTAGCCGAGGTCGTTGATCCTCAAGAGGCTTCAAACCACATCAATCGTTATGGCGCTGAAGTCAGACCTAATCAATTATTTAAAGATGTTTTGCCATTCACATATGAAACAACTGAATACGAAATTGTTTTAGAAAATCGTATTGAGAACGCTCCCGCAGAATTAAAGCTCAGATCTTCTATTGGAAGAGATATCACCATGAGAGAGCTTTATAACTATTATGATGCTAATAGAAAGATTTTCTTGGTATCGGCTGTCACTCTTTCTAATGGCGTCAATTTCTTATTCACAGTCACTCCTGATTCACGTCATATCCGCTTGGTTTTAAGAATGAGTGATCCTATCAAACAAATAGCTGATATGATTAGAGAATTATGGGCTAATAGAGTTCCACTTCCAAGATATAACACTATTCAAGATACTATTAGAGCTTTGAGAACACCTGCTACATTGAGAGCAACTGATCCTAATGGCAATAATAGAACATTTGTTTCTGAATATCGTTACGATGATCCAGAAAGTCATATCAAATTCGGTTTCTTTAGAGATGGTCAGAGAGAAATGGTTGTCATTCTTGATAACTACGGATTGCAACCAAGAGTTATTTCTCCTCAACAATGGAACGATGAGCAAAGAGCTGCTTTTGACAGAGTGAGAAAATTACGCACTGATAATATGACTGAATTTAACAAAGGTTTATTACCTTATAATCTCGATAATCTTGATTTCCGTTATGCTGATTTTAAAGCTGGTATTCTCAAAGGAATGGCTGAACCAGCTGAAAATACACCTGCTCCTAGTGAACCAGCTGAACAAAAATAAATAATATGAGCGAGAATTTGACTGAGTCCCGTTATCTGACTATAGATAATGGCCGTGGACTACAGGGGACATTCTCTTCTATTGGTGCAGGTATATATTCCTTAACATTAGACAATAAGCCACTTATTTTGTCTCCTAGTGATAAAAATGTTTTTCTTAATTCGGAGCAATGCTTTGGTAAAACATTAGGTCGAGTGGCTGGACGTATTTCTAATAAGTTAAATATTAATTATCATGAATATGATTTAGTAGAGAATGAGCCAGGCGTCTGTTTGCATGGTGGCTTAAAAGAGTCATTAACATTCAAAGATTTTGATTCTATCATCGTCACTAGAAGCGATAAAACATATGTGATGTTCAACTATACTTCTCCTAATTTAGAGGCTGGTTTTCCAGCAAATGTCAAAATCACTATAACGTATACGCTTTTGCATGATGAAGATTGTTTAAGAATCGATTTTATCGCTCAGTCAGACGATGACACCATCCTTTCTTTATCAAATCATATGTATTTTAATTTCTTCAATTCCATAGATGTCAACAATTATTCTTTGATGATAAATGCATCCAAATATGGTGTGAGCAAAAACGGCACAAAATTAATTGATCATTTTAAAGCTGTACCTGATTTTTTGGATTTTAGAGAGCCATCATTGATCAAAGAAAAATTGGGTTCTGGTAATAAAGCTAAGCCAATGGATGACGTTTTTCTTTTTGATAAGACAAGCATTTCTCAGCCTCAAATCGTTTTAGAAAATGATTCTTTGAAACTAGAATGTTTTACTGATTATGAAGCTTGCAACATCTATTTAGATGATACGATGTCTGATGTTGAATTCACTAATGGTATCAATAAGAAGAAAAGAAGAGCGATTGCCATTGAACCACAATGCTCGCCTTTATCCCCTTTCATTCTTAAACCAGGTTCGATTTATCACTATCATGCTATCTATCGATTTACAAGAAAGTGAGATAACTGACAATGACAAAAGAAAATCTATTGAAGAACATCCCTGATTTAAGGGATAGAAAAGCTGTCGCTTTAGAGACGACTGTTCTGACTCATGGAATGCCTTATCCTCAAAATGTTGAATGTGCTTTAGCTTGTGAAGAAGAGATCAGAAAAGCTGGAGGCGAACCGTATACTATCGGCATCATCAATGGTGAGATAAAAATAGGTTTGACAAGAGAGGAAATCATCGCTCTTGGTCAAAATCATGATGCTATTAAAGTGTCGCGAAAAGATATCCCGTATTGCTTGATGAAAGGATTGACTGGATCGACCACTGTCGCAGCTACGATGATTTTAGCTGAATTGGCTCATATCCGTGTTTTTGCTACTGGCGGAATAGGCGGTGTGCATCGCGGATTTGAAGAGACGATGGATGTTTCTGCGGATTTAGAAGAATTTTCTAGGACACCTATCAATGTTATCTGTGCGGGACCTAAAGCTATTTTAGATATTCCTAGAACTTTAGAATATTTAGAGACTAAAGGTGTTCCAGTCATCGGATATCGAACCGACTGTTTACCTCTTTTCTATACTAGGACATCTGAATATAAATTAGATTTAACAGCTTCTTCAGCTAAAGAAATCGCTGAGATGATAAAAATCGGTGAAGATTTAGGCCTGCATCAAGGGTCGCTGATCGTCAATCCGATTCCTGAAAATTATTCATTAGATCCTAAATTTATGGATCAAAAGATTCAAGAAGCTTTAAAAATGATGCAAAAAGATCATATTCACGGCAAGCAAGTCACACCATATCTTTTGGATAAACTCGTCGGTCTTACTGGCGGTAAATCGTTAGAATCTAATATTGCTTTAATTAAAAATAATGCGTATTTATCCGGATTGATTGCTAAAGAACTTCTTGAATTAGAAAAATAAGTTGTTTCTAATATATCGAATTATTAATTCGAATTAAATTTAATATTTCGATATCTAAAACAAAAGCTATTATTTGCAACTATTAAGATTCTACATATTTGATTCTTTCAGTATTCCCGATTAGAAAACACATCTTATAACTAACATTTTGATACAAAGTAATGGTCTCAAAATGAACGATATTTGCTCGAGAAATCGGGCTTTTTTCATTTCAAGCGTTTTTCTAGTAGATGAAAACTCGTTCGAACTGAGGAATTTTTAAAAATTAGTTCTACTAGAAAAATGAAAGCCTACTAGCAAAACGTATCTCTACAAGAAAAATGATACCTGCGTTATGAAAAATAATGTTTGTACAAGTTCAATTTGATTTATTACCAACTATTTGACCAAATTACATTGGTAATAAAAGTTGGTAATAAATATGAATATTAAAGAGTTATTGTCTGAATTATTACAATTTTCAAAAGAAAGAGAATGGTTTGAATTTAAAGAAAATTGGTTTGAACCAATTGCAC
>CALVXU010000006.1 GCA_944371605.1 uncultured Bacilli bacterium
GACAATTATCTAAGACTGCAAGAGCATTAGGGATTAATCGCTATTCATTAAGACCTTGGAGAGATAAAAGAAAAAAAGTCTGCACACCCTTAGAAGTTCTAAGTTTGTATCAGACATGTCGTTCTAATATGTGGAGATGACGGGAATTGAACCCGCGTCCAAACTAAGCGTTTCAGAGAGGCCTACAGTTTAGCTTCAGAATAATTTCAATCAACTATAATCTGAAGCGTTAATAGTTGATCTATCATTTCTGATTAGTTATAAGCCAAGGAAATGAAACTCGACAGATAACCTTAAGTCTAAGAAGCCAAATTTGACGACTTAAGAAATCAAATTTGGGTGTGCGGAGGGCGCTGTTGGCCCTCAAAAGATGCTAACTACTAGAGACTAGCAGCAAGCAGCGGCCATCATAGCCGGTGCACGGAACATGACAGGTTTATTGGCATTTGTCTTTTGCCGGTGATAAGGTCACCACTCCACTGCCCTCTAAGATCTTCCTAGCCTGTCGAAACCAGAACATCCCCAGTGTGAATTATTATAGATAAAAACAATGAAAAAACAAGGGAGAAACTATTTTATATGAAAAGCAGCTAGATTTCTCTAGCTGCAATAAATTAATCTAAAGCTTGTAAGTTGAGTTCTGGACGAGCTGTTCGCATTGATTCATAAGCTTGTTTGAATAATCTCTTTTCTGAAGCGACTCTTTCAGACTCAGCAGAATTGGAAATCATATCTTGATATTTTTTAATAAGATTATTTATGATTTCTTTATCATCTGAATTTTTGCAAATAACTAAGATAGCTGTTCTGAAACCTGATAATTGAATAGGGTTGCGAACAAATTTTTTGTCATCTTTATTCAAAGAATTATAAAGACTATTAGCGCCAGCGTCATCATTTACTAAATAGCGTAGATACATCGACTCGGCGATCGGTAGGTATTTGACTGTATCAGGTAAATCATTTATATGTGCCTTCATCTCACTTAAAATCTTGACAGCTTTTTCTAACTCATTTTTGTAGAGCAAATCAAGATAGATGTAGTACAGGACTTGAGCTTTATAATAATTGGAATAATCGTTGAACTCGGCGACTAGATAGTTCTCGCCATCGACATCATGCATGTTATTGATCTGAACGATGTTAAAGGCTTTTTGATTATCTTTTCCAGTCGTCATCAATAAGTTGAAGACATCAGTTGGATAATCTTGTCTCAAAGGTATCCATTCATAGAAGATAAACATCAGTCCGAAAATCAAGGAGAAGAGAGCACCCCAACCGATTATCGAATTATTCTCGGCGAATGAAAGAGCGAAAAAGAGAGATAAGCTGATTATCGAATATAATGCAAAACCGATTAAACCGCCTAAGAAAATCGGTCGTGGATTTCTTTCAATATTTTCATCTTCAGGTGCAAATTGCATAGCAAAATCAGTTATTCTTACGATGTCATAAGAGATTTTTCTTTTTTTGTCATTTTCGTAAACAATACCTAAAAAGGAAAAATAGAAAACTTTGTAATGGCAGACTTTTGCAACAATAAATTTAGTCAAATTATAAAATACAGCCATCATGATCACACCGACGATTGCAGAAACGATGAAATAGGCGGTCTTATCAGTGTCTTTCGGCACTAAATTCGCTGTCGCTTTTTGAGCAAAAAACATGCCTACAACATAAGCGATTAAAAAGAAGAATAGAGGCCACGATAAATTTCGTTGTAAAAAAGTCTTCTCATTAGTTTTGAGAGATTTATTCTCTTCCATGGGTTATACCTCCCTGAATAGCACAAACAACTATAGAATTATACTATTTTTATTAGTAATCTTCATCTTATGTGCAACATTTTCTCCGCATGAGTGATATCTTCAGCCTTTATTTCAAAATCTAAATCTGAAAATGAGTGAACTATTGGAAGAGATGATATGTATTCTAGTAATGGCTTTTCAGAAGCGTCTTTTTGTGAGAAAACTATTTGATTAAAAAGCAGTATTTTTTCTTCTAAGAATTTCGAATTCGTTTTGATGAAGCTTGGGAGTAATAAAGCGATGCCTTGGCCATGGATGAGATCAGGATAGATTCCTGAAAGATAATGTTCAGCTTGATGGACAATAAAGCGTTTTGTTTTACCGACATTTGTTATGCCGTTATGTGAAATAGCGCCTAATAACATCATCGCTTTTCTTGATGAATAATCATTTTCTTTAGTGAGCACTGACTTTGAAATATCAATGATAGCTCGCATTGTAGCTAGTGCTAAATAATCTGCGACTTCATATTCTTCTGAAGGAGAAAAAAACCTTTCAAAAGAATGAGAAAACATGTCGATAAGGCCAAAAGCTAATTGCTTTTTTGGTAACGAATATGTCATAGTTGGATCTAAGATAGCAAATAAAGGATAGTTTGATTCATCATTAAATCCACCCTTAAAGTTCTTTTCTCTGTCAGATATGACACAAGAATCAGACATTTCAGATCCGGAAGCGGCGATTGTTAAAATCACACCGACTTTAAGTGTGTTCAACGGTCGAACTTTATGTTTATTAAAGTCTAAAGGATCACCATTATAGTAATATCCATGAGCTGCTGATTTACATGTATCGATGACTGAGCCTCCGCCGATGGCCAAGATTAATTCTGGATTAAAGGCTCTTAATCTCTCGACTATTTTTCTTACAACTTTAATATCAGGATTGGCTTCGACACCACAATACTCATCGTAACTGATTTGATTTTCTTCAAGAGATTGAGTGATGATTTGATATATTCCATTCTTTTTTATTCTATCGCTCCCATAGACCAGAAATATTTTATGAAAACCATATTCTTGTGAAATGATTTTGCCTATTTCCGTGGTATTGTTTTGACCGATAAAGAGCTTTGTCGGGCAACAGAATTGATAATTATTTATTAAGCTTTTAATGTTTTTCAAAGCATTGACCTCCTATTTAAATGATCTTTGTCACTAGATTATATTGTAATAGATTTAGAAATACATAATTTTGAGGATGCATTATATTTTAGAAAAGACAAAGAAATACACTTTAAATTTTAATGTACGCAAATGACTAAGAATGTCTTTTGATTTAAAAAAGTTCAATTAAATTTGCAATCTTCAGTCATGCGTGTTTCAATATTCTCACTATGAAAAAAATAAAATTTATTTCTTTAGCTACTATTTGTATGCTTCTTACATCTTCAGTAATGTCTTCATGCGACTTCTTTAGAAGTGGGACAAGCGAATCTTCTTTGTCAAACAATCAAAATAATTCTGAAATCACTATTTTAAATGGAAAAACGGCTAGATTGAATGTCGGTGATACATTGCAATTAGAAATAGAGGTTTCTAATGCTGACAAAAATGAAGTTGTTTATGCCACTAAAAATGAGCAGGTGGCAACCGTCAGTTCTGATGGCTTAATCACCGCTATCAAAGAAGGCATCACGTCTATAATCGCAATGATTGGAGATGCCCAAGCTAAGATTGATATATTTGTCAATTCGAAGGAATATGAGATTGATTCTATATACCTTTCAATCGATAAAAAAACGATGAGAACCGGTGAAACTATCCCTGCATCTATTTCAGTCGATCCAGAAGACTATATTGATGACGCTGTATTGAACGTCATAGAAGGTCAAGATTTGGTCTCTATTGAAGGAAATCAAATCACTGCATTGAAATCTGGAACTGCGAAACTTCAAGCTGAATGTCATGGCTATTTGTCTGATATTATTGACTTATCTATTTATGATTTTGATATCTCCGTGTCTTCATCGATAATAGCTGGAGAACATGAAAGACTTTCTATTCGCAACTATTCAGGGAATAAATCAGATTTAAAATGGTGGATTGAAGATTCTAGCATTATATCTATTAATACTTCTGCAGTTGGAGATATATTCGTTAATGGTGATGAAATAGGCCAAACCGATTTCTATTTATATAATGAAGATGGTCTAATTTCTAACACATTAACTATTTCGGTTATCGGTGGTAATCCTTACTTAGATATCGATAAAAATCAATTTTATGATGATTATACTCGTGCTACTGATTACACCGATGCGATGTATAGAAGTGAATGTGATTTGATGTCAGGTTGGATAGAAGTCCCAGATCAAGAACCCACCGTTTCCTCGTATCAGCCTAGCAAAAGCGGTAAATTGATTCATAATACAACGATGAATTATTCAAATAATAATCGTACTTATACTGTATTAGATGCAAATGGTGATAAAGCTTTTGATATCTATTATGGTGCTGCATATACTTCCCTAGAAGAAGTAGCTGCTTATATCTATGCTTGGGGTGACATTCCAATAAATTATACTTCAAATAAATCAGCTAATCCTAGTCGTTCCGTTTGGGGAGAATATTTGAGATTAAATAACAGCGAGTTTTCTGGAGACACAGATGGCTATCCTTATGAGCCAGAACTCCCTGAAATTTCTGGATGCGATGGAAATCTTATTTATTATGAAATTGATATAGGAACTACTGGAACAGACTGTGATCCAAAATGGAAACCAGAATTATATAATGACGGAAAGGAAATTGTCAGAGGAGCAGCAAGAATTGTTTATTCTAGGTACTATGCCGATACTGGGAAAGAAGTAAAGCCTGAAGATAGATATGTTTTTTATACATATAATCACTATAATGATTTCCAAGAATATTTAAATTATGAAAATGGCTGGGGTGAGATGTTTGGTAATATCACAGGAGGCGGTGTTATTTCTAGTAAAGTTCCTGGCGAATATAATCCAACACCCTATGTTGAAACAATACGTGAGCCACTAAATTGATTTCAATTTTTAAAGATAAGTTGTTATTCACTCAGCTTTATATAAAGCTGAGTGATTTTCATAATAATTGTCTAAATTCTTGCTTGTTGAGACAATAAGGCATCTTACTGACAAACGACACAACTTATTAAGCACTAAATACTTTTCAGCAGGACTTTAGATGATTGTTTTGCTTAGATTGAAGTGAGTATAAATGCATTGATAAATGTTAAGACATAATAAAAGCTCATATGAAAATATTTCAAATTAAATATTTGCATGTTTTTGTTTTTATTAAGTGCTTTATTTAATTAATATAGTTTTGTCTTATATCAACTCGATGCAGCAGAGGAAAATTTAGATTACACTCATATAAAACACTATCCAGCTTTAAAAGAATAAGTAGGTTTAATAATTTCTTTGATATCACAAGATTCTTGAATGTTGTCGATGATGCTTTCTAAAGGTTTATAGGCAAAGCAAGATTCGTCGATAGTGTTTTCATTGATAGATGTTGAATAGATTCCTTTCATAGATTTTGAATATTGTTCTAAAGTGATCTTGTTTTTAGCTTCTCTTCTAGAGAGTAAGCGCCCGGCCCCATGTGGACAAGAATAGTTATATTCAGCATCTCCTTTACCACTGGCGATTATCGCCCCATCTCTCATAGAGATAGGAATGATTAAAAATTCATCTTTATAAGCACTGATAGCTCCTTTTCGCAAAATCATATCATCAGTATTGATGTAATTATGAATACATTCATGAATCATGCAATTATCAAATGAAATCTTTAAGGCGTTTAAAATAGTCTTAGCGATCAGTAGACGATTGATTGATGCGAAATGTTGAACTATTTTTATGTCGTGAATATAATTGTCAAAATCGTCGCCGACAACTGGATATAGGTCGGTTGACAAGATGTCATTTTTTTGATTTTCTAAATCAAACGCTTTTAATTGTTTTTCAATTTCTTTCGCATTACCACTGCTCTTTAATTGGTTGATGAGCTCTTTTCTCTTCTCATTATTTTTTATTTGATCGTGGTGATAGCTATTAGCTTTTTTTACATAATATTTATTAGTTAAAACACCTAGATAGCGAGAGCCAGAATGAATCAAAAGATTGAGAAATCCGTTTTCATCTCTATCGATTTCGATGAAATGATTCCCTCCTCCTAAAGTTCCTAATGAACATTCGATATAGTTTTTTAAGTCTTTGACTTGAGATGAAAAACTGAGATTATCAAATTCGTCAAAAGAGACTAGTTTATCTTGATGAATGTTAAAACCAGCTGGTACAGAGTGATGAATTATGTCATCAATTAAAGCATAATCAATTTCTTTGATAGGCAGACGAACTAAAGTCATACCGCAGCCGATATCCACTCCTACTAAGCTTGGTGCGATAGCTCTATTTTTAACTTTGATCGTAGTTCCGATGCAAGCAGCCTCTCCGACATGACAATCAGGCATGATAGATATTTGGCAATTTTCTAAATAATCTAAATCCAAAAGTCTGTTGATCTGTTCAAGCAAATCAGAAGTATAAATATCAGCAAATATTTTGGCTGAAGTATATTTTCCGTTCAAAACTATCATTTTTTGCCTCCTAATATTTTGTCTACTACTTGATAATAAGGGTTCAGTGCTTTGTTCATCAAAGATAATGGAGTGAAATCGGTGGTATTATTTAAAAGCGAAACTAAATTTTTGCTAGCCCCGGAAATTAGAATCACCTGGTCATCTTTCGTCGCTGCAAAATGAATGCTGTGAGAACAGACATTGATATAGATGACCTGTGGGATTATCAATCCTTTGTCAGCAAATATCTGTTTGAATGTTTCATAAGTGGGAACATCGGCTACACCATAATCAAATTCCATATCTGAAATGATGATTATTCGTTTGATTTGCTCATCTTTATTCATGTTCTTCTCTTTTTTGGCGATGAGATTGTATACTTTGAGGATATTTGTGTTGGAACAATCGTTATATTTATATGTCAATTTTAATTTTTCATATAAATTATTGCATTTATCTAAGTTAACGATTTCAGGATTCGATGAAAAAGTGATAAATGAGTTTTTTAATTCTCCTCCTAGATACTCTGAAAAAAGAATCGCTAATGAAGTCGAGACATTAAGGGGATGTTTATTGTTTGAGCACATGGAACCGGAACCATCTCTGACGACGATGGTTTTTTTTAGCTCTGGTAAAGACATCTTCATATTCTTCCATTTAGCTTCCATCATCTCTTGATCAATCTCACACATTTCAGAAGAATAAGTTCTGATGATATCATATGGATAAAGTGTATCGGTATGAAGTTTTGTTTTTCCTTTTTTGACATTAGAAATGAATTCTTGATATCTGACACCATCATTCCTTTTAAAAGCTTCACGATATTTGTTGATAGCTAATGAAGGGACTTTTTGATAGTCAAAAGAATAGTCCATTTTTCGTAAATCGTTTTCGATTATACGTCCTTTACGAAGCATTGAGAGACATTTGCGATAGCTTTTTTCTGTCATCCCTAAAAGATTTGCAATCTTTTTGCCTAAAGCTTTTCTTTGTTTGTTATGACAATTGACTGAGGGAAGCCATTTAAATAATAAAGATATGTTACTTTTTTGATTCTTTCTATCATTTTTCAAAGTTTTTTTAAGATGTTTAATCAAATATGGCTGAGCTTCAGTGTCGATTAAACTCAAAATGTCATCATAACGTCCATAGTTGACGACGGTTTCAATCATTTTGGCAGCTATTATTGGATTTTTATTTCCCAATATTTCATACATGCAGCGGAAAACTTCTCGTTCACCTAAACCATTTTTGATATCTCTAGTATAGAGCATTAAAGCTATGGATTTTCTCAAGTCGATGTTCAAAGCTTTATTGAAGAGAGGCTTGACTACTTTTAAATTATTTCGGCTGCCACCTACTGTGCTGAATAAATCGAGGAAAACATCACCTGCCGTGCAATAGGCGATATCCCCATTTTCAGTTGTGGTCAATGCTGATCTATTGTTTGTCATGTGTGTTTTCCTCCTTTTTAAGTCAACAAGGCGCCTTAGTAACACATACTATTTCTGTAAAAATGCTTTATTGCTGTATGCGCCTTTATTCCAAGACACTTTTTTAAGTTTTTTTGTGATTGCTGTATGTGTCTTGATAATAGTTTAAAGGAATAGGAAAATATTCAAAATTGACAGTTTTGAATTGAAAATATACCACAAAAAATATTGTAAATATCGGAATAATTAAATAAAATTATATATAAATAGACCACATAAAGAGGGGTATATGTTAGAAAGCTTTGAAAAAATTAAGATCGCAGTGCCTAAAGAGATTAACCAAATCTTGGACAGAGATATCGAATCATTTGAGTTTTTAAAAAAAGATCTCAGCTTAAATAAAAATAGTTTTATCAATTCTTTAATCATCGCATATTTTGAACAATTCATGAAAGAAGAAAAAAATGAAAGAGAACTATTAAGAATTCAAGCTAAAAAATATAACTTGGTGGGAGAAGATGTTGATAAATTCATCAATCAAGTTTTAAAAATGTATTATAACAATTATCAAAAAAAAGAATCTTATTCTGAAACCATCTCTTTTCGACCGACTAAAAAAAGCATTTATGCTATCGACTATATCGAGAATAATCTTCTTTCTAAATCAACGTTGTCTGACTTTTTTAGAAGACTCTTTTATCGTTACTGTTCTTTGCCACAATATCAGAGGGAGAGAATTATTTTTAAAGATATCTATCAAAAGATTTCAAAAGCCATCGATGATAGAAAACAAGTATATATAGCTACTCGTTTTAATGCTGGAAATAGATTTTCGACATCTCCGTATACATTCTCAGTTGTCAAAGAAGAAACCTATAATTATTTACTTTGTAAAGATGAGAAATCTTATCGTACTTTTAGGCTTTCTAAAATTCAAGATTGTATCATAACTGATAAAGAAGCTGTGTTTGATGAAAAGGATAGGAGTCATTTTGAAAGAATGATGATGTATGGCCCTCAATATCTTTATTTAGATAATGATCAAGAAGCCGAAGTTATACTGACTAAAAAAGGACAAAAATATTTCAAAAGCTTCTATGTTTACCGCCCTGTTGTCGATCGGATTGAAGGAAATCATTATTTCTTTAAATGTTCGATTGATCAATTGACTCAATACTTTAGTAGATTCGGTTCAGAGTGTTATGTCATCAAGCCGAATAATTTAAGGATGAGATTGATCAACTATTATAAAGAAGCTTACCGAAATTTAGTGAAGCAAGAGAAAGAACTGTCTGCTAAGACAAAATAAAATAGTATATGTTAGAGATTGAAAAAGAGATTTTCAAAAAATCTATAGCTGATTTCAATCGGTTGAAACAATATGGCTTCATCTTGATTGATAATCATTATGTCTTCAATAAAACCTTTTTTCATAACGAGTTTAAAGCAACAATTATTGTTGATAAAAATTCCATAGTTACTAGTAAAGTTGTTGATTCAGACACAGGAGAAGAATATTCAAATATTAAAAATAGTGCTTTTACGGATGGCTTTGTGTTAAAAGTGCGTGAGGCTTATGAGATTCTATTGAATGATATCAAAACAAAGTGTTTTGTGAATCGCTATTTCTGTTCAAAACAAGGAATGATGATTTTAGATTATATCGATGAGACATATCATATTTATCCAGAATTTTTATGGCCGAAACATCCAAGCTATGGTGTTTTTAGACATCAGGATAATAAGAGATGGTTTGCGATTATCATACTTATAAATAAAAATAAAATCGCTGACACATCAGGTGAAATTGAAATAATTAATCTCAAATTAGAAAAGCAAAAAATAAAAGAACTATTAAAAAATAAGAAGGGTTATTATCCAGCTTATCATATGAATAAGCAGAATTGGATCACTCTTTCCTTAGATGATTCAATCGCTGATGACATATTATTGGGACTGATCGATGAATCATTTAGAATCACTTCATTTAATTGATGAAATAGATTTAGCTAAATCTAAATTTTTTTATACAATTGCAAAGATAAAAATCTAAATTGCAATTCTTTATAACTTTCTTTATCATTAAAATTGCTTATAGAAAAGGAATTGGAGGTAGTTCCTGATGAAACGTAATTTGAGACTTGCTCTTACATCGCTATTGACGTTAGCAGTTTTTCCGATGATGAATTCTTGTTCCAATCAGTTGAATGACAATCATTTGAATGAAAAGACGCCATTAACTGAAACTGAAGAAGTAGCCTCTATCATGATAGTAAAAAGACCTGATAAGTTAGTTTATCACGAAGGGGAAAAGTTTGATCCGACTGGATTAGAACTAGCAGTCCGCTATGCCGGTAAGAATATCGCGACTGAAGTTATAAAATCCGGATATGATTATGATAAAAAGGAAGCATTGACTGTAGATGATGAAGATGTGACCATCAGCTATCAAGGAAAGACAACTGTTCTAAACATCACTGTCAATGAGGTTTCTTATGAATTAAAGATTGATAAATTACCAACAAAATTGGATTACTCTTCTGATAAAGAGGTGGATTTAAGCGGTATTGAAGTCACTGCTACTTCCACTCTAGGTGAAGTTTTGACATTGACTTCTGATGATTTAAAGGGTGTATTAAATGACGATGTTTTAACTGTGACTTATGAGGACAAATACAGCGTCTCATTCACTGTGAAAACTGGAAGTAGAGAGAATATGCCTATCGGTTCCCAAGATTGGTATGGAACAACCAATCAACCTAATCTTTTAGGTGTATGGGATGTGAATCCTAATCAAGCAGGAGCATCTGTACCGACTATTGATGAAGATAATGGAACTGTCACTTTCACTTCTGACAATTATTCAAGACTACAAATGTTTTGCGTCAAATATAAAAAGAATGATGGCAGTGTATATGAACCAGGTAATAATATCGGTGCTGAAGTGAATAACCATGTTGATGGTCAAGAATTCTCTTATACTTTAAGTGCTAATTCTAATGGTGGATTCTACTTTGGTCTCTTGATGGGAAATAAGACTTTGTTTGATTTAGCTGATGAAAATCAAATGGCTCTCATGGTTCGCTTTGCTGAAGATCAAATGACTATTTCAAGTGCTGAAGGCGGAGGAACTGATCAAGTATTAGCCACTTCTTTATCTCACTATAATTATGGTGAGGATAATCGTATCGATTTTGCGTTCACAAGAGTTAAGCACTGTGTGACTTTAAAAATATATGTGAATGATGTTCGTGTGTATTTTAATGATGTGGCTATGTCTAAACATGTCAATTCAGCTTTGGACAATGGAAATTTTACTTTTATGGCTGGAAGATATAAAGATGATGAAAATAAAGGCGATGGAGAAACTGGATATCGCAACTATGGTGATCGTTTAGGTGTTTATGCTGATGATGAAACCACTTTGGTTTTAAAAGACTATGAATAGGAATTATAGGTATGAAAAATAAAAGAATATCTTTATTGATTTGTTCGTTATTGTTGACTTCCACTTTAGTCACAACTGTCTCTTGCGTAGGCACTTCTTCTTCAAGTGCAAGTGGTGTAAATTCATCGACGCCTGAATCTTCTCGACCTATTTCCAGCGATACTGGTGAAGATAAACCATCTTCCTCGACTTCTACTTCTAAACCAGACTTGCCAGATTCTGAACCGGATGGTGTCGAAGAAAGGGTCATCCAAACTGCATATGGGAATACAAAGACGATCAAACAGGTTGAAAACGCCTCGACTGATACTTTGATCAAATTAATACGCGGAAGAGAAGTTTTATCCTCTAGTAAGAATGAACTTAATTATTCTGGTAGTTTAAATGTGAATGATGTCATAGAAGTGACTTCTGATTATCAATATTTAGTCATCGATTTATTTGATGGTCTAGGCGAACAGTTGCTTTATTCTCCTTCGGGAAATTTTGTGTTCCAAATACCATCAACCACTATTCAAAAAACTTATCCTAACGGTGTCTTTTCAGGTAATAACTTCCACTTTGAAGCCCGTGTAGCTAGTGATAAGGAAGTGACGTCTAAAACTGTTAGAAACCTTGCTTCTAATCCTTATGACTTTATGTATGCCGATGAGATCAATGATCAAGAAGCAAATGATTTGAGCGGTCATTTAACAGATTCGACAGCTGTATACGAAGGAGAAGTTGCTACATATCCTCACGCATATGCAAATCGTGTTACAAGAAATGATGCGCAATTTTTTGCAAGAAATGCAATTGACAATTCTGTCGATTCAGATGGACATGGTGATTATCCGTATCAATCTTGGGGATATGATCAAAAAAGTGATGCTGAATTTATCATTTATTTTGGTCGCGATGTTTTGTTGAGTGAATTAGTCTTTGTTCTCAGGGCTGACTATTCTGGTACTAAAGAACATGATACATATTGGAAGAGTGCTACAGTTGAATTTTCTGATGGCAGTGAACAAAAGTTAAGTTTTACTAAAACAGGTGGTGAGCAAAAGTTCTCATTAGAAAAAGAAGTTCTCACAAATTCATTGCGCATCAAAGATATCGTTTCTGTTGAGAATGCTGATTCAGAAGGATATGCAGCTTTGACTGAGATCAAAGCTAATGGTGTCGAAATCGTCAATAATAATCCTTTAGCTGTCAAAACTTATTTCCATTCTAACTTCGGCGGAAAAGAACAAGGAAAGTTTACGACTGATGATTATCAAGTATCTGATATTAAAACAAAGATGGATGAGGTGAATGATTGGTTCATCGATAAAACTGAAAACAGTAAGTATGAAATCATCGATTCAAATGGCACTTCAAAGATGCAAGTGAAAATTGATGATGATAATTGGAAGGACGCTGTTTATTATTCTGGTTTGCTAGAATCATTCTTGACCACTGGTGATATGGATAGTTATTACTTCATGAGAGGTGTCGGAGAACGATTCTCTTATCTCAATCATGAAGGAAAGCATACCCCACATGCTGATCATGCTCAAATAGGTGAGAGCTATTTGTTGTTAGATGAATTAAAACATGCTGAATATAAAGTCAGTGATACTAAAGCTAATATCGATTATTGTATGAATTGGGAAGCAGGTTCTTTCCCAAGCGATGATATTTGGTATGATAAATCACGTGACTGGACACATCTAGGTTTTTGGTGGTGCGATGCTTTGTATATGGCTTTAAACAGCTATACATTATTATCGCGATTGACTGGTGATGATAGCTATGTTTTGACGGCTTTTGATGCCTATAATTATTTTAAGAGCAGTTTATATAATGAGACTTATCATTTGTGGTATCGTGATGGTAAGATGCTGAATCAAAACACTGGGAACACCGATCCGAATACCGGTGAAAAATATCCTGTTTTTTGGTCGAGAGGAAACGCATGGGTTTTAGCTGCTCTCGCTAAACAATTAGAATATCTTGATGAGGAGCGTTTCCCAGAAATCTATAACACTTATAAACAAGATTATTTAGAAATGGCTGATAGCATCTATGGATATCAAAGAACTGATGGTACTTGGAATGCCTCTATCATCGATCCAGATTATTATGGCGGTAAAGAAGTCACAGGTACTTCAGGGTTTATCTATGCGTATTGCATCGGGTTATCACTAGGATTATTAGATAGTGATATCTATTATCCCGTGGTAAAGAAAGCTTATGATGGCATCATTGAAAACTGTTCCTTCTCCGATGGACAAATCGGATATATGCAGACCACTGGTTCTTCTCCGACATCATATAAGAGTGAATCTTTCAGCGAAAGATTCACACCTGAATTCGGAATGGGATTATTCTTATTGGCATGTTCTGGTATGATGAGAATCTGCTCGGATTATGAACCTGTGACAGTCTCTCTCCCATATGATCCACAAACCTATCTGCTAGATTGATTTGATACCGATGTTTTGAAATTAAAAGACCAGAGTCGTCAATCGATTCTGGTCTTTTTTATCTAAAAATATGAATGTGTTTTCGCTTGATGACGTATTGAAACAATCTATAGGCGAAACCGAGGGCTAAAAAGGCGGCGAGTAGAATGATCACCCAATAAAACACACCGATATATTCTCCTTTACCAAACCAAGTATTTGCGTGATAGTCTAAAAATGGATAAGGTGCGTAGGCAACACCTTGAGTCATAGTATCTACCCATCTGACGCCTGAATAAGATAACGTCATGATAAATGCTAGATAGCATATCGGATAAATCAAAGATAAAAGGATATCTTTGATTCTGATTTTATAAACGGTGTTACACACTAAAAAATCAGCCATTGAAAAGAAGGGGACTATAACATGGAAAGAGACCGAATCTAAGGAGTTGAGAAGATCAGTTCCTCCGACAGGAACTAGTATGAAATCGAATAGACATCCTGTCATAGTGATAGCGATTAAGGCAAAAAATCGCATATCAAAAAAGAGACGGCTGCCATACCAGTCTTTATGGAAATAGCGTCCGATATCGGAAACAAGGAAAATGATTGTGCTGATCAGGATGAAGAAATTAGAAATGATGGTAAAAAAAGTGAAAATCAAGGCGCTTTGATCTTTGATAGCATCAATGATGGTGATAGTAAAACCGATGAGCAGAAAGAAAATGATGATACTTTTTAAAATCACAGATAAGATAAGAATATTTTTGGAATTGACTGGTGCTTTTACTATTTCAACCATACTAATCATTTTCCTTTCTATATATTGTTTTAGATATATCACTATTTAAAAAGCTCGAATATACATCATATTTTTTCTTATTGCTTTTTAAGGTGTATAGAAAGAAATTATTTTCTTCTGGCTTCAAATCAAAATTATCAAGGAGGTAATAAAAAGCATTGAAACAGACATACTTATCGATCTCATCACCATTTGGATCAAAATATAGTCCGACATAATGTTTGACTTTATCTTTTAAAACTTGCTTGATCACTTTGATGAGAGATAAGCTACTAAAATTTTTAGCTAGGTCAGTGATCAACTTATAATCTTTATCAGATAAATCATCTTCTTTTATCACGCTATTAGAAGTTAATTCAGCTTTTTCTTTATTATCTAAGCGTTGCTTAATCTTTAATATTGAGTTATTATCGCTATCATTTTTTTCGAGAAATAGTTGATTTCGAATCTGATATTTATCGATGAGCTTTAAACACGATTCTAGATAGTTAGGATTTATCTGGTAACTTTTTTCTAATAATTCTTTTCCTTTAATATCGTCTTCTTTGATTAAAATTTCACCTAAGTGAAATAAAGCAAAAGCATTGTTAGGGTTGATTGCTAAGCTTTCTTGATAATAACTTTTAGCTTTTTTAATATCGCCTAGATATGCATATGAGAACCCTAAAGCTGATAAATCTAGTGAAGGCATTATTGAAAAAGGCTTTTCTAAATATTGAATGATTGGGAGGTGCTTTCTTTTTCTATCTAATTCATAATTCTTTTTATGAGACTGGTAGTATAAAATATCAAAATATTTAATCAAGTCATAATCTATCAAATGATATTCTGTTCGTACTGCTATTTTAAACTCGCATTTTAATCTATCGGATAGCTTTAAAAGAAGAGGGTTATTTTTCAGATGGCGTATGATTTGATCATGATTCTTTTTGATGGAATTAGAGATGTATTTTGCTTTTTGCTCATAATAGTCTAAAGGACAATTTTCGTTTCGCATAAACGGATTAAAAGGATAGTCAATCTCTTTTTGAATCGAGAGGATTGACATATCACATATCGCTGAAAAATAATTTTGACGTTCAGTCAAATCTAAGCCTTCATCTTTAATCAGATTAATCTTTTCCGCATATAATTTCAGTAATTCTTCAAAAGAAAGTTTGATCGCTGAAGTGATATTTGATAGGAAAAGAACATTTATAAAATGAAAAATTAAATCGAATTCGAGAAACCCGGTAAAGAAATTGACTTGTCTAGAGTCTCGCAATAACAGTTTACCGAGAGAGGAATTATATAATGATAATTCACGATGATAAATCGCTTGACGTTTATCTTTGTCTAGATATGGCAATAGATCAATACCGAAGTGAATAGTGAACTTATCTTCATAAGTGCAATAGAGTTTATCATTGTTTTCGATGATAATTTTTAGATGTTTATCAATAGGTAGCGAAAGAAATTTTTTGGCATCATCATTAGACAACAGATAATATCTGGGTTTTAAAGGTTGTTTTAATGGTAAAAAATAAAAGAGGATAGTACCGAGCATCAGGGAAGTGACCATCGTGATTATTAAATAGGCTGGTTGTTGTTTAGCATAAGCGGTGAAGAAAAAACCTAGAAGAAAGATTAAAACGATGTGTGCAGCTAAAACAATATATCCTATTATCAATAAAAGCTTTAGAAAATTTGTTTGTTTAATCTTGATGCTTTCTTTAAAACGGTTTAATAATTTGCTAGAAGATGGATATTTGTTTCTCCTTGAGTAAATAAAGATTAAGTTGACTATCGCACTGACTGCTAATAGTGTTCCACAGACGATGATCACAATATAATTATGTGTGACATCGGATAAAAAATATGATGTGCACATCAAGGCAAAACTTAGAATTGAAAATAATAGTTGAAACGAATGATTTTTAATGACAGTTTTCATACAAAAAATCCTTTTCTCTATTATAGCTCAAAAATATCAAATATTAGGTAGAAAACTATTCAGCCCCCTTTTGAGAAAAAACTGCAGGTATAGTTAAGAATAGAATTTTTAAATCGAGCCAAAGGCTTCTTTTTTCTACATATCTTTTATCTAATTGAACTTGGCCTTCAAAGCCGATAGTACTACGTCCTGAAATCTGCCATAAACAGGTGATACCTGGTTTGACTAATAGACGGACAGTTTGAGCTTCATCATATTGAGTGACTTCTCTAGGTAAAGCAGGGCGAGGTCCAACTAATGACATAGATCCTAAAAACACATTGAAAAGCTGAGGTATTTCATCTAATGAGGTTTTGCGCAAAAATCTACCTAATTTTGTGACTCGCGGATCGTCTTTCATTTTGAACAAGGGACCAGATGATTCATTTTTATCTAAAAGCTCAATAACTTTTACATCGGCATTCGGGACCATTGATCTAAATTTATATATCTTAAATTTCTTTCCATTTTTGCCGACACGGGTCTGGATGAAGAACACAGGCCCACGATCAGAAATTTTGATAGCTAATGCGATGATCAGATATAACCAACAAAAGCAAATGATGAATAGTGAAGATAAAAAAATATCAAAAAAACGTTTAAAAAAATCATAAACTGGTTTTTCTTTATATATGACTAAGCCTTTTAATTTAGGCATTTGGATAGTATGAGTATCGAAGAGCAATTTCATTCTCTGTTCATCAATGCTCAATTGCTCATCTTTGACATCGGTTTCTTTCATATTATATTTCTGCCTCAAATACAATGTATTTTTTATCAAAAATTAATAAACTATTCAACTTAATTAAGATGAAATAAGCGCTTTTAAGACATACAATTTCACTAAAATAAACACATTGTACACATTTTTTTGATTGTTTTTTAAAGAATTTAATACCAATTTATAATAAACATATAAGATGGAAAATGATATATATTTCTAATTATTGATAAATCAACTTAATGATGTCTATACTTTTATAATATTAATCATAGTAATGTTCTCGATTAAAAAATAATAAGCGCTTTCATAATAATTATTCTTGAAATCTTTGTTCTTGTTAACTATACTTACTCTCCATTCTATTCGAGCCGATATGAGACGAGACGAATGGCACATCTATAAAGGAGGACTACAAGATGAAAAACTTTTCGAATAAGGTTTTAGATTCTAAAAATCTTAACAACAAAAGAAAAGCCAAATCACAAGTCAAGGATTTATTCTTCCGTGGCTTGATCAATGGCTATATAGAAACCATCTTTAGCGGAAACGCTTTAGACTAACTATTAATATCAAATCTCATTATGAGGTTTGATATTTTAGTTTAAAGAAATATTTTTATTATATGCTTTAGATATTTTTAAATCGAATTTCTCTAGTTTCTCTTGGATGATATCAATATATTTAGTTTGAATTTCACTGATAGCTTGGTCAGCTTTTGTTACAGCATCACTGATTTCTTTATTGGCCTTGATGATATGTTCGTTTTGATTTTTAAGAACTTGGATTTTATCTTTTAAAGCATTTAGTGGCTTATCCAAATATGTGATTTTAATACTGTCAAATGTTTGTTTTAGTTCTGTATAGGACTGATATTTTGCTTGCTCTTTTTGACTATCGAGAATCAGTTTAGAAAATCTAGTTGTAAGTGATACGATCATGTTTAAAAAAGTCATCATATAAGCAGGCCTAACAACATACATATCTGGATAGTCGCTAACTTTATAAATAGGAATATCATTGACTTTATCTGCTTCTAAGTTTGAGACTAACACGGCATATCGACATTCTTTTTTCTTACGATTTTTATCAAGCTGAGGATAATAGTCTTTGTTAGTTTTTTTATTCTTAGAGTCAGGGTTTTCATCTTTCATCTCTAAACAGATTGATGTCAATAAATCGGTGTGGTTCTCGTCAGAGAAAATATTAAAAATAAAGTCCGCTTTTGACCCTTTAGTTTCATCATCATTTTTTATCACGAGATTATCTTTGTTCCAAGTGCAGTTAAAAAAGCCATTCTGCATATAGTTTTTTACTTCACGATCACACCATGTCTCTAAATCTTCACCGATGTTTTTGATGTTCAAAGATGATTTTAGACGCTCTAATGAAGATATTTTTTCGAGATATTCTTTTTCTTTTTCATTAAAATTAGAGCTCAGTTTTTCTTTTAAGTCACTTAGCGCTTTATTTTTATCTGCATCTACTTCTGCTTGGAGCTGTCTCAATTCTAATTTATGTGCCTTTTCTTCTGCTTCATATTTTTGCGATAAAGAAGCGTTGTCATTTTTCAGTTGAATTATTTGCTTTTCATAATCATTTTTAAGAGTGGCTTTAAGCAGCTCAATATCTTTATTGTGATCTTGCTCGAATGATTTTATTTTGTTTTTTAGTTCATTTATTTCTAAATCTTTCCGATGGAGAGATTCTTTGTTTTCTGCTAAAGATTGATTTTTTTCTTTCTCGTATTTCAAAACGGTAGTATTACAATTCTCTTTGAGTTTAGTGCTTTCTTCTTGATACTTAAATTTTAGCTCTGCTTTTTGTTTTTCTAAAGCTTCATCAACTTTTTCTTGTATTCGCTTGTTCATTTCTTCTTTAACTTCGTCATTGATTAATTTGTTGATATAGGAAACATCAATTTTGGTTATCTTATCTAGTTCGATGATGTCACCTTGTTTTGCGTTCTCCGCTAATTCTAATATGTTTTTATCTTTTATGATCACGTTGATACTTGCCATTATCTTCTCCTCCCTTTTTAATAATTTTATCTTTTTATATTTCATTTGAAAATTTAAAAATAACTTATGTCCTATTTTTTGGACATCTTACTATGTTTTTTCTTTTGCCAAAATAATCAGATATAGAAAATTGTGCTGGATTTATTTTTATACATATCAAATGTTAGTGATAAGTTAGATATTTATCAGTTCGAATATTTGAAAAATAAATGCTGTTTTTAAAGTATTAAAGCATCTTAAATTAAAACGTTGAATTATCTAAAGTAAAATTGAATTCTTAATCTTTTAAGACGATAGAAAAAATCGAAATGAGCTTAATAACAGTTTTATCTATCACTATGCTAAATACATCAAATTCAGTTATTGCAACTTATCTATTATCTAAATATGAAATAAGATGCTCAACTTCGTCAACATTAAAATAACTATTTAGTTGATCACTATAACAATCGATTAAAGCAATGTCTTCATATATAGATTTTCTATATTCTGAAATTGCTTTGTGTAAAACTGAGGATGGTTAAGTTTTAGATCACTCGCTAAAGAAATCATTTCTTCAATCCGATATATCTAAGCTTTTTGATATTGCTAGCAAGGCATTACCAGAGCAGTCTAAAATATCCGCTTTTTCGGATGCGATATCGGTTAAAGTGGTGTTTGAAATCTTGTTTTTACGAAACAGCGTATAAATTGCCACTTTTTTATTAGCTCACAAATCTAAAAAAACATGCTAGAACTATATCGGAAACGAAAATAATATCAACTGCTAAATAAATCAGTACTATAATCATTGCTATTGCTTTTGAGAATACTCGAGATAAGAATGTAAAAAGTTCTATAACCTTAATCATCTAATCTCCTATCAAAGCCTTTAGAACTTCAAAAGGCGTGTAATTTGGTTGAATCCTCATTTTAAAAGAAACGAGAACTTATCTAGTTAAACCAATATTTAAAGTCTTATCTGTTAGAACCAATTTTTGTTTGATATATAAACGCATAAATTTAAAAATCATTTGATTATTATGATAAATATCTATAAGTATTGTACAATTAGATTATTGTAGTATTTATTTTAGAATCTACAAAAAAAGATGAGTGATTCTGATAGAAGATTAATCTTTAAATACTGAAGATATGAATGATAAAAAAAATCACCATTGATATCATCAAAACATTTAATGCTGAAAAAAGTTTTTATTATATTATTAGCATAATGATAAAATTATGCACGTTAGGTAAATGATATGGCATTTGATAACTTGAGCTTAAAAATTATCACAGATGAATTAAAGACACAGCTAGATGGTGCTACTTTTGGCAAACCATTATCGATAACTCCAACAGATTTTGCTTTTCCTTATTCGTTTGATAATGCTGATGGCACTTTTAGGCACGGGACGTTTATTTTTTCACTCAATTCGACAAGCCCTTTCATCACTTATTCATTTGATAGATATGAGAAATTAGACAATAATACACCGTTTTTTAATTCTTTAAAGAAATTGATTTATGCAAAGGTCAAACGCATCGAGAAATTAGCCGGTGAAAGAATTGTCACGATAAGTTTTGATAGCAATCATAATGATTTGAGTGAAACTAATGTTGGATATGATCTCATCATCGAATTGTTTCCAAACCATCCTAATGCTTATTTAATCGCGTATCCTTATGGAAAAATCATCTCTTTGTATAAAGAGAAAACTAATTTAGAAAAAGGTATTTTTCTAACTAGAAATGCCTCATATACTTATCCACCAAGCCGTCAGATAGATTTGAGCAAAATTAATGATGTTGAAGATGTAAAACCATTCTTCTCAAATGCTTGTTATAAGCGTTTAGTGGAAAACGCCAAAACACAACCTCTTTGTGAAATACTAGATGCGATGCTATCATCACATGAATTATATCTGAGCGGTAAAGATATTTTACCTTATAACTTTGCTGATAGCACTCTAAAGAAGATCAAGCCGAGTGAGATATATTCTCAACTGGTCTCTGATCAAAAAAAGCTGGCTAAATTAGACAAAGTTAAAGAACTGATCACTCTCATTGAAAAGAGCATTAAGGTGGTTAGAAAAAAACAGAAAAATCTTCAGAAAGATTTAGAAACCGCTAAAGACCATCTGAAATTTTTAGAATATGGTCAAATGATCTATCTCTATCAAGCTGAAATCAAAAAAGGAGATAAAGTTCTCAATCGAGATGGATATAGTATTCCATTAAATCCTTTGTTCAATGCTGCTCAAAATGCCAATTCATATTTTAAAAAATATCAAAAAGCTAAGTCAGCCATTGAAATACTATCTTCTTTGATAATAAAAGCGCGTGATGAAGCTACGTATTTAGATAAAAAATTGATGGAGATAAAAGATGGCTCTCCACGTGATTTGCTAGAGTTGAAGAGCGAGCTATTACATGAAGGATATATTAAAGAGAAACAGGGAAGACACACTATTAAAGAAGTTAGTAAGAGAAGAACATATGACCCTCATTATCTTGTTTTGACTAATGGCAAAATTGGGTTTGGTATGAATGGATTGCAGAATGAAGATTTGACCTTTAAGATAGCTAAGAAAGATGACATTTTTATTCATGTCAAAGATTATCCAGGAAGCCATATTGTAGTACTGGATGGTAAAGAAGATGAAGAAGTTCTTCATATCGCTTATGAACTGGCGCTTTATCTTTCACATTTAGACAGTGGAACCGTGATGATAGCTAGAAAAAAAGATGTGAAGAAAAATCCTGAAAAAATCGGATTAGTAAATATTTTAAAATATGAAACAAAAGAGATAAAATATATACGTTCTTCTTCAATTTCTTTGTTCCAAAAGGCGTTAAAGGGCTAAAAAATAAAAAAGTTGATTAAGAAACTATTGTTTTATTGACAATATATTATTAATTAGCTATATTATTTAACGCTGTCTAAGCCCTGTTAGTTAAGTGGTATAACGGGTCCATGGTAAGGACCAATCGCTAGTTCGATTCTGGCACGGGGCACCATTTTTATTATAAATTAGTTTTGTTTATTATGATCGGAGGGAAAGTTGATGAGCTCGACCGAAGTTAAAAAAGAAAATACCAAATTGAAAGTAAAAGCTACTGCTGCTTGGGAATGGTTTAAAAGCGCTGCATGGCTTCAAGTTTTATTGATTGTCGGTTTAGTCGTTGGTATCGTTGTTTCTATCCCTTATATCGTTCAAGGTATCACTGACTTGGTCAACAGAAACACTTCTCATTTTTATGAGTCTAAAGAAATCACCTTCGATGATTTCCAAAGGATGATTGATGGTGAAGATCCATCTAGAGCTGATGGCGTTGTCGGCACTGGTATGAAAGATACTGATCCAAACTTACCAGATGAATACAAAGATTTAGTTTCTGAAGATTTGGAAGGCTTTGTCGTCATGTTTGTGAAAGCTAACTGCGATAATTGCTCTTCTATTCAAAGCTATCTCGAAACTTGGTTCAATCAATTCAATAATGAAGATGGCATCAATAATAGATTGCGTTTGTTCACCATCGATGTCAGCTTTGTTCCAGATGACAGTTCTAAATCTACTGAAGCTGAAGGTTCTGCTAACAATTATGAAAATGAGAACATCACTCTTGAACAACAAAATGAGATGATGAGTTATATGAAAGATACTTATCTCAATCAAGATGACGCTCATCGCGTTTCTGAAGTCACTGAATCAACTTTCGAAATGGATTTGACTTCTCCTTCTGGCTCTGGAACTATCCCTACTCCGACTTTTGTTCTTTATACAAAAAACAAAGACGAGGAAAAGTATGATATCGCTAATCCTACTAAAGTCATCTGTGGTGCTATCGGTGACCTTAACTATACCAGTCAAGCTGATATGAATTCACAGATGTTAGATGTCTTTGATTTCGTCGTTTATTCTGAAAGAGCTAACTAAAAATAAAAATTGATAAAAAAATAGCTATATATCTCCCTAGAGACGTATAGCTTTTTTAGTCTTGTTTGATCTTATTGTTGTTACTTTCTTTTTTCTATTTTTTCTTGCATCGCTTTTAAAACGACTGGTGGAACTAGTGAATCGATTCTTTGTCCCTGTAAAAATATCTCTTTGATATTAGTGGAAGAGACGAAAGCCTGCTCTCTGTGAGCCATGAAATAGACCATATCGATATCTGGCGCCAAATATTCGTTCACTTCATGCATTTGATATTCCGCCTCATAGTCAGTGACAGCTCTTAAGCCACGTATCAAGGCTTGCGCGTGGAGCTCACGAGCTTTGATGACTACTAGCCCTTCTGTTGACGTCACCTCGACATTATCGATATCTTTAAGAGCTTCTTTCACTAGATTAACCCGTTCGTTTAAATCAAAGAAATATGTATTTCTTTTAGCACTGTTTTCTGCTACAAGTACAATCACTTTATCAAAGATTTTTCTCGCTCTTTTGATCACATCGATGTGACCGATTGTGATCGGGTCAAAGGAGCCTGGATAACATGCTATCTTCATATGTTCCTCCATGTGTATAAACCGACATATTTTTCGCCATAGCGATAATCTTTTAAGCTGAAATTAGGTATTTCGATATTTTTATTATCCTGTTCAGACACGATTATGCAATCGGTGTTTAGAAGCTTAAAAGAGGCTAGGTACGCTATTATCTTTTGATTGATGTCATAGCGATAAGGTGGATCTAAAAAAATCAAATCGAATTTCAAATCATGCTGTTTTTTTAAAAACAAACGATAGTCTGTACATAATACTTCATACTTGCTTTCATCTGATTCGATTGATGTAACATTTTCTTTTAATGTTTTAAATGTTTTTACATTTTTATCTATGAAATAAACCTTTTTAGCTCCCCTTGATAAAGCTTCGATTCCTAAAGAACCACTGCCAGCAAAAAGATCTAGACAGACGCTGTTAATAGGCTTGTCCTTGATCGCTGAAAACAAAGCCTGTTTGACTTTGTCCATCGTCGGTCTTGTCGCTTTGCTATCTGGTACTTTTAAGAAGCGTCCTTTATATTTTCCAGCGATAATTCTGATCATTTTATTTTTAATAATATCCCTTCTTCAATGATTTTTAAGATGTTTTTAACCTCTTGGTATTGCTTTAAATACTCTTTTACTAATGGATGATTTCTCAATTCATCATCTAATTTTTTGGCTTTTATCAGCAATGATTTATTGTCATCTTTAGCATCATTAGCTAGCTGATAGCATTCGTCTCTTTCTTTAGCTAAAGCATTGAGTGTTTTATTGTCATCAATCTCTTTCGATAATCTCTTTAGCTTCAAATAACTATCTGAAGATTTTATCTCTTCGATAAAATCCAGTTCTTCTAAATAAAACTCGCTTGAATCCATACTTTAATTATAACATCTTTGCTGCTATTTTTTGGTGAAAGTGATACAATTAAAACTATGAAATTATTTGATATACACAAGATTCCAGATCCAGTTTTATTTCAAAAAGCTCAAGAAGTCTCTATGCCTCTTTCGGAGGAAAAGAGACAATTGATTCTAGATATGGTGGAGTATTTAAAGATTTCTCAAGATGACGATTTGGCTAAAAAATATCATATTCGTCCTGGGGTTGGTATCGCTGCTCCTCAAATCGGTATCTCTGAAAGGTTTTATGCTATTTATTTTAGCTATGATGAGAAGACTTATGAATATGGACTAGTCAATCCAAAAATCATTTCCACTTCTATCAAGAAAGCATATTTAGAATCGGGTGAAGGATGTTTATCTGTCCCACAGGATATGCCTGGCTATGTTTATCGTTATTACAAAGTGACTATCAAAGCCTATGATGCTATCACACAGAAAGATGTCACTTTGAAGTTGACTGGTTATCCAGCCATTGTTTTTCAGCACGAGTATGATCATTTAGATGGTATTTTATATATTGATAGAATCAATAAAAAAGACCCATTAGCAGTTGATCCTTCAGCCATTGCTATATAGTATTAGCAACAATTTGCGTTAAAAATATTATTATTTATGTAACCTTTAATATTACTATCTTGTATTTTTCTTCAGTCTTTTTTAGAATAATCTTAACAGACGTATTATGCTTTTTAATTTATTCAACATTTATTTATATTCATCTTATTAAGGAGTTTAGAAATGGCTAATTTTAAAGAGGCATTGAATTCACCAGTCCATGTGTATGCTTTGGGTGGGCTTGGAGAAGTTGGAAAAAATCTTTATTGTATCGAGAATGATAATTCGATTTTGATAATTGATTGTGGTGTCATGTTCCCTGAGAGCAGCATGCCAGGCGTCGATTATGTGGTTCCAGATTTTTCACATTTAAAAGAGAATCAACACAAGATAAAAGCTTTGATAATCACTCATGGTCACGAAGATCACATTGGCGGCATTCCATTTTTGTTGCAACAGATTGATGTTCCTGTTATTTATGCGCCTAAAATCGCCTGCGCTTTGATCAGACATAAGTTGGGTGATAATAAGATCAGAACTAATACCAAACTAGTGCAATATAACGAAGATACAATCGTCACCGCTGGTGATTATAAAGTCGAATTCTATCATGTCACTCACTCTATCCCAGATTCTTTCGGTCTTTATATTCATACGCCTCAAGGAACGATTATGGAAACTGGCGACTTTAAAATCGATCTGACACCTGTTGACAATGATTTTAATTTATCTAAATTAGCTAGATTCGGTGACCAAGGAATCGATTTGTTGATGGCTGATTCGACTAATGCTGAAAAAGAAGGCTACACCGCCTCAGAGAGAACAGTCATCCAGGGGATTGCAGACGTTTTTTCAGAAGCTAGTGGTCGTTTGTTGATCTCTACCTTCTCATCTAATATTTCTCGTATCCAGCAAATAATTGAAACTTCTATTCGCTTCAAAAGAAAAATCATTATCTTCGGACGTTCTATGCAATCTAATGTCGATGCTGCAAGAGAATTTGGATATATCAAAGTCCCAGACGAATATTTAGCATCTCCCGAAGATTTGAAGCATTTATCTCCTGAAGAAATCTGTATTTTATGCACAGGAACTCAAGGTGAGCCGATGGCGGTTTTAGCGAGAATCGCTAGAGGAGATCATCGCTATATCCATGTTCTTCCAGGTGATACGATTGTTTTCTCTTCTTCTGTTATTCCTGGAAATACTTCATCTATCAACACAGTTATCAATCAGCTCACTAGACTAGGAGCTTCGGTTGTGACAAACTCTGTTTTAACTAATTTGCACGCCTCTGGTCACGCTTCTAGACAAGAGATGAGATTGATGCAAAAATTAGCTCGACCGAAATATTTCTTCCCTGTTCATGGCGAATACCGCATGCTGAAGTTACATGCTAAAATCGCTGTGGAATGCGGTATGCCGAAAGATCACACCTTTGTTTGTGAAAATGGTGATGTCTTGACGCTGATCAACCATCAGGTTATCCGCGGTGGGCAGGTTCAGGCTGATTCTATTTATATCGATGGTAAGAGTCCAGTCGGAGTTTCTAATTCGGTCATTCATGATCGCTCTATTCTCATCAATGAAGGAATGATTGGTGTTTTTATTCTCATAGATCCTAAAAAGAATTTATTAGTCGCGACACCAAAAGTTGAATCCAAAGGATTCATCTCATCTAATAAGCGTGCATTGCAAAAGAAGGCAGGAGAAGTTATCGGACTAGAAATCAATCGATTGATGCATTCTGGAAATAAAGTCACTTATTCAGATATCAAACAGACAGTGAGAACAATCACTTCTCATTTCTTGTATCGAGAAGCTAAGCGAACACCGATGGTCATACCTGTGATCATCACTTATTCTAGTGAAGATAGAATCTAGGTTTTTATCAAAATGATTATATTAGCTAGTCAATCTCCAAGGAGAAAAGAAATCTTAAAAGATATTTTACAAGATGTTCCATTTGAAGGCTGCCCGTCATTTTTCGATGAAAGAAGTATTGAAGATAATAATTGCTATCAACTATGTTTGAAAGAAGCAGTGGCTAAAGCTAAAGATGTAGCTGCTTCTCATCCTCAAGATTATATCATCGCATCAGATACCATGGTGCTTTATCGCAATAAAGAGTTAGGAAAGCCGAAAGATAGGCAACAAGCTTTGGAAATGCTCAGAGCTCTTTCAGGTGATGAACATGTTGTCATCACCGCTTATTGCATTGTAAAAGGAAATAAGATTTTGAAAGAACGAATTGTTTCTGCCTCTCTGTTCATTGAAAAAATGGCTGATTTAGAGATTGAAGAATATATTGAAACTGGTAGCCCATTTGATAAGGCAGGCGGATATGGTATTCAAGATAAAGATTTTATCAATTCTCGCATTCTGTCGGGTGATATATATACCATTATGGGATTACCTAAAAAGGAGTTGACAGCTGATCTTTTGGAGTTGGGACTCATCAATAATGATTAAAATTGTCAAATAAAAAACTGATGCTTTGAATGCCTTAGCATCAGTTTTTTTATTTAACCTATTTGTGCTATTAGAAATTTGCTACGTATTCAGGTTGTAAAATCATGACTACTGTTATCAAGGCGATGATTATTATCATGCTGATGATGAACCAACTGAGCAAAACTTTTGAACGTTTAATCATAATTTGTTCCTCTCTTTAATCCGATTATGAAAATTTTAATATTTTCCTAGCTATTTTACAAGGTCAGTCAATTTTTTTGTCGACGTTTTCTTCTAATAATTCTTTGAAGTATTCGCTTTTAGAGCCGATGACAAAAACGACTTTATTTCCCATGAACATGACTTGTTCCAAAATCATATTGATGCCTTCTTTATCAACGATTGTCGGGTCTTTGACTAATACAGTCACTCTCGATCCTTTAGAACTGATCTGTTCGATGTTATTTCGACCACCGAATTTATCTGAGACTTCAATCGCAGATGTTTGAACTTTTTCATCAGCTTGACGATTGGAATCACGGATTTTTTTCTTATGGATTAGATAGATGGAAAGAAGAGTCAAAATGACGACTACAACTATAGCAACGACGATCAAGATGATCATAGTGGTTTTTGACATGTTTATTCCTCCTTGAGATTGATAGCTTTGCTGATGCGCAATAGGTTATCGCTATCTTTGAAATGGATGAGAGATAACTTTCTATCACTTAATGAGATGGTTATCTCACCATCAAAGTTCGAATCATATTTGATACCATCTAAAATGCAGTTGTTTCTACCATCATTAACGTTGATGAACAAGTTTTGTTTTTGAGAGATGATTCCGCGGCTGATCGAGTTGGGATAAAGACGATTGAATACCGGTGCTAATAATGAATACTGATAGATTTCTATGTCGCTTTTTAAAATCACAGGAGAGTTCAAACTGTTGATAAAGCCAGTAGAACCGATAGGTGAAGCGACGACGATGCCTGAACAACGCGATTTTGTCAAATATTGATCATCGATAAAAAGAGATAATTCAGTTGTCTTTTCTGATAGCAAGGTTAAATCGCTTAGGAAAAGATGGTTTTTATTTAAATACTCAGCTCTAAAAAGTGGTAATTGTTCATAAGTGTCTTCCTTGTTGATGATGTCATTCACACAGTCTTCTAATCCCTTTAGTTCATAATCGGAAAAGAATCCGAGATGTCCAGTATTGATGAGAAGAAAACGGCCCGTGAAATCATAGTCGTGAACAGCGTGTAAAAAAGAGCCATCTCCGCCCAAAATAATAATGAGGTCAGGATTGTTTTCGTCCAATATAAAAGAGGCTTCTATCAATCTTCTATAAAGATAGTCAATCGCTTTTTCATTGCTTTCTTTTTGATGTGAACAAATGACAAATGTGCATGGCTCCATTGTTTATTCTCTTTATCTTTCACCTTTGTTATTGTATCATAATTACAGTTAAGGAGAGAGAGTTTATGGCTACAAACAACATTGAAATCGAGGCGAAAGTCTTAGTCTCTAAGGAAGATTATGAAAAATTGTTACAAGCTTTTCCGGTTGAAAAGCAAACTGTCGTTCAAACTAATTATTATCTAGATTCTAACGATCGAATTTTGAAGAAATATGGCATGATTTTAAGAATTAGACATGTCGGCAATAACTACACTCTAACGATGAAAGCACCTCTTGCTGAAGGATTATTGGAAAAGAATCAACGTTTGACTGATGCTGAGTTTAATTCTTTATTCCACGATAATATTTTCCCAAAAGGTGAAGTGTTTGATTTTCTTGACGTTCTTCATATCAAGCCGCGTGACCTTCACATCTTGGCTCATCTGACCACTGAAAGAAAAGAGACTGAATTTAAAGACACGATTGTTGATATCTCTAAAAACACTTATTCTGGACGCGTTGACTATGAGTTAGAGTGTGATTCTGATTCCGCTGCTAAATCGGAAAGAACTCTTAAAGAAATCTGTGAAAAATTTGCGATTCCATTCATCTTAAACACTCTTTCTAAAGAGACGAGAGCTATCAACGCTGCTACTGATTTAAACAAGTGATTAAGAAAAAAGTGTCTGTTAACCATCAGATGTGGTCACAGACACTTTTTATTTGAAACAATGTTCACAATTTGAATAATCAAGACAATTTTTGCAGGCTTCTTCAGCTACTTTCTTCGCTCTTTCGAAGATTTCAATCTCATCCGAATTATATCCGACTTGTATTTTGCTATCATCGACTATGATCGGTCGTTTTAATACCGAAGGATTAGCCTTGATGAAGTCACACAATTCATGAATAGACATCGAATCGATATCAATATGTAAATCTTTGATGATTTTGCTTCTTTTTGAAATGATGTCATCTGTTCCATCTAAAGATTTATTCAACATTTCTTTGAGCTCTTCTTCTGAGATCTCATGTTTTAAAATATTGATTTCAACAAAGGGTATCTGTTGTGATTTAAACCAAGCTTTGACTTTTCTACAACTCGAACAACTCGGTGAAGAATAAATTTTAATCATCTTTTTCACCTCCTTCTTTGATATCATTTAAATCTACTTCATCAGGACCATGACGTAAAATTTTAACAAAAAGAATATTGTACATAATAAACGCAAACAGCAAAGCCAAAATGACAAAAGAACAAAGTGAATTTATAATGATGCTGGTTGTATTCGAAATTCCAAAAGTTTGGATGATAAAAGGTGAAGCAACTAGTAATACACAAAGGATGACGTAAAAGATAAAAGTTGATACTTTACCATACCAATGAGCCGATCCAAACGACTTATTATGTTGAGCTAAGATGATGTTTTGAACGAATAAAACAAATTCTTTGAAGATAAAGAATCCTAACATCACAAACACAATCGGGAAATTATAGAGTTTATAGCATAACCCTATAGCTACTGAGAGCTGTAATAATTTATCTGCGATGGGGTCGATGATTTTTCCTAATTGTGAGACTTGATTAAATTTTCTTGCGATTAAGCCATCTAAAAAATCAGTATAAGCTGCTAAAACCATCACAGCGGCTGCTAAATAGATATTTGCTAATTCATTGCCAGCGATAGAAAAAGGTGTCATATATAAATACAAAAAAATGGCGATGAGAATCAATCGCAGATAGCAAAGGATGTTCGGGACTAGAAATACTTCATCTTTTCGAAAATATTTCTTTAAAACAGCAATAAACGTTTCTTTTTTATTCATATATCAATCAAATAAGCAACAATAAAATTATAGCATTTTATTAATTTAAATTTACTAATGCCTCATCAATTTTTCTCTTTTTATCTATTTTTGGATAATAGAGCTTATTGAGAATCAAAGCTTGTGGTTCAGCTTTTAATTTTTGATATGGAATATTTTCGCCATTCAAAAGTCTTTTGATGGTATCTAAAGACAAACGGTTTTGCTCATATCTCAAGCAAGCGCCGACTAAAAATCTTATCTGATAGCGCAAGAAACTTTTCCCTTTAAAATTGAGATAATAGATTCCATTTTTCTTTTGAAGGTTAGTGCTATCGATTGTTAGCACAGTCGATTCATCTTCTTTTTCAGGTTTAGCAAAATAACGGAAGTCGTGTGTGCCTTTAAATAGCTCTAAAGCTTCTTTTAGTCTATCGCTGCTGACGGCTTTGACTGGTTGATAAGTGAGATATGATAAAAGCGGGTTTCTCTTTTCGCCAGCTTGAATAAGATATGTATAAATCTTATATTTGACATCATATCGACATGAAAAATCCTCATTCACTTGTCTAACTTCTTTTATGAAGATATCATTAGGCAAGCTTCTCTTCAAATAATAAGCTAGATAATCTAAGGTGAAGTCTCTATTTGGCGCTTGGAAATTGATAGCAAAATCTAAAGCCGACACACCTTTATCTAATCTTGATGAGATAGTCGATTTAATCTTTTCATTATAAATGCGCGACAAAGCTTCTTCTAAGACGCCTTGAATAGTAGGCTTATCTGGTTGAATCTGTGTTCCATAATAATTCAAACCTGAAAAAGCAAAACGAATAAAGATGTTCATAATTTTGGTAATGATACTCCTAAATATGTGAAAAGATCAAAGCGATAAATTGCTAAAATGATTATAGCTGTTAACAAAACTGCTAAAAATATGATTCCAAAAGTGTCCCTTAATGACCATTTTTGAAGCTTATATCGACTCCTTTTGCTATCTGGATTATATCCGCGAGCTTCCATGGCATCAGTCAGTTCAGAAGAAGTGGTCAATGAACTGATAAAAAGAGGAATAATCAGTGAGATGATCGCCTTGACTTTATCTTTGAGTTTACCTTGTCTATAATCGACACCACGGCTAGCTTGAGCTTTCATGATTCTTTCTGATTCTTCAGCTAGGGTCGGTATGAATCTTAAAGCGAGTGAAATGGTCATGGAGAATTTATGAATAGGAACTTTGAGAACTTTTAATGGAGAAAAAAGCCATTCTAGCGCATAGGTCATATCCATGGGCTTTGTCGTTGAAGTGAAGATATTCGTTTCTGCTAAAACTATGATCAATCTCAATAAGATAAAACTGACGTTGATGATTGTGCGATAGTAAATTTTAACTTCTCCGATGAAGAAAAAATCTCCTGTTGATGAAGAAGGTAAAAAGATATTTAGAATCAAAAGTAGGACGATCATCATCCACATAGCTTTCAATGATTTAAATAGTTTTAAAAAGCTAGTTTTACTGATTATGGACAAGATGATGACGATCACTAAAATGCCACCATTGATCACTAGATTCATATAGCCTGTTCCATAGCTTAAAAAAGTAGCGACCAAAAAGATGATCAAACCGATCAGTTTGACTCTCGCATCTAAACGATGAATCACTGTGTTAAAAGGCGTGAATTTTCCGATGGTCAATGTCATGTTATCCTCTAGCTCTCTTAATCTCTTGTGCTAAAGAAGAAACATCTTTAACATTCGAAAGATTTATATTTAATCCAGCATCTTTTAGCTTTAAAGCAAAAGAAAACACTTTTGGTGGTTCTAGTGAAGAATGCTTTAAAAATTCTCGATCTTGAAACAATTCCAATGGAGATGATTCTTTCACAATTTTTCCCCTGTCTAAAACAATAGCTCTTTCGCAATATTTTAATACCACGTCCATGTCATGTGTGGCTAAGATGATTGAAGTACCATCGGCATGTATCTTTTGAATCAGAGTTAAAAGTTTTTCTTCTCCGCTAGCATCTAGACCAACAGTCGGCTCATCTAAGACTAAAATATCAGGTTTCATAGCGATGATGCCAGCGATAGCTACACGTCTTTTTTCACCGCCGGATAACTCGAAAGGAGTTCTTTCATAATAGCTAGAATCAATTCCTACTAAATCTAAAGCCTTTTTTGAATTTTCTAGCACTTCTGTTTCTGAAAGACCAAAATTCTTCGGCCCATAAGAGACGTCTTTGATGACAGTGTCTTCGAAGAGCTGATATTCTGGAAATTGAAAGACGATTCCTACCTTTTTTCTCAGAGATTTTATATCTTTTAATTTCGCTTTTCGCTTTTTTTTCATCGCTTTATAATCGACTACTTGTTGACCTTTTTTTTCTTTGTAAATCAATGAGATGTCGATAAGATAGGAATTGATATCAATTTTGCCAGAAGTCGGTATGAGCAATCCATTTAAATGTTGGATGAGCGTTGATTTACCGGATCCTGTTTGACCTATTAATGCTGTAAAACAATGATCATCAAAGATGCAATTGATGTCTTGCAATGCTATTTGCTGAGTTGGCAATCCTTCATCATAAGTATGATAAAGATGTTCAATTATTATCGACATAAGAAGTTTAACAGCTCCTCTTCATTATTGAATTCAGGGACATCTATATCTAAAGAAATCAAAGATTTCCTCAATTTATGAGCGAAAGGAATATCTAGACCTATATTTTTTAATAACTCATCATTAGCGAATACTTTCTCTGGCGTATCCACCATTAAAATCTGACCAGATGATAAGACGACAACAGTGTCAGCATCATAGGCTTCTTCTAATTCATGAGTAATTAATATGATAGTTAAATCAGGATTTAGCTCCTTTTCTTTTTTTATGATATTTCTAATAGCAATTTTACCTTTTGGGTCAAGCATGGCACCAGCTTCATCCAATATAAGAATCTCTGGTTTTCTTGCTATTGCCCCTGCTATTGCAACCCTTTGTTTTTGGCCGCCTGAAAGGTTAGATGGTTCGCTTTTCAAATAATTTTCCATCCCTACTAGTTCTGCGCATTCGATGACACGCTTTTGCATTTCGACTTGTGACATGTTTTGGTTTTCAAGTCCAAAAGCGATGTCATCTTCAACGGTTGCTCCTATGAACTGACTATCTGGATTTTGGAAGACTAGTCCGATATGTTCACGCAATAGAAGCGCATTGTTGTCGTTCATGATGGTTTGAAAGATAGCGATGTCTCCGCTATCTTGTATCAAAATTCCATCGATTAATTTAGCGAGAGTTGATTTTCCAGAACCATTATGACCGATGAATGCGACCACTTGTCCCTTTTTGATATCGAGATTGATTTTCTTTAATATCGGATGATTTTTCTCATAAGAAAAAGTCAAGTCTTTCAGATAGACTGCTGAATCTTTAGGAATGTTATTTTCTTTTTTTAAAAGTTCAGATAATTTGGCTTTATTTTTCATCTTTTCTTATTTTTTTAAATTTGATCAACTGATATATCCAATAAGCGAGAATGGAAGCTACCATGAGAGAAATCCAGCAAATGAAGATGATAAAGGCATACTTTGGAAGATTATTTGCATAAATGATACTGTATAACAGGACTAATACCATCAGATAACATAGTAGGATAACGATTGAAGCGATAATACATTTTTTAAAAGGGAATCTCGTATGATTTTCAAATTTCATTTTAGAATTCTATTTTTGGTATTCGGCCTTGATATTGTTCATATGGTATATGAGCCATGTCTAACATTTTTCTCGCGGCGATTTCTTGTTCGCTATCATGGTATTTATCTGAAATATAAATTATTTTTTTAATTCCAGCTTGAATGCAGGCTTTGGTGCATTCATTGCAAGGAAAGAGAGTCACATAGAGAGTAGAGCCTTGAAGATTATGATTGGAATTTAAAATAGCATTTAATTCAGCGTGACATACATAAGGATATTTTGTATCTAAAATCGATGACATTTTAGATTCTCTGCCCCAGGGTATTTCTCTATCGTCGATACCAGTTGGCATGCCATTATAACCTAATGATAGGACTTTATGCTCAGTTGACACGATACAGGCACCAACTTTTGTGTTCGGATCTTTGCTGCGCATAGAAGAAAGAATAGCGATGGACATGAAGTACTCATCCCAAGATATATTATCAAACTTCATATGAAATGCTCCTTCGTCTTTAATAAAATCTAGAATAGTATATTCTATTTGTATGAATTCCACATCCTTTTCTTGTCATGGAAGCGGTTAAATCTTGAATAATTGTCTCAGTCCATTATTCTTACTTCTGCGAGGTAAATCACATGAAACTTTGGAAAAAGATAGTTATCGGTGGAGTTTCTGCCGTTGTTGTTATCGTTGCTGGATTAGGAATAACTGTAGCCGCATTATGGCACAATGAAATCGCTTCTCTCACATCTATCAGGAAAATTGTTGATGCTAAAGAAGACAATAAATCAGGTCCTGTCTATGAGATGACAATGAAAGGCGGATACTATTTCGATGATTTTATCAAACAAGACGGTGCTTCTAGCGACCAAGAATTGATCAATTTTATCGTCGATAATTTAACAAAAGGAATCATTCCAATCTCTTTAGATGCTCCTACAATCGGATGCTCATCATTCACTGCTATTGATGAGAATGATGATCATCTGTTCGCACGAAATTATGATTTTTCAACTACTACCTCTATGATATTACACACTGATCCTGGAAATGGTAGACATAAGTCTATCTCGTCAGTCGATTTACAATTTTTAGGTATCACTGGAGAAATCGACTCTTTCTTACAAAAAGCGATTGCATTAGCTGCTCCTTTTGTTCCACTTGATGGAATGAATGATGCGGGTGTCAGCTGCGGTATTTATATGTCATATCAAGGTCCTGAAGGACAAGTGGTGTCAACTGATCAAAATACTGATAAACCGGATTTGACTTCCACTACCATGCTGAGAATGATTCTTGATTATGCCGATTCGGTTGAAGAAGCTGTTGAGTTAGTTCAACAATATGATTTCCACGATTCAGCTAACACTTCATTCCATTATATGGTTGCGGATAAAACTGGTAAGAGTGCAATTTTAGAATGGGTTAATGGAACTGATGAAACAGATACTGATGGTGCTAAGAGAGAATTGAAGGTCTATTATAACGATGACGACGATGCCCTTGGCGATGATGAGAAAAGAGATGAATTCCAATATATAACTAATTTCATAGTCACTCCTGATTATTATTCTAATGATCAAGACAAAAAGGGATTAGATCGCTATAATGCAATCAAAGATACCATAAATCCTGATGGTACAAATTCTCAAGGTGAAATCACATATCAAGGAGCTTTAGACCTTTTAGAAAATTTAGGAAGAAGAACGTGGGATGCGAGTAAACCATCTGATAGCAATAGCATAACCGTTTGGTCATCGCTATATAATTTAGATGATTTGACAGTCACTTGGGTTTCTAACGAAGAATTTGATGTTGAAAGTTCTGTTTTTAGTTTTGAACTTTAATCATTGAGTTTATTGATGTTTTGAATATTTTCATCATTGAGACATCCATTTAATTTTTGACCTAATGTTTTGATTTTTTTGTTGAACTCATCGCGTTTTTCAGCAAGAGAATCTATTGCGTTAGAGATATTTTGCCATGACGTTTGATAATTTAATAATGCTTTTTTAACTTTATCAATCTGATCTAGAACATTGCTGATATTAGTTATCGTCTCATGCTTGATGCGCAAAAGATTTAGATTAGCTAATATCGGCTGTAGGGTGGATGGAGATGTGATGATAACTTTCTTTTTATAAGCATATTCAACGACTTGTTCATATAGATCGTCATCGCTTTCGATATAAGCGAAGATACCATCATTAGGAATGAACATGAGCGCATATGGGGCTGTCTTATCTTTAATGATATAAGCAGCTGATATTTTATTAATTTCATTTTTTAAAGCATTTTTAAATTCTTGTTTTAAATTATTATCTGACGGATTAGAGAATAATGATTTGAATCTAATATAAGAGAACTTACTATCTATACATAGCAAGTTTATAGGAGACGGCAAATGGATTACTGCGTCGGCAATAACTCTTTTAGCAACATCATTGTCGTTGATTAATGCATATTGCAGTTCAAAAACTTCTCTAGTATCGCCAAAGACTGATCTTAAAACCGCTTCTAATACTTGTTCACCAAATTTACCGGAAGGACGCGAAAAGTTTAAAGATTGATTTAAAGACTGAATGTCTTGGCTTAAATCTTTTAGATTCAGTGATGCGCTTTTTAGTTCCTCAAGAGATTTGACAACCAATTGAACTTGTTCATTATTTGTTTTAAATCCTTTGTCTATTGACTCGCTAACTTTATTGTTCAGCTTTTCTAAGTTATTTTGTATGCTATCTTGAGTGATTTTTAAAAGATTAATCTCTTGGTCCAAAGTGGTTGAAACGTTTGTATTAATCTTATTAAGTTCATCTGAAATTATTTTTAGAATCTTTGAATATTGTTCAGAAGTGGCCACTGTTATAGCATTTTTGTTTGTCTCGGCCTGATTTTTAAGCTCTGTTTCAATATTGCCTAATTTCATAAATATCTCATTTGAATTAGAGATATTATTAGTAGTCGTCTTTTTCTTTAATGTGATAACTAGTAAAACGACTAAAAGAATTAAGACTAATGTGATTAAACAAATGATTAAAATATCCATAATGTACCTCAATATTAGTATAGGAGGTATTTATAAAATTTCAAAAAATAAGTAAAAAAATATTGCTTTTAAAAATGAGTTTCTTTATAATATCCAATGCGTTTAACGCAATGGGCGTTTAGCTCAGCTGGGAGAGCATCTGTTTGACGTACAGAAGGTCATAGGTTCGATCCCTATAGCGCCCACGTATATAATTGTCCCAAGGATGAATTCCTTGGGCTTTTTATGACATATTAAAAAAATGTTGTAAAAGAACTTCGAAAACAATATAATTGTTTTTGCTTTTCTACTTCTATTTGGAGCAGTACCCAAGTGGTTGAAGGGACCGGTCTTGAAAACCGGCAGTGGGGACCTCCCCAGCCAGAGTTCAAATCTCTGCTGCTCCGTATTTGACTGAAATTTGCCCTATTTCTAGGGCTTTTTTATTTTCTGTTTGAACTTTGTTTGAACTTTTTATCAGGTTTTATAAATTTAAGACTGCTATATTTATAGTTTGTGGATATAAATGGCTATACACTTTCCAAGTGATTTCTGGTGATGAATGACCAACTAATTTACTGATGGTATTTACTGGTGTTCCTGCATTGATTAAAAGAGATGAATGGTTAATATAAAAAGTTATAATTTTTATTGAGGAGGAGATTGAATTGAGTAAAGAGTTAGAACTACAAAAATATAAATCATCAAATATTGATGATGTCATTAAAATCTTTAAATTTTCAATCTTAGGAACTTGTAAAAAAGATTATGACGAAAAGCAAATAAATGCTTGGCTTTCTGGAATAGAGCGAAACAGTTGGAATGATACCTTTTTAGCTCATTATTCTGTTTTAGCTTATTGTGATGATGAAGCTGTGGGATTTGGTGATATCACTAAAGATGGGCATATAAATCTTTTGTATGTCTTGCCCGAATTTCAGCATCGCGGAATAGCTTCTATGATCTGCGACAAACTTGAAAAACAAGCAAAATATAAAATCACTGTTGAGGCTTCGATAACTGCAAAAGGTTTTTTTCTCAAAAGAGGTTATGCGGTTGTTAAAGAACAGACTGTATTCCGTCGTGAAGTAGCTCTTATCAATTATCTGATGGAGAAGCAAATCAGTTGTATAAAGTGATATTATTTCTCCGTTATTTGATAGATTTGTAATGATATTTAATTCTTTATTTGAACTGGCTAACACTGAAAATAAAGGAAGTCTTTATAACTCGATTTTGAATTTGAATAATTCGCTTTTTATACATAGTAAACCTTTTGCGATAATTTTGATCTATTAAAATAGCTTGTTTTTTGCTATCCTGGTAATAACTATGGAAAAATTATTTCAAAATATATTAAATGGATACTTATCTCTTTCTAATAAAGTAGATAATACTAGCGCATTATATAAAGAATTAGTTCGCGAATTACCAAAAGAGATACTTCTTAATTTAGGACAGAGAAAAGAGCTTTTAGTCAAAGGTTCTATGGGGCAAGGCAATAAGACAGACTATCCATGGATTTCTATTTTGAATAAAAACATAACTAATTCAACACAAAATGGTATTTATGTCTGTTATTTATTTAGAAGTGATATGCAGGGATTTTATCTTGTTTTAATGCAAGGTATAACATATTTTGAAAAGACATATGGCAGAAGAAAATATAAGGTTGCTGAACTTGTTTCTAACTATATTAAATCAGAGATCAGTGATGATCGTTTTTCTAAAGAGCAAATCGATTTGAAGGCAAAAAAAGCATCATTAGGATATGGCTATGAGAAAACCACGATAATTTCAAAGTATTATCCATCTAAAGGATTTGATGAAAAAGAATTGCTTAATGATTTAAGTGGGATGGTGAAAATATATGATTTTATCATCAATCATTTTAAAACGAATAAATATGATGAAATAATCGAAAACATTTTAGAATATGAAAGATTGATCAATGGAAATGGTCTGTTAATAGATATAGATACTGCAGAGAAAGACATCAAGGACTGCATCGATGAAGAAGGTACAACGCCATATGATTTGAACCGAAAATTAAATGAGGTGCAGCCTAAAGTTGATAGGAGTCAAAAATTTGAAAGAATCACGTCTCCTATTCCAAGAAAAATAGATTATTTAAAGAAGGCCAAAGAAGATGCTAAAATCGGATTGATCGGAGAACAACTGGTTTTAGAATATGAAAAAGATAGATTGGCTAAAGATGACATGTTGAGCGAATACGCTGATAAGATTGAATGGATATCAACTAAATCTGATTATTATGGTTATGACATCAAGTCATACGACATAATTGATGGCGTGGTCAAAGAAATTCATATTGAAGTAAAAACAACACAAAGCAAAATAGATACTAAATTTCAGGTGTCAAAGGGAGAAATAGAAGCATCTAAAAAAGATAAAGAAACCTATTTTGTGTATCGCTTATATAATGTGAATTCTACTGATGTTTCTTTTTATCGTGTTAACGGCGAGATCGAAGATAATTTTGAATTAGATCCGATAACATTTTTAGCCACATATAAAGGAAATTCATCTGACTTCATTTCTAGTAAGTCTTAATAGAGATAATATTTTCGCTCTTCAAATAACACTAGAGTCAAGATTCTATTGAGAATCGGAAATAAAATAGAATATAAAGCCTCTAATCATCTGATTTTGTAAGAGCTCTTATCGACAAAGCTAAATTTTAAAAGTATAATAGGCTGTTTTGAACAGATATACCAAAGTGTTTGATATATCTAAAATAATTTTTAGAGAGAAGGAGGACTTATGGATAAAATTTTCGAGTATATTCCATTGAAAGATTATCAGCCAGTTATCCATCAAGTTGAATCATGCATTCGGAAAATGTCAAAAATTATCGACGAGGAAGGAATCGAGTTTGATTGGAGCTTTGTCGGTAGCTTTGATCAAAGTGAAGAAGTTTTTATCACTAGAAGAACAGCTGGAAACAAAGGCTTTGATCTCGGTATCAATCTATATGTTAGCCGTCCGATTGATGATAAGGAGTGGGAGGCTAAAGATTTACGAAATAAGTTTTATTTTGCGATTCAAACCGCATTTAAAAAATATGGATACGAAGCGATTGAAGACAGGGCCTCGGCCATAAGAGTTAAGTTTTTTGATCAAGAAGATAAGAATATTGTGCATTGCCTTGATTTTGCTATTTTTCAAGATGTGAGAGACAGCAAAGGCATGCTTTCAGAAAAATATGCTAAAAAATATAAAAATGGTTCATATGTGTGGTCGACACATGGCGGTAATAACGATGCTACAATTGAAAAAATAGAATGGCTAGAAGATAACATCGGTGATGATGGCGATGAATCTTATCATTATCACTATAAATCTAGTTATTCCTTGAGTCTTGAGTTGCATGACGAATATTTGAGACTAAAGAACACTGATCAAGATATAGATAAATCCTCATTTCAATTGTACGATGAAGCCGTTACTAATATTTATAATCTTTGGCAACAACGGATAAAAGAGTCTAAATAGCTAGTCGAGATAATATTAAGATTTAAATAAATAAAAGACGCTCTCGCATCAAAAACCTTGCAGAATAGAAAAAGAGATTTATTCTAGGCGAACAATATGCCTCTTTTATCTCTTTTTCATAGATGACTGCAAGGTTTTTTAAACTAGTTCGAAGTCAGTAAGGTTATTAGTTGTGAATGAAACAACTTTACAAGTAAAATAAGATTCGTTTATTAAAAATAATTACTTGGTGTTTCAATGTTTTGTTGTTTTGGTTTTTTCTTAAAGATAGTTCTTCTGATAGCAATATCTATCAGATAGACGATAACAGCTGCGAGAAGGAACCAAACCATCGTCGATTGATAAGAAGCATCGCTCAGCTGACTATCGTTGATGTTTAAACGAATTTCATCTTCGGGTAATAGTGAACCGCCGCTTTGCGATGAGAGCTGATAGAGCAGAGTGTTGTTTTTAGTATCAAAGAAATTGAATTCAGACGAGAAATCAAAACTGAAGATGATATCAGTGCTCTCAACCAATTCATATTCGTCAGTTTTAGAGTTTAATCTTGAGAAAGAGATAGTGGCTTCATAAAGCCCGATTTGAGGTGTTGCGATTTGGGTGTTGAAGTTTTCACCATCATAGACAAGGCTATAAGTTGAAGCGTTTTCGGTTCCATAAGGTTTGACTTCCATTTCTACTTTGGTTTCATCGGTGTCGACATGAGGAGTGACAGTGACATCAGTCGTTGATCCATTCGCAGTGAAGTTGACATCTAGAATCGATTTGTTGAAGCGTTCAGGAAAACTTTGTGAGAGGATGTTTTTGAAAAAAGTCTGTCCGGCTGCAGAATTCCAGAATTTATTTGTCCAATCAGTGTCTAGAGAAGAGGTGAAAGAGGAAACTTTGCCCTGTCCGAAATCCCAATAAGCATATAGAGGGACAGCGATTACACTCAGCTGATTTTCGGAATTTGTATGAATGTATTGGACAGATAAGACGGTGTTAGCTCCACTTTTCATACGGCAATAGTTATAGCCAGAGATATTTTCTAGATTGTTATATACGCCACCTTGTAAAGAGGCATCATCCTTCATTTGATAGATGATTTCAGAATCCTTTTCGATGACAGTATCGATGATTTCCTGTTCGATAGTATCAACCATGATATCTTTAAGACCTAAAGCGGAATCAACATAGTGATACTGACCATTTCCTAATTTAGCCAATGTTTTTAGAAGTTCTTCGCCTCCTTTATCACCGATGTTGATGAAAGAGCAGGAAATATTTGAAAAACTCATGGACGTGACGTAATCTTTAAGATCCTCTTCGTTATCTCCAGCGATACCATCTGAGAGAGTGATGATGTCCTTATATTCAGCGGTGACTCCTTCGATTTGTTTATAGGCTTCGTCTAATCCGTTCATCATGTTGGTGCCGCCATTGACAGTGATTTTATCGATTTTATCTTTGATATCTTGGCGATTAGCTTCGTTACGTATCGTCGTCATAGTGACAGGAATGTTGACGTTAGTTTCGAAGGTGACGACAGCGATCGAATCATTGATATCAAGTTTATCAACGACCTCCTTGGCTCCTTGAATAGCCATATCGATATTATTTCCGCCCATGGATCCAGATGAGTCGATGACTAAGACTAGAGCGCGTGAATCATCTGGTTGATATTGGACAGGCAAAAGATCGTTATATTTCACTAGTGAAGGATCATTAGTATTGCCGACATGAGTCGAATCAAAGGTGAAGACCGATTTACCATAAACTGAAACAGCAGTTGTCAAATTATCGATGAACTCATCATAGTGATCGAGTTCGACTACATCGATATTGGAAAGGATGATCTCATCATAGTTGATCAAATCCTCTAAAGCATAGGGGACT
>CALVXU010000007.1 GCA_944371605.1 uncultured Bacilli bacterium
CTCTTTCAAATCTAACCCGCTGACCATCATCGTAGTAGCACCACCCATAGATACACCAGAGATAAAGATATTAGCCTCTGGATCTTTTTCTACTATTAAGTCGACCCATTTGACCACATCAAAACTATCCAAATAGCCCATGCCCAAGTATGTTCCTTCACTTTCACCACAAGCGCGCATATCAGGCAATAAGCAATTAACATTTAATTCTTGATTATAAACAGCAGCAAAGTTTCTCATAGAAGCCGAGGTGTCACGATACCCATGCAAAAGAAGTGCCCAATCATGACTAGCCTCATCAGAATAATAGATATTGCCTTTAAGTTCTAAACCATCATTAGTGATAGAAACTGGCTCAGACTCTACTACTTCTAACCAAGCATCAGTATAAGTTTTAAATGCAGTCCGATTCTCTTCAATGATTCTTTCCCCTTCGGTCTCTTCATGTTCTTCATCATTAGAAGGATCAAGGTTAACATTAAAATCATCATTTCTTTTGACAGCAAAATCAACCAAGTAATTACCGACGCCGAATAAAACGCCGATGCATGCTCCGATCAGTATCAACACAACAGTCAAACTTATAATAAGTATTTTTTTAATCTTCTTCTTTTTCTTAACTTCATTTATATTCTGTTCATCATTAGACATAGCTCACACCTCAATTAGTTAAAATTACTGAATAAACAACAATAGAAAAGTATATCCACTAAAAATAGAGATGTCGATTTTTTTTGCATTTTTTTACATCATAAACAAAAAAAGAAAATATTTTTACTCTTTATGAGAATAGTAAAAAAATTGTATACATTTATTGAAATATTGTGCTTTTATGTCGCATCTTTTTATTTCAATTAATCATTTTTGTTATAGATTTTATTTACATTATAAAAATAAGTATTTATGATAAAACAAGAAGCAAATGGCTTTTGGTGTTCTTATTGAAAGGAAATATCATGCAAAATTTTACATTATTTGCCGATACCGATTGCGATATCACGCCTGAACTAGGCTCAAAATTAGGCTTTAAACTTATTTCTATGCCGTATCTATTAGGTGAAAAAGAAGTTTTTCCCTATGAAACATTTGATAAATTTGATTCTCATGCTTTCTATGAGACATTAAGACATGGCACAATTCCTAAAACTTTCGGCCTGTCTCCTGAAAAATATATCTCGTATTTCGAACCTGAATTCCAAGCGGGAAAAGATATTTTATACGCACACTTTTCTAGCGCTTTAAGTGGCACATTCAATAGCATGAAAATTGCGATAGATATATTGAAAGAAAAATACCCCGAAAGAAAGATATACTCTTTAGACACCAAAGCGATCACCGGATTAGCATATGCTATTTTATTGGACATCTCTAAGTTATATAAAGAAGACAAATCCCCGGAAGAAATAATCAAATATGTCTCTGAGGAATCGATTAAACATTATGCTTTTTTCGGTTTTGCAGATGATTTAAAATTCTTTAAAAAATCCGGCCGTGTCTCTGGTATCGCAGCGATTGTGGGAGACATTTTAAATATGAAGCCCATCATTTCAATCGATGATGAAGGAAAGATGGGAGCGATAGGTAAAGAGCGCGGAAGAAATCGTGCGACCAATACCTTGTTCAAAAATATGGAAAAATTAGGTTTTGAGATTCAAAATCATCCGATTATTATCGTTCATTCTGATGCTCCAAAATTAGTAGATAATTTGATTGCATCAATCAAAAAGAAATATGGCGATAATCTCAACATCACTATATTAGATATAAATCCGACAGCCGGTGTTCATTGTGGGCCAAATTGCTTAGGCATATCTTTCCACTCAAAAGGTCGTTGCTTATGATAGAGATAAAAGAAGTTAAAACCAAAAAAGAACAAAAAGAGTTTTTAAATTTTCCATTAAAATTATATAAAAACAATCCGTACTTCGTTCCACCATTATATGTTGATGAAAAAAAGATTTTTAATAAAAAATATTTCTATTATCAAACTTCAAAAGCTATTTATTATAACGCATATAAGAATGGAAAGATGGTTGGCAGAATCTCAGCTATCTTGCAGATGGCTAGCAATGAAAAATGGAATAAAAAGCAAGTTCGCTTCACTAGATTTGATTCTATCAACGATCAAGAAGTCGCTGATTTGTTATTTCAAAGCGTTGAAAATTGGGCTAAAAAACAAGGGATGGAAGAAGTTATCGGTCCACTAGGTTTTTCTGACTTTGAAAGAGAAGGACTTTTGATCGAAGGCTTCGATGAATTATCTACTTTCGAAGAACAATATAATTATGATTATTATCAAAAATTAATCGAAAATAATGGATATAAAAAAGAAGTCGATTGGGTAGAAAGAAAAATTTATTCTGCTAGTGTTGAAGACGAAAAAAGAGTAGAAAGAATAGTCAATATCATCATGAAAAGAGATGGTTTTAAATTGCTGACTTTCAAAAATACCAATGAACTTTTAGAAAAGTATAGTGGACAATTCTTTGATTTAGTAGATAAAACATATGCGAAACTTTTCGGAACTGTCCCTTTCATAGAAGAGCAAAGAAAAGACATCATCAAAGGTTTTAAATTACTGCTTTCACCATTCTATATACGTTTGATAGTTGATAAAAATGATGAATTAGCTGCTTTTGGTCTATGTTTTCCTTCTATCAGCAAAGCTATTCAAAAGAGCGGCGGACATCTAACTTTGCCGACAATCATCAGAATTTTAAAGGCAAAAAAGCATCCTGAAATCATAGATTTGGGCTTGATAGGCGTAAATGAAAAATATCTTCACAGCGGCGTAGCTTGGGGTATTTTCTTAGAGATAATGCGATATTTACACACAGGAAATATCCAATATTGTGAAACAAACCTCAATTTAGAAGATAATGAGGCCATTCAAAACAATTGGTCTAGATTCAAGAATGTTTTACATAAAAGAAGAAGATGTTATATTAAGAAAATATAAAATATAACGTATTTTTATTAAATTTATACATTGCATAAACATAAAGAAAAAACTTGCTATCAGTCGATAGCAAGTTATTTTATATGTACTAATGGGCCTTAGTAGGATCGAACTACCGACCTTGCGCTTATCAAGCGCACGCTCTAACCAGCTGAGCTAAAGGCCCAAATCAACGGCGAAAGATATATTAACTCTTTATATTTATCGTGTCAATAGTTTTTTATAAGAATTTCTATACTGCATATATTAAGCCTTGATAATGAATCCTTAAAGAACTAAAATATTTTTTGTTGGAGGTAACCACATATGGCAAAGAAAGTTACTGTCGATAAGGATTTATGCATCGGCTGCGGTGCTTGCACTGGCATTTGCAGCAATATCTTCGCTATCGGAGATGATGGTAAAGCTGAGGTGATCGCTGAAGTTACTGATGCTGATCAAGAGTCTGTTCAGGCTGCTGCTGATAGCTGCCCTGTTCAAGCTATCAAAATCGACTAATAACTTATTTAGTTGCCTGGCTTGGTCAGCCAGGTTTTTTGTTTGTTCAAAATTTTACATAAATTTAAATATACTAATAATCACACAGGTTTTCTCTTAAGCCAATTTTTTATCGTCGTTCATCCGATTGATGAAATCGTTTTTCCATGGATGCACCTGTAGTTTTATTGACGGGCAGTTTCTTCATTTTTTTGAAAACAAACATATCATCGGATGATAGTTTAAATTTCAGTTGTCCGTGTTTTATAAGCGGGGCCACTGCTTTAAAGCATAAAACTTCATATAATGTCAAAATCATAAATGATTTCAATAGATTAAACGGGATATAAATCGCAAATATCGCTCCTGTATATCCGGTTTTTAGAGCACCAAAATATTCATTGAAAGTAGCCATTATCCCGGAATCGCTAGGGGCAGAAAAAATATCAAAACATGTTAAAAATTCCGAACCAAAAGTCATAAATGTCGGAGTTATGAACAAATAATTAAGCAAAGATAAAACAAAACTATTAATGACACCTATCAAAATATAAATAATCACTCGACTGATAAGTTTTTTATCAGCTAAATAAAAGCATTTATCAGCTAATAACAAAAGGCTCACACCGAGAAATGATGATATCAAAGCTGTTATCTGTCCGATAGGTATAGGAATACCGACGAATCCGAAAGTTAAAGCGGCTAAAAGCGTTTTGATAATAGCGACTATCAAACTCGGAAAATATCCGACAAACGTATAAGTCAATAATACGGTCAAATCAGATATCTCTACTTCTAAAAAAGAAAAAGGTCCAAAAGGAATAACTTTACCTAAAATCATCAAAACATAGCCAAAAGCAGAAAAAATAGCCATTAAAACCACTTGATAGATATGATTCTTAACTTTTGCTCTACTATCAATTTTTGTGAATTTCATTCTGTTTTTTTCTTTTCAAACATTCAAGTTTAATATTTTCAATCTTTGATTCATCTATATTTTGGAACTCTCCTCTTTTTAATGAGCCGAGTTCAATCGATGCGATGCGCACTCTCACTAATGAATATACTGGGTGATTTAGAGTTTCCATCATATGACGTACTTCTCTCTTTTTACCCTCATGAATGATGATTGATAACACGATACTATCGGCATCTGATTTTAAAACTTTTGCTTTAGCAGGAAAAGCTCTGTAACCCTCGCTTTTGATATAAATGCCTTTTTCTAACTCTTCAACTTCATTTCCATTCAGCGGATTTTTACATGTGACAATATATTCTTTTTCCGGAGCCGATGAGGGATGAGAGACTAGATTAGCGAACTCACCATCATCGGTCATAATCATTAATCCAGCAGAATTAAAATCTAATCTTCCAACAGGAAATAGACGACCATATTTAGATGGGATTAAATCTTTGATCGTTTTTCTGCCTTGCGGATCAGATAGAGTAGAAACATATCCTAATGGTTTATTCAGAGCCAAATATGTGAAATGTGATTTTTTCTTAGGCAATAATTTGTCATCGATAGTGATTTCATCTGTCGGAAAGCATTTAAATCCGAGTTCACTGATGACATGGCCATAAAATTTAACACGCCCTTCTTGAATCAATTCTTCAGCTTTACGTCTAGAGCAATAGCCGCTATCTGCGATTATTTTTTGAATTCTTAATTTTTCCATACATTATAATTTTATAGCATAATGAAATGTTTTGATGTGAAAATTGATTCAAAGAGAAATATTTCCATTAAATGTAGTAGTCCTCTTAGCATCTATTCTCGTCATATCTTCTAATCTAGAGTTTTGCTATAATTAATCGAGGTTCAAATTATGATTAAAATCGAGCATCTCAGCAAAAAATTTGGCAATTTCACAGCAGTTAATGATATCAATTTGATTATTCCTAATGGGAAAATCTATGGTCTTTTAGGACCTAATGGAGCTGGTAAATCGACTACTTTAAAAATGATGACAGGAATATTAAATCCGACATCAGGCGACGTGTTTTACGATTCTTTTTCAATCAATTCCAATCCTCTAGAAGCTAAGAAGCGTTTTGCATTTGTTCCCGATTCACCAGATATGTTTTTAGGGATGAAAGGTTATGATTATCTGATTTTTATCGGTTCTTTATTTGATATGAGCAAGGATGAAGCACTAAGCTCAGCTGAGTATTTCGCTAAAGAGCTCAATATTTATGACTCATTAAACGATTATATTCTCAATTATTCACATGGTATGCGCCAAAAAATATTCTTAACTGGTGCCTTGATGCATAATCCTGATGCTTGGATTCTAGATGAACCTTTAACCGGCCTAGATCCTGAGTCAGCTTTTAAAATCAAGAATTTGATGCGTGAACACGCTAATCGTGGGCATGTGGTCTTATTATCAACTCACATCTTAGATGTCGCAGAAAAACTCGTCGATGAAATCGGAATCATCAATAAAGGTGAATTGATTTTTTCTGGAACCATACAGGAATTAAAAGAAAAGAAAAATGAAAGTGATTCGACCTTAGAAGAACTATTCTTAGAATTAACCAAAAAATGAAAAACTATTTTTTATTAATAAAAGCGGTTTTTGCATCATCAGTAACCGCAAGAAAAAATCGTAAAAATCAATTGACAAAGGGATCACGCATACCTCAGCTCTTATGCGCACTTTTGATCACTGTTGTTTTCAGTGTCAATTTTTATTTTAATATCGTACAATACGCTTCTTTAGGTCTATCTGTAAATGAGATCAGCAATTATTTTATTCCAGCTATTTCCTTTAGCATCCTCTATTCTTTTTTCTTTTCTCTCACTCTTTCATTCAATGTCTTCTTTCTTTCAAATAATGAAGCCTTTTTATCTTTGCCGATATCTGGCAACCGCTTGTTGAGCGCGAGATTTTTCCTACATTTTTTCAATTCATTCTGTTACGGATCAGCATTGATTTTAGTCGAACTATTGATGATACCCATCATTTTTAATTTAGGAGCTATCGCTATCCTCTATAGTGTGATAATAGGCATACTCATCACTCTAGGCATTTGTTTTGCTAGTTTCATATTAGGATGTGTCTTATTTTATCTCTTCAATTTAAAGAACAATAGCGTCCTATACACAGTCCTATCAATTATATTTTCATTATTAGGTGCTTTCGCTTTGGCCAGTATCTCTTCTTTTGCACCTAGCATTGATGTCTACTCGTCTATAAATGATGCGGTTTTAAAATTGCAGAACGATTTAAACAACTTTTATAATGTAACAAGATTTTGTAATTTTCTCGGATATCTACCAGCAAGAGGTGTCATGCTAGAAAATGTCAATGACTATCTCTCTTTAATCTATTTAATTTTAATTTGTCTATCTTTATTCGGATTGACATTCCTCTTTTCACGCTATTTATACTTAAAGACAATATCTCAAAATAAAGGAAAGAAGAAAAAGAAGATTGCAGATGAAAGCTTCCTTTCCAAAAAGTTTAATCTTTTAAATAAAAGGACATTTTTTATCTATCTCAAACGAGAATTAAATCTTTTAAAATCGCATCCTAGCCTCTTGATCAGCTCTCTGATATCTACTGTCACTATCGCTATTTCTTTGATCATCACTGGAATATTTACTGCAAAAAGTTTTACTCAAGCTGGAAATGATTTTCAGCAGCAAAACTTATTTTTCTTAATAGTTCACATATTAGTGCTAGAATCCATTTTCAATCCTCTCATCGGCTTCTCGGCACTATCTTTAGAAGGTCGAAATTTCTTAGCTTTAAAAGCCATGCCCTTAAAAAAGAATCAATTTTTACTTGCTAAAGCCTTGCCATCTTTAACTCTATCCTTATTTTTAAGTTTGATCAGTTCAACAGTGTTCAGCATTTCTTACCAGTTAAGCGCGATTTATATCATCGCTTTATTTTTATCAACGATATCTTCCAGTTTGATAAATACGCTTTTTTCGCTTCTTTATGGCATCATTTTTGCCCGTTTCAGCTATGATAATTCTTTAGAATTGTTAAATCGTGGAATCGGCCCTTTGCTCTCATCTTTAACAACTATCTTGTCACCTATCATTTTTATATCCTTAGACTTAATCTTTTACTATTTCACAACCGATTTGATGTGGGTCAGTATGTTATTAGGTTCATTCATATATTTTATAGGTGCTATTCCCCTCTTTATTCTGATCAAAAAAAGATTTAATAAATTGTTGATTTCAGATTTAAATATTCTATAAATGCGATAAGTGCTTTATTAAAGTTCTAAATTTTAGTAAGCTATTTCAGTGTGAGGTGAGATTATGCCAAGAATCATTTTAGTGGGCGGAGGCTCTTCTTCTGGTAAAAGCTATGTCACGAGAGCAGTGATCAATAACATAGGTCAAGAATATATAACAAGAATAACCATTGACGATTATTACAAAGATCAATCAGATATGCCATTTGAAGAAAGAGTAAAAGTCAACTATGATCACCCTAAGGCTTTCGATTGGCCGCTTATAAGAAGTCAAATTTCAGCTTTAAAAGAAGGCAAAGCTATCGAAAAACCAATCTATGATTTCACTGTTCATAATCGTAAAAAAGAAACTGAAACTATCGTTCCTAAAAAAATAGTTGTCGTCGAAGGAATTATGGCTCTAGTCGATAAAAGACTTAGAGATTTAGGAGATTTAAAAGTTTTCATTTATGCGTCTCATGAAAGAAGATTTTTACGAAGAATAATCCGCGATCATAAAGAGAGAAAAAGAACTTTTGAAAACATCGTGAATCAATATTTCAGCTCCGTTCAACCGATGTTCGATGAAATTGTTTCACCGAGTTCCAACTATGCTGATGTCATCGTCAATAATGATGGTGTTAAAAACCTTGCCATCGATGTTTTGACGTGCACATTTAAAGAAGAATTAGAAAAAGCTATGTGCACTGAATTGCAGAAACCGCTTCTTGAAGAAGAATTTACGGAAGAGATTTTAGAAAAAGTCTTCGCTGGTGATAATAAACATTAATTTTTATTGACTATTCACTCTCCTTAATTTAAAATATCCTTTGCTTGTAATTAAGCAAGCAAATGGGGCTGTAGCTCAACTGGGAGAGCGCATCCATGGCATGGATGAGGTCGCGAGTTCGATCCTCGTCAGCTCCACCATCTTATAACTAACTTTTTGATACAATTAAAGGGTGTCAAAATTAACGATATTTGCTCGAGAAATCGGGCATTTTTTTATTTTTGGCGTTTTGCTAGTAGATAAAAATTGGTTCGAACTGACGATTTTTTAAAATTTGGTTTTACTAGAAAAACGAAAGCCTACTAGATAAACGTTTCTCTACTAGAAAAACGACACCCTACTAGAAAAATGACACCCCTGTTAAATTGTTAATTTAACCGAAATAAATGCCTTTTGAAGTTCTAAAGACTTTGAGAGGTGTTTATAAATGATTAAAGTTATAGAACTTTTTGCAGGAATAGGAAGCCAAAGAGAAGCATTAAAGAGAGCTAATATTGAACATGAAATTGTGGCAATCAGTGAAAATGATAAATATGCAAGTAGAGCTTATGAATTGCTCCATGGTAAAACTAATAATTTAGGTGACATCAAAAATATAGAAAGATTACCAAAAGCTGATTTATGGACTTATTCATTTCCTTGCACAGATATTAGTTTAGCAGGGAAAATGAAAGGATTTGATAAAGGAAGTGGTACACATTCATCGCTTTTATGGGAAGTTCAAAGACTGCTTGAAGTAGCAAAGAAAAATGATGAACTTCCTAAATATTTATTGTTGGAAAACGTGAAAAACATAGTATCGAAGAAATTCATGCCATTATTTCATGTTTGGTTAGACTATCTAGATTCGTTAGGCTATAAAAATTTCTACAAGATTCTTAACGCTAAAGACTATGGCATTCCTCAAAATCGAGAGCGATGTTTCATGATTTCTATTAGAGATAAGGATGCACACTACGAATTCCCTAAACCTACT
>CALVXU010000008.1 GCA_944371605.1 uncultured Bacilli bacterium
CTCTGATGAACCAGCACTTAGTTTACTTTTAGGAAGAAAGGAGACAATGTCTTTTAACTTTTTAAACTCTTTTGAATTGATAGATGAAAAGAGATATTTTCGAAGTCCTTCTTTATACTTTTTAAGGGTTTTTATATTTGATGTTATTATCGTCAGCTTTTGGTCTAAAAGGGAAAACAAGGATGTGATTTTTATTTGCTCGTTGCGATTATTTGGAATATAAACTTTTATTTTTTCAATCACATCAGAGGTAAGACTGGGCACCCCAGTAGATTGGTTATATATTTTCCAATCTATTGTTTGAAAAAGATAATAAACAAACTTTGGTATAGTTTCTTTAATTTCTGAATAAAAAAGGGTGTCTACAGTCCAAATTGGTTTTTCAAAATATAATGGTTTATCAATTGTTCCTTTTCTGCCTATGCAAACAGTTGGCTTATCTGTAAGAAAGGAATTAGCATATGTTATAAGTCCACCTGTTCCATAAACACCATAAATTCCATGTTTATCTTCCACAGTCTTATAATCACGACCGTTTTTAATCTTTAGAAAATTTCCAATCTTTTGTAAATGCCAAGAATCATTAAACTCATGGAACCTTAGTTTTGGTTCCTTAAAGTCTTTATTTAATGGCTCTTTATTTTGATTATTTTCTTCCATGATTTGCCCTCCTTTTTAAAACTTTGGAAGACCTAATTCTTCAAGATATTTATTGAGTTCTTCGGTTACTTTTTTATCTTCCTCATCAAGTCTCTTATATTCAGCCATGACAGCATTAATATCGATTTCCTCTTCTTCTTCGAAAGTATCGACATATCTAGGAATATTGAGATTGAATTCGTTTTCTTTTAGTTCTTCGATAGTTGCTAAATGGGCAAATTTCTCGATTTCTTTCTTAGATGAATAAGCATCCATGATTCTTTGAATATCTTCATCCCTTAAAAGGTTTTGATTCTTACCCTTCTCAAAGTATTTGGAGGCATCGATGAAATAAACATTACGATCAGTCTTGTTCTTTTTGAATACGCAGATGCAGGCAGCTATTGTCGTTCCATAGAACAAGTTTTCTGGTAATCCGATGACGGTATCCAGATAGTTCCTAGTCTCGACGAGGTATTGTCGAATAACTTTCTCTGCATTTCCTCTAAACAAAGGCCCATGAGGCAAAACGACAGCCATGCAACCAGTCGCGCTTAAGCTGTGAATCATATGTTCTACGAAGGCATAATCTGCGTATGACTTAGGTGCAAGTTTACCGGCACCGGAAAAACGCTCATCCTTTTCCATGGTTGAATTAGGATCCCAATCCGCAGAGAAAGGAGGATTTGCGACGACAATATCCATCTTCCCATAGGTCTTTTGGTCTTCACTAGGATTTTTCAAAGTATCCCCTTGGTGAATCGTGAACTTGTTGAAATTGACGTGATGAACGAGCATGTTCATTCTCGCTAAGTTACATGTCGTGGTATTCAGTTCTTGCCCATAGATGTGAATATACTTGCCATCCTTTTCGCTTAACCTGTCAGCTACTTGGATAAGCAAAGAACCAGAACCGCATGCAGGGTCGCTTATGTATTTGACGTCTTTTAAGTCTTTGGTAACTAACAAACTCAATAATTTAGAGACTTGTTGAGGAGTATAGAATTCCCCTGCCTTCTTGCCTGCAGAAGCCGCGAATTGGCCGATAAGGTATTCGTAAGCATCCCCTAGTAAATCAATCTTGCTATCCATGAAATCGAAGTTGATTTCATCGATTGCGCTGATTAGTTTAGCTATCAACTCACCTTTCTCTTTATATGTGGATCCCAACTTATCGGAAGTAAGATTTACGTCATTAAAGAGCTTAGAAAGCTGGTCTTCGCTTTCCTGGCCTTTCGTGGAATCAGAGTAGTTTTTAAAAGCTGTCGCCAAGTTTTCGAGTTCAAAGGAACCGACGCTGATTTTCTTGACCAAACTTTTGAACAAGTAATCCGGTTCGATGAAATAGCCAAGCCCCAAGTTGATGATGGCCATCTCTCTGCATTGGTTTGGAGCAGCCTTAAATAACTCTTCGACTGTTGAATGAAGCTTATTTTGGAATTCGCTCTCCTCGTGTTCGCTGATATAGCGATAAAAAATCAATCCCAAGATATAATCCTTGAATTCGTTTGCGTCCATGTTCCCGCGGAGGGAATTCGCCATCTTCCAAAGCTTGGTATGAAGTTCTCTTTTTTGATTGAGTTCGGTTTCTACTGTATTCATGTTTTTGTTCTCCTTTGATGTTTATCTGATTACCTCTATGAGGCCGCAATTTATTATCTTGTTGACTGTGTCGACTTTGAGTCTTTTTGTACGCACGAGTTTTCTTGATAGATCGTATGTTTTTCCGATCTTAACTTGCTTTTCGATAGAGCAACACTCTATTTCTATGTCCTTGAACGTGCTTATCGGTATCACAACTACCCTGCTAGTCTTTTGATATAGCGGAAGCAATTGCCTTTTAACATCATTGTTCTCGTTGATCATCCAGCATAGGTAATATGGATCTAGTTTCTTCTTGTCTTTGATTCTTATGACTGCGAAGTTGGACAATACGAGTTTGCCTGCTCTTTCCTTCTCAATGACCATCGTATTTCCGGAACTTAATCCAACTAGGACGTCGCCAGCTTGACTAAAGAGGCAATTTTCGTATCTGTCCTTATCGACAACCACCTCGTTTGCTGCAGCTAAGTCGTCTGATTGATTGCAATAATAGCTTAACTCTTGCATAGTCAATGCTTCTGAGCTAATCCCGTTATTATCTTGGGATTTTATCCTCGTTAGGATTGAACCTTGCGATATGTCCGCCAATTGATTGATTTTGTATCTCATCACGCCTCCTTATTGAAACTTACACAAATATCTTACTGCATTCGTTTTACATCGTCAATAGATATTTACGCAAATATCAGTATAGCGTAACATCATTGAATCGGTCGAAATAGCCTTTGACGGACGCGGGCAGAGCATTCAAAAGGTTAATTCGCTCTTTGATTGGCATATCTACATTCTTGCTGAAAAGATTTGTAACTTCTCTATTGAGCTCAATGTCATCTTGATAGAACGCATAATCCTCTATAATGCTTCTCAAATCATCTTTGTTTACTTTATATCCACTACTTATATTGTCGAGAGCCTCGTTCTTTTCCTTATTGATGAACTGTTCATATTCAAAGACGGGATCTTTATCGTAAAGTCCTTCCACGTCTTGATCCATGAACCCAGTCACGAATTTAAGCAAAAGTTCCTTCTTGGATTTCTCGTTGATGGAAGTAACAAGTCGGATAATTTTGCCTCTCGTTTTCTTTTTATCCTTATCGTCGTCTTTTTGATATCTTCTCAGCAACTCTACAAGGTAATCGAAGTCGACTTTCGTTCTTCCTAAAAGCTCGATTTCAAAATCGATATCATTGAGTATCGATTCCTTGGTTACCGATGGTTTAACCCTGTTGTAGATGTCCTTATAGAGCCCTTGCAATTCATAGTATGTTTTCATGCTAACTTCAGTATTGTTTACGTCGAAATCGACATAATTTACCGCTTGATTGTATGTGTGCATGAGCTTCCTGAACGCATTGACGAACTCGACCTGGTCTGCTTCGGAAGGCGAATCGGCGAGTTTTCTTTTGCTTTTGCAATCTTCAAAGTACTCATTAAGCCTTTGGATGAGTACATCTAAAGGCAACAAAGTGACATCGTTATAAACATCGACATCGTTGTTGAAATGTGCAAGCGCCTCGTCCATCGTTGCCCTCGAAGTCTGATAGCAGACGATATTGCCGCATATCTTGGCTTCATCATATGTCCTAATGGTTCTCGATATCGCTTGGATGAGTCCGTGCATTCTCATGGATTTATCCAAATACAGTGTGTTGCATCGAACGAAATCCATGCCGGTTAAGCATTTGTCTACTACCAAAAGGATATCAATGTTCTTGTTCCTAAAATTGTTAATAACATCTCTTTCATACTGAGAATAGGTTGCGATGGAGAAATTTGAGTTGTTCTCTGGCCTCTTGTTATATTCGTCGATGATTTTTTCTAGTTCATCTTTTGCAATCGTCGTGCTGTCTCCTTCTTTGCAATCCTCGTTTGGATTATAGGAATATATAGCAGCAATCTTTAGGTTCAATCTGTTGTTAAGAAGCTCTTTGTAATACTTGATTAGGAGATTTATCGATTGACAAGCAAAAATGGCGTTATATCGTTTGTTCGCGGTCTTGGCTTCATAATGTTCAAGTAGGTCGTCTGCCACTACTTTAATTCTTCTATCATCTAGCAATGCTTCTTCATAGTTGATGCCCTGCACTTGTTTATCCAGTTGAGCCATGACGCCATTTTTAAGTTTGATGGAATTGACATAGTCAATACATAAAGGAAGGACGTTGTGATCTCCTATGGCTTCTTTCAAAGTATATGTATGAACTGGTTTTCCAAAATAAAGTGAGGTTAGCTTTGCGTTTTCCGTCACCTCGTCTTCTTCCGTGAAAATAGGAGTCCCAGTGAATCCATAATAAAGCGCATTAGTGAAATATTTTTCGATAATCTTACGCATCTCGCCTGCTTGAGAACGATGACATTCATCGAACATGAAGATTATCTTTTTGTTTTTGAAAGATGCCAACCTATCAACGTTTTTCCCTTTTAAGGCATTTGACATCTTATTGATTGTAGAAATTATGAGCTTTTTATTTGATTCTATATCTTTGATCAAGGAATCGGTTTTCTTTACATTCGTGAATTCCTCGGCGTTAGATGACATGTAAGAATTGAAATCGTCGACAGTCTTGTCATCTAAATCCTTCCTATCGACCAGAAAGAATACCTTGTCGATTTCTTTCCTTAACGACATCGCATATGCAAATTTAAATGACGTTAAAGTCTTCCCTGAACCTGTCGAATGGAAGCAATATCCGTTCGCGTTATCCTTAAGGCACCTGCTTTTTAATGCTTCAAAGGCATAAATTTGGTAAGGTCTCATGACGAATAGTTTCTTCTGGGAAGCGCTGTCAATCATATAATCAAACACTAACCTAAATAAGAATGGGCAAAAAAGAAACTCTTCTTCGAAATCATAAAGCAGATTGACGTTCTCATTTTCCATGTACGTCCATACAAAGCAATTACTCTTTCGTATATCCGTGTCGTTATTAGCGAAATATCGCGTATGCTGTTCATTGGAAATCACGAATATTTGAATGAAGTTGAATAAACCTTTATAGTTTCCATCTCGTTTATAGCGAAGCACTTGATTGAATGCCTGGTTGATTTCAACGCCCGGCTTCTTAAGTTCAATCTGCACAAAAGGGAGGCCGTTTAACAAAAGGGTCACATCAAAACGACCGGTATATTTTCCCGTAACTGTGATTTGATGGGCAACTTCGAAATAGTTTTTCTCGATGTCCTCGAGATCCACGAGTTTTAAATAAACCGGATATCCGTCTCTTTTTATAACGTCTATCTTACCGGTCCTTAAAATTTGGGAGGCCTCGAATATGCTTTTGTTCTCAAGATAAATGCAAATATTTTTAAATTCATCGTTGGAAAGCTCTTCACCGTTTAATTTGTCTTTATTTAGTTCGTTTAGTCGTTTTCTAAAGTTGTTTTTAAGCTCTTCATAACTGGAAATCGGACAATAGTGATACCAATTCCTTCGGATTATCTCTATAAACTTTTTCTCGACATCGTATTCTGTTGTATATATCTCATTATGCATTTTAAAGCCTTCCTCAAAGCAACTTATGTAAATTGTATCACGCTATGAATTCCAAAGCAACAATTGTCTTTCAAGAACTATTTTTAAAATATAAAATTCTTTGACTCTAGAGACTATAATCGCTTGAAAAATTCAACCTTATGTCAGCCGTTATTGGTTTATAATAAATAATATGAAAAACTTTATCGAACATTATTCAAAAGATGATTATACCGATTTATTATCACAGATAGCCTTCTCCACCATCACCTCCGTCGCTCATCTGCTGACCGCTTCAAGTTTAGCGCTCAATTTCAAAAACATTGATTTAGATGATGATGAGTTTGTAGATAGCTTCTTAAAAAATGGTGAATATATGATTTCATGTTTGATTTTATTAGATAAATTACCGAACATGATCATAGAAGAAAGTAAATTGTTGACTGATCAATATGAATCTTTAATAAACGAGGCTTTGAAACTATTTAAATTTCCAGAAACATTTATCTCTGATGATGGAACCGAGCAAGAACATCAGTTTTTAGTTTTAGCCATCAAGCAAATCAGATTTCGTTCAACAATAGAAGAGATGATCGATGGCATTCTTTCAGGAGATTTACAATTCTATGAATTAAGTTCTAAAGAAAGGAAAAATACTTATAATTTATTTGCTGAAGATTTTATCAAACCACTATCTGATGCTTATTTAAAAGATGAATTGAAAATCTATTATTCACATCTTAATTGTCTATTCGATCCTGAAGAGACTAATGACATGATGAATTACTTAAATCACGACTAATAGGAGGAAAAATCATGAACGAAGAAAAAACTTTGCCAAGAATTGAAACACCGGAAATAGCCAAAAATAAACTCATTCAAACTCACTTGGCCTTTGTTGATTGTGCGAGCAAGTTTTATGCTTTAGCCACCTTTTATTCTGAGACAACAAACAAAGGAAAGATGGTTGATGAAACATTTCAACGTTTTTACGATATCGCTTTTAAAAAACTTAAGAATGCTGACGGACAAGAATTCAGCTATCAATTAGCTTTCTTTGCGATATTGCCTTTAACTTTTATCGACGACATCAAAGATAATATCGATGAATATCATGAGATACTTGAAGGTCAAGATCCTTCTTTATCTGATTATGATAAATCATGTGATCTTTTAGCCATCAGAGATACTTTTATCGACTTACAAAATGACTTGTTAATCTTCAGCAGAAGAATCGCTAAAAATAGAGAGATCGAACCTCATTATAACGATAAAGCATATGATTTAAACGCTAGAGACTAAGCTCTATTGCATAGCTTTTGCGATGACTTTTTTCAAATGATTTCCAGTGATAACTTCTTTTTTTAACTCAGAGATATTCTTTCGATAATCCATGTAAGTCTCTAAATTCATATTAGAGAGTGTGGGCAGTATTTCTTTTAATGAAGAAACTGCAAACCCGATTTTGTATTTTTCAACGATTTGACTCAAAGGACTTTCTGTCCAGACGATCACCGGTTTAGAAGAAGCTACATACAATCCGAATTTATGAGAAGTATTGATCCTTAAATACTTGCCGAAATTTCCAGAACAAGTGTCGCTGGTTTTACCATCCCAAACCAACCCGAATTTGCCGTCTAAAACAGTGACTAAAGTCTCTGGATCATATTCACCCATAAAACGTCCTAAGTAGTTTTTTTGCAAACCCTTGCCATACAGATTAAATCCGTAGACTAATAACTCTTTGGGAATTTTAGATAAAAATGAAGACTTTTGCAAATTACCAGCAAAGCATATCAAACTATCATTTAAAAGATTATTGAAATCTGGAACTAAATAATCCCAATATTCATAATTAACAATCTTAACAGATTTAGATAATTTGAATGTTTCTTTAAGCACAATATTCATATTATCGCTAGCTGAGATTAACGAATATGCCATATCTAATGAACTAGAATCAAACATGTTCATCAAAGGGTTTTGAAATCTCACGCCATCTAGATCATGGATGAAGCAAATGACTTTCACCCCTTGTGCTTTCGCATAAGAGACAATCTTAGCATAGCCAGCAAATTTGATTGAAAAAGGAAAATCCATGAAGAGATAATCGCCTTTTTGACATTTGTTTTCTATGAGGTTAAGAATTTGAGTGACATAATCACCTAAAGTTTTAGTATTGCTTGCAAAATATTTTACTTTCTCATCATTAAGAATTATCTCTTTATCATAAAGAGGTGAAAAACCTAAATCTTGATAAATATGGTGCAGATCATCTCTTGACTTATTAAGGGCGTTATAACCGATACCGATTATTTTAAAATCCGGAATATAAAATGCTCTACTCATTGTTAGTCTCTAAGAAAAAGTCTTTACAATTCTGATAAACCTTTCTTAAGGATGGATAAATCTTTAAATAAACACTCTTATATAATTTATTATATATCTCAGCATTTTTAGCGATCGGGTCAAATCTTTGCCCTAGATGACACATATTCTTAACTGCTTCATGAGGATTCTTATAGATACCGACAGCTAAATATCCGCTGATAGCACCACCTAACGTCGCTGTTTCTCTCACTGTTGGACGGAAAATAGGAAGGTTAAAAATATCACACATGATCTGCAAGAAAACATCAGAATCACTCCCACCGCCAGAAACCACTAGATATTTAGGCCTAACTTTTGTTTTCTTCATGATTTCATCTAAGCCTTCTCTTAGAGCAAATCCGATTCCTTCAATCATCGCACGATAAAAATAAAATCTAGTATGAACGCCAGAAAATCCGATGATAGAACCTTTAGCATTAGGTCTTTTTAATCCTGGTCCCCAATAAGGTTGTAAAACTAGTCCATCGCAGCCAGCAGGTATTTCAGATATTTTTTTATTCAAATATTCCTCTAAAGAAATATTCATCTCTTGAGCACGTTTGACATCTTCCAAGCCGAATTGCTGAGCGAACCAACTGATCATCCATAATCCGCGATAAACTTGAACTTCATAATCATAAGCACCGACATATGGGGCTGGATAAGACGGTAAAAACCTTTCTGGTTCTTTATATTTAGAGCTGACAACATCAATCGAACAAGCAGTGCCTAAAGATATACACCCAGTATTTTTATCGATGACACCATCACCTAAAGTTTCGCAAGATTTGTCTGAAGCTGAAGCATATACTGGAAGCCCGACAGGTATATGGGTTTTCTTAGAGAATTCTTCTGTGATATAGCCGAGAATCTCACCTTGTTTGACTAACTTGGGCAAAGATGAAATAGGTATACCAAAAACATTGATTTTCGGATGGATTTTACTATACCATTTACCTCTTTTGAAATTGATAGGATAATGTCCGACACAATCAGCACTGCATACAGCGAGATTACCGGTCATGCAATAGTTGATATAGGCAGTTAGAGGCACATAATATCTCATCTTTTTCCAGTTATCTGGTTCATTCTCTTGTAACCAGAAAGAAACTGTTCGTTGCGAATTATACTTGACAGCATCTTTCATGCCGATGAGTTTGAAAAGAATTTTTTCATAGAAACGCAAATTATGCATATTCGGCAGCTTAGCAGTTCTTTGATCTAACCAAAGAATGCTCGGTCGAATCGGCCGCTTATTTTCATCTAAAATGATGGCTGTATCTCTAAAACAAACAAAGACTAATCCCATCACAGAATCAAAATATTCTGGATTCTTTTTTTCTATTTCTTTAGTAGCTTTAGCGAATTCTTCTAAATAATATTCTGGATTTTGTTCACAATAACCTTTTTTCGGTGAGAAGTATGGTGTTGCATAATGTTGACTAACCATTGCAAGAATCTCTCCCTTACGCGAAACGATAGAAACTCTTAAGGATTGCGTTCCCATATCAACAACTAGGAAATTTTCTTTCATGTTGGCCTCCAAAATAGTAAATATATTATATGATATCAAATCGAATAATTTTCCTTTAATTTATCACAACGATATATAATGAGTTATCCACAGGTGATTTTAATGAAAAATAAACATCTAAAAGTCTTTCTAGCATTGACATCACTAGCCTTAATAGCCAGCGTTTTAATATTCTGCTTTCAATATTTGATAAGGCTGATCAATACATTTCTAAATTTAGAAAAAATCGATTCTCCAATTTACTTCACTGTTTATCTTGTTTTTGTCATCGCAATCAGCATTCTAGAAAGCCAAATATTAAGGCCACCATTCTTAAAAGGCGATTTGATAACTTTAAAAAATTATATTGAACAAAATAATAGGATTCATTGGCTCAAAGGAATCTGCGTCGTTTTCATAGGATGTCTGTTAAGCTTTTTGATCGGATTACCTTTAGGTGGAGAAGCGCCATCCATTTTCATGGTAGCTTTATTAGGCGATGGTATCTTTCATCTATTTAAGAACAAACAAAAAGAACTAGAAGGCTGTTATCTAGGAGCTGGGTTAGGTTATAGTTTAGCCTTTTTGAATCCTTTAGCTGGATTTTCGTACTATTTAGAAAAAGAAAAAATGCCGCTTAAATTAAAAGAGATGTTTAAGCCTATTTACTTATTACTTCTATCATTTGGATTTCTGCTTCTATGGCGATTCTTAGCCGGCGAAAAACTATTTTATCGCTATGAATCATTCAATTCTTCAATCCTCTTTTTTAACGATTTTAACGAATTTTATTTGTGTTTGATAATACCATTCTTTGCTCTTATAGGCGCCTATATCTTCAAGACATGCGTCTCTGCTTTAAAAAGAGATAACATCGTGAATACTAAATCTTATTATATAATCTCAACGATTATCGCCTCAACTTTTGTACTTTTGATCAAGTATGCTGGCAAAACCCAATTATTGGGATCTGGTGTTGAATTATTGCAAGATTTAAGTGCTTTTGCTATCACTGATATTTTAACGTTTTTACTGGTTCGTTTTCTCTTTACCACCATCACATTTAACCTTTTCTATGCAGGAGGAAAAGTCATACCGACGATATCTTTAGGTGCTCTATTCGGTGATTTATTAGTAGTGATGCTAGATGGATATGATTTATCTTCATCTATGAGAATGCTGATCATCATCACAACGATGCTGACTTTCTATGCCGTAGTGACCGATGCTTATTTCACCTCTTTCTTCTTATCTTTTTCATTTTGTCCTTTCTATATATCGGCTTTGCCACTATCGATTTCATTAGCGATTGCATTCATCATAGATAAACAGATTAAAAAGAACTTGATTACACAAAAAAGAAATGGATTTACATTTTCATTGACTAAACGCAAAAATGATTAAACATGTCTTTTTATAGTTTGCCATCTCACTAAACTGATAAAAAGTTTTAAACTAATAAGACTTTCTGTGTTCTTCTTTTCAACCCAAAATGAAAAGACGCTTTATATATTAATAAAAATATTATTATAAAAATTACTTGTTTTATATCCTTAAAATGGTAAAATATCCGTTGGCTAATTGTGAACTACACCCCGGTAAGGTTTATAGTTTGCTCAATGATCAATGAAAGGAAAATAAAATGCAACGTCAGACAACTATTTACAAAAAAATTGACGTAGCCAAAAAATGGTACGTCGTCGATGCTGCCGATAAACCTCTTGGTCGATTAGCCTCCGAGATCGCAGTCATCCTTATGGGTAAAAACAAACCACAATACACCCCTAACTTTGATTGCGGAGATTTCGTCATCGTCGTTAATTGCTCCAAGGTTTATCTCTCTGGTAACAAACTTACTGGAAAGAACTACTATGACAATAAGTCTCAGACTTATGGTGGCCTTAGAGTGAGAAGCGCCAAGGTGATGAAGGAGAACTATCCTACTGAGATGGTCCGTCGCGCTGTTTGGGGCATGCTCCCTAAAGGACCTTTAGGCAAAGAGATGATTAAAAAGCTCTTCGTCTATGCTGGAAGCGAACATCAAAAGCAGGATAAGAAGCCGATTGAAATCGAGCTTACTAAGAAGAGGGAGAAATAACTATGGCAACAAAAACTGAAAAGCTAATCTATGCCGCAGTTGGCAGAAGAAAATCTTCTGTCGCCAGAGTTTTCTTAACTCCTGGAACCGGTGAGATCATCGTCAACGGCAGAAAAATCGACGAATACTTCCCACACAAAGTCTTAGTTCTTGATGCTACTCAGCCTTTTGCTGCTACTAGCACCGAAAACAAATACAATGTGGTAGCAAATATCGTCGGTGGTGGTTATTCTGGTCAAGCAGGAGCTTTGAGATTAGGTATCGCAAGATCCTTATTAAAAGCTAATGCTGATAATCGTCCTCTCTTAAGAGCACGCGGTTTATTAACTGTTGATAGCCGTGTTGTCGAACGTAAGAAGTACGGTCTTAGAAAAGCTAGAAAAGCACCTCAATTCTCCAAACGTTAATCTTCAAGTCTTATCAAGCAAAGAAATGCCCTCGATTGTTCCGAATCGAGGGTTTTCTTTTATCTTGGTAAAGCATTGATATTTGAATATGCCGATACACACATAGTAACAAATAATCATTTTAGGTTAAAATATATGTTGATAAAGGTGATGCTAAATGAGATTAGACAAATATTTAAAAGTTTCTAGATTGATCAAAAGAAGAGAAGCAGCTAAAGAATTTATCGAAAAAGGATTCGTGAAAGTCGATGGCAAAATCGCTAAACCTAGCACCGAAGTTAAAGTGAATAACATAATAACGATCAGTACTCCACTAGGAAAAACTATCAATGCTAAAGTCAAAGAGATCAGAATGATTTCTACTGTCAAAGATGCTAGTGAAATGTATGAAGTGATTTAAAAGCCACTTCAGAATCGATTTCTAAAAAATTTAAGATGAAATCTCAATTTTTCTGCACTCAGTGATGAAAAATTCTTTTTAACTTTTTGTATAATAAACATAGAGGAAAAATTATGAAAAAATTAGGTTTTGGTTTCATGAGACTTCCTTTATTGGATAAAGAGGAATCTCACGTCGACTTAGAACAAGTCAAACAAATGGTTGATCTTTTTATGAAAAGAGGTTTCACTTATTTTGACACTGCTTATGTCTATCATAATGGTCAAAGTGAAAAATTTCTTAAACAAGCTCTTGTAGATAGATATCCACGCGATTCTTTTACAATAGCGACTAAACTAGCATTATTTAATCCTAATGTCGATAAAGCAAAACAAGAATCGATGTTTAATGAGCAATTAAACAATTTAGGAGTGTCTTACATCGATTATTATTTGATTCATAATATCAATAAAGAACGAGTTCCTCTCATCGATAGATTGGATACCTTTAACTATTTAAAACAGTTGAAAGCTGAAGGCAAAATCAAGCATCTCGGTTTTTCTTTCCATGACAAACCAGAACTCTTAGAAGAAGTTTTAAAAAGCCATCCAGAAACTGATTTTGTCCAATTGCAAATCAATTACATCGATTGGCTAAACCCAGTGGTCGAATCCAAAGCTTGTTATGAAATAGCTAAAAAATATCATAAACCGGTTGTCGTCATGGAGCCGATAAAAGGTGGAACTCTAGTGAACCTACCAACAAAAGCAGCTGATATTCTCAAAAATACGAATCCAACTGCTTCTTTAGCTTCTTGGGCGATCAGATTTGCCGCTTCTTTAGATGATGTCTTCATGGTCTTAAGCGGTATGAGCAATTTACAACAAGTAGATGACAACACTTCCTACATGGAAGACTTCATTCCATTATCGGAAGAAGAACATAAAACCTTAGATTCGATAGTATCAATCATCAATAACAGTATTGCTATCCCTTGCACCAGTTGCAGCTATTGCACTAAAGGATGCCCAAAACATATCGCTATCCCTAAATATTTTTCTTTATATAACAATGAAAAAATGTTTCCTACCCTAGGTTTTTCCACTCAAAAAATGTACTATGAAAATTTGACTAAAGATTATGGAAAAGCCTCAGAATGCATCAAATGCGGACTGTGCGAAAAAGCATGTCCACAGCATTTGAAAATTCGAGATTTATTGCAACTCATCGCTAAAGAGTTCGAATGAAAATCCCATCCAAATTAAAAAAAGAATTCGAGGAATTAGAGCTTAATAAAGGTATTTATTTACTAGCTTTTTCAGGTGGACCAGATTCTGTTTATCTGTTAGAAGCCTTAAAAAGCTATTTAGGAGATGAGTTGTCTGATATCATTCGCCTCTGCTACATAAACTATCATGATTCATCAGCGGTCAAAGAAGAAGAAGCTATCGTCAATGAATATGTGGATAAATATCACTTAAAACTATACCGCTTTGATACTAAGTTTAAAAAAGGAAATTTTGAAGATTGGGCCCGAAAATATCGATATCAAAAATTTAAAACTATCATCAGAAAAGAAAAGATGACGGCACTCTTGACCGCACATCAAAAAGACGATGATATAGAGACATACATTTTGCAAAAAGAAAGAAAAAATTGTCCTTTACATTACGGCTTAAATAAGATAACGATCCTAAACGGCATCAAGCTCATCAGGCCGCTATTAAATATCAGTAAGGCTGAAATTTATAATACTTTAAATAAAGAATATATCACCTATTATGAAGATATCACTAATCATGATGATCACACTAAAAGAAATGTGATAAGAAAGAATTTAAGCGATATCGACAGAAAACAATTATTGATCGACAAAACAATTAAAAATAAAGATTTAGAACATTTATATCAATCATTCAATGATCAGAAGGCTCCTTATCAATTTGATTTTTATAATGCTCTGACGGAAGAAAATAAAAAGAGATTCGTTTTCTACTTGATTGATAAATACTTGAAGACTAAAAAAAGACGTGAGGGAATTGCCAAAGAGATATTTGAGTTTTTAAAAAGCAATTCAAATAATTCTTTAGCGATCAAGAAAGACTTATTCTTATATAGAACTAAAAGCAGCTTTTTCTTTTTCAAAGATTTTTCGATGATAACCTATTCTTTCACTTATCATCAAAAGAAAATATATAAAAATAAATATTTCACAATAGATTTAACAGACATATCCAAATTCAATTTAGTTTCTTTACCGGTGACTATAAGAAACGCTGAAAAAGATGATTTGATCGATACTGATTTACCGACTAAAAATGTCTATGTCTTTTTAAAAAAACAACAAGTCCCTGCTTTTTTATATCCAGCTTATCCGGTTTTTTTAGTCGACAACAAAATTAAATGCGTTCCGTTTTATAAAGATATAAAAGAAAAGAAAATCCCATTGGAATTATTTTTACTATTTTAATTTTAAACATAATCCCACTTGATGCATCAAAATAGCCCGAATATCATTGCCTTAAAACACTTTATATTCAATAAAAACACCCACGTCTTTATCAGGATAAGATACAATACCTCTTTGCCTGACTTTGAAACCATAATTTAAATAATAGGTATAATCACATTCTGTATCCGTAGTCAAATAAATGATTTCTGCTCTGTTTTTTTGATAATAATCTAAGGCTTGGAGAAGCAGATTTTTTCCAATGCCTAAACGGCGCTGATTTTTATCCACTACAAATAATGTGATCTCGCCATCGGTTTCGATGTCTTCTTCATCTAACAACTGCTGACAAGTTTCACTATAAATTTCATTATCAGCCATAAAATGATACTGAGAGAACTTAGCTTTGAGGCTTAAATATAAGCTGATGATATTTTTATCTCCATAAATATTCTCTTTATCTTTGAGATGACCGACAATAAATCCAACTAATCGTCCGTTCAAATATGCCCCAAAGCAAAAACTCGCTTTTATAAAACTGCGCAAAGCAAAATATGTAGCGTATTCCTCAAGATCATCACTTTTAACAAATCTTTCAAGCTTAGCAGATTGTTTGGTCAAATCAATGATTTGGCTCAAATTATTTAGAACATCTACTTGGTGATAATCAATTTTTAATCCCATAATATTTTCCTCATAAATTTTAAAATATCTTAGCACAATTAAAATTAATTAATAATCTATATTAAAATAATATGAGTAACAAGCCTATATAACTAGCACATATCAAGCTTAAGATGATAGATAATAGATAAAATATATTTTAAACAATAGTAAAAATCGCGATTCCTACAGGTAAAACTAAAGCTGAACCACTCTTTTCTGTAAAAGAATTTGGGTTAATAAATATTTTGCTTTCTTTAGATAAAGTATTGGATTACGGAGACACTTTTAATATACCTCAAGCTGATGAAAGAAATAGAATTGTTACAAGAAAA
>CALVXU010000009.1 GCA_944371605.1 uncultured Bacilli bacterium
CCGCACCTATCGAGATTGCTCCGGGTGAGGTGAAATCGGCTTCACTTGAGTTTGACGGCTGGAAAAATGGTAACGTGCTTAATGCCGTGGAACTTGTATCGGAAGTATCGGAACTCAATCTCGGCATAATTAAAAATATTTCGGTGTTTGACCCTGCAACAAAGGAGTATGAGCTTAAACTGCTTGACGGTGCAACACTGGAGGACGGAGAAACGTCGGGAATGTTCCGCGCAGGTGAAACTGTTAAACTCATCTATGACGTGGAAGGTTACATACTTACAGGTTGGCAAAATGCTGAAAATCCTTCCGAAACATATCCTGCCGACGGGTTTGTGATGCCTAAAAAGAATATCACGTTAAAACCTATAACGGTAAAGGATGAAGCGCATACCCTTACCGTTCAGGGCGGCACGATATCGGGCGGAGGCTCAACGGGTAAATTTAATCCCAACGAAAAAGTTACCATTGTTTTAACCGGGGAGGTTCCCACAGGTAAGGTATTGGTCGGCTGGTATAACACCGCAGACAGAACGGAAATTTTCAAGGGAACGGATAATGTCTCAGAAATTACGATGCCTGCAAAAGACATAACCGTAGCTCCACTGTTTGATGTTGAAACGTATTTCAATAAAGATATAAAGGTAGGAAAATTGTTGCCTGAAGGCGGCTTATACCGTGGCAAGGGAGCCGGTTGCTATCCTGTTATAGCAGACACGACGGGCGCCGTGAAGAATGCCGACGGGGACTGTGAACTTGGCAATATTTATCATTTGAAGGGCGGCACGGAAAGTACGCCTGCCAATAAGATAGAAACAGATTCGTGGTTCCTTGCAACGGCTATGAATAACTGGGGTACGGCGGGCAATATTTCTGAAGGTCGTACGGTGACTACGACTGCGGAAAACCTCGGTGAAGAAGACATAACGCTGCGCTTTGCTCTTATTACGTCCAGCAGCAATCCTAACTCTCAGTATGGCGAAAAGACGGTAACCATAAAGGCCGGTGAAACCGTAAGTTTCAGTTTTGACGTAACTTATCTGCACAACAACTTCATGACGTGCATTATGGTGAAGGAGCATGCGGTAAGTGAATTGCATATTGGTATGTTCCAGTATATTTCTAATATTACGGCGCAGTAATAGTTATATTGTATAGTCAAAAACAAAATTGAAGCTGGGCAGCTTCAACTGATTCGCACTTGCTTGTTTTTAGCAAAGATAGCGCTGCTGTATCCTAAAAATATGGTGGCGCTGTTTTTTTGCGTTTATAACCAGGGAGGGTAATTGTTCTGTTGGGGTTGTACGTCGGGAGGGGCTTTTCAGATGAAGTACACTTTCGAGCAGAAGATGGAAGCCGTTCGACGCAAGCTTGACGGTTTACCAATCGTCTACCCGGAATCCTGTCAGAGAAATAGTGCCAAGCACTCTTACCAATATCATGTTAAGTTCTGGGTGGCAAAGTTTCAGAGCGGCGGAGAAGAAGCTTTACGACATGGTAAGAACAGAAAAATTACAATCGAGCAAAAAATCATAGCCATTATGCCTATTCTTAATGGTGATATAAGCTTAACAAAACAGTCCCAGATATTAGGAATCGATATAGGCACCCTAACTCATGGATTAAGCACTATGGCAAGAATGGTGTAAAGAATGTTCCAAAAGAGGAAGGAAACCCAAGAATATAGAACAAACAAAGGAAACTGTTTGGATAACTCCAAAACAGAGAACCTGTTCTCAAAGATGAAGAATGAGATGTTCTCCGGACACGAAAAGGAATTCCCCAACTTCGAGGAATTCCGAAAAGCAATGATAGAATACGTTGAATGGTACAACAACGAACGGATAGTGAGTAGGCTGGGCGTAGCGCCTGTTGATGACAGGCGCTATTCAACCATTCCCTTGTTGTGCTATAGTTGATATATAGTCCAACAAAATGGGTTCAGTACATCAATGACAAGCAGCTCTTTTTTAAATAGCCCAACGTCCTTGCTTGAAGATAAGAATCTCTTTACCATCTCGATCAGTGCCGACAATATCTAATGTCTCATCACCTATCATGAAATCGACATGAGTCGTCGAATCATTCAACGGATAAGCTTTGATCTCTTCACTAGTTTTCATATCATAATCTTTGATCAACATCGGGAAAGCTTTACCAAAAGCCAAGTGACAGGAAGCGTTTTCATCATACAAAGTTGAAAAGAAAAGAATATTCGTTTGATTGATGGGTGAATCGATTGGAACAAGGGCACATTCGCCTAAATAACAACCATTTTCATTAGTATAGATAGCATCTTTTAGAACTTGTTCACCTTTCTTAGCATGCACTTCAATGATTTTACCTTCATGAAACCTGAGATAGAAATCTTCGACGATCTCACCCCTCAAGCTCAATGGTTTAGTCGCATATACGATTCCTTCAGTCTTGAATTTATCTGGCGAAGTAAAACATTCCTCGGTGGGTATATTCGGTTGGAAAGGTATCTTTTTGGTTTTCGTGCATTCACCGCCAGCTTCAAAAATAACGTCAGGGATCAGTGTAACAGTTAAATCAGTTCCTTTTTTGGAAGTATAATGAAGTTTTCGCAAGTTCAAAGAGTTAAGTTTATTCATATGACTGACTAAAGCATCATTATGTTTTTTCCAATTCTCAATCGGATCACCTTCAAAAGCTCTTGACACTTTTAAGATCAGTTCTAACAACGCTTCTTTGGCCTCTTCATCTTCTAAATTCGGATAAACTTTTTTAGCCCATTTTAATGATGGGAAACCAGCGATGCACCATTGGCATTCATCATCCCATTTAGCTCTATAGGCCCAAATCTCTTTACTCTTATTGGAAAGAATACGACCATATTTGTTTTGATCGATTCCCTTTAAAGCATCAGGATCATCTGATTCAATAAAAATACGACATGGATGATTTTTTATAAAATGTTCTTGTTTTCCTATTTCCATCTCATTGAGATGTTTAAAATTTTCTTCATCTCCATATGCGATGTTTAATCTTTCTAACTCAGTGTCAGTAAAGTCAACAAAAACACGACTAGCACCTGCTGAATAACACTCTTTAGTGACAAGTCTGATGAAGTCTATGACCTCTATAGAACCAGTGATAAAGACTTCTTGTCCTTTTTGAACGTTGACTCCAGTTTTTACAATCAGCTTAGCATAATTTTCAATAATTTCTCTTTTCATTTAAGCACCTCATTTATTTAAAAAAATATCGAACTAATCTTTTAAAATATTCATCTAAGGGGGCATAGAAGGTTATACGTTTCAGACTTTGGGGATGTATCAATGACAAAGAATACGCATGCAGACATTGCCCTTGCAATTTCAATCGACTATCTTGATGACCATAGAGTAAATCTCCGACTATCGGGTGCCCTATATAAGCTAAATGGGCTCGAATCTGATGAGTTCTGCCAGTGTCAAGAATACACTTCAATAACGAGACTTCTCCATTATTTCCTAGCAGAGTGCAATGAGTGATGGCTTCACGACCTTTGTATTCATCAACACGCGCTTTTCTATCAGTATGATTAGGTCTAGTAAGAGGAGCATCGATTCTAAATCTTTGATGTTTGATATCACCATAAACCAAAGCTAAATAACAGCGGTGAAAATCTTTCGTACGAATCTCTTCTTGTAATATTTTTTGGCTCTCTTTGTTCATAGCCACTGCTAACAAACCAGAAGTGTCTTTATCGATGCGATGAACGATGCCTGGCCTGATATCATCATTGTTTTCTGGGTCAAACGAAAAGTCGTCCTCTTGTGAAAACAGGTAGTTCACTAAGGTGTCATCTTGATGACCAGGAGCTGGGTGAACAACTAATCCGCGAGGTTTATTAACAATTGCGATGTTTTCATCTTTATATACATAACTGATTTCCCAATCAGTTTTAGGCTTATCAAATGTTTTCTTATCATCAACCTGTGTGAATAAAATCTTTTGCGACGGTTTAATATTAAAAGAAGCTTGGTTGATGATTTTACCATCAACTAAAACTTGATTCGCCTTGATAGCTTTAGATACTTGAGACCTCGAAATATTTAAAGCTTTACTTATGATGACATCTAATCTACCGCTTTCATTAGCAATCAATTCTTCGACTTTATTCATTGTTTATCTCATCCTTTTTATCAGCAATTCTTTGAGCTAATTCTTCATCGCTAATCTCAGTTTTAACCACTGTTTCTTTCTTCTTGTCGAGATGTTCATTGATAAAAAGCACAATCGCGTAAATGATCAAAATAAAGATGCCGATCACAAGATAAGAATCAGCTAGATTAAATACTGGGAACGATGTCCAAAAAGCAAACTGCAAAAAATCTATCACACCTTCTTTATAAATACCTAATGAAGCGGCATAGCCGATGCGATCGATCAGATTTCCATAAGCGCCAGCCACCATTAAAACTAATGCGATGATGACAGGTAGTTTAAGCTTTTTAAATCTATAGATTAAGAAAACTAAAATTGCCGTTCCTAAAATAGCTGATGTCAAACATAGAAACACTTTTTGATCAGCTAGCATTCCCCAACCTGCCCCTTTATTGAAAACTAGTGTGAAATTGAAAAGATATGGAATGGCAGTGAAAGCTTCAAATTGGTTCAAATTATGAAAAGCGATATATTTTGTGACGATATCTAAAACGAGTAAAAGAGCGAACAAAAAAGCAAATAAAGCGATTTTTAGTTGAAAGCGATATTTATTTATAAACTTCACTTATCTTCTCCTAAAGCAGTTGCGCAGCGATGACATAGGTGATTACCATCAATTTCGACGGTATCATCAAAATAATTCCAACAGCGATCACATTTGATGCCTGGATGTTTTATGCCTTTAGTCTCATCAGAAATCACAAATTTAGATACTAATAGAAGACGAGCGATTTCTTTTTCTCCTATCTCAGATATCAATTCTTTTTCAGTTGCATCAGGATGGTAATAAACTAATGCTTCGCTATTCGAACCGATAGTACCATCTTTTCTTAAAGGCTCAAGAACGATATTAACATGTGATTTTAAATTTAATAAAGTTTGATATTTGTTCATTAAACTTTCATCGACCACTAAATCAGCAGGATAATCCTCTAGCGCGACTGAAATCTTCTTATGTTCATCGTTTAAGTAAGAATAAACCTCTTCCATCGTAAAACATAAGATAGGCGAATATGCGATAGCTAAGTTTTTGACTATCTGATAAATTACATATTGAACATTTCTTCTAGCAGATGAATCTTTAGCCTCACAATACAAAGTATCTTTTGATAAATCTAAATAGAAGGAACTCAAATCATTGATCAAAAAATTAGTTATCGCATCGCTGCTCGCACTGAAATTATAAGTATCATAGCCTCTCTTAACATCGAGTAAAACTTGATGCAATTTATTTAAAATCATTTGATCAATCAAAGATAATTTTTCAGGAATATAAGATGAATCAAATCCATGTCCTTCATCATCGTCTAAAAGGTTAGCTAACATAAACTTAAAAGTATTTCTGATCTTGCGATATTCATCAGCAACAGTTTTTAAAAGATCTTGTGAGAGACGGATTTCACTGGTTGAATAATCGATAGTAGTGGTCCATAATCTCAAGATATCTGCACCGAAATTCTTACAAATCGTTGCAGGATCGATACCATTTTTCTTTGATTTAGAAAATTTCTCACCATTTTGATCAACTAAAAATCCATGTGTGAGTACTTGTTTGTATGGAGTAACACCTCGTGTAGCCACTGAAAGAATCATCGATGAATTATACCAACCGCGATATTGGTCATTTCCCTCTAAAATGACATCAGCTGGGAAAGGATGACCAAGTGCTATATCGCTCCCTAAAAAAGAGGACCCAGAATCAAACCATACATCCATGATATCTTTCTCTTTAGTAAACAATCCGTGAGGTGAATGAACAGAAGTATACCCTTCAGGCAAAAGATCTTTTGCATCTTTTTCATACCAAATATTAGAACCATATTGTTTGAATAGTTCGATGACATGATCAAAGAGAACTCTATCTAATAGAGGCTCACCATCTTCGCCATAGAATATCGGGATTGGCACGCCCCATAAACGCTGACGTGAAATGCACCAATCATCACGATTTTCTAACATATTTTTAAGTCTTTGTTTTCCCCAACTAGGAATGAATGCGACTTTATCAGCTTCACGAAGCAATTTGTCTTTGATTTTATCAATAGAGCAAAACCACTGTTTAGTAGCTCTGAAAATAGTTGGTTTTTTAGTTCTCCAATCGTGAGGATAAGCATGGATTATATCTTCGCTAGCTAATAAAGAACCATTATTCTTCAATATCTCTAAAACTTTTTCATTGCACTCTTGATAGAATAGTCCAGCTAATTCTGGACCAGCTTCTTCAGTCATATAGCCTTTATCGTCAACCGGGCAAAGAGGTGGCAACCCATATTTCTTTCCCACGCGATAATCATCCAAACCATGTCCTGGTGCGATATGAACAACACCAGTACCAGAATCCGAGGTGACATAATCATCATTTATGACTAGCGAATCGCGCTCATAGAACGGGTGCTTACATACAATGCCTTCGACTTGTTGACCAGTGAATTCTTTGAGCAATTGAACTTTAGAAAGATGTAATTTTTCTTTGATGCTGTCTTTTAAATCTTTTAAAAAGACTAAATGTCCCATCTCGGTGTCATAAAGCCCATAAGTAAAACGCGGATTTAAACATAAGCCTAAATTAGCTGGCAAAGTCCATGGTGTAGTTGTCCAAATAACAAAATAGTCTCCCTCAGATACCAAATCATTTCCCTTAGTGACTAAAAACTTGACAAAAATTGTTGTGGATTTAACGTCTTTATATTCAATTTCAGCTTCAGCAAGAGCAGATTCACTAGATGGAGACCAGTTGACTGGTTTCAATCCTTTATAAATCAAACCCTGAAGAGCCATATCACGGAACACTTCAACTTGATGAGCTTCATACTCTTTATTCAAAGTCAAATAGGGATGGTCGTAATCACCTAATAGTCCCAATTCAAGCATTTGACTTCTTTGTCTATCGACTTGTGATAAAGCATAGGATGCACATTTTTTTCTGAATTCAACAGGCGGAGTTGTTCTTCGATCAACACCAGCTTTAGTGACACATAATTCGATAGGTAAACCATGACAATCCCAACCAGGTGTATATGGAACATAATATCCTTCCAAGTTTTTGGAACGGATGATTATATCTTTTAAAATTTTATTTAAAGCATGCCCAGCATGGATTTCATTATTCGCATAAGGAGGACCATCATGGAGATAAAATGGTTTTTCCGGATTACGATTAGCTAATAGTTTTTCATAAAGATTTATTTTTTTCCAATTTTCAACAAAAACAGGTTCTTTTTGTGGAAGATTGGCTCTCATTGAGAAAGTTCCTTTAGGCATCAATAACGTTTTCTTTAATTCCATAAATATCATCTCCTCAATTTTTCACAAATTAAATTATATTGTAGAATATATATAATTTATATATTTAAACATATTTTTTATTATTTAATTAAACTAAATCATCTTATAGAGCTTCTTGATCCTGCTTTCTTTCCTCTTCAGCGTCAGGGTCAAGCTGATTAAATATTTCCAAAAAAGTTGGAATGGGCTCACCATCAACATCATATTTTATTTTCATCTTTTCATTTTTATCTTTATCAACTACTGCTAAAGCATCCGTCTCAGCGATGAAAGGCGTTCCAAAAGCAAAATGTAAGATGTCTTCATAAGCAACCTTGTTATCACGAATGGTTTTGAGCATACCATGATCCATGGAGGGATAGCGATATAAGGCATTTTTCACTCGTAAATGTTTGCGTATTTTTTTGATCGAATGAGGAGTACAAAGCTCATCCTTTTCTCCTCTTAAAATCAATGTATCACACGTTATTTTCTTATAATATCCCCTGCAACATAAAATAGATTTTAAAATTGATAGCAGAAGACCGATCATGCCTTTGGTCGTATTTCTCCCCATAGCTTTAGCGACCCTAGGTCCATATTTTTTGCTCAGTTTATGGAATTTAATGACATATTGGATATAGCCATTTATCATGCCGTTGACAATCGTATCATATATCGGTGCTACTAAAATAAGTTTTTGAATATGTTTCGAATATTTATATTGCATTTTTGCAGCTAAAGAAGCTGAAAAAGAATATCCCATCAAAACGATATCATAACCATCATCAATATATCTCTTAATAGCCGATTCTAAAATCTCTTCATAAAGATGGGCATGGTGAGTTTTTTTATCAGCAGGATGGAATAATTGAACAGGCATGACCTCACAGTTAGAAAATTCCGCTGCAAAATTCTGCTTAAAGTATTCAAGCATATTAGTCGCATCATGAATATCAGCGTTTTGGAATCCATTAGTGCATAATAAAACAGTTTTCTTACTGGATTTAGCGCTATCAAGTGAAGAATTCACTTCTTTAATAACTTGCGGTTTATCGGCCATACTTACTCCTTTTGGAAGCGATACATAAAGATACCACTTGAGACTGCGACATTTAAGGAATCTATACCACTCATATTTATTTTAAGCTGTTTTCCCATAGTTAAATGTTCTTTTCGAATACCAGTCCCTTCATTTCCAAACACGAGACAAAATGGTTCTTGTAAACAAGCTATTTTTCTCTCGTCTTCGCCAGCTAAAGTAGTCAAATAGATGTTGTATCCTTTCGATTTGAGTGATTCCAAATCTTCTCTTCCTATCGGCAAATGAAACAATGCACCCTTAGTGCTTTGAATCACTTTATTATTATACAATGAAACGGCATCATTTGATAAGACTACTGCTGAATATGAAAACGCTAAAGCGGTTCTGATAATGGTTCCACAATTGCCTGGATCTTGTACGCCATCTAAATATATAACGCGCTTACCAAATTCCGAATCATAGTTTTTTTGACAAATGCTTATGACAGGAGGTAGAGATTTATAACTAGCTAGTTCACGATAGAGTGATTCTTTTAAAAAATATGTATCGATATTCAAATCATTTTTATATCCATATTTTTGCGATGGCAAAATAATCGCTTTGACTGCATGAGCTCTAATAGCTTCATCCAATAGATCCTCACCTTCAGCTAAAAATAGTCCCCTATCAGCACTTCCTTTTTTTAACTTGAGCAATTCTTTATAAAATGTATTCGCTTTACTTTCTATCATTTTTATCATCGTCAAGTTCTCCTCTAAACCAACCTTTTTTTATCATATCAAATTTTCGATCATATTCTGGACAATACTTATATACTAAGTCATAGAACTTGCGTGAATGATTCAAATATATAATATGTGATAGTTCATGGACTATAATCGCATCAAACACTTCTGGTACATAAGCGAACAAGCGAAAGTCATATTTGATAGTCTTTAAACTAGGACAGCAATTGCCATAGATTGAAATAAAGCGTCCGGCTTTGACTTGATATCCATCAAAAGAAATCCCCATCTCCTTTGCCCAACTAGATGTTTTTTGATATGCGTATTCAGTAAATTGTTTTTTATATGCATTGATAACATTATATGAACTGGGAACATAAAAGAAATCAGGATTATTTTTATTTTTAGGATTGTCAGTTATCAATTTACGATTACCCTTAATAAAAACAAAACGATCATCAGATATAAAGTCGCGATTTAAGAAAGTGCCGGGATTCTTTTTTATAAAGCTGTTAACTAACTTATCGATTATCAAAGCATTAACATTTGGTTTGATATAAGCGACTAAATGCCCATATTGAGGTCGTAAAGAAACAAGTGTTCTCGTTCCATTAGCCCTTTGTAAATAAACGCTAAATTGTTCACCATTTTTTAATGAATATGTGCGCTTTCCAATCAATTCAGTATCATTCATTGCAAAATATTGTATTTTTTCTTGATTTATGAAGCAAGAGAGAGATATAATTTTTTAGCTATGCGGACATGGCGGAATTGGTAGACGCGCACGTTTGAGGGGCGTGTGGGCAACCATGAGAGTTCGATTCTCTCTGTCCGCATTTTTTTGTACCAAAATTATGAATTCTTGTTAGTTGCATTTAGATACTTTATTTTCATTATGAATTGCTATCATACGGATTAGATATTAAGAAATAGATGCTGATTTATCAGTTTATATAATTCGATTAATGATTTTTTAAGGTTTTCAACTTTTATCTTGTATAAATACTTTTTTAACCTGAGAATGTCATATTTATTTTTTTTGATTATTACATTTAGATATCAACCTGTTCATAAGTTCACATAGATATAAAGCATCATAATATTTACTAACTGATAGTATGACAACAGACAGCTACTAAGGGTATAACTGTCTAATGTTTCATTATATTATAGTCCACACAAATAGATTTAATTTGCGTAAGCTCTTAACTTCTTTTCTTTCATTTTCAGTATCAAAAAGATATAATTTTATCGGATGTAACTCTTTTATATAAATCATCCAAAATAGGAAATACCTAAGAAAAGGACCCAAATGTTAACTAATCAAGATAAATTAAACATTTATGGTCTATTTGCAGAAAACTTTAAAAAGAATTCAACCATCCCATTGAATCAAGTCGAAATTTATTTAAAAAATCACGGACTTGATCCAAAAGAATTCGGTTATAAAAATATGTTAGCTCTCTTGAGAGACTTAGATGCATTTTTGACAATTAAAAAAGTTGATGCAAAAGATCATCCTACTATCATCTTTCATGATTTCGTGGACAACAAACAAATAAAACATGATAAAGTTTCGAGTAAAAGTTTTGATGCCAAAGAGAAGAAAAAAATATTTAATTTATTAATTTCTTACTTGCCACCTAACCAAGAATTTCCAATGGCATTAGTTTCAAAGTATTTATTAGACCATAAAATCGATTATAAGAATTATGGTTTTAAGCAGATGAAAAATCTTTTATCGAGTCTCAGCGAATATCTTTCACTTAGAGAAGTGACTCAAAATGGCACTAAACAACTGATGATAAAGATAAAACCTAAAAAAGCTAATGTACAGCATGGGAATGTCGCCAAAAATGAAAAACATATCCTAAAACAGGAAAGCGATATAGCTTTCTTTATTCCACAAAAGATTATCGCTTCCTTAAAAGAAATGTGCTCGTTAGGACTTGATGATGAAAACTTAAAAAAACTTATAGTAAAAGATTATCAAACAGCGCTCAAACAAAAGACCATAAAATCCAAAGACGACAATATCATCTTTTCATTATCCTTTAAAACGAGATCAGGAAAGAAGCTGATAGGAGCCATCAAACACGCTGATAATAATTGTGCTTATAAATATTTTTTAAACTATGTCGGAGATGAAGAGATAAAAGCGAGAGACGCTTTGAAAGAGTTTATTCAATTTCCGGATTATGAAAAAAGCATCAAAGAATTAGCATCACTAGCAAAAAAAGAGAAATGGTGTTATCGTCACTCAAAAGACGAGTTTATAATTCTTAAAATATATCTGCAATATACTTTTGCAACAATTTGGAAACAAAAGCTATTTATATTTAACAATGACACTGGTTTCGGTGCTTTTAACACTGGTTTAGTCACTGATGATTATCAAGTTATCTATGGTATCGTTCAACGAAATAATCTTAAAGATTCTACAGTGCCATATTTATTTGAAGGATTTGCAACAGCTGGATCCCAAGGCTTAGGAAAAACTCTTGTGGAAAGTTTTAACCCTCTTCCTCATAAAGCCAAATATTTAACAGACATTAAAGATGCTTTCTTTGATCCAAATTCACTTGTCTATACAGATTTCGAGCATATCATCAATGATAATCTAGATCGTTTTCCAATAGATTTTTTAAAGACAATATTTGTTCCATTCAAATCCGAATATCAATTATTATCTAAAGTCATCAAAGAAAATAACGAATTCAAGCGGCAGTTCTTATATAAAAAGATTTCTGAGTCGCTGAAGAAAAACGATTTATTATACAACCTTTTACATTCAGCATTATATACCACTATTGAAAGATCTAAACGAATGGTTGAGCATGATTATCGTCTTGCACTTCCATCTTTCTTTCCGACTAGAAATGTCATGTCTATGATGTTGCCTCTAATTTTTGATACTAAAAAAGGAGTGCAAGCTGTCCTTTTAGTCGAGCATAATAATATCGGCAATTATCAAGGTCAAACTTTATTAACCCTTAAACAATGCTATGTCAATGCCCGTCTGATATCACCATTAGATCATTCCTTTTTAAATCCTGATGAGATCGAAGACTGATGGAAATCTTAAAGACTAAAAGATTGCGTCTGCGCAATTTCTATACTGAGGAAGCGCAAGAATTATTGAACTTTTATCACGATCCCAATATTGGAAAATATATGTATTGGGGAAAAATCAATTCTGCAGATATCAAGTATCTTATCGAGCATTCGTCTTCTCGAACACCTCTTGATAATGGTGCTTATGCCTATGCAGTGAGCTTTCTTAAAAGCGATCGTTTAGTCGGAGAGATTTATTTAGAAAAACACGCGACTGAATTTTTGCTAGGCTATGCTATCAAACCTGATAGACAAGGTCATGGATATGCGACTGAAATATTAAAAGCTCTTTTAAAATATTTAGATAAGTCATTTCCTGATATGAACGTGATTGCCATAGTTGATAAAAACAACTTAAAAAGCCAAGCTTTACTAAAAAAGCTCGGCTTTGTTAATGATATATATCAATTCGATGCATCACCATTTGTGATGTATTCATTATACGGCCAAATTCATTGATGATTATACTTTTGCCTGACAAAGAAAGATAGAACATCAATATCAGATGGATGCACATTAGTGATTCTAGAAGCTTCACCAAGCGTCTTAGGCTTCAGCAACGCGAGTTTCTCTCTTGCCTCTAAAGAGAGTCCATCTAAATGCTTGTAATCTATATCAGATGGAAGAGGTAAGTTTTCATATTCGTTTCGACGCTTAACCTCCTTCAACTCAGCTTGAATATAACCTTCATATTTAACTTCGACATCACATTTAAAAGCTTCTTCTTTATCCAATTTCACAAGGCTATTATCAGCGCATGAAAGCTTTTCATATGTGATGTTTTGCCTCTTTAAAATATGTTTTAATGTTTCATTACCATTCGGCTTTGAATATCCGTTATCCTCTAGGAGTTTTATAATTTTTTCATTGGAACCAACTTGTTTTTTATCTAATAACTCAATAGATTGTAAAACAAGATCGTTTCGCTTTTTTAATCTCTGATATTTCTCATCAGAAATCAGACCGATATCATATCCTTTTTTCATCAGTCTCTTATCAGCATTGTCACTCCTTGTGAGCAATCGATACTCACTTCTAGCACTCAATAATCGATATGGCTCATTAGTTCCTTTAGTCACCAAATCATCAATCATAATCCCTATATAGGCTTCATCTCTTCTTAAGATTAATGGTGGCAAAGAATCCAAATAACGCGAAGCATTGATACCCGCCATCAATCCCAACGCTGCGGCTTCCTCATATCCTGAAGTGCATGCTATTTGTCCAGAGACAAAAAGCCCAGGAATAGTCTTGACCATCAATGAATGATCAAATTGAGTCGGTTCGATAGCATCGTATTCAATCGCATAGGCGTATTTAAGAAATTTAGCTCTTTCAAGCCCTTTAAGAGAGTGAACCATTTCTTCTTGAACATTCATCGGCATAGAAGTAGAAAAACCTTGGAGATAAATCGAGTCAAATTCTAATGATTCCGGTTCCAAAAATAACTGATGTCGAGGTTTATCAGCAAACCTGACTACTTTATCTTCGATAGAAGGACAGTATCTCGGGCCAATGCCTTTGACAACTCCGCCATACATCGCCGAGTCACTCAGATGGTTTCGGATGATTTGATGGGTATGTTCGTTGGTATAAGTCAAATAGCACTTGATCATTTCTTCTTTTTTCATAAAAGAAGTCGTATCATACGAAAAAGCATTTTCACCATCGCTTCCTTCCTCGACTTCCATCTGTGAATAATCGATGCTTTTCGGGTCTAGTCTAGGCGGGGTTCCTGTTTTTAAACGCAAAATATTCAGACCTAATTTTTGTAGACATTTAGATAAACCATGGCTTGGCTTTTCACCATCTGGACCCTCTTCAGTGATCTGGTGACCTCTCAAAATATGTGCTTCCATATGAGTGCCAGTCGCTAAAACAACAGCTCTCGCTTTGATAAAACTGCCATCAGAGATGATGATGCCAGCAACTTTATCATCAGATATGACTATCTCTTTAACTTCAGTTTCTAAAATGTCCAACCCTTCCAATGTTTTAAGATAGTTTTGAACATTACGGGGGTAACCGCGTTTATCTTCTTGAGCTCGCAAACACCTCACTCCTGGCCCTTTAGAAGTGTTCAAAACTTTCATCTGCAAAAGTGATCCTTTTTGATCAGCTAATCTGCCCATTATGCCACCTAAAGCGTCGATCTCACGAACAACGATTCCTTTAGCTGAGCCACCGATTGAAGGGTTGCACGGCATGTTTGAGGCCATCTTAAAATTCAAACAAGTCAACAAGACTTTTTTATGTAAATGATAAAGGCTACTAGCTGCTTCTACACCAGCATGACCAGCGCCAACAACGATCGCATCATATTCTTTCATAATATTAACCTATTGAACCTGACATATCTAATTTGATGAGCTGATTGAGCTCGACCGCATATTCCATCGGAAGCTCCTTACTGAATGGTTCTAAAAATCCCATGACGATTATTTGTGTGGCTTCTTGCTTAGATAATCCGCGGCTCATCAAATAAAATAACTGATCTTCGTTGATTTTCGAAACCGAAGCCTCATGCTCTAAATAAGAAGAAGAATTATCTACAACATTGTGAGGAACAGTATCTGAAAATGATTTATCATCTAAGATCAAAGTGTCACATTCTTCATGCGACTTGGAATTTAAAGCCGTCTTCGCGATAGAAATGCTACCTCTAAAATTGCTAGTCCCACCATTTCTAGAAATTGACTTCGAAATGATAGAAGAAGTTGATTCTTCACCTATATGAATCATTTTAGCACCAGTGTCTTGAAATTGACCAGCGCCAGCAACTGCTACTGAAATGGTTGAACCATGCGATCTCTTTCCTTTTAAAACGCAGCATGGATATTTCATACAGAGCTTTGAACCGATGTTACCATCCACCCATTCCATCAAGCCATCATCATCAACTATCGCTCTTTGAGTGACGAGATTAAGGATTGATCCAGACCAGTTTTGAATAGTTGTATAACGCATCTTAGCTCTCTTACCGACATAGATTTCCACGATTGCGGCATGCAAAGATTCTTCAGAATACATCGGAGCAGTACAACCTTCAACATAATTCAATTCTGCATCATCATCGACGATTATCAAAGTTCTTTCAAACTGACCTGATCGTTTATTGTTGATGCGGAAATAAGATTGTAAAGGTTTATCGAGTTTAACACCTTTAGGAACATATATAAAGCTGCCACCAGACCAAACTGCTGAATTTAAAGCCGCATATTTATTGTCGCTTGGAGGGACTAATTTGCCGAAATATTTTTTAAATATCTCAGGATAAAGCCTTAAACCAGTGTCGGTATCCAAAAAAATCACACCTTTTTCATCAACTTCTTTCAACATATTAGAATAGACAGCTTCTGATTCATATTGTGTCGTCACACCAGCTAAAAACTTTTGCTCAGCCTCTGGGATGCCTAACTTGGTAAAAGTGTTTTTGATAGTTTGAGGCACTTTATCCCAGGAGTCATTCGTTTTGTCAACGACTCTAGTGAAATAGGTGAAGTCCTGAAAATTGATAAAATCTAAATTTGGGCCGAATGTCGGTTGATGATGTTTAAAAAACTCCTCTAAACTTTTCAAGCGAAAATCTAACATAAACTCTGGTTCTTCTTTTAATCTTGAAATAGTTTTGACAGTATCTACATTCAATCCTTTAGGGGTTTTAAATATGGAGATATCTTGATCTCGAAATTCGTATTCAGCTCTTTTATCATCATCAAAAAGGATTTTCTCAGTTTCTTCATTCATGCTTTTTATCCTCTTCATTCATCGCTTTTTCTAGTCCGCGCCATGAGATATTAGCACAGGTGATTCTCGATGGTTGCCGATTGACATTTTTGAAACAATTCGCCTCAGCTAGCAATTCTTCATCATAATCTTCATTCGCCAGCATTTTATTGAATTCAGCCATCATCTTTTTGGCTTCTTCCTCAGTCTTGCCTTTGACCATTTCAGTCATGATAGAAGTGGAAGCAGAAGAGATAGCACAGCCTTTTCCTGACCATTTGCAATCTTTGACCTTTCCGTCTTCAAAAAGAACATAGACATAGATGTCATCGATGCATGAAGCTGAATCCATATGAATCGTGATATATCTTTGGTCTTCTACCTCTTCAAAATTTCTGGGATTTTGATAATTGTCTAAGATGATTTCCCTCATCATCATCGGATCTTTAATCGAAAAAGACATCTAAGAAATCCTCCGCATGTTTGCAAGCTTCTACTAAAGCTTTGACATCTTCAACAGTATTATAGATATAAAAGCTTGCTCTGATAGTACTATCGGTATGAATGAGATCTGGCGTCAGCTTAGAACAGTGTTGACCAGTTCTCACAAATACACCCTTTTCAGCTAAATAAGAAGCGGCATCTTGAGAAAACACATTTTTGATATTGAAAGTGATGATGCCAGTATCATTATCAGCATTGTAGATTTCAGCATTGCCATTAGCTAATAAGCCTTCGATAGCTAATCGCTTCAGTTTTAATTCATGGGCATGAATCTCATCAAAAGAAAATTGGTTTAAATACTCACATGCAGCTTCTAACCCAAGAGCTCCGGCGATGTTCTGTGTTCCAGCTTCAAATTTTAAAGGCGGTTCTTCTAAGGAGATATATCCGTCAGATTTAAATCTCGCATTCATTTCGCCACCATAGAGAAGAGGAGGTAAATCATCTAAAAGTTCACGCTTGCCATACATCACGCCAATCCCAGTAGGCCCTAACATTTTATGACCTGAAAAAGCAAGAAAATCGATGTCTAAGTCTTTGACATCAGTCTTGATATGCGGGACTGATTGAGCGCCATCGACTACCATGATGGCATGATGTTTGTGAGCGATTTGAGCAATTTCCTTAATCGGTAACAGATATCCTAAAACATTGCTGACCATCGCTAATGAAACGATTTTAGTTTTTTCGCTTATCGCTTTTTCTACTTCATCTAAATTCACGTGATTATCGCTTAAAGGTAAATATTTGATTTTAGCACCAGTTCTTTGAGAGATGATAAACCAAGGCAAAATATTGGATGCATGTTCAGCCTCAGATAGCAAAATCTCATCACCCGGATGAAGTTTATGACCTAAGCCGAAAGCGATCTGGTTTAGCGCCATGCTATCACCAGAAGTAAAAGCTATCTCATCTGTTCTAGCATTGATAAAATCAGCGATCGTTTTTCTCGCCTTTTCATATGCGACATCGACTTCATGGGCTAATGAATAATCACCGCGATGAGCATTAGCAGTGATGTCTTCATAATAATGCTCTTCAGACTTGATGACGGCATATGGTTTAAAAGTAGTCGCAGCATTGTCTAAATAAATGAGAGGCTTATCACCAAATTTTCCGCCATGTTTGTGATACATGGGGAAATCACTGCGTATTTTATATGGATCAATCATAGCTTTCTATCCTGAAAGAAGTCATTGACTTCTTTAATCAAAGACTCATCATGCAATTTATTGATGATAGGAGAAAGGGTCCCTTTGATGATCAATTTTTGGCTCTCTTCTCTTGATATTCCGCGTGATGTCAAATAAAACAAAGCATCCGGATTATAAGCCCCAAGAGCAGCACCATGCGAAGCTTTCACATCATTGTCATTGATAAGCAGGACTGGTGATACTTCACTTTTAGCCGATGATGATAAATTGTTAATACGTCCTTCCTGCCGTGTTTCAACCTTTTTTATTCCATTGGGAATCAGTGAAGTACCGATAAAAGTAAGCTTATTATCAGATGAATTAATTCCTGCAAACCTGACGAAAGAACTCGATGCATCACCGAGATGCTTGACATATATATCAAAAGTTTTATTTAAATTTGAGTATTGAAAAGAAGCTATTGAAAGCGACAGATGGGCGTCACGTTTTAAATCGATTAAAAGTTTTAAATTGAATTTGCTAGATGAAAGATCAATCAATGTTAAATCTAAACTATGTGTTTCATCCACCACAAAATGATATTCGCCATCGTTTAACTCAGTGAATAGATATGCAGATGTTTGATCTGTGGATATGATTTCATCCGAAAGATAAGGATTTTTCTGAGAAGATGTCATTTAGATATCGTCTCCTTAATAGCACAAGTATCAATGGAAACCTGCTCTTTCTTTTCAATGCTGATGTGATATTCTCTTTCCAAAAAAGAATAACCATTCTCTGATACTTTCTTAGTCAATGAAAAGTCACCTTCCAAAACAATCTTTCCATCGACCATGATAGCTGAGCGATTCGGCTTGATTAAATCATAGAGTTTATCATAATGGGAAATGATAATAAATGTTGTACCTTGTGCACGCAAATCATTGATCACTTTAGCGATGAGATTTAAAGCATCGACATCCAATCCAGAATCGATCTCATCTAAAAACGCGATCGAAGGCTTCAGCAAAAGCATCTGTAAAATTTCATTACGTTTTTTTTCACCACCTGAATAACCTTCATTCAAAATGCGAGAAGCCATGTTTGAATTCAGTCCGACTTGTTCATAAGCTTTAGTAGTCTCTTTATAAAAGTTATAAAGAGAAATCGGTTTTTCACTATGTGAATTAATGGCAGAACGAAAAAAATCCATTGTGACTACACCAGGAACATCAGGTGGATTTTGAAAAGCTAGAAACATTCCTTTCTTACTTCTCAAATCAGGAGTGAGCGTCAAGATATCTTCCCCATCCAAAAAGGCCTGACCTTCAGTGACATGATAATGTGGTGAACCCATCAATGTGTTCAAAAGCGTCGATTTACCATGTCCGTTAGGCCCTAATAATGCTATGCAATCACCGGCATGAATATTTAAATTCACCCCTTTTAATATTAGATTTGACTCAGCTTGACAGGATAAATTTTGGATAGATAACTCTTTCATATCGCCTCCTAAAATTAGCGTTTATTATTTTAAATATAAAACAGATATTGAGCAAGGAATATGATAATAAACTAAATACCTTTACGGATAGAATCGGCTAACAGAAGCAAATCATGCTCACCGATCTTCTGTGGAGGTAAAGACAATTCAAGTCCATCGTTATCATAACGTGGGATTACATGGATATGAAAATGCATAACAGATTGTCCAGAAGAAGCCCCCACATTAGTGATGACATTAATTCCGGTCGCTCCCAATTGAGAAATCTGAGCTTGAGCGATGAGCTGAGCTACCGAGAACAGATGTGAAAGGATATCTTTAGGGCAAGTGGTCATATCGCGAAAATGCTCTTTAGGTAAAACTAATGTATGACCTTTATTCGCCGGATTGATATCTAGAAAAGCTAAAGCGATATCATCTTCATAAACCTTATAACAAGGTATTTCACCACGAGCGATTTTACAAAATACACAAGAATCCATTTTGATAAACCTCCGATTGTAAAAAGGAGAAGGCCTTATCACCTTCTCCTATATTTTAAGCTATAAATAAAGTTTATTGAAGAGAGATTGTCGGATATTGAGTCTCATCATCATAAGGTGATTCGGTGCGGAAAAGTTCAGGATAATTAGACTTCATATATTCTAAGAAACCATCATCAGAGTATTTGATATCTCTAACTCTTCTCAACCAGTAGACGATAGCCTCAGTTTTATAAGAACCAGTAGTAGACATCACATAAGCGACTTCTCTACCGATCTGCTCTCTCTTTTCATCAGTGTCATAGATAGAAGTAGTGCTAGATTTGGACATCGATTGAGTGTTGATGACATCTAAGATTCTGACTAAATAATAAGTGCGAGAATCCTTATCATAGAAGATGATATCATCAGGAGTAAGAGTGTCACCAGAACCAGGAGTAGCAACAGTGTTAGCAACAGTCAAATAACGATAACCATCTGCACCATAAGTGGTGATGTCGTAATTATTAGTGCCTGGATTAGCCTTCATGTTCGCGATTTCAGTCTTATCAATCGTGATATTAGTGGAGAAGATACGATCAGAGATAGAAGTAGGAATACCGCTGACGCCATCGCTTTGGAGATAGATGCCATTTGTGACTAAATCAGTGGTGGCGATATCGTCGATAGCACGTCTGACACCAGTAGTGAAATCATAAGTATAAGAACCGGTATAAGTCGATTCTAAGGAAGTGTCAGCTAAGTTCATATTATTTTGACCATCGATGAGTTTCTTTTGATCATCAACGACCTTACCAGCTAAAGTACCATAATAGGTATAAGTGCTATCTTCTCCTGAATCAACGATGAGATTATGTTCTTTCATCCAATTCTCTTCTTCAGAGCTGAGTTTGACTGAATCATATCTATCTGAATATTGATCAGGATCTTCATCGCCTTGATCGATATTATCAGCGACTTCTTGAGTGATTCCTTTCCATAATCTAGAAAGAATTTCAAAGCCAGCATCAGATCCTTTATCACCAAAAACATAATCGTTGACATAAGCATCTAATAAAGATTTAGCAGCACCAGGTTGATCTTCACGGTCTGTCAAAGAAATGATCTCGACATTTCTAGCATTAGAGTTACCGATAGAAGAGTAAGAGACAGTGTAGATATACTCAGAGACTAAATAATTGATGCGCATATCTTCATAGAGATATTTCTCCATATATTTGATATATGCTTCTTTATTCCCTTTGAAGACATCATCGAATTCAAGTTCAGGGGTGACTAAAACACCAGCTGGATCAGGGTTAGAAGTCAATGGATCTTCAGGAAGAGTAAAAGCTCTCTTCAAAGAATCAACATAAAGCTTTTCTTTGAACAGATTATCTTCTTCATAAGTGCCGTTCTTAGAAATGCTTAAGAGATTATCTTCAGCACGATTTAAAAGGTTATCTCCAGCATCAGTCGGATAAGTACCATCAGCGACCGATCCCTCATAATCATCGTTGATGACGTTGACGACATCCGAGCCATCAGTACCACCAGTATTATCATGAGCGATAGTTGAAAGCTTTAATAAGGCTTGATTTAAAGTCTTCTTATAGACACTATCAGAATCAGTCAAATTGTCATAGTATTCTTCTTTGGTACCTTGAACGACATCATCAGATAAATTAGGGAATAGATTTTCTTCGTAATCAGAAGGTAATTTAATCTGTTCAGTGCTACAGGAAGCTAATGTGAAAAGAGCGATTCCTGATAACAGCAAGGATAACTTTTTCTTTTTATCTTTCAACATGACAAAGAGCCTCCATTTCACCATTTTGACCATAGGATCCGCTTTGGAAGTAAGAGACACAAACAGTCGGGACTACTCTCTTAGGAGCATAATCTTCAAAAAGGTTAAGTTGACGGATATAGCTTTCCCAAGAGGAATTTAAACTATCGATATTGCTTGTCTCACTGCTCTCACGAGTATATTTGATGTAGTCTTCAATCAAAGTTTGAATCTCTTCTTTATTATCACCTAAAGCATCATAGAAAGAAGTGTTATTATGAGTTTCTTGATAAGTGGTGAGATTCTTTTCAAATAATTTGAAGTCATAGTTAGCATCAGAATCAGTGATTGATGTACGAACATTTTCGATACGAGAATTATAAGTGGTATTGGAATCGTGATCAGCTCTCACATAATTGACATAGGAAGGATGAGTGTTGTAATCAAAGGAATCAGCCTCTGAAGCGTCTTCAGCATTGGAAGGAACATTGACTCTCCAATATTTATAGGAGTTTTCTTTGTCCACAAATGGATTCTCTTTGACAACAATAAAGTGAATGCCTTGATAACCAGAACTAGAAGAATCGTCTGAACTTGAACCAGTACCAGCTCTTGTGACGATGATCGGATCACCGTATTCATCAACTAATATCTGTTTGCTGCCACTGACAGGAGAGATTTCAGCTGTTTTAGACTCACTATCTGCATAAGTATAGGCGACCAAATTATCAGATACATTAGTAACCGTTTTAAATTTGCTATCAGAAATGCGTCCGAATTGAGCCATGACATAATCGTATTCATTGATTCTGCTCATCAAAGCAGGATTAGAAGCTGCTTCAGCTCTCATCTCACTGATCTGAGTATAGCTCTTGCCATAGACAGCATTGACATCTTTCAAGAAATTAGCCTCATAATCGGCTTTATCGTTATAGATGAAAGAGACAGAATGGTTATTGAAATAGTTGTTAAATAAAATATTTCTTGGATATTGTGTTTCAGAAGTATAGGAAACTCTTTCACCGCTATCAGCACTTTCTTGATTTGCGACATATCCGAGTCTAAACGCAACTGACAAAGGAATTCCATACGCTTTACCTTGACCGATTTCAGTAGAACCGATATCAGTAGCGACTGGGCTATCATGTCCTTCGCCTGAAGCTGCGCCAGGAACTTGTAATGACACTTTCAAATCATCATCATCCTTAGTTTCAGGATTGATGAAGGCATCATATGCATATATACCTAATTTAAATTCGTTGACATAGTTAGTGGTCTTTGTCAAAGCTGCACCAGATGAGCCGCCTAAATCACCATATGAATCAGAAGAAGAATCATCTGAATAATCTCTAGCGACATTACCAAAGGTAGTGGTCGAAGCTAACGATGAAACAACGGTGAAAATCTGGTTAGCATCTGTGCTTGAGATATGACCATCCCAAATACCAGTACCACTGGAAGTAGAATCAGCATCTAATTGCACTAAGACATGTGAAACATGATATGGCGCGGACTCTTCGACAAATTCTTGGGTGTCTGCTTTAGAAATATAGTAATATCCACCATCAGCATCATCGCTTCTAACATCGACATAATATGAAGTTGAATTGACTTCATTTTGTCTTTGAGCGATAAGCTTTGCACGATATTCGTCCATATTATCGACATTTTCTTCTTCAAAAGTCGCCTCTTGTTCCTCTTTGTAAGAAGTGTTGTTAGTCTCAGCGTTATCTTTCCAAGTCTGTTCCTGGTCATCGATTTTACCATCAACATAACTGGTGATAGCAGAGTTGACAGGTGTTACAATTTGAGCCAAAACATTTTTAGCTGTGTTGTAATAAGCTTGCGCAGAAGCTTGTTCACCGTCAAAAAGCTGATAAATCTCATCATAGGTGTACTCTTTGCCACCGATATTAACGATGACATTATCCTTCCAAGAAGCATCCGGATAAGTGTATTCGGATGTGCTACAGGAAGCTAGAACACCGGCGATAAGCACCACACTCATCGCTAAGGAAAAGGCCTTTGTCCCTTTATTCATGTGTGTCCTCCTCGTTGAATAGCTTAATCACAGAGAATAATCTTTACTAATATAGTAGTTTGCTACTCTCTTTTCAAGAATAACATTTTCTTAAGATATCACATTAGCTATGCTAAAATAAATATCATGACTGAAATAATTACAATCACTAATCAAAAAGGTGGGGTCGGTAAGACGACAACTGCCTATAACTTAGCCTCCTCTCTCTCGCGCTATAACAAACGTATTTTATTAATCGATCTCGATCCACAAGGCAATTGTTCACAAGCGATCGGCATTGATTCTACTGTTTTAAAAAGAACCGCCACTGATTTATTATTGGGAACTGCTGAACTGAGAAAGATCATTAAAAAAACGCCATTTAATAATATTTACCTCATTCCAGCGAATCTATCTTTAGCGATGGTTGAATCGACATTGATCAACAATCATCAAGATACAAAAATCACTCTTCTAAAAGAGCGATTAAATGACAAAGAAATTCAACTGTATGATTTTGTCATCATCGATTGTCCACCTTCACTAGGATTTTTGTCTTTGAATGCTTTGACAGCTGCTGAAAGTCTAATCGTTCCAGTTCAATGCGAGTATTTCGCTTTGGATGCATTAGCGCAATTATTAGCAACTATCAGCCGAATACAAAGAAACTCCAATCATGAATTGGAAATCATGGGCTTGCTTCTCACGATGTTTGATCCGCGAACTAAACTATCTACAGATATCGCTCAAGAAGTGCGAAATTCTTTTAAAGACCATGTCTTTACTTCGATAATCCCTAGAAATGTCTCCATCCCTGAAGCCATCGCTAAGGGTTTGCCTGTCAATCAGTATAAACCTGGTTCATCTGGTTCTTTAGCCTATATGTCTTTAGCTAGAGAGGTCATGGCTTATGTCGAAAAAAAAGAGAAGAACTGAGCTCAACCAACTCATTGAAAAATATAAACGCTATTCATTAGTTGAAGAAGTTGAAAAGAGCTTACAGGAGAAGAAAGGGATTTTTTATTCTTCAAACGAATTATTCCTTTCAGATTTATATGAAGAAAAATACTATGATTTAAACGCTTATTCTTCTCTTTTAGAATCGATCAAAAAAGATGGCTTGCTCTATCCTTTAATCATCGTGAAACAAAACGATGGTTTTGAGATCATCAATGGCGCAAAGCGCTTTCTTTTAGCTAAAAAATTAGGCATTGAAAAATTGCCCTGTTTTTTAATCAATTTATCTGGAAAACGAAAAGTATCATACATCGTCGAAAATATCATCGCTGAAAATGATTCACCATTATTGAAAGCGCACTGCTTTTATACTCTGTCCCACAAATATCATTATTCTGATATCGAAATCGCCAAAGAAGCCAATATTTCATTAGCACAAGAGAAAAATCTCAAACGGTTGCTCAACCTGCCTGAGTTTTTAAAAAAGGCACTGAATTCTTTTCAGCTCTCTTATAGTGAAGGAAGGGCCTTATTAGACTTACCTCTTGAAAAACAAAAACAGCTATTCGAGGAGCTAAAGGCTAATAAATTATCAGTCAGAGACTTAGAAAGAGAGAGGCGTCAATATTTTGGAAAAAAAAGCACCACTAAAATCTCTTTGAATAATAAAACGATCAAAATAAAATTCACAAGCGAAAAAGAAGCTGAAAAAGCTTTTAGCCGATTAAAGAAGCTTTATGTCGATTGACCCATTCTTCACGTTCTTTCAAAGAGACATAGCATCCGCAATAATTCTGGCGATAAATATCATATTTTTTTGCGATTCTAATCCCTTTTAACTGCCCATCTTCTTTTTTGAAATCCGAATAAATATATTTAGTGCGATATTGTTTTTCTAATTTTTCAGCTAATTCATTCAACTCTTTAGATGGCTTTTTACAAGAGACAGTCATCACGGTCGTAAAATAATCAAAATGATGTTTGTCAGCATAGCGATAAGCCTGTGACAAACGATAGGCATGACATAAAGAACAAGTCTTCCCGCCTTCATAATCATCGCTGCGATTTTTAAACAATTCTTTATATTCCTCAAATGGTTCATTGATTAAAACCACACGTGGTGCAAAATGTTCATCATCGCTATAATGCTTGACCAATTTTTCTAAATTGAACAATCTTTTTTGATATTCGCTCTCAGGCTGAATATTCGGATTGATAAATCCGATAGTCAAATCAAAATGAGCAGCTAAAATAGACATCGGATATGCTAAGCATGGCCCACAACAAGCGTGTAAAAATAGGGTTGGCTTCACATTCACATCTTTTATTTTTTCGATGAAATTTTTAAATTCTTGATTATAGTCTCTCATCGTCATCTGTGATAAACATACTATCTCCAAAAGAGAAAAAACGATATTTTTCTTTAACCGCGTGAGCGTAAGCTTTTAAGATATAGTCACGTGAAGCTAAAGCCGATACGAGCATCACGAGAGTTGACTTCGGAAGATGAAAGTTAGTGATCAGCCCAGATACAGCTTTGAATTTAAAACCAGGATAAATGAAAAGCTTAGTATCACCAGCACATTCTTTAAACGTGTGGTATTTATCTATAATCGTTTCCAAAGTTCGTGTGGATGTCGTGCCAATAGCGATGATTCTTCTACCTTCTTCTCTAGCCCGATTTAATCTAGCAGCAGTCTCCTCATCCATATGATAATATTCAGAATGCATGTCATGTTCACGGATATCATCGCTTTTAACCGGTCGGAAAGTTCCTAACCCGATATGAAGAGTGATATCTAAAACTTCAACGCCCATTTCTTCCAATTCTCTGAATAGCTCAGGTGTAAAATGAAAGCCAGCAGTCGGAGCAGCAGCAGAACCTTCGATTTTTGCATAAACTGTTTGATAACGAGAATTATCACCTAGTTGTTTGTGAATATAAGGCGGTAAAGGCATCTTACCTAAACTGTCCAGAACCTCTAAAAAAATGCCTTGATACTCAAATTTAAACAACCTTAATCCTTCTTCTTTTATTTCTAAACAAGTCGCTAATAATTCATCGTGTTCACCAAATGATATCACGGTTCCGACTTTGACAACACGGGCATTGCCAACCAAGCATTCCCAAACATCTTTTTGACCTGCGATTTCATGCAAAAGAAGCACTTCGACATGAGCATGAGTCTCTTTTTTGAAACCTAGTAGTCGCGCCGGAATAACTTTGGTGTTATTTCTGACTAAGACATCACCCTTTCTCAAATAGTGTTTGATGTTATAAAAATGTTCTTCATCAGTTATTTTCCCAGTGTTTTTATTTAAAACCAACAGACGCGACTCATCTCTTTTATCAGCAGGAGACTGGGCGATCAATTCCTCAGGCAAATTATAATCATAAGAAGAAAGCGAATAGATATCGTAATCAAATCCTTCAGTATTCATAAATCAACAACCTCTCTGTGTTTTAAATGCTGCTAATCTTTCGCTAGCGAATTCTAAAAAGCGATCATTTTTGATAGCCTCTCTAGCTTGCTCCATCGTTCTGATGAGAAAACGGATATTATGAATTGAGCAGAGCCTACCACCAAAGCCCTCTTCACACTTCATGAGGTGATGGAGATAAGCACGCGTATAGTTTTTGCAGCAATAGCAGTCGCAATCCGGATCTAAGGGAGTGAAATCTTTTTCATATCTAGCGTTTTTGATGTTAATACGTCCTTGCGAAGTCATCAGAGTCCCATGTCTTGCGAGTCTAGTCGGCAAAACACAGTCAAACATATCAACCCCTTTTCGAATGCCATCAAACATCATATCCAAAGACCCTATTCCCATGAGATAACGAGGTTTATCATATGGTAAAAAAGGAACAGTTAAGGAAACCTCGTGGTATTCAGTGATGCGAGGTTCACCGATAGCAGTTCCACCGATAGAAAATCCATCGAAAGGAAGCTTGGTCAATTCTTCAGCGCAATACTGCCTTAAGTAAGCGAAATCTCCGCCTTGAACAATACCGAACATCGCCTGATCATCACGAGTTTTAGCATTCAAACATCTTTTAGCCCAGCGTATAGTTCGGTTTACTGAGTTGACCATGTATTTTTCACTGGCAGGATAGGGGGCACACTCATCAAAAGCCATGATGATATCAGCTCCGATATCCTCTTCAAGACCGATGACACTCTCAGGCGAAAAAAAGTGTTTGCTTCCTGATAAAGGATCTTTAAAAGTCACACCTTCTTCGGTTATTTCATCACGCAGCTTTGTTAAAGAAAAGACTTGATATCCGCCGGAGTCAGTCAGCATCGGTCCGGGATAGTTCATAAATTTTTGAACACCACCGGCTTCCTTTACCACTTTTGACCCAGGCCTTAGAGCTAAGTGATAAGTATTAGCTAGAACGACACCAGCACCCATTTGCACTAACTCTTCGGGTGAAAGAAGCTTGACCGTCGCTTGAGTTCCCACCGGCATAAACATCGGTAATTCAACTGTTCCATGGGGCGTGTGTAATAAACCATATCTCGCAGAAGAGTTCTTATCTTGATGCAAGATTTCAATATAAAACTTTTTTGCCATATCTACTCTTGTTTTCCACAAGGACCAATTCTGTTTAAAATCTTCTCTTTTGCAAGTGATGGATTAATTTTCCCTTGTGATAATTTCATCGCTTGTCCAACTAGATAGCCTAATGCACGATCTTTTCCCCGTTTCCAATCAGCGATTGATTGCGCATTAGCTTCTAATACTTTGCCTACAATCTCGTTGATAAAATCATCATCAGACACTTGCACATAGCCCTTTTCTTTGATGATGCTCTCCGGTGATTTACCTTCTTCAAGCATCGTCGCTAAAATATCTTTTCCTTGACGAGAATTGATTTTTTTATCATTCAATAAATCGACCAAAGTCACTAAATCTTTTTTCTTGAGATGAGATTGGGAAATGGTCAAATCATTTTTATTCAAATAGCCTAAAATATCCACCATTAAAATACTCCAAAGGGTGCGCGGATTTTTAACGCCTAGAGTCAAGCAATCGACAAAAAATAAAACGAATTCGCGATCCTTTAATAATTCTTCAATCTCATAATCTCCCAAACCCACTCGTCTTAAGTCTTTGCGATATTGGTTAGGTAACTTATTCATCGAGTGAATGGCATCATAGATGAAACCATCATCTAAATCGATCGGAACGATATTCGGTTCACGAAAATATTTATAATCTATAGCATCAGTCTTTTTTCTCATCAAGACTGTTTTCTTTAATCCCTCATCATAACGACGAGTCTCTTGTTCGACCTCTCCGCCGTTATTGAGTATTTCTGTTTGTCTCTTGATCTCATAATCGACAGCAGCTTTGATATTTTGAATAGTGTTCAAGTTCTTACATTCGCATTTCGTACCTAATTTCTCGGTGCCTTTTTCTCGCAGAGAGATGTTGATATCACAACGCAATGAGCCGTTTTCCATTTTTCCATCAGATACACCTAAATAAGTGACAATCTCTCTGATAGCCTCAACATATTTCATAGCCTCGATTCCAGAATGCATCTGAGGTAAAGAGACGATTTCGATAAGCGGTGTGCCACAACGATTAAAATTGAGTAAGGAAATATCGGACAAATGTATCTGCTTAGCAGTGTCTTCTTCTAAATGAGCTTGTTCGACACCGATTCGTTTTTCCTCTCCATTAACATATATAATGACATATCCGTCTTTACCTATCGGACGAAATTGCTGAGTGATCTGATAACCTTTAGGCAAATCAGGATAAAAATAATTCTTACGATCAAAATATAAAGTTTTATCTAAAGTCATATTCAAAGCGGTGATGACTTTGATGCCATAAGCGACTGCCTCTTTGTTGACAACTGGCATGACACCTGGAAAAGCCAAATCATAATAAGTTGTTTCAGAATTTGGCTTTTCTCCAAAACTACAAGGAGCTGACGAGAACATTTTGGATTTAGTTTTGAGTTCAACGTGTATTTCAATTCCGATAACAGGTTCAAATTCCATTTCACTTATCCCCCTTGACTAAATCTTTTAAGCCAGTGATTTCTTCAATCTCTTTAGCCATTCCCAAAACATATCCATCCTCAAATGTACGACCGGTTATATTGATGCCAAATGGTAATCCATCTTCAAACATCAATGGCAAAGTGATTGATGGAAAACCACCGAAATTACCTAATCCTAAAATGTTATCTAAGAAATCAGGTTTAGTCGACCATGCTGTTGATAATTCCTTGATTTTCTTCGGCTTAGAATAACTGGCAGGCAAAATCAAATAATCCAGTCCATCGAAGAATTTATTCATGTTATCGACTATTAAACGACGTGCTTTTTGAGCGCGTGAAAACATTTCGAATTGATTTTGAGACAATAGTGAGAAAGATCCGATGACAAAACGTCTCTTGATCAAATCGGAAAAGCCTTTAGTGCGGCAAGCTTTCATATATTCCTCATAAGTCTTCGGATTGCCTTCAGCTATAGGACCGAAGCGAATACCATCCAAATTAGCATTATTAGATGTGGATTCAGCACATGAGATGATCATATAAGTCGGATATAGAGCATTTAGCAGATCGACAGGATATTCATAACAGACGACTTCATATCCGTGATCTTTTAGTTTATCGAGCAACTCATGGTATTTAGATTTCAGTCTCTCATCTTCTATCGCATCATTGACAGCTTTAAAATAGCCAATCTTTTTTAAAGACCTTTTATTGATGACATAATCTTGATAATGTTCCTTCTTTCTTGAAGAAGAAGACATATCTTTAGAATCTTTTCCTGCTAAAGCAGTGAGGACATAAGAAGCGTCTAACACATTTCTAGTGAAATATGCGATAGTATCCAATGATGGAGCAAAGGGAAACAGACCGAATCGAGAAATTCTCCCCCATGTCGGTTTAAATCCGACCGTTGCTGAATAACTAGCTGGTTTTCTAACTGAATCACCAGTATCAGAACCCAAAGCTAATGGTGCGATACCTAATGCTGTGCTGCTAGCAGATCCACACGATGAACCACCGACAATTCTCTCGTGATCATAAGGATTTAAAGTTGGCCCCTTATGACCAGAAGTTCCAGTACCACCCATCGCTAATTCATCCATAGTAGTTTTAGCTACCATAATCATGCCAGCTCTTTTCAATTTAGAAATCGCTGTAGCATCAAAAAGAGGTACATATCCGTTTAAAATGTTTGACGATGCTGTAGTTTCAATCCCCTTTGTCGAGTAATTGTCCTTAGCAAGAAAAGGAATACCCTTCAAGTATTCATCTTCTTTGATCTCACCTATTTGTTCAGCCGCTTTTCTAGCCTCTTCAAAAGCGAGTGCTTCAAAAGAATTGCAATCATCAGCTTGGATGCCTTTGATACAATCTTCGACTAATTCGAGCGGTGTCACCTGTTTTTTAACTAGTGCATCATGTAAATATGAGATGCTATGTTTATTCCATTTGGTCATTTTGATTACCTACAACTTTCGGAAGTTTGACTTGATTTCCAAGTTTTGTATGACAATTAGCTAAAGCATCTTTAGCAGCTAATGGTTTTTTAGGTTCATCTTCTCGCATATTCCTTTGATGGTCTTTATATGGAAAAGTCATCGGCTCAACTTCATCTACCCCAGGTATCGATTTCAAAAAATCTATCTGTGTGAGAACAGTTGCAAATTCCTCATAAATCAAATCTGTCTGCTGAGGAGTTAAGGCAAACATCAAATTTGAAGCGCATTTTTCAATAACTTCTTTTGTGATTTTTATCATGATAAGCTCCTAAAATTTAACAGAATAAAATTATAATAAATAATATTTATTATATCTATACTATTGTATCTTTTTCTCCGCTTCTAAAATCAGTGGCATGATCGTCTCCTCATCATAAACAGTGATATTAAGCTTTTGTGCTTTAGTCAATTTGCTTCCGCTAGCTTCACCGGCTAAAACAAAGGAAGTGGCTTTAGAGACAGATCCAGATGAGATAGCACCGAGTTTTTCTAATCTTTCAGTCATCGCATCACGGGTGACAGATAAAGTTCCTGTCAAAACAAACTTTTTATTCTTAAAGAAATTATCCGGGACTTCTTTCTTCGGATGGAGATTGATAGTGTTTAAGCCGAGTTCCTTGAACCTTTTGATATCCTCTAAATGTTCAGGAACCTTAAAAAACTCAACAATCTTTTTCGCAGTGATTTCACCGACATCCATCAAAGCAGCTAGTTCCTCTTCATTAGAATTTACCAATGCATCTAATGATTGAAAATGATCAGCGAGAACAATCGCTGTTTTCTTGCCAACAAGAGGAATAGCTAAACCGCATATGAGCATATATAAATCATTCTGCTTTGATTTTTCGATAGCATCAAATAATGAAGTGACTGTCTTTTCACCGATACCATCCATCATCATCAAATCCTCTTTATGATTTTTGAGATCGTAAAAATCAGGTGAGCGCTTGACTAAACCCTCATTGAATAATGACTCGACTAATTTATCACCTAAGCCTTTGATGTCCATAGCTTTGTCTGAAACAAAAAAGATTAACGAATTGATATTTCTCGATGGGCAGCTATCATTAATGCAAAAAGTTTGTCCTTGAATTCTTTCTAGTTTTTCATGACAATATGGGCAATCTGATGGGAATTGATATGGAGAAGCATCTTTACTTCTTCTATCTAAAATAACTTTTTCCACTTCAGGTATTACATCACCAGCTTTATGAAGTGAAACATAGTCACCAATGCGGATATCTTTTCCTTTGATAAAGTCTTCATTATTCAACGTCGCTCGGCTGATAAGAGAACCGCTGACACGAACTGGTGCTAAAATAGCAGTCGGAGATACTCTTCCAGTTCTTCCGACAGATATTTCTATTCCTAACAGTTGAGTGATCTGCTCCTCAGGAGGGAATTTATAGGCGATTTCCCATTTAGGAGTTTTCATGGTATATCCGATAATATCATAAAGAGTCATATCATCAACTTTTATAACTAAGCCATCGATATCATATGGTAATGTTGGCCTTTTTTGATGATATTCATGCATATAGGAAATGACTTCTTCTATCCCATGAACTAATCTTCTCTCAGGATTGGTTTTAAATCCTAAAGATTGAATATAATTTAAAGCTTCAGAATGTTTAGTGAAACCTAGTTCTAATGCATCAGGAACATAGTACCAAAAAGCTTCTAACTTTCTTTTAGCTGTGATTGACGAATCCAATTGTCTCAGTGAACCAGCAGCTGCATTTCTCGCATTGGCAAAGAGAGGCTCTCCCTGCTTTTCACGTTCTTCATTTAATGAAGCTAGTGAAGCTTTAGGCATATAGACTTCACCTCTAACCTCAATTTCCCTATTATCTTTGATAACATAAGGAATCGATTTGATCGTCATGACATTATTTGTCACATCTTCGCCGATATAACCATCTCCACGAGTGGATGCTATATCAAGTTTCCCTTCTTTATAAATGATTGAACAAGCCAAACCATCGATCTTAACTTCACACATATAATCGACAGTTTTTAGACCGGTCAACTTTCTGATAGTAGCGTCGAAGTTATATAGCTCATCCTCATTAAAAACATCAGATATTGATAGCATATATTTTTGATGAGTAACTTTTTTAAAATTGGCTAAAACGCCTCCACCAACTCGAGAAGTCGGAGAATGCTTATCTTTGAGTTCTGGTCTTTTTCTTTCTAAGAGTTGCAATTCCTCCATCAAAGAATCATATTCAGCATCACTAACAGATGGATTATCATTAACATAATATTCGTAATTATAGCGATTCAATAGTTCCGTCAGCTCTTCGATCCGTTTTTTATCTCTATCGATAGGTTCCATCATTCATCCTCCTTGACTTTTCTAAATGCTTTAAAGCCGATGATCAATATTTTTCTCCCGAATGGTTCTGGAAAATCAACTGTGATCGACTTATTGTCTTTCACTCCAACAACTTTGCCAACGCCAAAACTGGTGTGCACGACTCTATCTCCAATGACATATTTATCATCTGTTGGAGCAGCTTTAGTCACTTTAGCAGGTGATAAAGTTTTTTCCCTCTGAATTGTATTTACAGAATTGAAGCTAGGGCGTCTCAATCCTTCATATGCTTGCCTATTGAGTTTATCATCTTTGCTATCGCTTTCATCAATCCCTGCTTCCTCAAGGAAAATAGATGGAACATACTCCCCACCACTACGGAAATTTTTTCCATCGAAAGAGGACAAATATAGTTTCTTTTTCGCCCTGGTCATACAGACATAACAAAGTCTTCTTTCCTCTTCTAAGCCGCTGTTTCTAACCAAAGAATGCTGTGATGGAAAAATGCCTTGATTCAGCCCTGTGACGAAGACATAAGGGAACTCTAAACCCTTGGAAACGTGTCCCGTCATCAATGAGACTTTGCTTGAAGATTGCATAGTATCCTGGTCGCTTTGTAAAGCGACATTCATCAAAAAGCCTTCCAAAGTATTACTGACTAATTGTCCTTCTTCATCCAGTTCGTCATTCTCTAAATACCCTTGCAAATCATGCAATAATTCTTCAACATTAGCCACTTTGGAGACTGAAGAACTAGCAGTAAATGAATATTTATTGGTGTTTTTAACATCCTCAGACTTCACGTAATCTAAAAAACCAGTTTCGCTTAAATAATTTCTAACTCCAGTGATCAGTTCAAAATTTGACTCGTGATGATTGTATATCGCCTTGAATTTATTATAAGCTTTAAAGAATGCCTCTAAGGCTTTGATACTATTTTTGTTCAACTTGATCATATCTTGATGATCTTTAAAGACATCAAGCAAAGAATTAGTATCAGCCAAAGTCGAAAGCAACTCATTTGCTTTTGCCAAACTGACTTCACCTATTCCTTTGGTAGGAGCTTTTAATATTCGCTTGAATGACATATCATCAGGATTGACAACAAGTCTCAAATAAGCTAATGCATCTTTAATCTCAGCTCTTTCATAGAACTTTAAGCCACCATAAATCTCGTAAGGAATTCTAAAGGCCGTGAGTTGCTTTTCAAGATTATTCGATAAATAGTTAGCACGGTAAATGATTGCTATATCCGAATATTTAGCCTTTTTATCCAGTACTAATTTTGAGATAGTTGATGCGACTTTAAAAGCTTCCCTCTCAGCATCATTCGCATGAAAATAAGAGACCTTTTCACCAGCGATATGGCTTGCAGCATTGAGTTCTTTATCAACTCGATCTCTATTATGCTTGATCAGCTTATTGGCTGTATCCAAAATAGCCTGCGTCGAACGATAATTATCGTCTAAGACTATTGTTTCTAAATTAGGAAAATCTCGCATCAAGCGCGTTTTTATAATCTCATTTTTGGCACCACGCCAAGAATAGATGGTTTGATCAGGATCACCTACGACAGTCAATGAGTTATTTTCGCCCAAAAATAATTTAACCAATTCATATTGCAATCTATTAGTATCCTGAAATTCATCGATTAAATAGCAGCTATATTTATGCTGATAATATTCCCTGATGTCTTCTTTAGACATCATGATCTTATATGTGAACATCAATAGATCATCAAAATCTAACAGGTTTTGTCTCTTTAAAATGCTTTGATAATTCGAATAGACATATTGCAATTCCGAAAAATTATATAGAGCGCCATAAGGAACATCACTTTCTGTGATATCACTGACAAATTTACCATCAGTTTTGAGCTGCGAGATTTTCTCATCAATCGCTTTTGTAAAATCCTTAGAAGCTCCTTTTAACATTTTAGAAAAAATTTGCTTATAAACATCTTGCTTGTCCTGCTCGTCTAAAACAGTAAAATTAGGTGTATAACCATCTAAAACGCTTATTTCTCGGCGCAAAAAGCGATAGCAAAATCCGTGAAATGTCGATATTAATGGTCGCGAAACAGATTCAGCAAAATCTGAAGCTAAAATATCGGCGACACGTGTCTGCATCTCTTTAGCTACTTTATTAGTAAAAGTGATCGCTACTATTTTACTGGGGATGATTCCAGAAGAAATAAGATAAGCGATGCGATAAGTCAAAGTTCTTGTTTTACCGGTTCCAGCGCCCGCAATAATACGCAGATATTTCGCATCAGAAGTACACGCTAGATATTGTTTTTCGTTTAAATCTTTTATAAAGTCCATAATATTTTTCTTTCTTGAAAATTATAGCAAAATCGATAGCCTTTTTTTATCTTAAAATACGCTTTTTAATAAACTGATTTACAGATTCTAAAGTCCTTTTATTTCGTATAGTTTTATTTCAGCTAAAGATATGTAAATCAACGATTTAAAAATCACTCTATCGACTTTAAAGATTCAGTCATATTAATCTTCTTGCTTTTAAGATTTAAAACAAGAGAGACGAGCAATGAAACCGCAAAAGCGATGACAAAAGCGAGAAGATATGTGTACCACTGAATATGATAAATAAATGTTAAAAGATTTGTTTGATTGACAACTAATACTAAAACCATCAGCGGATAACCGACGAATACACCTATTAAAGAGCCTATCAGAACATCTAACATTATTTCATATGTCAATGTTTTTGAAATCTCTTTATACCTGAATCCTAAAACTTTCATCGTAGCGATATCACGCGATCTCTCAGCGATATTTAAACTAGTCAAGTTATAAATGACGACAATGGATAGGAGAATAGCAAATATTTTTACGATGTCTGTCATCGTTGAAATAGTCGATAAAATATTATCAGCCTCTTTCAACACATCTTCCTTGCTCATCATAGAAAGAATATTGAAATTCGCCATCAGTTCTTCTTCGAAAGCAGCTGAATCGACGCCATCATTCAAGTTTATATAATAACTTGAAGGAGCACTCAACTCTTCGGGATAATTCTTTTGTAAATCATATATTCCACGCAAAAAAGCCGATTCAAAAACATATGTCACTTTTTTATTATAAACTTGTCCATTCATGACAATTCTCAATTCTTGCCCAGACTTGATGCCGAGCTGTTCAGCAGTAGTCGCATCGATGCTAACTCCATCATCGACGCCAACTGGTATCAAGAAATAATCAGAATTTTCTTCGAGTAATATCATATCTGTGTTTACTTGGCTTTCATAACTAGCGATAACTGAAAAATTATAATATGATTCAGCACGTTTTACTTCTGTCATGTCATTCACATCTGCTAAAAATTCATCTTTATTTTCATCAGTCACAACGACCATATCGAAGCTTTGGTTAACATTGAAATCTAAAGAGATATCATAGTTTAGAGTGTCCATAATACCAAAACCACATACTAATAAAGCAGAGCACCCTAAAGTACCTAAAATAACCATTAAAGATTTACCTTTATTGCGAAAAACATTTCTGATTGCCATTCTAAATTCAATGCTAGAATGTTTTTGAAAAAATGAGTTGCTATCGACAGGTTTAACTTTCTTAATAGTAACTTTTGGTCTCAAAGTGTCACACGGCTTTTCTTTTATTACATGATATGACATCAGAAAAGCACAGAGGCCAGAAAGCACTAAAATGATGAATACGATTAATAACGTCAACGGATAGAAAAACTTAACTGGCAATTCTGGAATATCCCATAGTATTTGATATTTTATCCCTAAAACGTTAGGGATAAATAATGGTCCGACAAAAAATCCTAGGAGTGCACCAATAAAACATAAAACCACGCCATAAAGAGTGTAATGAGCATAAATCTTATATTTTGGAACACCGATAGCTTTTAAAGCACCGATCTGTGATCTTTCTTTGATTATCATCTGAGATAAAGTAGTCAATATCACCAAGACTGAGACTAAAAAGAAGATGACAGGGAAAACAAAAGTTAAAGCCATCGCTTGATCACATTCTTGCTTTAACTCTTTATATTCAGACATCTCAGTGCCTAAGGAGCAAGATATCAGTTGGCCACTAGATAATAATTGCTGTATCTTTGTTTGAACTATATTTGGCTCTGAGCTCTTGATCACTAATTGATTAGTCAGCTTAGAATACATTTCTTGAATAATATTTTCTAAATCAAAATCATTTCCAAATAAATGATAAATAGCATCGATAAGTTCCAAATTATAATTAGATGAAATAGCTGCAGAAATCTGTTTTATCAAATAATTTGAATCGACATAAGCAGTAGATAAAGAAAAAGTCGAATTTTGAACAGCCTCTGGATGATACATCAAACCTGTTATTTCAAATGGAATTGAGATTTTACTCGAATTCAAAAAATCTTCTTTTCCTTCTCTCACGAATAGCTTAGCTAATCGTTTGATATTATCATCGATTGAAAAATACGAGGAATCGATGCTCAATGTGATTGTCGAACCGATTTTTAATCCACGATTATTAGCATAAGTATCTGTTAATACCAGACCTCTAGTACCATCTATTAGAAGAGGTGTTGATATAGTTGAATCCTCAGAGGCGCCGACTAAATATAAAATGCTTCCGCCATTATCAACTGGTAGATATAATCTCTCTTCAACTTTATCTACTTCAGCATAATTTGCGATAGTTGATTTCTCATCTTGGGTCAGTGAAGTAGTAGTGACATATAAATCCGCATAATTTGTTTGAGTGTACAAATAATCCGCACGTTCTTGCAAATTTTTAGCATTAGAAGTCAATCCGCTGAATAAACAGATAGCTAAAAAAGAAATAGCGATAATAGATATCAACTGTTTCCAATTCTTAATCAATGAGCGGAAAAGATTTTTTAATAATAAAAATGACGTTCTGCTATGCTTTACCATTCTATGTCATCCAAAGTTTCTTTTTTTTCTAATTTTTTGTCTTCTAAGATTTGTCCATCACCGATACGAATCAATCTCGTCGCTGCTTGCGCCAATGATGAATTATGCGTGACGATTAAAACAGTTGTCTTAAATTTTGTTGATAAAGAATAAAGCAATTTAATGATCAATGAACCGGTTTTAGAGTCCAATGCTCCTGTCGGTTCATCACATAATAATAATTTTGGATTTTTTACAATAGCTCGAGCAATCGAAACCCTTTGCTGTTCTCCACCAGATAACTGACCCGGAAAATTATTACTCCTTGTTTCGAGACCAACCTCCTTCAACACTTCTTTAGTATCTAAAGGTTCTTTGACGATAGAAGCAGCTAAATCCACATTTTCAAATGCGGTTAAGTTATTCAATAAATTATAAAATTGAAAGACGAATCCGATATCGTTTCTTCGAAACTCTTCAAGAGTTTTGGCGTCAGCCTTAGCGATGTCTTTTCCATCAAAAATATAGTTGCCACTAGTAGCGTTATCCATCCCACCTAAAAGATTTAAGAGCGTGGTTTTACCAGCTCCTGAAGCGCCTAGAATGACGACGAATTCACCTTCTTCTATTGTGAACGAAACATTCTTTAGCGCATGAACTAATGCGGTTTTTTCACTACCATAATCTTTAGTTAAATTCTTAACTTCAATCAAGCTCATATCAAAGTTCTCACAGACCATTATAATTATAGCGATTGTGAAATCTTTTTAAACTCCTTTATATAAAATCATATTTCAGTTAAAATTAAATCATGATCGCTTTATTAATTATCATATTGATCGTTGTCATCGTTTTCATATTATTTTTAATCATTCATCATTTTTCAGATAAAAAGCACCCGACAAGTGCTGAAGACAAATTTCAAAATCGTAATGACGCTATAGGTAAACAAGGTGAAGAGATTGTGAAACAATACATCAATAATTTCAAAGACAAAGATGAAGTATTGATTAACAATTTTTCATATAAGGATAAATATGATACTAGTCATGAAATTGACCATATCTTTTGTAGTAAACGTGGTATTTTTGTTATTGAGACTAAAAATCGCGCTGGCATCATCAAACAAACAAGTGAAGATCAATTTGTTCAAATTCTTAAAGATGGTGAGATAAAACACCCTTTTCGCTCACCGATGAAGCAAAATGAGGGACATATCAAATCACTGACTTATCTACTAAAAGATAATGGCATATATTTAACCTATGAAGAAAGTTCAACTATTTTTCATTCTATCATCGTTTTTATCAATAGCGATATCAGTTCAATCTCGGATTCATCATGCATCAATCTCAAAGATTTAAAAGAAAAAATCGAATCTTATCCCATTTTGATAAATCAGCAGTTGATACAAGACATCTCAAACACTATTTTACTATTGCAAACTAAACTGATGATAAATGATGATGCCAAATAAACTTTTGAAGTGAAATCAAAAAATCCTCAGCATATTTATCAATCACTTGATAAAGACTGAGGAACATATAAACATAATTTCTGGGGTAATTGGATTCGAACCAATGCATCGCAGTTTCAGAGACTGTTGTCTTACCGCTTGACTATACCCCAATGACAGCATTAAAAATATAAAATCTCAACTCGTATTTGTCAACTATTTATCATATGGCTTGTTGTTTCTGATCAAAAAAGAGCGATAAACTTGTTCTAAAACTAATAGCAAAGCATGATAATGAGTAAAGGTTAAAGTGGAGAGAGAAAAAGAATAATCAGCTCGTTTTCTCAACTTATCTGAAATACCATTTGACGAGCCGATATAAAACACAAGATTATTACTAGACACTGATATCTTTTCCATCTCATGAGCAAAGCTCTTAGAATCAAGCAATGAGCTATGAATATCAGCCAATATCAAAAAATCATCCTTTTTTAATGACTTCAAAACAATATTTGCCTCATCATCAAGAGCGTTTAGAATGTCTTTTTGTGAATCAGATTTAGGCGTTTCTTCTTTGATATATTGAAGATTCACTTTAGCATACTTGCTGATTCTTTTTAAATAATCAGCATATAGTTCATTTAAACTATCTGATTTTTTCTTTCCAGGAATGATAAAACGAATGTTCATCTATGGCCACCTTTGGTTGATTTACTCGCACTAGCTATCTTGACTTCCACATCCGGTATATAAGCCAACTGTCCCATCATCACTTTTTCATAAGTGCTAAGAGCTAATTCTGGAGTATTACATTCTTCTGATAAATGTGCTAAAACAACTTCTTTAGTATCACTTGTCATAAAAAGAGAAAGATAATACGCGCAATCGATGTTCGATAAATGTCCATAATCTGAAACAATTCTTTTAACGAGATAGTCCGGTCTTGATGATTCATAAAGCATTTTTGGATCATGATTACTCTCTAAAATATAATAAGTTGCGCCAGTGAGAAATTGAAATGCTTTTTCAGGTATAAAGCCAGTATCTGTGATATACACTAATTTTTCATCTCCGCCTTTGATGACAAATCCTAAAGTATTTTTGGCATCATGCGATAAAGGGATAGTAAAAATCTCTAAGTTTTTAATCTTAAAAGTTTGATAAGGATACATGAGATGATCAGATAAAACTGTAATATCTTTTGGTAATGAGTCAGTCGAAGAAAACAATTTATCAACAGGTGCATTAAAAGCATTAGAAGCGTGATCTGAATGATCATGAGTAATCAAAAAAGCATCGATATCCGAAAAGCCTAAACCATATTCAGATAAAGCGGTGACAACTCTTTTTTTTGATATGCCAAAATCGATTAAAATAACAGTGTCTTCAAATATGACTAAAGTGGCATTGCCTTTAGAACCCGAAGAAATAACATCAAAAATCATGATCTTCTTCTACGATATTAAACGAACAGTGCGACTTATCAAAAATAAATTTCAAGTCGCCTAAGCGGCCATTACGATTTTTGACAATGCTTACATCAACTTCTGAAATTGGATTAGAGTTGTCAGGTTGCTCAGCTAAGATATCATCACCTTTTTTATTGCTGGCAGAATAATAGTCTGGACGATATAACATCATGATGATATCAGCATCCTGCTCAATAGAGCCAGAATCTCTGATATCAGAGATTTGCGGTCGATGGTTGTCACGTTTTTCAGTATCACGATTGAGCTGTGTCAAAGCGACAATCGGTATCTCTAAACTTTTAGCCATCAACTTGATCTGACGTGAAATCTCTGACACTTCTGATTGACGATTATCGTTTCGTCCAGATCCAGAAATCAAACCTAAATAGTCGATTGCGATAAGACCGACATTCGGAATCAAATTCTTCAGCTTTTTGCATTTTGCCATGATATCTAAAATTTTCGCACCTGGGTTATCATCAATAAATATTGGTAATTGCGACAATTCTATCAAACCATTCTGCAGTTTCTGAGCGATCATCGTATCTTCATCGGTCTGTGGATCGACTAAAATCGCTTCTTTAGTTGATCCATGTAAATAAGATAAAGAATTGATTTCCTCAGATGTGAGATTAGAAACTAAAGAGAGAAGACGCATTGCGACTTCACGTGTACTCATTTCTAAGGTGAATAAAATAGCTGGAACACCTTTTTTAGCTACTTGATAAATCAAATTTAGTGCAAAAGCAGTTTTACCGACTGATGGACGAGCACCAACGACAATCATCGCGCCTTTTTGCCAGCCCCTAGTCAAACGATCTAACTCGGCAAAACCAGTCTCCTGTCCAGTGATGCCATCAGGCCTTTTACCTTTAGACTTAAACTCATCGGTCTGTTTAACTAGACTAGAGATAATCTCATCAGATATCGTACCCATATTAGCGACATCAGCGACACGTCTTTGCTGAGTCACTTTTAGGATATTAGCTTCAGCCTCACCGATAAAATCGCTGATATCAGTGATTGGCTTATCACTAGCATTTTTAGTGATGTTAGTTAAAGTCCCTAAAAATTTGCTCAGCAATGACTTATCTCTGATTGTATCGATATAGTTCTCAACTGGAGCAGTACCAATACCTTTTTCGATGATTGTATAAAGATAGTCAGGACCACCGATCGCATCTAACAGTTTTAAATTTGTCAACTCACTCAAAAGATTAGGAACGTCAATGACCAGCTGTTTTTTATCCATCTCTAAAAAAGTTTGGAACAAAATCCTATTTCTAGAGTCCATGAAATCTTCGGGTGTGAGCTGAGTGGCAGCCGTCAGCAAAGTGTTAGAAGTGTCATCGTTTAAAATCTTGGCTAAGATTGATATTTCCGATAAGTCTATTTTATTAGCGGGCATTTTATTTCTTCTCTCTTAAAGAAACATGAATATTGACATCACCAAAAACGCCTTTGTGAAGTTCTAATTTTAAAGACGTTTTACCGAATCCATTTACTAAAACATTCTTCTCTACCAACATTTTTTTATCGACGACAATATCATATTTTTTCTTTAATGTTTCAGCTATTTCTTTGAAAGAAATATTGCCGATCATCTCTCCTCTTCTCCCAGCAGGCGCTTCAAATTCAAGGACTATGCCTTTCAATTTTTCAGCTAACTTTTGAGCTTCTAAAACACGTTTAGCCTCTTCTTGCTTTTCGATTTCTACTTCTTTGGCATAAGCTTTTTTAGCCTGTTCAGTAAATAAAACGCCATAGCCTTGAGGAATCACGTAATTAGCTCCATATCCATCGGAAACTTCGACAACTTCACCTTTTTTACCAACTTTTTTTAAATCTTTTTTCATCAAGACTTTCATGTTAATCATCTCCTTTTATCGTGTTTGAACGAGCGTCTTCTAAATAGTCACCAAGAACTTTATATATTTTCTTTTTTACTTCATCCATCGTTTGATCAGTGAAGGTAGAAGCTGCCATAGCAAAATGACCTCCACCGCCTAATTTTTCCATCAAGATCCCGCAGTTTATCGAACCATCAGATCTAGCAGACACTTTGATCGTATGTTCGTCAATTCTTCCATAAGCCAGTGAACACTGAACACCACGGATTTGAATAGCATCATCAGCTACTAATGATAACATGACGGAAGCTATCACTTCATCATCGGGGGCCTTAGCCACTAATACGCCGCGATAAGGGATTTCAGAAGAATTTAGTATCAAAATCTTTTGTTTATATTCTTCATAATCCTCTTTTAAGAAGTCGTCTACTTTTGCCGAATCAGCATTATAAGATTTCAATTGACTGGCCGCTTCAAAAGTAGCGATAGAAGCTTTATCTTTAAAATTGTGCGTATCCATTGTGATGCCAGCTAATAAGAATGTAGCCGTTCTCTTATCGATAAAAATATCTTCAACATTATATGTGATATAAGAAGTGAGAATCTCAGAAGTTGAAGAAGCAGATGGGTCAATACAGTTGAATATTTGATTTTCAATAGTCTGTAAACCAGGACGATGATGATCGATTAAAGCTATGTGTTCAGCCTTCTCTAAAATCATCGGAAACATCGTGATATTAGGGTTATTATGATCGACGATAATCAATAAAGTATTCTCATCTAAATATTCACTAGCCTGTTTAAAATTATAGAAGATGTGTTCAAATTCAGTCTTGCGATCATAATTACTATTGATAGCGATGCGGCATTTGCTTTCAACTAATTGTTCTTCATAACAAATACGTGCATCAACCTTTGCATATTTACATAATAAATAAACGCCCAAAGATGAACCGATAGAGTCAAAATCCGCATTAGTATGACCCATTATGAGAACTTTTCGATAGCTGCGAATAGTAGTCAAGAATGAATTAGACATCGTTCTTATCTTGACTCTATTTCTGCTCGGCTTTAATTCGGTCTTGCCACCGATATAAATCATCTCATTACTGAAGGGATAGACAACAACTTGGTCACCACCTCTAGAAAGAGCGACATCAAGAGCAGAAGAAGCTAGTTCAGCTAGTTTAGCAAATTCTGGGAAACCAAAAGAAACGCCGACTGATAAAGTGAACCCATCATTCATGAGGCTTCTAACTTTATCTACGACATTAAATTTAGCTTGGAACATCGCCTCATAGTTTTCAAAAGTGGTGACGAAGAGATAACGATCATCTTTCACACTTCGCAAAAGAGCTTTATATGTCGATCCAAAAGTTGTGATTAAATTTCTCACAGAAGATAAAGCATCATTGAACTTTGCATCGTCTGAAACCTGCATCTGAACATCATAATAGTTATCGATAGCAATATAGCCGACGACTGGTGCTTGCTTTTTATTATCGAGATTCAAATTTTCCTTGTCTTGCGTATCTTTAAAGATAAATAAACGAGCATCTTTTAAATATTCGACGCTGAAGTAGTGATTGTCGACGAATATTTTTTCAAGGACATATTTTCTCTCGCCTTTATCATCACTAGCATCATTGCTTAGCAAACTACTGATTACAGAAAAGGTTTCAGTAATCGGTTTATCCACAATATCAGGAAAACAACTGAGAATAAAATCATTAGCCCACATAACGACATTATTAACATCAACGACGACTAATCCGACTCCACCAAATCGATAAGCCTCATCGATATCATTACCGATAATTTCAGCCGATGAAGTTTCAGTGGTCCCCTTTTTCTTTTGTATTCGAAGATTAAAAAGCATCGAAATAATCCCATTATATAAAGCAAAAATAGCTAAAAATACTAAGGTTAGAATAGGATATCTATCATAAGAAGGTACAAACACAATCAAAAGTGCTAGTATCCCGATTGCAATAAACTCAATAATCAAAGAAAGAGTGATCACTAATCGTTGTATCTTAAGCAATTTATACATGGCTCAAATCTCCAATAAACTTTATTATTATATAAAATAATTGTTTATTATTAAATAAGAGAGCATCGTAAAAACTTAACCGAATGATTAATTTAAACCACTTTTTTCTAAAAAATTAATCGTTTAGTTAAGTTTTCTTTGTTCGATCATAAAATTATCTAATAATATTAAACCTTTTATTGCTTTCACTTTGACATTTTTCAAAAGATTGACTGAAGATTTAAAAGTGTTACCGGTTGTAAAAATATCATCAAATAGAACAATTTTTTTATTTTCGAGTTGTTTTGGATCGATTATCAATTTGATACCAGCATCTGTATATCTTTCGGTTCTAAGTTTCTCCTTCTGCTCATCTGTGCTTTTTTCAAACGCTCTTAAATAACTGAACTGATAAGATCTTAACATCTCTTCTAGATGCGAAAACCTCCGTTTTTCTTCTTTTTCTTTCGAAGAAGGTAACGGAATAAAAATATAGTTTCTATATAAGACTTTTAACAATGGAACAAATAGGAACAAAAAACAGGGAGCTAGCTCGATATCAAAATTTCCCTTATATTGAAATAACCAATCTTTTAATGCTCCAGCATAAACAGATAAAAACAAAATAGATATATTAAAATGCTTTCTTTTATGCAAATCCACAACGATTTTGGCTAGACAATCATCACAAATAAAAGGTTCTTTCTCTATGAATGTTCGCAAATGACTAGTCTTGATAGGTCGAAAACAAACCCTACAGTATTTCATCTGTGCTCGTTGTACTTTTTAATCTCATCTATCGCTTCAATCATTGGTCTTGAGACGTCAGATGATATAAATAATACCTCTCCTGTCGTCGCGCCTATTTTACGTCCGACTCTTCCAGCAATCTGAACCAATGTTGCTTTGTCATAAATACTGTTATCGGCTTCAAATACGATGACTTGTAAATTTTTCACTGTTACACCACGCTCTAAAATAGATGTTGTTACTAGATATTTTAGTTCTCCATTTTTGAATTTAGCAATATCTATTTTTCGCCTTTCCTCTTGTGAAGAAACAAAACTTCCATCTTTAATGAATATGTTTAAAAGTTTAAATAATTTTTTACCTATTTCTATAGTCGGAACAAAAATGAATACTGGTTTATTATCCGCGATAAATCTCTTTAATTCTTTTAAACATGATGCGATTAAAAAATACTCCGGTTTTTCAATTATTCTTGGTACGATAAGCTTGCCTTTATGGTATCTTTCAAACAATTCTAAAACTTTTCCATCGCGTTTCATTCTGTCTAATACTTCTTGTGAAGGCGTCGCACTTAAAAGGATATAATTACCGCGAACTGCTCGATAAAAAAACGATTCCAATAGCCTGTTATCAGCATATGGAAATGCATCGATTTCGTCTAAAATCAAAAGATCAAAATAATGGTTATAACGATATAACTGGTGTGTTGTTAAAACGATGATATCACCATTCAAACGCTTGGTATGTTCACCATATACTGCGATGACTCGTGCCTCTTTAAAAGCCTCTTGAATCCTCGGCGTGAGGTCAATTACCACATCCTTTCTAGGTGTAGCAAAACCAACATGTAAGCCTAATGAAAGATACATCTCCATCGCCTTATAAACAAGTTCAGTTTTTCCAGCACCAGTGACCGCGTGTATCAAAACATTCTTCTTTTCTTTTAGGCATGTCACTACCTCATCAGAAACCTTGTTTTGTTTAGGACTCAACGGATAATCTAGTGTCAATTTTATATTTCTTTTTATCCGATAATCATTCTTAGCATTTTCACCTTTGAATGGTAAACATAATCTACAGTATGGTTTATCATTGATAAACCCGATATAACGATGATCTGAATTACCACATTTAGAACAAATAAATTTCTCTTCCATACAACTATTATTAGTTGTTTTGAAACCAATTGTTCAATCATCAATAGATAATTTGTGCTTTATAAGAGATATCTTTATTATCTTTATATCCGATAAATTGTTCACATCGTTCATTTAGTGAATAGCTATAAGTGGTTAAAATCTCATCTAACAAACATTCCTTCTCAAAATTGATTTCAACTGATTTAAATCTCTCTTTATGTGAAAATCCATCTAATAATTTGGCATAAACAGCATTATTGAGATGATGATTCACATCAATGTCAGCTTTAGTGACCTTATATGAATCATTTTTTAAAGTTGAAATCGATGGCAATATGATTTGTAATGATGATAAATCCTCAGGAAAAACCCTTTTGATATTTTTCATCTCTTCTCTATATTGTTCACAAATATTCTGCAATTCTGTCATCAAAGTGATCTTTCTGCGAACACTATCTAACATCACCCAAAGTGAAGACAAAGCAGCTACCTGTTCATTTTTACTATCATAGATAATCGCATCACGATATACATGTATCTTATTTGGATAAAAGGGAAAAGTGATCAATGAATATGTTTCCCCTTTATGAAACTCTTTATAAAATTGAATCCTCATTCGACAAATGACTATCAATAAATTATGCGCTTCTAAAAAACTATTGCCAAAACCTAATAATTCCGCGTGAGGAATCGCGGCTTTCTGGAAATTATCAAATATTTCAAAAAGAGATGGGTTCGAGTGTTCATCTAGTGTCTGAATTGAAAAATCTCTTTTATAGAATAGTTTACTGCTCAAATTCATTTCCATAATCTGCCGCCTCTATATAATTCAATGACTTCTTTAAATGACGAAACATCAACAAAACTAATCTTATTAAAATCATTGAGTTTAGAATAATCAGAAGAATTCTTATGTGAAGCATTCAACCAAATAACATTATTGAATCCAGAAAAAAACGCTCCGTTTATATCGGCATAAAAAGAGTCACCGATATAAATAGCGTTTTCTTTTTTAATTCCAGCTTTATTCAGTCCAGCATCAAAAAACAATTTATTTGGTTTCTTCACACCGATTTCTGCAGACCCCAATAAAAATTGTAATCCATTATTCGGCAATAATTTATTGACTAATTTGAAAGTATCATCACTATCGTAAATAGTATTTGATAAAACAGCATGATAGATTCCATCTCGATTCAAAAGATCTAGAAACAAATCAGCATATGGAATAGCAGTAGGACTTAAGCTACTCAAAATCTCATGAACGCACTCTTTGATTGTGCAATCTAAGTTTAATTTGAAATTTATGACTATTAAATTTAAGAACTGCTCAGCTTGAATTTCATATAAGCTTCCACTTTGAAGATAGGATTTTAAAAATGAATTGGCAAACAAATTGATATCATTCCAGTCAACTTGTTTAGAATTTAAAGAATGCCTTCTCAAACAATCTATATTCCATGTTGCAGTTTTCATCTTAAAACTTATCAATGTATCCCAACAATCGAAGAAAACAGCTTTTTTGTTCTCATTCATATATACCTCGAATTTTTATTTGAAATTAAAGTCGATAAAGATTGAAAAAAACACTTGCATATTTTACATTATTAATAGGAATAAACCAATAAATTCTATTGAATAGCACATGAAAAGCCTGCCAGATTATTTCTCAACTGGTAGGTTTTTCTTTTGTGATATAACTTGTTGCTATTGTCATTTATAAAGAAAGTTGTTTCTTATGTTTTTTTTATTTTTTTTAAATAATAATTGCAAATAGTTTTTATATAGTGATAAACTAAATTAGATTTATAGGGATCTATGGTTTTTTAATCATTAGACGGAGGTCTCAACATGAGCAAACAAACAAATGTAGTTGCTAAAAGAAAGCAAGAAAAGTTAAAGCCACGTGCTATCAGTCTTGTTTTCACAATCCTTTTAGCCATCCTATTGTTAGTCGGTGTCGCTGCTGCTGTTATTATTTTTACACCTTTATTCAACTTTATAATGGAAGCATGCGGACAAGAAGTCGGTTCAGCCGTTTTAGAAAATGGTGCATTTACTACTTATGTACATGAACATCTTGTAACTGCTTATTCATTACCATGGCCATTTGTCATCGGAAGTGAAACATCATTATTCTTTAGCGCGATTGTCTATACTTTTATTTATTACATGGTCTTTGTTTTAGGACTAGCACTATGCTACTTCCCTTTCATGGCTATGGGTCATGTGAGATTAAAGAGAAAAGCGAATAAAACGCATAGATATGTTTTAGAAATTATCAACTTCTTGATGATGTTTGTCTTATTCGGTAGCTTAATCATTTTTGCTTTCCAAAAAGAATTAGGTGATATCGTCGGTTGGATTGATAACAGTTTTAGTTATTTATCTAATAATATTTTTGCTGATGGCAAACCTCTCCACATTTTATCTTTCTTCGGCAATCAGCCAGGAGCTAGTTTCCTTGCTGCTATTTTCTGGGTTTTCGTCGTATTCTTATTTATTTATATCATTCTTCATATCATTTCTCTCGCTGGTGGAAATCCAAAGAAAAATGCAGCTTCTTCAACCGCTTCCGATCAAGCTGAACTAGCTGGTAACGAAGATGAAAACATCATCCCTGGTGCTGTTCCAGCTGTTGCCGCTGTTCAAATTAGTACTCCAGTCTTTATGGCTAGACCAGATGAAATTGAAAAAGCGACTGAGACTGCTGCTAAAATAGAGCAAGAAGAAAAGATTGCTAAAGATGAAGAATTAAAAGAGAAAGTCAACAAAATTCTCAGTCGTAAAGAGCTAAAAAATATTCAGCCTACTGCTAGAGAAGTAGCTATCTTGAATGCCTTAGATAGATTTAAAAACACACCTTGCAACGCTCTACCTGGTATCTATGAATCTGACGTCGACATGATCTTAAACTCTTTAGAACCTAAGACTTTGACTTCTGTTGGTCACACTCCTGATGAAGAAAAAGATGCTGCACGTGCTAAGCTCATCGCTGAAAGCTTAGATCCTGTTACACAGCCTGTGAGCGTCTTACCTGGTATCAGTGATAGCGATGAAATGCCTTGGAAAGAGACTGAAACTATTGAAGAGCCTGTTGAAAAAAAGGAAGAAACTACAATAGTTCAAGAAGAAACTCCAAAGGCAGAAGAAAAACTCGAAGACATCACAGTCGAGGCACAACCTGAGCCGATCACTGAACCTATTGTGACTGAAATTGTTCACGAAGAGTTGAAAAAGGAGATCGCTGAAAAATCTACAAAAGAAGAAGTTGCTGAAGAAATTGAAGATAAAGCCACTGTTATCGCTGTCAATGCTTTGAAAGATGACGAAAGAGTCAGCCCGATAATCGAACAAGAACCTGTTGTAGATGAAGGCGACAAAGCTTCACGCTATGAAATGAGACAAACCGTCACCAATAATACTCATCGTAATGTGCCAGCATCTAAACCTGCAACTCCTAGAGTTGTTTATGTCCCTGTCAAGCCACTCGTAAAAGAAGAACCTATTGATTTAGGCGAAACTCAAACGATTGCTGATGAAACTCCTGAAATCAAACCTGTCGAACCTCAAAAACGTGTCATCACTCCTATCGCTCCGATTGAAAGAAAAGATGATCAAAAAGTTGAAGAAAGACCTGATGAAAAGAAATTAGCTGCAATCTCCGGTCCTTTACATGCAATCAACAAACGCGCAAGACCTGAAATCAAGCCTGTTGAAGCTAAGAAAGTCAAATTTGACTTGAAGCAATATCGTGTTAAGACTTATGAAGGCGAACTCACTGCTACAGAAGCTTTCTCCAAGGGTGTCACCAAAGTTCAACCTGTTGTCAATCCCGTGTATATCAATCAAGGAACTAACACCGATTGGCTGTCTAAAAAGAAAGAAGAAGAAAATAGGAAAGCTGGTTACACTAATCTCACCCAAGGCAAACTTGTCAAACCTACTAGACCATTATCTGGACCTAAACAGCCTCAAAAGATCACTTCTATCAGAGATTTAGCTAAGAGAAATAGACAAGCTAAAGCTGAAGAAGAAAAAGAAAACGAATAAACTCAGTCTTTATTTAGGGGGATGAATTAATCCCCCTTTTTCTGTGTAATATATCTTGCTTTTTGCCTTCATTAAGTGATACAATTTTCAAGCTAAATTGAGGCGTGGTGCAGCTTGGTAGCACGCTTGGTTCGGGACCAAGAGGTCATGGGTTCAAATCCCATCGCTTCAATTTCTTTTGTTTTTGTTGTCCCATTCTGATATGGGCTTTTTTTATACTAAAAATTTGATATAATCTTATTACGTGCTATTAAGGAGAGCACCAAACGTGGACATAGACAGTAGTCCTTGCCTTCAAAATTCCCAAGCAGTCACAAACCCAACTGTTTGGGGTATGCCTTTGTGGGTTTGCTGGGTCATCATCGCTATCCTCTTGTTGATCAGTGCAATTTATTCAGCTAGTGAGAACGCCTTTTCAAATTGTAATAAATTCCATTTTAAATCTTTAGCAGCCAAAGGAAACAGAACTGCTAAATTAATCACACGATTAGTCGATCATTTCGATGGTACTTTAATAACTGTGCTAGTAGGAAATAACATCATTCAAACATTGATGTCATTCCTTTCGGCTATGTTATTTTATAACATCTGTGAAATCTATGGATTGGGCGATGGTGTAGAAGCCATTTTATCAACTGTAGTGATGGCTTTCTTAATTTATATCGTTTCTGATACTGTTCCAAAAATTGTTTCTAAAGCTATGCCAAATAAGATGGCAATCTTTTTAACATATCCAGTAATTATCACCGAAATACTTTTATTTCCTGTCATCTTCATATTCAGATCTTTTCTAAAATTAGTGCATAAGCTTTTCAAAGTCAAAGAACAGAACTTGCTGTCAAAAGAAGACATATTACATTCCGTTTCTTTGGCAATAAATGACGAGAACAACGCCGATGAAGAAAATGAAGAAAAACTTTTTGAAAAAGATGAAACCCAAATTTTAGATAATGTCTTTTCATTTGACAAATTAGCAGTAAAAAAAGTTTATACCCCTAAAGAAAAGGTCTTTTCTTTGAGCGTCAATGATCTGAATACGAAAAAAGTTAATGAAGTTATTCTAAACACTAATTTTTCTCGTATCCCTGTTTATGATGGAGAAACTGATAACATCATCGGAATACTCGTCACTAAAATTTATTTTGAAGAATATGCCAAAGATAAGCATCTCAGCATTCCATCTATTTTGGAGCCAGCCGTCTTTTTAGAATCTTCTCTGCCATTAGACGAGGCTTTCGACACTCTAAATAGTGAAAAAGTGCATTTAGGAATAGTTAAGGAAAATGATCGCTATATCGGCATTATCTCTATGGAAGATATTTTAGAAGAGCTAGTGGATGACATTGATGAAGCTCCTATTAAAAAAGGAGAAAAAGCATGAGTCGCGAAACCTTGATTATTGTTTATAGCATCGTCCTAGTCATCCTGTTTGGCTTAAGCTTTTTCTTTTCTTCATCGGACATGGCTTATGGCTCAGTTGATATTTTCCGCTTAGATAAAGCTTTGGAACAAAAACCTAGAAATAAAGGTATTTTAAAAGCAAAAAAACTATCGGTTGATTATTCAAAGACGATTTCTACTATTCTATTATGCAATGATACTGTCAATGCTGGACTTGATTCACTGTCGACTTTAATCGGTGTAAATTTAGCCTATCTTGTGTTAGCAGACACTGGGATAGTCAGTCAAGAACTAGCTGCCACAGCTGAAAATTGGGGCTTAATCGCTTCGATGATCTGCTTAGTTTTAAAAATTGTTTTCGGAGAGATCACAGCTAAATCAATCGGTAAAATATACAATTTTAAATTAACTATTTTATATTCAAGAATTTTAGATTTCTTGAGATATCTATTTTTACCGATAACTTTCGTCATTTCATCTTTAGGTGAATTGGTATCTAAACCGATTATCAAACATGTCGATGATATCGTCATCAATGAAGACGATTTGCACAACATGGTTGATGATATTGAAGACCATGGTCAAGTAGATGAAGAAAAAGCCAATCTTTTACATGAAACGATCAGATACACTCATACCGAAGCATATGAAGTCATGACCCCTCGTGTGGATCTCAACGCTATTGATGTCGAAGATGATTTAGAGAGTATTATCGATAATCCAAACACTTACAAAAATAGCCGACTACCTGTTTATGAAGGGACTGTTGATAATATCATTGGATATGTCAGAAGCAAAGAATTAATGGTCGCTAAAATCAGCGGTGATAAAATTTCATTAAAAGACATCTTATTGAAGCCTCTACGTTTTCCACGCTCTACTGAAATCAATGATATTTTAAAAGTTTTCAAGCAGAAAAAAGAACATTTCGCAATTGTTATGGATGAATATGGTGGTGTCGAAGGAGTCATCACAATGGAAGATATTTTAGAAGAAATCGTCGGTGAAATCTGGGATGAAAAAGATGATCCTGAGGCGCGATATTCATTAAAAAAAGACGGCTCTTACATCATAGATGGCTCTTTAACATTAGAAGATTTCTGTGATCTTTTAAATATCGATTATGAAAAACTCGATACCGAGTATGTGACTATTGGTGGCTATATCATCGAGCTTTTAGACGATAAATTCGCCAAAGTTAACGATACTGTCACATTAGACGACTATCAAATAAAGGTAATAGCAGTTGACAAAAATGGTGCTGTCGAAAAACTCTTAGTCAAAAAAGTCATCACTGATGAAAAGGATGATAATGATTGATATATTAGCGAGTCTCATCTTTAGGGACGATAGTTATATCTGTTTTTGTCAAATATACTAGTGAATGTTTTGGTACTGAATGAGTCAAAAAAACATTTGCTCCGATGGTAGAATCTTCTCCGATGATAGTATCTCCACCAAAAATAGCTGCTGAAGAATAAATGGTACAATTATCTTCAATCGTCGGATGGCGTTTTTGCCCCTTTAAGCGATTACCTTTTTTTAAAGATAAAGCCCCTAAAGTGACGCTCTGATATAGTTTGACATTATCGCCGATAATACAAGTTTCACCGATGACGATTCCAGTACCGTGATCGATGAAAAAACGTTTTCCAATCTGAGCACCCGGATTGATATCGATGCCAGTAGAACGATGAGCATCTTCAGTTATCAAGCGGGCGAGAAATTTTAAATTCATCTTATAAAAGAGATGGGCGATACGATAGTTGCTGATCGCATAGAATCCCGGATAACAATAAATCACCTCTTGAATCGAATCGGAGGCAGGATCTCCTTCGAGAATAGCTTCAGCACTGCCTAACAGCAAGTTTCTGATATCAAGTAATGAGTTCATGAAGAATTTCACTTTATTAGTGATATCGTCACTAGCAGAGTCTTCGAGGATCATCGCTAATTTATGTTCTATTTTTTTAACGAGCTCATCAACATCTTCAGAAGTGAAATCATTATTGATAAAATCAAGAACCAGCAGCTTTTTCACCTCAAAAAGAAAAGAATAAAAAAGTCCTTTATCAAAACGAAGTTTAGATTCACCTTTATTTGAATCATATGAAGCGATAAAACTTTCACTTATACTTTTATTCATATAAACCTTCCACCGAGAGATATCTCTCACCGTTATCTGGAAAAACAGTGACGATATTCTTATATTTATACTTTTTAGCGATTTCAATCGCACCACACAGATTGCAGCCTGATGAAATACCACATAACAACCCTTCTTCTTTAGCTAAAATACGAGTGAAATCATAAGCATCAGTATCTGAAATTGCTAAAATTTCATCGACATATTCTAGTTTGAGATTTCCAGGTTGAAATCCGGCTCCGATACCTTGTATTTTATGTGGTCCCACCTTTCGTTTTAAAATATATGATGAGGATAATGGCTCTAATCCGATGATTTTAATCTCCGGTTTCTGTTCCTTCAAATATTTGGCAGTGCCCGAAAGAGTTCCACCCGTTCCAAAACCAGCGATAAAACAATCAATATTTCCATCAAGTGCCCGGTATATTTCTCTTGCAGTAGTCAAATAGTGAGCCTTTAAATTACTGAGGTTAGAGAACTGACCCACAACAAAAGAATTATCATGTTCTCTAATGTAATTATCGCTAGCTTCAACTGCTCCTGACATCCCTTTCTCAGCCGGTGTCAAAATCACCTCAGCACCATATGCTCTCATCATTTTGATTCTTTCGACTGAACAGCTAGCAGGCATAAAAATGACAAGCCTCATCTTTAGATATGCTGCTATCGCTGCTAAGCCGATGCCGGTATTACCTGAGGTCGGCTCTACTAAAACAGTATCTTGATTTATTTTTTTCTCCTCTAGAGCATCTAAAATCATCTGTTTAGCCGCTCGATCCTTGATTGATCCTGTCGGGTTTGTCCTTTCGAGCTTAGCATATATATCGGATTCTAAATGATACTTCTTTTTGATGTTTTCTAAGCTGACTAGCGGTGTATCACCAATCAAATCGATTAAACCATGTTTTATGTTCATACTTTATTTTCCTATTCGAAATTATAATATAATAAATTGACTTTAATCAAAAGTCAGTATTTATTATAAATAAATAATTGAAAACAAAATAAAAAAATGCTTAAATAATAAACGCGTCATTTGTTATAATAACTTTTGCGACTTGCCTTCGTGTTGAAATTGGTATACAAGGTGGACTCAAAATCCACTGGCCTGATAAGCCATGCCGGTTCAAGTCCGGCCGAAGGCATTATCTAACAAAATTTCTGAGAATAATTCTCAGATTTTTTATTTTAAGGAGAATTATGTCTGAATATCAAATTGTCAAAGGTGACATCACCGAATTAAAAGTAGATGCGATAGTCAATGCAGCTAATGAGACCTTGCTAGGCGGTGGAGGAGTTGATGGTGCTATTCATCGAAAAGCTGGTCCTGAATTATTAAAGGAATGTCGCTTATTAAATGGTTGTCATACTTCTGAAGCTAAAATAACTAAAGGATATAGGCTAATGGCCAAGTATATCATCCATACTGTCGGCCCGATATATTTTGGGCTTGAGAGTGATGCTGATTCACTAAAAAATTGTTATATCAATTGCCTGAATTTAGCGATGAAATATGATATCCACTCTATCGCTTTTCCAGCGATTTCAACAGGTGCCTATCGATATCCTTCTAAAGCCGCTGCTAAAATCGCGATTGAAACAGTTAATAAATTCTTATCATCAAATCAAAATTACGACTTCCAAATCATTTTTTGTTGTTATGATGATGAAACATATCAAAATTATTTAGAGATAGCTAAAAAATAGCCGTTATGTTGAGATCTTTTAAGCTTATCTATTCTATTTTTAATAATTTTTATTTAAAATTATTATACATTTTCTAAGGAGGGTAATATGGCTAAAGAAAAAAAGATTACCATGGCAGTTATCAGTTATCTTTATTATTCGAAAAAAGATAATGTGACATATTTATTTACTATTAATGATAACATCGGGGAAATGGGCGCAGAAATCAGTTACGATTATGCTAAACAAGATTGTTCTTCCACAACGGTAAAAGCCTTGAAAGGTAAAATTTGGCCACTATCAAAGCACTGGAGATATTACGTCAGTCGTCAAACGATCAAAAAATATTTACTCCCAAAAACTGATGAGTTTTTATCAACATTAAAGCAAGTAAAAAGCACTAAATCTTCTGATCATTATGTCTCAATATCAATCTTGTTAAGCGATGCCTCTACTTGCGATAAAAGAATCAGCTTGACAGAATTAAAAAAGCATCCGATTTTAACTGATATGATCAAAAATTTAGTTCCAGAAGAAGCAGAATTCCCCTCTTGGCTAGAAAGGTAAAACTATGAACGAAAAAATCAAAGAGATCAATGTCAAAAATACTATTTATCAGGAACTGATCAAGCCTTACGAAAAAGAAGCTTTAAACACTTTAAAAGAATTGATAGCTATTCCTTCTGTCCACGATGAAAGTAGTATCACAAGTGATAAACCATTTGGGCAAGAAGTTGAAAATGCTCTCAGTTATATCGCTGATAAAGGAGCAAAGCTCGGCTTTCAAGTCGATCGATGTGATAACTATGTGACCGAATTAACCTATGGTGATGGCGATAAAGTTTTTGATATCTATGCACATTTAGATGTCGTACCTGTAAAAGAAAAAAATTGGAAACATCATCCGTTTAGTTTGACTATTGAAGATGGCATCATGTATGGACGCGGTGTTTCAGATGATAAAGGGCCAGCTATCGCTTGTCTTTATGCTGTCAAAGCCTTGATGGATAATAAACGATTAGGCGGATATAAATTACGTTTTCTTTTCGGCGGAAATGAAGAACGAAATTCACTTTGCTTAGAACATTATTTTCATGTTTTAAACAAAGGATATCCAACTATCGGTTTTTCCCCAGATGCTGATTATCCGTTGATTTATGGAGAAAAGTCTATCTATTCATATAAAGCTACTTATGATATCTCTTCAGATCAAATAAAGCCTTTTGCTATTGGAGATGCACTGAATATCGTTTTAGCTGAAGCGAAATGTGAAATAGATGCTGATGAGGCAATCGTTGACGAGTTATTATCCAAATACTTAAAAAAGCATCCTGAAGTAAAGATTAAATATAATAACAATACTTTAGAATTCATCGGTGTTCCGTATCATGGATCTATGCCATATAACGGAGTCAATGCCGGATTACACATGCTTAATTTCTTAGGTCATTTATATGATATCAAGCGCTTGAGAGATATCTATGACGATTATTGTGATGGTAAAGGCTTTGGATTTAAAGGTGATTATCATGACCAACATTTTGACTGCACCACTTATAACGTCGGAAAAATAACTTTTGATGGTCAGCACTTAGTCGTCTTTGTCAACACTCGTTTTCCACCTATGATTGACGTTGATACAGTCATCAAAAATGTCACCTTAAACACTGGGAGTGAAGTTGAACTATTAGGTGGATCTGTCGGTTTCATAGCTGATCCGAAATCTACTTTTATTCAAACACTTTTAAAATCATATCAAGAAGAGACTGGAGATTATAAATCTAAGCCTTTAGCTATCGGTGGTGGGACATATTCAAGAGAAAGCAAAAACACTGTTGCTTTCGGAGCACAATTTCCTACAAGAGATTATAAGATGCATGGTGATGATGAATTCTTCCCCATCAATGACTTCTTGGCAAATATGCAAATCTATGCTCACGCTGTCGATGCATTATCTGATTATTTGAGAAAGGGTGAATAATGCGATTACGACATCGAAAATGGACTGATAAGGTTCTGTTAGAAAACCAAGACATCGGGAAAAATTTAGAGACGTTAGAACTCGATTCTTTAAAACAGTTCACTGATTTAGAAATCGGTTCTGGTCTAGGTTCTTTTCTTCTATCTTGTTCTGAAAAATGGCCGGAAAGAAAATTTTTAGGTGTAGAAATATCAAAAAACGCTTTCGCCTCAGCGATTAAAAAAGCGAGTGCTGTTAAAGATAAACAAACTAATTTTCTTTTTCTAAACGCCCCTATTGAACGCGTTTTTCCATTGTTTTCTGATGAACAATTGACTGATATCTATATAAATTTTCCTGACCCTTGGCCTAAAAAGAAACAAAAATCACGCCGTTTAACTTATCCGACAAGATTAAAGGAATATTATCGAATCCTAAAAAAAGACGGCACATTATATTTTCGAACTGATAATATTGATCTGTTTATGGATAGCCAAGAGTATTTTAAAGAATTCCAGTTGTTCTCTTTCCAAGTCATCTCTCCATTTTATTCTGAAAAAACCGATTATTTACCGACGACTGAATATGAAACAAAGTTCCGCGAACAAGGAATTGATATCAATGTTATCATCGCTAAGAAAAAACAATAGGTGCTGAAAAGATGAAAAATTTGTTCTCATATCTTCTTTGGGCTAATCCAAAAAGTTCTGCTAATAGTTTAGAGCAATTCTACTATGATTATAACGCTACTTTATTCAATGCTTCTTTAGCGAGATTCAATGATAATTCTTCTTTATTTTCCATTATGAAAAGCGTGATAATCTTGCAAGGACTAGCCAATAAAAAGAAACTCGATAAAGCTATTCAAAGATATACTCCTGAACAATTAAATTCATCTGTTTTATTGAATACGATTTTTGATGGCATGCCATATTTTGAATATGAAGGCATTAAAATATATATTCCAACCTATACACCGCAGATCAATTTAAGATATCAAAAAGATTTAGCATCACTTCAATCTTTCCCATATAATTCTCTAGTGATTGATAAAGAATCTTCATTGATTGATCCGTTTGGAATCTACAAATATCTTCCATTTGATTCAAGCTTCACAAGATTAGTAAAGCTATCTAATCACGATATGCATTCCCAAGCTTTTTACCACATCAGCTTTCAAACTATTTTTGTCATCAATGATCAAGGTGGATTAGATGTTGAAATCCCGATATTTGATGATAGATTGAAAAACAAACAGGAAGACGGACTTTTGGAAAGATTAGAAGTTCTTATGACATATTACTATTCAGGCGATAAAGAAAAGTTCATCAATGCATTAAAAGATTTAAATTTGATTTCAGTTGATTTATTCGATGAGCTTATCGCGCTTGAAAATCGTCGAAACAAAAAGAAAGAAAAACGTTTATTACAATGACCTTCAAAATATATACACTCGGTTGCAAAGTGAACGCCTATGAATCTGAAGCTATCAGAGAAAATTTGATTCGCCAAGGATTACATGAAGATGAAATCGCCGATATTTACATCGTCAACACCTGTGCTGTCACCTCAGAGGCTGAAAGAAAAGATCGTCAGCGCGTCCACGAAATCGCACGTGATCATCCGCATAGTAAAATCATCGTCATGGGATGCTCCTCTCAGATTCATAAAGAAGATTATTTAAAAATCCCACAAGTCACCCATGTTTTAGGAAATAGTAATAAATCTGCTCTATTAGAGTGTTTGACTAAAAGAGATTTGGTCGATATAGACTCAAGGCATTTCACTTACGATGATGGGATGAAAATCCAAAAAGGTGAACATATCGCAAGAGCTTATTTAAAGGTTCAAGATGGCTGCAATAATTTTTGTTCTTATTGTGTCGTCCCTTATACTAGAGGCAATTCTCGTTCTAGAAAAAAGGTTGATATAATTGCAGAAGCCGAAAAACTTTTAGCAAACGGATATAAGGAATTAGTCATCGGAGGTATAGATACCGGATCATATTTTGATCCAGATAATACAAGCTATCATTTAAAACACTTGTTATTCGATTTAGCAAATTTACCATTTAGTGATTATCGATTACGTGTTTCATCTATCGAAGCCAGTCAAATAGATGAAGAATATGTCTCTTTATTTAAAAACTATTCGAATAGATTATGCCCGCATTTTCATATACCGTTACAATCCGGTTCACCGAGAATTCTTCAGTTGATGAACCGCAAATATTCTCTCGATAACTTTGTCAAAAAACTCGAATTGATCAATAGTTATTTGGATCACCCGGCCTTATCTACTGATGTGATAACTGGCTTTCCTACAGAAACTGAAGACGATTTCTTGCAAACATATGATTTTCTTAAATCACATCATTTTATGCGTATTCATGCTTTTCCTTATTCTGAAAGACCATTCACCAAAGCTAGCTCTTTAAAAGGAAGCGTTCCTAAAAATATTCGCCAAGAACGTGTTAAGAGGCTCATCGAACTATCTGATTCAGGCGAAGCAGACTTTCGTTCATCTCTCAAAAACAAAGTTCTTAAAGTCTTAGTTGAAGAACAGATTTCTGACACGATTTATAGAGGTTATAGTGAAAACTATTTAAATATCACTATACAATCCGACAAAAATATCATCGGAACATTTCAAAAGATTTCTATTTAATCATATAGAGCAGGAACTGTTGTCGGGCAATTTGTGAAGCTATGATAGCTGTTTGTAGGGATTTGACTGATCGTTTTCTGTCCAAAAGGCAAAGCGGAATAAAAGATATTTTTATTATGTATATATTCCGCAGAAACATTTGAAGTCTCGGCAGCAATAAAAAAGTAATTGGCGGTGATCGTTTCTACATCATTAATAGGAAATTGATATCGAATATAGTCTTTACCTATATATTCTGGTTCATACAGTGTTGTCATATCATCATTTAAATATAGATGACAATAGCTTGAAGGATAAGCTGCCGTTGATGAATATGACGAAATATATAAAGTGTCTTTTCTTTTAAAAATAAATGATTTTTGGATTTCTATTTTGACCACATATTCAAAAATATAATGTTTTTGATATTCTCCCACTCGAAATAAATAAGAATTAAATGATAGATATTTATCAGAAGAAAGATATTTATTCTCAGTGATTAAATAAGGATATTCACCATAGTTATCAAAGCGATTTAAAATGATATCATCTTCAGGAACAGGACTGAGTTCAAGTTCATCCATGTCAAAAACAGGTTGCTGATCATAAGATTTAGAGACATTCAAGCCGGTGTCAGTAAAAACAAAAGCAAAAGACATGCCTATGCTGAGCAATGCTGAAATAACACTGCTTTTTAAATGATAGCCAGCATGTCTTTTCACAAAGCAAAATACTATGAAAAATAAAGAAAACATCAATGATAAGCAAAAAAGAAGAAGCATAGTTGACCTAGAAAATAAGCCGACATACAAAAGACATAAAAATGAAATATTGATGATCAACAAAATTAATCCGATAAAAATAAAACGAACTGATTTATTTTTCATATTTCTTATTATAGTCTCTTTTTAATATGTAGATATTATTAAAAAATTATTTTAGTTTTTTCAAAGAGAATAATTATATACGTTTATGCGTCGAATTTAATTTCTAATAAAAAATACTTTTTCAATGAAAAACTAGACGTATTAGCAATCATAGCTTGAAATTGCTAAACGATTGACTATAATATGAATAGCACTCAAAAAAAAGAGTGCTAATCAGGAGCTGGATATGAACTTGACACGCAAAGATTTAGTTCTTAAATGTATCGTTGAAGAATTTGTAAAAACCGCTTCTCCAGTCGGTTCAAAAACTCTACTAGAGAAGTATTCTTTAAATTGTTCTTCAGCTACTATTAGAAATACCATGATGGAACTAGAAAAAGAAGGCTTGATTGAAAAGCCTCATGTCTCTGCCGGTCGTGTTCCTTCTGCTAAAGGCTATCAATACTATCTAGATCATTTGGATGAAAGTGCCTTGATGAACAGCGTTGATATGGAATTTCAGCGCGAATTCAAAAGAGCTCTAGATTCTAAAACTCAATCAGTAGAAGAAGTATTGTCGAAATCATGTGAAATGCTCTCTGAGCTGACTAATATGGCTACTGTTGTCTTAGGACCAAAAGCTGATGAAGAACACTTGGTTTCTGTGCAACTATTACAATTATCTGAAAAAACAGCGATGGGCATCTTCATCACTGATTCAGGCTACGTTGAAAAGAAGACCTTCGTTCTTCCTAATACTGGTTTGTCATTTGCAGCCTGTAGCTCAGCTGTCAAGCTCTTAGATCAAAGACTATCAGGGAGCAAAATCTCTGAGTTGCAAAGCAAAGCCCGTCTACTAGCTCCAGTCATAGCTAAAAACTTTGGCCAATCAGGAGAATTTCTTATGAAAGCTTTCTTAGAAGCTTTAGTAGGATTTGCTAAAAAGCGTTTCACCGTTTATGGAAAGAAAAATCTATTATCTCTTCCCGAATTCTCAGAAGATAGCCAGGCCTTTATACAAGCTGTGAACGCTCTTGAAGATCCGACTTCCTTAGAACATGGAATTTCTCACAATGATGACTTGGGAACTGTAAAAGTCGGTTTCACAAATGGACAACATGGTGACTTAGCTATCGTTTCAAAAGCTGTGAACGATCACGACCAAATCGCGGTTGTCGGTCCTAAAAGAATGGATTACAAGAAAATCTTATCAGCGCTTGAATATGTCGTCTTCATGCTCAATAGATATTTTGGAAAAAATAGCACTGATACTGCGCTAGTTCCAGTCAGTGAACCAGAAGAAGTCAAGCCGACTAAATCTCATAAATCTGTAAAGAAAGGAGGAAAAAAATGAGCGAAGAAAAGAAAGAAACTCAAAAAGAAAAAGAAAATGAGTCAACAGAGGAAATCGATTATAAAAATGAATACGAAGTCCTCAAAAAGCAACTCGATGAGCTGAACAAAAATTATGAAGATGTGCTAAAGGTCAGCAAAGATAAAGAAAACGAGGCTAAGCAGTGGGAGAACAAATATTATACTGTCTATGCTGATATGGCTAACACTCGAAAACAGGTTGAAAAAGAAAATCAAGAGTTCAAGCGTTATGCTATCTCTTCCACGATCCAAGAACTCATTCCAGTTCTCGACAGCTTCGATATGGCTTTAAAGAATGAACCTCAGGATGAAAAAGTTAAAAATTATGTTGCTGGCTTCAAGATGATTCACTCTAAATTCCTCAATTCTTTAAAACAATTAGGCGTCGAAATTATCAATCCACAAATCGGCGATGAATTCAATCCGCATTTGATGGAAGCCTTCTCAACTATCGAAGGAGAACAAGACAATTTAGTCGCCGAAACTTTCTTAAAAGGTTATAAACTTCACGAACATCTCTTGCGCTCAGCCGGCGTGATTATAACGAAGAAACCGGTTGAAACAAATGAATCACAAAAGATAGATGAAGATAAAAAATCTATGGATGAAAATACCACAAAGGAGGACAAATAATTATGGCTAAAGAAGTAATCTTAGGTATTGATTTAGGTACTACTAACTCAGTCGTTTCTTACATGCAAGAGGATAAAACAGTAAAAGTTATCCCATCACCTGAAGGAACAAACACTTGTCCATCGGTCGTCGCATTCAAAGCCGATGGTGAAGAGATAGTCGGCAATGCTGCAAAGCGTATGCTCTTGACTAATCCTGATACCGTCTATTCCATCAAGAGAAAAATGGGCACAAGAGAAACTGTCCACATCAATTGTTTGAATAAAGATTTCTCACCTGAAGAAATCTCTGCTAAAATTCTTTCTTACATCAAATCTTACGCTGAAAAATATTTAGGCTTTTCTGTCAAGAAAGCTGTTATCACTTGCCCTGCTTATTTTAATGATGACCAAAGAAGCGCTACTAAGAACGCTGGTACAATCGCCGGTCTTGATGTTGTTAGAATCATCTCTGAACCTACTGCAGCTGCCTTAGCGTATGGTATGGATTCTAAAAAAGCCGGTCGCATCATGGTCTTCGATTTAGGTGGTGGAACATTAGATGTCTCTATCCTCGATATCGGAGATGGAACCTTCGAAGTTTTATCTACTTCTGGTGATACCCATTTAGGTGGTGATGATTGGGATAGACATATCATGAAATGGCTCATCGAAGAGATCAACAAACAATGTGGAATTTTCATCGATGAGAACAATCCAAAAGATCGTCCAACTTTACAAAGACTCAGAGATGAAGCTGAAAAAGCTAAGATTAATCTCTCTTCACAAGTTGAAACCATCATCTCTTTGCCTTATATCGGTTTTAAAGATGGCGCACCTGTCAATTTTGAGACCAGTTTAACTAGAGCTAATTTTGAAAAACTCACTGCTGATTTAATCGATCGCTGCCGTATTCCTTTTGAAAAAGCCTTAGCTGATGCCAAGTTATCTGTCAGCGAATTAGATGATATCATCTTAGTCGGTGGTTCAACTAGAATGCCTTCTGTCATCGATTTAGTCACTAGACTAAACAATGGTAAAAAACCGAATCAATCCGTCAACCCTGATGAAGCTGTCTCTGTCGGCGCTGCTGTTCAAGGTGGCGTTATCCGTGGTGACATCAATGACGTTGTTTTACTCGATGTCACTCCGTTGACTTTAGGTATCGAAACACTCGGTGGTGTCATGACTCCTTTGATTCCTAGAAATACTACTATTCCTACCACTAGACAACAGATTTTCTCCACTGCCGAAGATAATCAACCCGGTGTTGAAATTCAGGTCTATCAAGGCGAAAGACCGATGGCCGCTGATAACAAATTCTTAGGTCGTTTCAAACTTGATGGCATTCGTCCTGCTAGAAGAGGTGAGCCTCGTATCCAAGTCACCTTCTCAATAGATGTTAATGGTATTGTCTCAGTATCTGCCAAAGATTTAGATTCTAATAGAGAACAACATATCACCATCTCCAACTCTGCTGGACTTTCAAAAGATGAAATTGATAGAATGGTCAAAGAAGCTGAAGCTAATAAAGAGGCTGATAACAAGAGAAAAGATGAAGCCGATACAAGAAATGAGGCTGAGCAACTCATCAATATGATCGATAGACAATTGCAAGATAAAGATCATCCAGTCGATGAACAAACTAAAGCAGCTGCTACTAAGATGAGAGATGATATCAAGGCGCTCTTAGATAAGAATGATATCGCTGGCGTCAAAGCTAAATTGGCTGAATTACAGCAAGTTGCTAACCAAGTCTATCAAGCATCTGCTCAAGCTCAAGCAAATTCTTCCACTGGCACAGCTGGTAGCACTCAAGATCAACAAACTGGTAGTGATCAACAAGATCCACACGTCGTCGATGCCACTTTCACTGAGAAGAAAGACGACAACAAATAAAATATCATTTGCCCGGTTTTAATACCGGGCTTCTTCTTTCAGAAAGGAGGCGAAATACATGGCAGAATCTAAACGCGATTACTATGAGATTTTAGGAGTTGATAAAACTGCTACTAGTGATCAAATAAAAAGCGCTTATCGTAAATTGGCTAAAAAATATCATCCTGATTTAAATCACGAGCCAGATGCTGCTGAAAAATTTAAGCAGATAACCGAAGCCTACGAAGTGCTAAGTGATTCGCAAAAAAGAGCTCAATATGATCAATTCGGTCATGCCGCCTTTGATAATAATGGTGCTAATGGCTTTGGCGGATTCAATGGGTTTGGTAATTTTAGTCAAGCAGATATGTCTGACTTCGGAGATCTAGGTGATATCTTTTCACAATTCTTTGGAGGCGGAAGACGTTCAGCTAGAAGCAATGTGCCTCAAAAAGGTCGTGATCGCAGGATGATTATCAATCTTTCTTTCAATCAAGCGATCAAAGGTTATAAGATCGATATTCCCATCGATTATGTGGAAGCATGCCCCGATTGTCATGGCACAGGTGCAAGAAATCCTAATGACGTAGAAACTTGTCCAACTTGCCGTGGACGCGGACGAGTCAGAACAAGAACTAATACAATTTTTGGCATGATGGAACAGGAGAGCACCTGCCCTGATTGCAGTGGGACTGGGAAACATATCAAATATAAATGTTCTACTTGCCATGGAGCTGGTCGCGTCAAAGTTTCCAAGACTATCACTGTCAATATTCCACAGGGCGTTGATACAGGGGATAATATCCGTATTGAAGGAAAAGGTGATGCTGGAATTAACGGCGGTCCTAATGGTGATTTGATACTTCAAATTCAAGTTGCACCAAGCACGACTTTTACTAGAAAAGGCGCTGATATCTATATATCAGCACCCATCTCGTTCACCGATGCTTTATTAGGTGCTACCGTCACTGTTCCTTCTGTTTGGGGAGATTGCGATTTAATTATTCCTCCATGCACAGAAGGCAATACCATTTTAAAAATGGCTAACCAAGGTGTCAAATTACCTTCAGGAAAACAAGGAAATCAATACGTCACAGTTAATATCAAATTCCCAAAGAATTTAAATCAATCACAAAAAGAATTGATTCAACAATTTGCTGATATCGAAGAGAAAAAGCCAACTTCGGTGATGGATTGGTTAAAACATAAGTTCTCCAGTAAAAAATAAATTTAAGGTCACTTGGAAAAGTGACCTTTTCTTTTTTATAATATCTTTTATGAAACAGATATTGAGTAAGCTTATTCCATTAGATGGAACGATTAACACCCGTGATTTAGGTGGCTATGTAACCGAAGATAAAAGAAAAGTAAAATACAAAAAAATAGTTCGCACTGATGCGTTGCATCAATTGTCAGAAAAAGATATTTCTTTTCTGCTAGATGAATATCATCCATCGTTTGATATCGATTTACGAAGCCCTCGTGAAGCTTTATCGCGTCCTGATAAGAAAATACCAGGATGTTTATATATCTCATGTCCTATTTCTGAAGATTTGAACAATCGAGCTATAGCTAAACATGTCGATTATCAAATCGATGACAAAAGCCTATCCGGAATCATTTCATACATCTATCAACTGGATGAAAACGGAGATATCTCTACTGCCATGGAAAGCGTCTATGAAGAATTTGTCCTCACAGAATTCGGTCAAAAACATTACTCTTTATTCTTTAAAACTCTATTAAAAAACGAGATAGGATCAGTCTTATTTCATTGCGCAGATGGCAAAGATAGAGCAGGTATTGCTAGCGCATTATTTTTAAGTGTTTTAGGCGTCCCTTTTTCTGACGTATTAAATGATTATCTGATGACTAATATCTATACTAAAAACAAAGCTGAGCATCGTGAAAAACAGCTTCGTGAAATATACCATGTAAAAGATGAGGTGTTAATATCTAGTGTTAAAGCTATCGCAGGTGTGAGAGATAACTGGTTAAAAGCAGCTTTTAAAGCGATTGAAACACATTATCAATCGCTTGAGAATTATTTTCATAAGGCGCTTAATTTTTCTGCAGAAGAGATTGAAAAATTAAAAAGTTTATACCTTAACTAAGATTTAGAAAAAATGCCGAAGAATATAGGAATATTATGCATTTTAAGTTGTTATTCGTATAAATATTGGTAATTATATCCTAGCTGAAATTTATTGTCTTCACTTTTAGAAAAGTAAACACCAATAATCTAACTTGCATAATCCTCATAAGTAGATTCATCATTACCTTTGATGAAAGTATTTTTTGACTATATTCCAATTATCTTTAGCAAATTGATACATAAAATCTTGAAAATATTGATAATCTAAGTCTTTTAGAGAGTTAGCTATAATTATTAATCTATCTTCTTGGAGGACATCTTGAGTATTAGTAATCATATGAATTATTTAATACTTGAAGAGTAAGTTCCTTTAATAGCTTTATTTTTTTACAGTGATTTTATCACCATTATTACGAAGATAGTACTCATCACTACGCGACTCTATTTCAAAGTTTTTAATAACTTATGACAACATCTTAAATTGCTTAAACTTATTTGTTTATTATTACTCTCATACCATTTTCATTATAATTGCCACTACAAAGATTCTATAATGACTTAATACTATTAGCTCATCAAACTACATAATCAGAAATTTTCATCAAGTATAAACCAACAAAATTATTAGATTGAACACCCATTTCAAAAATCAATCCATCAACCATAAAATATCGTTCATCATTATGATAAACGATTTCATTATCTTTTATTTCACAATAAGTTTTCGAATTATATGAAAAAGAATCATTCATATATATAGCTATCCAAATTAATATATCATCTGTTCCAAAAGGTTGACGATTTATCAAAATGTCCCAATCTAATTTTGATAAAGTATCTTTAAAAAGGGAAAATCTAAAAAAGACATTATAAGTATCATTTTGATAATCGTAATAATTAGTGTCTAAAAACTCAACATAATTATCTTTCTTTACAGGCCAGGTTCTTATCATTTTTCCTGAGCGCTTAAAATAGAAAGGAGCATCTCTAAACTCTTTTATATATCCACTTTTATCTATTTTTATCTGAATCTGACGTTTTGAAATATATAGTTCATCGTCATCAACATTTAAATGGTTTTTTATATTTTCAAACGAATAGTTCTCATAAAAAGTATGAATATTATCCGTTGTGTATAGCTTAGTATTATAAATATATTTCTGATTATAAATATATTCACCAGTTGGAACTCCCACACCAACTCCAATTGAACAAATTAAAATAGCAATTACCAAGAACCAGTATTTTAATTTGACATCTTTATTTTTCTTAATACAATGTTCTACATAAACAAATTGGTAAAGCAAAAAGGCAATTATCAATAAAGCGATTGTTATTGATATTAATATAAGCCAAAAATCCATTGTGCCAGCCATATATTCACCTCAATACTTATACATTTTCATCTACTAGTATGAGTTCATTATAAATAGGAATCATCACGTCATCATAATCTAAGAAAGTTAGATGTAAAGAAAAATTAATATAAGTAGAAGATATTTCTAGATAAAACATTTTTACTAAATCATTATCTATTATCTCACCACCTATAACACCTGGGCTTTTTACAGGATTGCCACTTGAATATAACTCATCTTCTAATGTATATACACTTAATGTAACTGAATCATTTTGAGCTGTTATATATTTTGCGGGCACAGCTACTTGATTAATAATCATTCCATTATGATTAATTTTTATATTTTGAACACATACAGCATATCTCTTCTTAAATGAATCAATGTAAATATCTTGACTTCCAAGTTCAATAATTTGAGAGTTTATGAGTTCTACCTGCAAATTTCCATTATTATTAAAACCAGAAAATTCAAAATAATAATCCGTATTTTTCGAAAAAAATAGATTATCAACTATTTCAATATTTTCAGTAAAGTTAAGTTCTTTATATAATTGTTTATTTTCATATATTCTTAAAATTGATCCTCCATCAGCTTTATATTTGATTAACTGATATTGATCATCATCCGATGCATAAATAAATCGAATAGTTTCACCTAGCTTGTAGTTTTTAGTAAAAATCTCTTCACCTGTGATTTCTTTCTGAATCATCTGATAATTAGGAGCAAAGTTTACGCCTAAGAAACTCATCAACTTTCTAGGTTCTTTTGGTGTCATAAAAATAGGATCTACAACTCTGTCACAGACATCTAATCCTATTGCATAAGTTAACTTTGTCTCATTACTTGGTATATTATTATTAGCATAAATAGTTGAAATCTTTGCTTGTGCATAATTACTATGATCTTTAAATAATGTAGGATTATATTTTTCAGTAGAATTCTCATCTGATTTAAAATATTGGTTATTAGGAATCACATACATTGTCTTTAATAGTCCACCATATATTTGTCTTTGTTCAAGAGCTGAATGAGGGTAATTTTTAATATTTGCTTCATTATCTCCAACAACTTGGTTATAATCGAAATTTGGTTGTCCAATGCCTAAGAAATTAAAAAAATCTGTTGCTAAAGTAAATGCATCAATGGCGGCCATAATTTTATCAGTAACTGGTAAATAGCTTAATACTATTTGAACATCTTGAATTAAAGTACTCTCCGACTCCTCTTCCTCAATAACATAACCATTATAGTTATATCTGGTCTGAATAATATAATCACCATTGTCTAACTCAGAAACATAGTTAGAATCACCCATATTACTTTCATTAGCGTTTTGTAAGGAAACACCAAAGCTGATATTAGCTAATGAAAGATAAGGTGCATCTGCTGAAAAATAAATTAATTCATCAACACTTGAAGAAAAGCCATTGTATCTCCAATAATAATCATCTTCATAGATGTCGTGTTTAAACGTTCCAAACACTTTAGGAACCACTTTGATTTCTATTTCAGATTGAGATCTATCTAAATTTCCTGGCAGTGTTATATCAATGGAAAAGATAGCTACTAAAGATTGATGTTTATTTTCTAGTGTAATAGTAGCTCCATCAGTCACTGTTTTAACAACAAAGCCATATTCTTTTCCAATATAGAAATATTCGCCTTCTTCAGTAAAGCACCTCTCAGGAATTAATTCAGTAATTTGATTCCCAGTTATATAACCATATGAGTCAAGATCGTTATCGATAGGATTATAATTATCTAAAATTGAACTACAAGAAGTCATTCTCTCACATTCCTCTTCATAAGAAGAGGTCTCAGAGCCGCTATTATTTTCAAACCCAATAGAAAACGACTTGATAGCATCTTCGTGCTTTACATACTGAGAATATTTGAAAAAATAAATTTTCTGTTGAAGAATGTCATTTTTAGCTGTTTCATTTAATTGAAGTATTGGTAATTGTAAAGAATTAAACTCACTCTTAGTAAATCTAACTAAAGAAGAATAGATAATCTTATCTTGAGTATCAATGAGAGAAACATCTAAAAGAGAACCTTCTTCATCTCCTTTAAAAAGCAATTTTATTGGCATATATCTTTGCCTAACTGAAAAATCAAGACAATTTGCCTCTATTCCGCTATAGCCAAAAACATCACCAGCTTGAATTTCATAGAAATGATAGTTAAAAAGGTTGATACTTGTTTCATCACCATTTCCAAGTTCTAATGTTAAAATGTGACCAGAAATATTAGCTTCTTCAATATCAACTGAATTACGATTAGCTTTCTTAGCCGAATGTCTTTTACTCATATCAAAGGTTTTAGTTTCTTTAGAAGGAAGATTAATATTGACTTCTCTACCAAAACTAGGAAGTAAAGATAAACCTAATAAGATAAGAGAAACAAAAATTACTTTCATAAAATTACCTCTTGCAACTATTACTTTTTAACAAAATTGCTTCTAAGTTAAATATACAACATTATAAAAATGAAGTCAATAAAAAGGCAAATATGTCATTCTAGTTAAATGTTGGTATGACATAGTCTATGGTCTAATGGAAAAAGAGTTCTAAAATATAAATCGACATATTTACCACAATTTTTGTACTCGGTAGTTGAACATGCTCTATTAATCCATCTTAGCTTTTCATGGCTATCTTTTTGTGTGAACTTTATTCATATTTATTCTTTCAAGTTAATGGCATCAAAGGCGTGTTCATAACCTCTTAAATTATCATGAGCTAACGTTGAATCATCAGCAATAATATCTATCCATGCAGCATTTAATTCTTTAGCCTTTGGATGACCTTCACCAATATAATTAACTCTTATATGATGGCTATCATATATGACTATTGCTAAAAGTGATTGCTGATACCTAACTCCTCTTTTTCGAACATTATTATCTTGTTTTAGTGATTTAGGAAACAATAATCATAGTCTAATCAATTTGAACTTTATGAGATAATTTAGGTAATTTTAAATGATTATGTAGATAGTCTAATAATAAATATCGATATCTAAAAGCAGTTTTGATATATACTCGATTAGAAATAGCTGAAGCATATAAAGTGCTACTTGTTTTTAAGTCCTTAATCATATTCTAAATAATATGGCAACCAAGCCTACCATGATAATAGATACTATTGATAGAACTCATAAAAGTTTTTTCACAATGAGAACATTTATATCTTTGTTTATTATTTACTTTTCCATACTTGATATAATCTTTGCTTTTGCAATGAGGACAAAGTTTTATTTTTGGATTATAAATAGATTTGATTATTGAATATTCATAAAAGTCTTTTATTTAGCAAAAATATTATATAACTTCATATATCCTTACCAAAACTGGAATGACATAAATTCATTTTATTACATTATCACTTTATAGGCCAACTTGCATGTGATAAGTGTTCTTGACGACTATCAAATTTATTCTTTTAAATTTTGAATTAAATTTAGAAGACTGGATATTACCATTAACATCAGTCTTAACCTAAAGACGATTAAATTTAAAGCTTTGCTTCGTTAATCGGTTTCAAGCTACTTTATAGGATTAGATAGTGCATAAACTTCTTGCCTTATATTCTACAATTGCAACTTTAATCATACTTAAATATTACTACTTCTATTTTTTAATCAAGAGGGTCAAAAAGACTATATTTAAATATATATTTAAATAAAAGATCAATTTTATTTCCACGTAAAATTAAGTCATATTCTTTCGCTAACAAGATTATTAACAGTGAATTTAATATCCTAAAAATTATTTTGACCAAAATAAAAACTGCTGATATGTAATCCTATCAGCAGTTTAAAAAGCAGATTTTATCCAGCTCTTTAGATGTAGTCGACGACGTTGATATTTCTCAACAAAAGAGCTCTTTTTTCTTTATCTTTGGTCGTGACTAATTTAGTGGCTGAGACCACTGAAATCCATTGCTGAACATATTGGATAGCGATATCAGATCTTCGGCAAAATTCTTTGAGATACATCTCAGCACCTTTTTCATCTCCATCTAAAACTAAAAGGATATAAGTCATAGCTGCATCAGCCGATGAGTTTCCTCTAGTGCAATGAGCCCAATCCAAAATATAATATTTGTCTTTGACCAAAATGATATTATGCGGGACTAAGTCTCCATGACAAACCTTGTAATGATTAGGCATCTTTTCCAATCTGACATGTAAATCATATCTAGTAGAAGCATCAAGACCCGAATCAGAAATATATGCATTAAGCTTATCTTTTAGTTTTGGCAACTTAAGATTTGAAGAAAGATGTGAAAGAACATCCAACTGAATTTGAACTAATTTGGCAATATATTTTCTCTTATCAGAAGGGTTTTCTTCGATAAGCTGTGCCAATGTCTTACCCTTGATTTCCTCGCTAGCTAAAGCATAATCTTTTCCGATAGGAAAGACATCATAAACCTCAGGAGCATTAAACCCACATTCACGTGCATAAGATTGATTCATCGCCTCCCTTAAAACATCGCTAAAAGAATACGCTTTATGATCATATACTTTAGTGATAGTTCCATCATTGCGATAAATCTTTTTGTTGTTTCTAGTGAGAATCAACTCACCTAATTCCTTTTCATTAATCATTAAAATATACCTCTAGTTATTATTTTATACTATTTTGCTAATTTTTTAGCATATTCTTTCTCACCATAATAGGCTTTTAAGTAAAGTTCTTTGATTTCAGAAATCAATGGATAACGAGGGTTAGTACCAGTGCATTGGTCATTGAAAGCTGCTTCAGACATTTCATCTAAAGTAGTCAAAAATTTACTTTCCTCAACACCAGCTTCCTTGATAGTCATAGGCAGTTCAATTTCAGATTTCAATTCATCGATCTTCTTTAAGAGTTTCTTAAATTTCTCCTCATCGGTTTTACCAGTAAGTCCTAACATCTCGGCAATCTCAGCATATCTTCTCAAAGTATGCGGATATTGATATTGAGGGAAAGTACCCATTTTAGTCGGTCTCTCACCAGCGTTAAATTTCATGACCTCATCTAACATTAAAGAGACACAAACACCATGAGGTAGATGATGATATGCACCTAATTTATGACCGCAAGAATGGTCGATACCTAAGAAGGCATTAGCAAAAGCCATACCAGCCAAGGTAGCAGCATGAGCCATATGCTCTCTTGCGACTGGATCATTTCCTAAATTTTTATAAGCTCTAGGTAAATAAGCAAAGATTTCAGAAATAGCTTCTTTAGCAAGAGCATCGGTGAAACTAGTAGCATACATAGAAGCATAAGCTTCGATACAGTGAGTGAGAGCATCAATTCCTGAAGCTCTAGTAAGACCTTTTGGAATGGTTAACATCAAATCCGAATCAATGATAGCCATATTTGGTAATAATTCATAATCAGTAATCGGGTATTTGGTTCCATCTCTTTGATCAGTGATGATAGCAAAAGGTGTGACTTCAGATCCTGTACCGGCTGTAGTAGGAACACAGATAAGCATCGCTTTGCTTCCCATCTTAGGGAATGTGACAACTCTCTTTCTGATATCCATGAAATCCATCGCCATATCCGAAAAGTCAACTTCAGGATGTTCATATAAAACCCACATAATCTTAGCAGCATCCATTGGTGAGCCACCGCCTAAAGCGATGATTGCATCTGGCTTATATGATTTGCATAAGTTAGCACCTTCTTCAGCACAAGCTAAAGTGGGATCTGGAGCAACATCAGAGAACACTTCAGTTTGGATGCCTAATTTATCTAAAGTATCAGTCACTTTACGACTGAAGCCAGATTCATATAAGAATTTATCAGTTATGACTAAAACACGTTTGCGATCATAGACAGTTTTGAGCTCTTCTAAAGCTTTTGACAAACAACCGGGTTTGAAGAAGATCTTACTAGGAGTTCTAAACCAAAGCATATTTTCTCTCCTTTTTGCAACAGTTTTAATGTTCAATAATTGTTGGACACCAACATTTTCCGAAACCGAATTTCCGCCCCAAGAACCACATCCTAATGTTAAGGATGGCTTGATTCGGAAATTATATAAATCACCGATACCGCCTAAGGCAGAAGGGGTGTTGATCAATATACGGCAAGCCTTCATCCTGTCAGCGAATTCATCGATATGATCTTTAGCTAATATTTCATCAGCATATAAATCAGCAGTATGACCAAATCCTCCATCTCTAACCAAAGTATCAGCCTTGTTCAAAGCTTCTTCAAAGCTCTCAGCTTTGTACATAGCTAAAACAGGGCAGAGCTTTTCATGAGCGAATTCTTCAGAGATATCGACTTTTTCGACTTCACCGATTAAAAGTTTAGTATCTTCTGGAACATCAAAACCAGCCATTTTAGCGATGGTCACAGGCTTTTGTCCGACAACTTTAGCATTAGTCCCACCATTGATGATGATTGTCTTTCGTACTTTATTAAGCTCGTCTTTAGTTAAAAAATGAGCGCCTCGATAAATAAATTCAGCTTTAACAGCATCATAAATATCACTTAAAGCGATGACCGATTGCTCGGAAGCACAAATCATGCCATTATCGAATGTCTTAGAGTGAATAATAGAAGAGACTGCCATTTTGACATCAGCAGTGCTATCAATGATTGTCGGAGCATTTCCAGGGCCAACACCGATAGCAGGCTTTCCAGATGAATAAGCAGAAGTGACCATACCAGGACCACCAGTAGCTAAAATACAATCACAAGACTTCATCAATTGGCTAGAGAGCTGAATAGATGGTTCTTCAATCCAAGCGATGATATCTTTTGGAGCGCCCGCTTCAACAGCGGCATCTAAAACGATTTGAGCAGCGTGAATCGTGCATTTCTTAGCGCGAGGGTGAGGTGAAAAGATGATACCATTTCTTGTCTTTAGAGCTAATAAAGATTTAAAAATCGCTGTAGCAGTAGGATTAGTAGTCGGGATAATACCAGCTAAAACACCCAATGGCTCGGCGATTCTTTCATATCCCATATCATCATCTCTTTCGATAACACCACAAGTTTTAGTATCTCTATATGTATTATAAATATATTCGGCAGCAAAATGATTCTTGATGACTTTATCTTCAAGAACACCCATACCAGTTTCCTCAACAGCCTCTTTAGCTAATGGAATACGGGCTTTATTGGCAGCGATCGCCGCCGCTTGGAAAATCTTGTCGACTTGTTCTTGACTATAAGTAGCATAAATCTTTTGAGCAGCTTTTACTCTTTCAATCAATTTAGAAAGTTCATCGCTAGCTTTTATCTTCTGTTCTTCTTCCATACTAGAAGACCTCCTATTTCCATCCATTAATTATAAAGATAATGCGTGTTTATGTAAACAAAAAATATGCAAAACAAGTAATTTTCTAATCTTTTTGCGCATTTTATGCACATTTCATGCGCAAATCTTGATAAATTCTTGCTCATTTTTCATAAAACAATTAAAAAAAGCCATAGCTAGTGAAGGAGGTAGAACACTAGCTATGACTCGTATAGGATAAAAGCAGAAATCTAGTTTTTATTTTTTCTTCTTTTCCCAACTCATACTGTTACCGCTAGTAACGATATAAGCAGGGTCTTTTTCAGCGACTTTTTGAATCGTCATCTCTTCATGATAATCAGCAGAAACAACTTTGATATGATTAGCACCATCATGTAAGTCAAGCTTAAATTTGAAGATTTTATCTCCCTTCAAAGTAGCGACTTTCTTATCATCATGATAGAGAGTGACCTCCTTCAAAGTGGAATAAACTTTAATCTCAGTTCTCTTTTCATGACGATTGATGTATCTAGTAGAGCAGAGATGCAAGAATGGTTCATCACTCCAATACGCTTTATAAAGATAGAAAGCATCTTTCTTAATCTTACGATCAAAAGTGACTAAACCTTTATGATTCTTTCCAGGATCACCGCCTTGATCACGGCCATCAGATCCGAAATCGAACATATTCCAAACATGAGTCGCCCATAAATATGGATGTTTCTTAAAGCATTCTAAGAGATGTTCATGATAAATGGCTTGATATTCTTCGGTATTATCAAAACGTTTAGGTTTAGGTGAATGCAAATTAGGCATACCTTCAGCACCATATTCTGAATAGCCTAAGCATCTGTTCGGATAGAGCAAATGGAAGAAAGAAATCCATAAACCATTGAGGAAGAAGAATGGTACATACCATCCTAAATAAAGGTTCCAAGAGACCACATCAGTGATATGAGCAGTCTTATTAAAAGGTGTAGCAACAGCATAGCATGCTAAAGTTGTGAGTCTAGAATGATCCATTTGATGTATCAAATCATTTAATTGATGATTCAAAGCTAACATCTCTTTCTTATGTTTAGGAACCATAGTGATCTCATTAGAAACACCCCAAACAACAATTGAGGGATGATTATATTGTTGATAAACTAATTCCTTCATTTGAGAGATGGCATTTTCATCACCATTGACTAAATGTTGAGAAATATAAGGGATTTCAGCCCAAACAATCATGCCATATTTATCACATAAATCATAGAAGTAATCATCATGTTGATAATGAGCTAAACGGATGGTGTTAGCACCTATTTCACGAATCATATCCATATCTTCATCGTGATCCTCTTTAGAGAGAGCGTTACCTTTATGAAGTCTATCTTGATGTCTAGACACACCATGTAAAGGATATGATTTACCATTTAAGAAAAAGCCTTTTTTAGGATCGATAGAGAAAGTTCTCACACCAAAATTGGTGCTGATTTCATCTAAAACAGTGCCATCTTCAGACAATAGTTTAGCGACTGCCTTATAAAGATAAGGATCCTTTAATCCGTTCCATAAATGAACTTTCGAGATAGTTAATTCTTTATCATTTTCACCTTCGATAACTGTCTCACCCTTATCATCTAAAATGCTGATAACAACTTTTTTCTCGCTCTTAGTATAGGCAGTGACTGTGACCAAGGCATCTTCGCCATTCACTTTGGTATCAACTTTGATTCCTTTAGCGCCAAAGAAGTCTAAATCGAAATGCTCTTTATTTACACGAATCAAATTGACATCTCTATAAATACCACCATAAAAAGTAAAATCAGCTTTTTGTGGATATACATAATCATTGACACTATTATCAACTAAAACTTTTAAAATATTTTCCTCACCGATTTTAAAAGCATCAGTCAAATCGCAACGAAAAGTAGAATAGCCGCCATCATGTTTTCCGACTAGAGTTCCATTCAAATAAACTTCCGCAGAAGAATTGACTCCCTTAAACTCCGCATACAAAACTTCATCATCTGCTAACTCAGGGCAAGTGAATTTATGTTGATAAACAGCTTGACCACGATAATAATCACCGCCTCCATCTTGACCATCTTCATTGTTCCAAGTATGAGGTAAATCAATATGGAACAGTTCTTTCGTTTTCGGATCCTCAAATGTCCAATCACGATTGATGTTAGTTATTGTTCTCATGTAGTTGATACTCCTTAATAACATTTTAAGGATATAACGAAATGTAAGCGATTGCAATAAAAGCTTAATTCTTTTGCGTTTTTTATCTATTTTTTAACTTATTCTTTTTTGAAAGACCGATAATCTTTCTGTAGTCCCTGTAAAAAGTCGAGTAATTTTCAAAGCCTAATTGTTCAGCTACTAGTGTCTTTTTCATCCCGTTCATAATCATGCGATGAGCGATAATAATCTTTTTTGAACGCACATATTGCATGATAGGTGTATTCATATATTTTTTGAAACAATTCGATAGATATGATTTAGAAAAATAAAAATGCTCACATAAAGATTCCAAAGTGATATTTTCATTGAGATGTTTATCAATATAGTCGATGACTTTTTTGATGATATCGTTCTGCCTAGTCGTCGTGAAAGACTTCTGTCCTTCTTTGGATAGATAAATCAAAAACTTTATCAACTCCCCTATAAAAAGAGCATATATCTCTTCCTCACTTTTAAACTGGCTATAAAAATCATCTAAAGTAGAAAAATCTAAATGATATTTCATCATATCAGAATAAAAAGAAGAGCAGTTCTTGATGAAATCGACTAAAAATCCAGGCAAAATTTTATCTGGAAATTTTAAAACATATCTCTCATAAGGCTGGCTTAAATTGCAAACAGCAAAATGGAATTTTCCGCTAGGAACAATGATGACATCCCCTGGAGATAGCTTACGACTCTCCGATTCAACATGATAATCCACATCACCAGACACAAAAAAAAATGACTTCATTAAAATAATGCATGTGACGTTCAAAATTTTCGCTAGGTGTCGTGCTGTTATCTAGTTTATGAGCAAAATCAATACTTTTATAATTGAAATTAAACATATATAGTATAATAACAAAGATAGTATAAAGAGATTCTGGTTGAATTGCAACCAAAACAAGAAAAAATTGCAATTTAATTGGATAGCATATCATTTATAATGATAGCTAATATCTCTAAATATAGAAAGGAGAATGTATGAAACTTACGTTTCGCTGGTATGGTGAGACAGACAGCATACCATTAGACTACATCCGTGAAATTCCTGGAATCACTGGTGTTGTCACCGCTCTTTATGATGCTAAACCCGGTCAACTATGGAAAGAAGAATCATTAAAGAGACAAAAAGAACTATGTGCCGCTAAAGGATTAGAGATGGAAGTCATCGAATCCATCCCTGTTTCTGAAGACATCAAATTAGGCAAACCTAATCGTGATGAATTAATAGCTAATTACGCAAAAAATATCGAATTAGTCGCCAAATATGGTGTTAAATGCGTATGTTATAATTTCATGCCTGTTTTCGATTGGCTAAGAACAACTATGCATTATGTCAATCCAGATGGTTCTAATTCTCTCGCTTATATCTATGAAGACTTCTTAAAAGTCGACCCTAAACACTTGCATCTACCTGGTTGGGATGAGAGCTATACCGAAGATGAATTGCAAGCTTTGCTAGCAGAATACAAAAATATTTCTCATCAACAATTGTTTGAAAATCTCGTTTATTTCTTAGAAAGAATCATCCCTGTTTGTGAAAGATGTGATGTTAATATGGCTATCCATCCAGATGATCCGCCGTGGGATGTCTTCTCACTTCCTCGCATCATCTCTAATGAAGAAGATTTAGATAAACTCTTCAAAGCTGTACCTAGCACGCGTAATGGTCTGACTCTCTGCACAGGTTCCTTCGGAGCTTCTAGAAATAATGACTTAGTCCATATGGCTGCTAAATATGCTAAAGAAGGACGTATCCACTTCGCACATTTAAGAAATGTCAAGTACTTAGGTGATCATGATTCATTTGTCGAAGCTGGTCATCTCAGTAAGATGGGCTCCTTAAATATTGCTAAAATCGTTGAAGCTTTAGTTGAAAACGGATTTGATGGTTATGTCAGACCAGATCACGGAAGAAATATCTTCGGTGAAGATGCTAAACCTGGATACGGATTATATGATCGTGCTTTAGGAGCATGTTATATCAATGGTTTATTTGAAATGATCGAATATAAAAAAGGAGAAAATAAATAATGAAGTTTGAAGATTTACCTATCGGTGTTAAACTCACTGACAAAGTTGTCGCTATCACTGGTGCTGGCGGTGTTATCTGCGGCGCTTTGAGCAAAGCTATCGCTGCTGCCGGTGCCAAGGTTGCTGTTCTTGATTTAAAGCTTGAATCTGCGATGAAAGTCGTCGAAGAGATTCGTGCAGATGGCGGAATCGCTTATGGCTATGCTGCTAATGTTTTAGAGTTAGAGAGCTTAAAGAAAGCCCATGATGATATCAATAAAGATTTAGGCAAAGTTGATATCCTCATCAATGGTGCTGGCGGTAATAATCCTCGTGCTAATACTGATAAAGAGTATTATGAAGTCGGAGATATCGATGATCCGGAATTAAAAACCTTCTTCAACCTTGATTCAAGCGGTGTCTCTTTCGTTTTCAATTTAAATTTCTTAGGTACACTTTTGCCTAGCCAAGTCTTCGCCAAAGATATGTTAGGAAGAGAAGGCTGCTCTATCCTGAACATTTCTTCGATGAACGCTTTCACTCCTTTAACCAAAATCCCGGCATATTCTGGTGCTAAAGCTGCCGTCAGTAACTTTACTAAATGGTTAGCTGTTCACTTTTCTAAAGTCAATATCCGTGTCAACGCTATCGCACCTGGATTCTTAGCCACCGCTCAAAACAAGAGCTTGTTATTCAATCCAGATGGTACTCCAACAGCTCGTACTGGCAAGATTATCAACGCTACACCTATGGGCAGATTCGGTGAACCAGATGAACTCATCGGTGCTACACTCTTCTTGATTTCTGACAAAGCTAGTTCCTTCATCACCGGTGTCGTTCTACCTATCGATGGTGGCTTCTCTAGCTACTCTGGAGTTTAATCAATAAAATGAAAAGCTTTAATGATAAAGACTTCATGCTCCAAAATGAAGTCGGACAAAAACTTTATCATGAAGTGGCTGAATCTCTTCCGATTTTTGATTTCCACTGTCATCTTCCTATCGAAGAGATTTATTCTGATAGAACCTATGATTCCATCACCGATTTATGGCTAGTAGAAAAGAAAAATGGCAAAGCGTTCGGTGACCATTATAAATGGCGCTTGATGCGTGCAAATGGTGTTGATGAAGCTTACATCACCGGTGATAAAGATAAAAAAGAAAAATTTGTAAAATGGGCAGATACTTTGCAAAACGCTTTCTTAAATCCTCTCTATCATTGGTCACATTTAGAGCTGAAGCAATACTTCGATATCGATGAGCCTTTGACTAGTGACAACGCTGAAAAAATCTACGATTTATTAAATGAAAAACTAAAATCTCTTTCAGTTAGAAAGCTCTTAGTAAAAGCGAATGTTCACACCTTATACACCACTGATGATCCTCTTTCTGATTTGCATTATCATCAATTATTAAGACAAGATAAGTCTTTCAAAGTAGTCGTCAATCCTGCCTTTAGAGCAGATAATTTCATCAAGATTTATGCTCCTAACTTCTCAGAAGTCATCACAGCCTTAGGAAAAGTCACTAATAAAGAGATCACAAGTATCAAAGACTTAGAAGATGCTTTAGATGAAAGATTAGCTTATTTTGCTGAAAATGGTTGTCTTGCTTTCGATGTTTCATTCGAAGACTTCCTCTATCAAAAAGCTGATATCGATGAAGTTGATCATATCTTCAAAAATGCTTTGAACCATGAAACATTGACCAAAAGCGATTTAGCTAAATATTATGCTGAAATCTTGCACTTCTTCGGAAAAGCATGTGCCAAATATCACTTCGTCATGCAGTATCATCTCAAAGCTTTGAGAAATCTCAATTCCCGTGCCTTTGAAACTTTAGGAGCCGACTCTGGTTATGACGCTATCTCTGACACAGACCTCATCCATGATTTGACTCATTGCTTAGACGATCTAGAAAAAGAAAACTCTTTATATAAGACTATCATCTATACACTTGACCCATCAGATTATGAACCATTGTTAGCGATGTGTGGTTCTTTCCAAAAGGCGCCTTATAGAGGCAAGATTCAATTCGGTGCAGCTTGGTGGTTCAACGATCACCGCGATGGCATGGAAAAACAAATGAGAGCTTTAGCAAATTATAGTTTATTGCCTCACTTTGTCGGTATGTTAACTGATTCTAGAAGCTTCTTGAGTTATGCTAGACACGATTACTTTAGGCGTCTATTATGTAATTTGATCGGCAAGACTGTTGAAGATGGTGAATATCCTTTAAATGAGGAATTCTTAAAGAAAATGGTCAAGAAGATCAGTTTTGATAACGCTGTCGAATTCTTTACAAAAGATTAATATAGAAGGTTACTAAATATATGGATATCATTGAAAAAATTCACGAATTAAAAGTTGTTCCTGTTGTCGTTTTAAATTCTGTCGATGAAGTTGAAGATAAAATCGGTGGTTTAGTCGAAGGAAAATTACCTGTTGCTGAAATCACTTTCCGCACTGCTTGTGCTGCTGAAGCTATCAAAAAATCAATCGAATTATATCCCGATGCCCTCATCGGTGCTGGCACTGTCATCAACGCTAAACAATGTGAAGCAGCCATCAAAGCCGGCGCTAAATTCATCGTTTCTCCAGGTTTTGCTGATGATGTCGATTTGGTTTGTAAAGCTCATGACATTCCTTATCTTCCTGGTATTGCTACCCCTACTGAAATCATTCACGCTATCAGTTTAGGTCATAAGATCATCAAGTTCTTCCCAGCTAGCATCTATGGCGGATTAAAAGCTATCAAGAGTTTAGCTGCTGTTTTCCCGGATGTAAAATTCTTGCCGACTGGTGGTATCAATGAGGATACTTATCTCGAGTACTTAGCATTCGATAAAATCATCGCTGTCGGTGGTTCCTGGATGACTAAAGGTAGCCATGAAGAAATCGTCGCTAAATGCTTGCAGATTCATGAAGGTAAATAATATTTTTTAAGAAAAAGAGGTATATATTATGGCTAAAATTGTCACTATGGGTGAAATCATGCTTCGTCTTTCCACTCATGGATTCTTACGTTTTGTTCAATCTGATAGTTTCGACGCTTGCTACGGTGGTGGTGAAGCTAACGTCGCGTTATCTTTATCCAACTATGGTCATAAAACTTATTTTGTCACTAAGCTTCCTAAGAATGATATCGGTCAAAGCGCCATCAACTCTTTACGCGAGTTTGGTGTCAATACCGACTATATCGTCAGAGGTGGTGACAGAATCGGTATCTATTATTTAGAGACTGGTGATGCTATGCGTCCTTCAAAAGTCATCTATGATCGTTCTAATTCTGCTATCGCTTTAGCTGAAGCTGATGAATTCGATTTCGATAAAATCTTTGAAGGCAAAGATTGGTTCCATTTCACTGGCATCACTCCAGCTATCTCTGAGAAAGCTGAAAAATTAACTGTCTTAGCTTGCCAAGCTGCTAAAAAGCATGGCTTGACAGTTTCTTGCGATTTAAACTTCCGTAAAAAATTGTGGACTAGTGAAAAAGCTATCCAAGTCATGACATCTTTAATGCCATATGTCGATGTCTTGATCGGTAATGAAGAAGATTGTGAGAAATGCTTAGGCTTTAAAGCTGAGAAGAGCGATGTCACTAAAGGTCAACTCAATCTTAGCGGCTATCAAGATGTGTTTATGAAACTCAAAGAAAAATTTGGTTTCAAATATATGGCTACTTCTCTAAGAGAATCTTACTCTGCTTCTGATAACGGTTGGTCAGCTCTCATCTATGATGGAAAAGAATTCTATCACTCTCGTGAGTACCAAATCCGTCTTGTCGATCGCGTCGGTGGAGGCGATTCTTTCGCAGGTGGTCTCATCCATGGTTTGTTAGCCTACAATGGCGACGAAAAGAAAGCCTTGGAATTTGCGGTTGCAGCTTCTGCTTTAAAACAAACTATCCCTGGCGATGTCAATCACGTCAGCACTGAAGAAGTTGAAACATTGATGAATGGTGATGCTTCTGGAAGAGTCCAAAGATAATAGATTCTTCAGTTCCGATACTCTCCTTTTTAAACCGGATGGCTTTTCTCCAGTTATCCGGTTTTTTCTTTATAAAAAAACTATAACTTTTCAGTTATAGTTCATAATTACGATCAAAAGATAAATTGGTTAATTGGCCGGTGCTGGATCGATAGCTAGTGAAGAAATAGTCACTACTGAACCAGCATCAGGAAAGATTCCTAAGCGTTGACCATATCCGTTGTTAGCGAGATATTTATCAAAACTCAAAACAAAGTCATCGCTCATAGTGAAAGAATAGGAACTGCCAGAATAATCACCACTTTTATCGAATTCAACAACTGCATCATTGACGAGCAACTGTAAGGTTAATGTGTCCGCATCTACTCTAGTCACTTTTAAAGAGACTTGGTTGACTTGATTGAATTTAAACGCATCAGTATTAGCAGTGAAAGTATAGTTATGACCATTATGATGACAAGTTAAAGTGATTTTATTATCTTCAAAGTGATAACCAAATCCGAAGCCACCAGTCGTACTAGGGGTCACCCACGAGTTATTAGCGATAGCAGTCATCTCGAAAGCACCAGTCGATTCGATGCCTAATGAGAAGGTATAGGTTCTGCCATAATAATCAGTGTAACCATTCCATTTATTATCAGCATCTTTGTCACCAAAATGGCATCCATCATCCTTAAAGTAGAAGAAATCGGTTCTGCTAGGAGTCGCATTTGTAAAACTTAAATTATGATCTTCATCGATGATAGAATCATCACGAGCGATTTGATCTTGAGTAGTCCCATACCAGTTAGCTGGATCGAAGAAATCTTTTCCATTATAAAGATTATAATGTTTTTCTACAGGCTCTGGATCAGGTTCAGTGATTTGCTCAGGTTCAGGATCAATGGCGAGAGAAGAAATCTTGAAAGTGGTGTCATCCGAAGGATAAACACCAAAGCGAGGACCATATCCGCTACCCTTGACGTAATTAGATGTATAAGTGCCATTTTCATCAACAGAATAGGTTCCACGACTTCCTTGTGTCCAATCGTCACCTTCGAATTTAACCTGTTTATCGTTCACAAAGACTTGAAGAGTCAAGGTGTTGATATCAACACGATTGACTTTAAATGATAACTTGTTAGTCTCGTTTAATTTAAAACCAGTATCAGCACAGGTGAAATGATCTTTGAAATCATTGTTAGACATAGGTGCTGATTGATCTAAAGACATACTACCATCAGATTTGATATGCAAATATAGTGAGGCGGAACTCGTATTTGTAGGACCATTAGCACCAGAAGTACCAAAGATCATCAAATTGACTTCACCATCAGTTTCAACATCCATATCAAATGAATAGGTTTGATTGTAAATCGGTTCAAAAATGGCTTGTTGATCTTTGCTGGTTCCATCGATATTATTACTATTTTCGGCAAAATTAGCATGATTAGGACCATAGAATAAATCGAATCTACTAGCAGTGCTAGAAGTGAATGAGAGTTTGAAATCACTATCGATGATAGAGTCATCTCTAGCTCCTTCACCATTAGCATCCCAATTAGCAGGATCAAAGAAATCTTCTTCTAAATAGGTGTAATAATGTTTCTCAGTCGGAGCACTGACAGTGACAACACAGGTATCTTCAAACAAGCCATCATTTGTTTTAACTGTGATAGTTGTTTGACCTTCAGTTAAAGGAGTCACTAAACCAGTGTCAGAAACACTAGCTACTTCAGGCGCACTGCTGGACCAAGTCAAAGTTTTATTAGAAGCATTATCAGGAGTGATAGTAGCAACTAATTGACTTGCATCATCGCCAGCGGTTAATTCTAAAGTCTCCTTATCTAATTCAACTCCGGTTACCGGAATAACCATATCTAAGACCTCAACATCACAAGTGGCTGTTAATCCACCACAAGTAGCAGTGATCTTCGCAGTCCCAATAGTTTTAGCTGTCAATTTACCATTGTCATCAACATCAACAATTTCAGGATGATCACTTGACCAAGTGACAGTTTTATCTGTAGCAATATCAGGTAAAACAGTAGCGACTAAAGTTTCTTCATCACCGACTTGCATTGCCAAATAAGTCTTATTTAATGTCAAATCAGTGACTTTGATATCTTTCTCGTTTTCAACTAAATCAGTTTCACCAAAATAGAGCAATGAAGAAGTGACTTTACCTGTCTTTTCAGCTTCAGGAAGAGTGATGACATGAAGATTGCTTAAAGTATAAGTAGCATCCCCACCGCCGATAAAGATTTGTATCATCTGTTCTTGTTTATCGACCATGTCTGGTGAAGGGCTGGTGTTAGTTGTTTCCATCTTATAGATGAAACGATATGTAGTATTACCCTTTAAAATTCTGTTAGGATTCTTCTCAACGCTGCCTTTATTTCCACTATCAGCACCTAAGAGATTAGACTGATCATATTCACCTAAAGTATCAGTTTTAACATTGCCATCATAATCAGCGATCATAGCTCCTAATCTATCCACAAGCATATCACGATCGATTGTGATTTCAAATGTCAAATAGAATTGACCAGTATAAGCAGTTTGACCATCACCAACAACAAATCTAGTAAAGGAGCATTGATTAGCTGTTCCTTTTGAAAGGGTGATATCAACTGCTTCACCATCTCTATATGTGACTTGACAACCATCTTTAGAACTTCTTTGAGTGTGGAAAGTCATTTTGGTATCATGAATCGATTCAATCATCGCGATTTTATCATCGCCAGTATCGCAATATCCATCACCAGAAGTAGCAGTCAATGGCACGAGATTTGTAGAGTCAAACACTTGAGAATCGTATCTATAAGTTCCACAGCCATTCTCGCAGACACCATAAGTATTAAAATTATGTTCACCAGATGCTGGGATGATCAAATCACTTTCTTGAACTTCAACACCATCAATAAAATATTTATGACAGACCGAACATTGATCATAAGCTTTTTTACCAGGTATACAAGTCGAAGCTACTTCATCATGATGAACTAACTCATGTTCCGCAGTTTCTTTAGGAATGACTAAAGCTTCCTGATAATTTTCTTCAGTATAGTTTTCACCATCGATAACATAAGAGCCGCAATCAGCACAATAAGAATATTCTTTAGTGCCATCGGTCAAACATGTGGCTGGAGTTCCTGGATGAGTAGTCAAAGAATTCGAATCGTGATTTTTAGGATCTAATGGCAATAAAACTTCTTCATCAGTCACAACTTGACCATCGATCATCTTCTTGCGGCAATACGGACATTCCTCATAGGCTTTATGTCCTTGTGTCTTGCAAGTAGAAGCGACAGCCTCTACTGGATAAAAGACACATTCATGCACAGCGACAGAGGATGATGAATCTTGAGTACAGCTAGAAAGAATAGGTGACATAAACATCAATGACAAAAGAGTTATGCCAACAGCTTTTTTCTTATTTTTCATTTTAGCACCTCTCATTTTCTCAAACTCAAGGATTCCTGAATCTGTTTTGCACAATCATAGATGTAGATAGCACCGAACATGACCGTAGACCAAACAACTAAAGTGAATAAAACACGAGTGACAACTGGGACTAATTTTTCCCAAAGTGGAGTGATAGTAGTGAAGGAAGAATCACCAGTGATACCATTCATAGCATTAGAATTGACAACTGTGTAAAGAACATTCTTGACACAATCTCTCATAGCCCAAGCTAATTTTCCATAGCCAGTTTCGTAGTCAACAAATTGAGCACTATTTCCATCATAGTCATTACCGCCAGACCAACTGCCGATATTACCATCGGGTAAATCGTTACCATATAAGACACCTTGGATAGGAGACATATAACGACGAGAAGAGTTGTAGTCAGAAATAGCATAGCTAGTCATACCGAATTCAGCTCTTAAAACAGTGTTCAAGAAGCCTTGGCCACCAGTCCAAACAGCGCCGAGACGATTCATACCAGTCATGACGCCTAACATCGGCATATGAGTTCTCTCACCATTCTCATCGAAAGCTAGTTCTCTATCTAATTCGATTGCGACTTCGAGAGCACGGCAATAAATCTCACGAATAGATTGTTCATTTGCCCAAACATTAAGACCAGCTCTGTGAGTCTCTTGGTCGTTTAAAACAGCGTGTTTAGCTAAAACAAATACGCCCATGTCATGTAAGCCAGCAGCTTCATAACCAGCAGCAACACCAGTCAAGAATCCATCTTCTGAATAATACTCGAAAGTTCTGCCACAATAAGCACCTCTATGAATGTTAACACCTAAACCATAGATGCCGTTATAGCCAGCCCAAATAGCTTCTTCACCAGTTTGCTTACCTATTCTTCTGATCAAATCAACGTTATAGGTAGCAGCAACAATACCATTATTAGCAAAAATAGTCGGTTTTGTATTCACACCATCATTTCTTAATTCAGCAAATCCACGGAAAGCATTTTGACTTGGAATCGCACCATCATTACGAGAGTGAACAGGTGAGATAGCACCATTTTGTTGAGAAGTCATAGGAGCAGCGATGGAATCGATACCACGAGTATAACGTAAAGCATCTTGCAAAATATAGCAGGTCTCATCCCAAGAGATGCGATCGAGCAAAGTATCCCAGTCAGGGTCATCGAAAGATTTTCCGCGTAAATAGATGAGTTTGATTTCATCAAACATATCATCGCCTTCATAGAAGCCGATTTCATCATAAGTCGGATAAGCGATATTATCTTGTTCAACAGCTGGCACCTTTTGTGCTTCAGCCAATTCAGAGCTAGCAGTCAATTTGATGACTTTACCATAAGTGCCAGTCCAATTGCTTCTAGTCATATAAGGTTGCGACTCTTCACTTTCAGAGAAAAGGCCAGCTTTCTGATAGTCAGTGTTATCGAATTGGTTAGTGATAGAGGAGACACCATAGTTAGCTTCTTCACCAGGATATCGAGCTTCAAAGTTTTCATTTTGTTGTTCGATATAGTCATTGGTAGAGTACTTAGTAGCACTATAAGCGATATGTTTACCCCAAACTAAAGACTTATCACCATTGCCACGACCATCATTAGTAGTGATGCTCTCTAAATCGACATCAACACCATTATCGGCTTTGTATTGTAAGAAATTATTTTCAGCATCATGCGCATCTTTAGCGACTGTGAATAAATATTCATCATCTTCATCGCTAGAACCAATGACATAAGTCTTCTCACCATTAGCATCATAAGCAGCTAAATACTTGCCTTTGATCTCAATGGTAGCAGGAACAGTCTCATGAGCTTTGACATCCACTTTAGTGAAACCAGCTAATTCAACAGCTGATTTTTCAACACCGTTTTCAATATCCTTAGCTGTGTATGGTTTTTGGATATATGCTTGAACAACTTCTTTACCGTCGATATCTGAATTATTGGTGACATCAACTGTTAAGGTATAAGTATCCTCTTCAGTATTTTCTGTAACTTTGAAATTAGAATAAGAATAATCAGAGTAGCTTAAGCCATAACCGAAAGGATAAGATACAGCTGCTTGATAATCAAAACTACCAGCATTAGCACGATTAGTCAAAACGTCTTCATAACGAGTTTCAGTATATTTATATCCGTTATAAATACCTTCTTGGTAAGCGACATAGAATTTATTATTATATTCTTTTCTAGTAGCAAAATAATCCTTTAAAACACTAGAATTCCCATATTCAAAGGAACCGAAATTATAGTAAACAGGATTATATTTGCTATCAGCAAAGAAAGTATCAGCAGTTCTGCCGGAGAAATTATATTCACCAGTTAATAACTTGCCAATCGCGTTAGCACCATTAGTGCCGATGGTTCCAACCCATAAAGCAGCATCAATACCATATTCTTCTTGATCAACAAAAGCGCTTTGGAAAGGACTTGCGCAATTCATAATGACAATAATCTTGTCCAATTTGCCCTCATCCTTCATTCTCTTCATATTTTGAAGAACATCTTTTTCATTATCGGTTAAAGCTAAAGCATCGCCGACAGAATTATTCGGATCACCATTATGATCACGGCTGACAATGGTTCTAGTCTGTCCATCATCCATAGTCGTATCCATATATAAGTCAATAGCTTCACCTGAGTTTCTAGCTAAAACCATGATACCAGCTTTAGCATCATTTTCTTTATCAGATGGAAGAGCAGACCAAGGGGCATCTTCGACAACTAATTGGACTTCTTGATCCTCATAACCGATGAAGTGGCCGTTAGTAGAATTCAGATAGGAAAGACCGTTGTTTTTGTACCATTCATTTAAATTTTTATTGACACTCAAACCAGCACTGGTCAAACCTTGTTCCAAAGTGACAATATCAGCAAAAGGATCTTGGTCACCATTGACTTTGAAACTTGAAGATCCCATACCAGTGACAACCGAATGATAGGAAGCAGCACCGTAAAGATTAACTGTATCTTCTTTAGCTAAAGGTAATGCATCATTATCATTCTTTAACAAAACAGCACCTTCTTTTAAAGTCTCATCAATGATATCTTTACTGGCCTGTTTAACTTCGTCCATCGTCTCGAATTCAGTGTCAAAATAAATGTTTCCATCTGAGCCGCTGCCAGTCGATGTTTGAATCTTAAAGGTGGTATTGATGATACCAGCATAGTCTAATAACATCGGGCTAGCTGTGACAGCTAAGGCAAAAAGAACAAATGTGACATGAAAACTGATTTTAGATATTCCTAAAGCTGTTTTTCTTTTCATTTGGCATTTCCTCCAGTAGATAATTCAGTCTTTTTGGTCATATGATTCTTCTCTTCCTTTGATTTTCTAAACGGAGGAATATACATAGCGATAGATGAAAAAATGAAGGAAAGCACGAATAATAAAACTGTGACCCAAACAAATGTGTCTAAATTAAAGAACGCTTCAAATGAGAAGCCGCTGAAGAAAGCGGTTGAAAGATAGTCGATTAAACCTTCAGCCTTCGCAAATGCGCATACACATAAGAAATCACAGCACATCAAAGAGATAGGAGCTAAGACAGCTGTTTTCTTAAATAACATCAAAACACAGAAAAGACCAACGCCTAAAATAGCGAATAAGCAAACTTGTAAGTTGAATAAGTCAGTAGGAACATAGGTGTAAATCCAAGCTTGGGCAACTGTTGTCATAACAGCTAAATACCCGAATGCTCTATTCACCCAATTGATTTTTTTCTCCCTCATAATTATTCCTCCTCATTGAGGACGATAGCACTGCTATCTCCGAGAATGTTAAGATTTTCATCAAGAGTAGAAAGAGAAACAGCATCTAAATTACAAGGTGAACCAGTTCCAGCGTTTGGACCACTTGTAAAAATCAAATGATTGACACCTTTTTGTAATTCGATTTGAACACTGGGCATAGTATAAGGGGTATAGTAACCACTACCAGCACCAGGGACTTCAATGTCATCTAAAACATCAATCTTAGAGCCGTTAAGAGACACTTTGAAATAATTAGAGAAGACATCTCCTTGCGGACGTTGACAAACTAACATGGTTAAATTGACAGTGGCTGCTTGAGAAGTGACGATTTCAAAATCAACTTTCATATTATTAGTATTAAAGCTTCGTAAACAAGCACCACCACTACAATCCCTACCATCAATAGTTTCACCTTCTGAAGATAAGAATGGTTTATTATTATCTGGCATTGTAGCTAATTGTTCTCTAGTCAATAACACATCGTCTTTATAAACGTCTTGATTTTCAGCTTCGAGGAGAACAGTGTTCGATAACTTGCTTTCATCAATATAGCCATTGACAACAGAGGTGTCTAACTCAAGAGTTAAGTCTTGATATCTCTTGCTAGCTAAACAAATAGTTCCCATGTTAGGAGTCATAGTGATATCTTCAGCATTTAAATAGAATTCTGAATCGACATAATAATAATTTTTTACATCTTCAGTTTCTTCAGTAGATGTATTTTCATCGGAAGCAGTCACTTCATCAGTATTTCCTTCATTTGAAGTATCTGCAGAGGCAGCTTCTTTTTCTAAAGCAAGATCATTTTCTTTTTCATAAATCGGTTTGATAGAAGCATTATCTTCAATATCTTCTTTAGCAGTTAAGACTCCATCTTCACTATAGTACTTACGAATGACGAAGCCATATTCATCGGCAGGCATATCTGCATTATTGACGATATTCTCTAACGATGGATCTCTAGCAACCACTCTGACCTGATTCTTTTCTTTATCAAAAGAAAAAGTATCACCAGTGAAATATGATTGCTGATAATTTGGTGAATCTAAACGGATTAGTCCCTTCGTGCCGTACTCTACCGTTGGTTCTTCAATCAATTCTCCGCCATATAAAATAGCAACAGCGACAGAAATGACAAAAAATAGCGGTAAAAAGACAGCCAAAACAACTTTCAAAGCCTTAAAACGTGATTTTTTAGGTTCAGGCTTGATTGCAGCTTGTTCGTCCATAACCCCCTCCTAGTTAAGTTGAATGACTTTAAATACAAAAATGTATAAAATCACCTACTTGTATATTTTAAATTTTTATGAAAAGCCTTACAACAATTAAAATGGCAAATTTCGTTGCAAATATTGCAAAAGCAATTATTTTTCATTGCATTTTCACCATTTGACATAAATAATCCGTGAATTGTCACTGTTGATTATCATCTTTTTTATCATCAATGACATTAACTCTTTCTTTAAAAAGTTTGAATGAGGAAGAACATTTTAAAAAAGCATGTTGCAAAAAAAGTTTCTTTTTTAACATTTTATGAAAAACAATTTGCTATTTAATCCTTGTAAGCGCTATTCTATTGTAGAAGTGCATAGCTTACTTTTGTTATGTACCGAAAATTGAAAGGAAAACATCTATGGAAACAACAGACGCAAAAAAAAGTTTCTTCGAAACTCCTATGCTCTCTACAAAGATTAAGTCTGCCAATGTAAAACTCGTTCCAGAAGCTGCATTTGGTTACTTAGTCGGTCCTGCATTCGCTCTGATTGCAAATAGTGTTGTCAACACCTATTTAAGTCAGTATTGGCGCAATGTCTTAGGTTTGGGTGAATGGGCTTATACATTCACATGGTTACTTCCTTTAATCTCAGCAGTCATCATCGTTGTCGGCAATTTATTAGTCGGAAGATTATTTGAAAGAAAACCGACCATCGCTGGCAAAGCTCGTCCGTTTATTCTCATCGGTATGCCATTGATGGCAATCGCTCTTTTAATCCTCTTCCTAGTTCCATTCCCTAAAGGTGCTACCGCTCAAAATCCTAACTGGTTAACTCTAGTATTTATCGCTGTCGGTTACAACCTTTATTATGCTGTAGCTTATCCATTCTATTACACTTCACACTCCGCTTTAGTCAATCTTTCCACCCGTGATAGATCTAAGAGATCATTGCTAGCTACTGCTTCCAATGCTGCTCAAATCGTTGCGTCTGGAGCCGCTGGTATGGTTGCACCATTCTTCATTGATGCTTTAGGATTGCTTCCTGCTGGTGAAGTTACTGGTCAGCTAGCTGATGAAGCCGCCAGAAGTGAAGCTAACAGCAAGTGGGTCATCTTGATGGTCATCTTGATCGTCATCCAAGTGATCGGCTGCTTATTAGAGTACTATTTCACTAGAGAAAGAATCACTGAAGAAAAATTCAAATTAAAAATTGCAAATTCTGCTGACAATCTCGCATTAGAAGCTAAAAAAGTTCCTATGAGCCAACAGGTTAAAATTTGTGCTCGTGACAAATTCTGGTGGATGGTAATCATCTTCTACTTCCTCTATCAATTAGGTGGTATGTTAAAGAACAATGATGCAACTTGGTTCTCTCAAGCTTTCTTAGGTGCTAACCAAACCAAATTAGCTGGTACTATCAATACAGTTGGTGCTATTCCTACTGCTTTAGGTATGTTAGTCATTTGGCCATTAGCTAGAAAATTCGGCAAGGCCAATTGTATTAAAGTAGGTGGATTCTTAGCCTTTTTGATGGGATGCTTAGGATTCTTAGTTTTACCTTTAAGCGACAACACCTCTGCCGTCTGGGGCATTTCTATCACTGCCTTCTGCTTAAAATCTATCGGCACCGTCCCTGCTATGTATATTTCTATGGCTTTATTATCTGACGTTTTGGAACACCAAGAAGCTATTTATGGTATTAGAACTGATGGTTTCTCAATGGCTGTTTATGGTTCAATCATGATTGCTATGCCTGGTGTCGCAAATGCTATCATCAACCTTATTAATAATAATCCTAACATTTCTTCTAATGTTGAGACTTGGCAAATCGCCAACACCTTTATCTACTTCGGTGGTGAATCTATCTGCTACTTATTGATCGGTCTCATCTTCTTATTTATGAATGTAGAAAGATTCTCGAAGCTTGATAAGACGGCTATTACAAACGATCAAAAAGAAGTAGCCATTAGAAAAGGTGCTGAATGGGTCGACCCCGAAATTAGACTTGAACAAGAGCAAGCTGAAGCTGAAGAGCAAGTCCATCAAGAAGAAATTGAAAACTTACGTAAACGTGTTGAGAAAAATAATGCTAAATTCCACGAGCTCACAGCTGCAGGTAAATCAACCGAATTAAAAGAACTCGTTTTCGAAGAAGAATTAGAGAAATACGAAACCGAACGTGCGAATAAGAAAGCTGAAGCTGACAGAAAGAAAGCTGAAGCTGATAAAAAGAGAGAAGAACAACGTCTTGCTAAAGAAAAAGAGCATGAACAATGGTTAGCTTCTTTAAGTGATGACCAGCGAAATGCTTATGAAAAGAAGATGAAGGAAAAAGAAGAAAGAAAAGCTGCGTTCGATGCTGAATCCGAACGAGAATTCTTAGAATTAAGAGATTTAGCTGCTGAAGAAAGAGCTGCTAATTTGGCTTAATCCATTATCTCATAGCTGATTTTAGCCTTTGATCTGAAAAGGTCGAAGGCTTTTTTTGTTTCATTTTATATCCAGAAAATTACATTAATTTTAGGTTGAAACACAAATATGATTATGGTATCATTTTAAAGCACGTTTTTATTGTGATTATATAAGTTTGGAGGAGATTACTATGTCAAGAAAATGCCCACTTACCGGTAAAGGTCCGATGTCTGGTAATTATGTCTCTCACTCTATGAGACATAATCGTCGTCGTTTCAATGTCAACTTACAATGGACTACTGTTGTTGTTGATGGCAAGAAACAAAGAATCAAGGTTTCCACTGCTGCTATTCGTACTTTAAGAAAGAATGCGAAAGCTAAAGAAGCCAAACCAGCAGAAGCTGTTGCCGCTTAATAATATATGTGTTTGCTGAGCTAATAGCTCAGCTTTTTTTCTTATTACAAAGCCACTAAAAAAGCTGTAACTTTGACCTCGAGTTAAGTTTGAGATCTTGTTACAGCTCTTTTAATTTTTTAAGAATAAAGGCTTATTTCCAAGTTATCGAGTTATAGAGATTCAAGTATTCTTTAGCAGAAAGATGCCATCCATAATCACCATTCATCCCGTTGATGATCTCACGTTTAAGACCTGGATTATAAAAATAAGAAGCTGAAGCATAGAAGCAATTGATGAAGCCAAAATAATCTTTATTGTTGAAAACAAACCCAGTGGCTTCTTCACCGCGAGAGAGATCTTTAACTGTATCATTTAACCCACCAACATTAGAGACGATTGGAACGGTTCCATAGCGCATGGAGATCAATTGACTTGTTCCACACGGTTCAAAATAAGAAGGCATCAAGAAATAATCACTAGCTGCATATAGGATGTGAGCAAGGTTTTCATCATATCTCTTGATGAAATAAACTTCTGGATATTGCAAAGAATTATATAGGAAATTATCCTCCATCTCACCAGTACCAATGACGATTAAACGCGCATCTGCAGCCTTTAATTGTGGCATGCATTGGATGAGTCTTTCGACACCTTTCTGAGAAGAGAGACGAGTGATTGCTGAATAGAGCGGCCCCTTAAAATCGCATGACATTCCTAATGAATTTAAGAGAGCGACTTTATTTGCTTTCTTACCTTCTACATAATTATCAACTGAATAATTTTGATAAAGATGTTTGTCGGTTTGTGGATTCCATAAATCAGTGTCTAACCCATTGACAATACCGACAAAATCGTTATGTCTACACCAATCGATGATAGCTCCGATACCTCCAAAACTTTCATGGTCATGCAGTAGTTCTTGGCAATGAGTTCTTGAAACTGTTGAGATTTTATCCGCTGTCATAATACCAGTCTTCAAGAAATTGAAACAATCTCCCATTCTTACCAAGCCGGAATCAAAATAATCTGTATGTAAATTAAAATACTTCGATAAATCTTCTCTTCTAGCATAACCTTGATAGGCTGGATTATGAATAGTGAGAACAGTTTTTATCGGATTGGGATTATATCTTAAGAGCAATGGAAGCACTGCTGTCTGCCAATCATTGCAATGAACGACATCAAAGACATTATGACGAGTGATAAAAGTGTTGACAGCCATCATAAAGGCGGCAAAACGAGCGATGTCATCATCATATCCGTATAGATTAGGACGATTAAACCATTCGTCCATAGCTAAGAAATAATAATCAACGCCATTGACAGTATGTTTAAAGACGCCGCAACCTTGCTGTCTCCAATTCATATAGAAGTCAAAAGAATCATAATAGCCATGCATGATTTCAGGATGTTTTTCTCTGATAGTTTGATAAAAAGGGAGTATGACTGAGACTTGTTGATTCTCTTTGACTAATGCTTTTCCGAAAGAAAAAATAAAATCTGCCAATCCGCCTGATTTACAAAACGGAAGTGCTTCACCAGTGACTAAAAGAATTTTCATTAAACGATATCTCCTCTGGCGATATAAAGAGGATCATCTAAAGTTCCGATGACTTCCGAAACATGTAAAACTTGAGCCTCTTTATCAACAATGGCATTTTCGATATGTGTGTTGACATCAATGACTGCTCCAGAACCGATGACCGAATTCTTAATCACTACGCCTTTATGAACCTTGACATCACGACCGACGATAGAATTGATGACTGTTCCTTCGATGATCGAGCCATTAGCGATAGTTGAATTCTTCACCAAAGCTCCTGGCTTATAGAGAGTCGGTGGCGTATCATAAGTCTTAGTATAAATAGGCCAGTTTTCTTTAAAGAGAGTGTTATATACGCTCTCATCTAATAGTTCTAATGAATACTTGAGATAATGCTTTAAGGAATCAAATGATCTGACATATCCATTATGTTTCACCGCTCTGATTAACACAGAAGGTGAGACATAATTTAAAGCATCAGCTAATGAAAAGAAAGAAGAAGTTCCTGAGGCATATTCGATGAGATTTTCTAACATCGGATAGTCCATAATCATCGTTCCTAAAGAAACATCACCTTCATCAGTTTCACCGCGATTAATCTCAAATTTAGTGACTTTTCCGCGATCAGAAATGTACACTTTTCTAGCATTTATGAATGAACTCTTTAAGCCTGTAACATGAGCATATAATAGTGAAATACGACTTTTTGAAGCGATATGATCCGCTAATAATTGTGAAAAATCTTCCTGGAAGACCACATGAGGTGAAGATATAACAACATAATCAGGATTCACTTGTTTTAAAAACCAGCGATTTTCAATCAAGTCAGCTACGTCAGTATTATAAGAAGAATTAGCGATATTGGGTTCATCATACAAAACATGGAAATCACCGATTTTAGTATTAGTAATCCAGGTTCTGCCACTCCCGACGTGTCTTGACAAAGAACGAATATGATGTTGGCATAAAACACCGATAGAAGGGATTTTTGAATTTAAAAAGTTAGATAAAACAAAATCGATAAAAGCGTAACGACCTAAAAATGAAGTAGAAGCGATAGCGCGATGCCTAGTCATCGGGCCGAAATTAGGATTATTAAAACAATCGACTAGACCTAATACTTTAATAGCCATTGTAGTTTACCTCCCTAGTCGTTGACGAGGATTATGTCCTCATCCTTTCCTATTTTATCGTTAGACACCACAGTTTTACTTCCAACGATAGCATAATTAACTTTGACATCTTTTTTAATCACTGCTCCAGGCATGATGAATGAATTGACAATTTCAGCACCTGGTTCAATGACAGCTTCATTCGAGACTATCGAATGAATGACTTTTCCTTTTACTACTGCGCCTTGATTGATGATAGAATCTTTGACTTCAGCACTAGGAGAAATATATTGTGGACGTGAACAAGTATCTGCTGAATAGATTTTAAAGTCTTTAGAGAAAAGATGGAGCAAACAATCAGAATCTAATAAATCCATATTGGATTCCCATAAAGATTTTATAGTTCCGACATCTTTCCAATAGCCTGTAAATGGATAGGCATATAAACTTCTACCGTTATTCAATAAATAAGGAAGAATATTTTTGCCGAAATCATGATCAGTTTTTTCAGCATTATGATCTTTGATAAGAGCATCTCTTAAGAGCTTATAAGTGAAGATGTAAATTCCCATTGAGGCCAGTGTAGATTTAGGATTCTTAGGTTTTTCTTGGAACTCTTGAATCTTGTGTTCTTTATCAGCGACGATGATACCAAAACGCGATGCCTCTTCAAGCGGAACATCAATACAAGCGATAGTGACATCTGCACCATTTTTCTTGTGGAACTTAAGCATATCAGAATAATCCATCTTATAGATGTGATCACCAGAAAGAATGACAACATATTCGCAGTGCGTCTTATCTAACCAATCGATGTTTTGATAAATAGCATCTGCAGTGCCTAAGTACCAACTGGCACCATCAGGTGTTTCTCTTGGTGGCAAAATTGAAGTCAATGCACCAGTACCATTTAATCCCCAACTGGCACCAGTACCGATATAATTGTTTAAAACTGTTGATTCATATTGTGTAGCGACACCAACACAATTTATACCGGAATTTGCGACATTCGACAAAACGAAGTCGATGATACGATACTTCCCACCAAAAAAAACAGCTGGCTTAGCAATTTTGCTAGTCAACGATTTAAGGCGGGTTCCTCTACCACCGGCTAAAATCATGGCAACCATCTCTTCTTTCATGATAGCCTCCTGTGTAAACGCTTTCAATATGGATATTATACACTTTTTTTCTCTTCGAAAAAAGAATAATTCTCAACTTGTCCAGTTTTTTACATTATTGACATAAAGACGATTTTTAAACAAAAAATAAGTTAGCATTTTCATCTTTTTTCGAACTATATTTCCATAACAAATATACCACTCATTTATAATTTAGTAGCATTTTTTTATTTAAAAGACTATCAGTGTGCACAAATTCATTTTTTATTAATATAATATATTTACAAAGCGTTTACTTAATCAAATAAACTTGAGTATTTTTGTATCTCTTTCAGCTTCGGACATATGGCAAGTTTTGAAAAGGTAAAAGTGAGGTTAAAATGTCATATAAGTTTAATGTCCAAGAAAAGAAATATGGAACTATTAGGCAACAATTCTATGAACTTCCTGATAGAGGCTTATGCAATTTTTATAATGGTGACAGCAAGTTATTCTTCAAAACATTAAGCGGTAAAAAGCTGAACAAAAATCAATATTTAGTCTTCCAAAGCGAAGCGTTTGATTCAAAAAATATCGACTTATTTCAAAACAAATATTTGAGCTATATCCCTAAATGTGATGCTTTAATAAACAACAAGTCAATCAAAGAAAATCTCGAACTTGCCTTTTTAGTTTCGCAGTTAGAATATCGTCTAGATTCGATCAAAGAGCTTTTTTCACTCGTTGACTTAGCTTATAGCGATGATTATCTCGATGTTTTCCTAGATCTCAAAGTAAAAAGACTCACACGTTTAGATTATTTTAAGCTTTCACTAGCTATCTCTCTTCTTAAAAAGCCAAAGATTATCATCATAGAAAGTATGAATAATCTGCTGAATGATGATATGATCGATTGTTTAAATATCATTAAAAAACTGAGCCGAGATCGTGCGATATATGTCTCATGTAAAAATGATTCAAAAACAAAATTATATTTTGATTTTGTAGTAGATTTAAAAGAACTCAAACCGATAAAAATAGCTGAGAATAGTGAATTTTATTATCACTATGATTATGGTGATTTATCACATAAAAATTCTGATTCATCTGTGATAAAGCAATCATTAAAACATAACAAAGCCTCCATCTGTTCAATGATTGCTCTAACAAGTGTCATCTTTGGACTTTTCACTACTTCTATATCTTTATATTCCACTGATAGTCGCGCTTTATTCATCGATAAGCTATATGAAAATGATGTCGATTCATTGATGATTGAAAAAAAATATATGCGTGCCGATGGTCATAGCGGAAGCTATGATATCATTGATTATGACTTCGATGAAGAAGAGAAACAAAGAATAACTGAACATAACAATAATAGCAGTCTATTTATAGATGTTTTGCCTTCATCTTTTAGCATTCAAAATAATGTCATCGAGAAAATTGATACTTTTAGTAACCTATATTTTCAAGAAATATATGGTTTAGAGATCACTGATAAAACAACTGCTGACTGTTTGAATTTAAAGCCTGTCAATTTTGAATCACGCTTTCCAAAAAACAAAGATGAGATCGCTTTGACCGATTATCAGGCTAATCTTCTTTGCAATTATGGGCTCAGTGAAACAACCAGTCATTTGACACCGACTGAACTGATCGGTAAAAAATATAATGGTTTAACAATCACTGGAATATTTAAAACCAGCTATGATGATTACCAGACTTATAAAGAATATATAAATAATGAAGATAAATTGACTGATGATATTTCAAATATTGCTAGAGGTTTTACTTTAGATAAATGCTTTTTCGTCTGCGATGATTTCTTCGCAAATATCAATCAAGATTTTAGTGGTTATAATAAAGCATTTATTCGATTAAGCGGTGATAGAAATAAAGATATCAAGTTTATAAATACTTTTAAAAATGATCGGACATTTATCGAACTTCACGGCAAGTATGAAAACTATTTCATCATTTTGTTTAATGTCTTCCAAGTCAAGAACACTTATCGCAATATCACTAATTGGGTTAATGATAGTAATACTAAAATGTGGGCTATCATAATCTCAATAACTGTCTTTGGCTTGATATATGAAGTTCTCATGCTCTTAATCATCAATCGCAACACGATAAAAGAATTATTGCTGTTAAATAATTTAGGTGCCGAAAGAAAAATGATCAAGTCGCTTCTAATAAAAAAGATGCTTATCATCGGCTTAATCGAACTCATATCCAGTTTAATCATCTCAGTGATCAGCTGCATAGTGATCAATCACTTCATAAATTTCACAATCTCTAATATAACCATAATCGGAATACTCATCTGCACTATTTTAATCATCTTCGCCCTGCTTCTAACTTCCGCAATCATCATGAACAGATATCACAAAAAGATCAAAGAATAAAGAAAAGGTTTTAAATAAATATAAAAAGGATGTGAACTAAATCACATCCTTTTTATTATCTAGTCATCAAGATTTGATTAATCTTCTTCTTTCTTTTTTAAATTCTTTCGATAATATTCAAAGCCGAAGAAGCCGATAGAAGCGGCGGTGAGAACACCTAAGACGCTATCAGCAGCGATTAATCCGATCTGATAAGGAGTGAGAACATGGACCAAACGAGTATTAGAATCCCAGCCATTCATAGCAGATGAATGACAAACAGTATAAAGAATACGTTTGGCTGATTCTCTCATCTTCCATGCGAGTTCTCCATATCCTTCTTTATAAGCATCGAATTGAGAATTGATATTAGCACCATCGACAAGATCGTTTCCGCAGAAAACCCCATAAGGCATCTTCAATAGTCCCATGTAGAAGGTTAAAGTTCCGTATTGTTGAAGCATATACATATCAGTGACAACAAAACCATCAAATCCTTCTTCACCTCTCAACCAATCAGTCAAAAGATTTGAACTAGCCCCAGAGACAGAGGTTCCAACACGATTATAAGAACTCATCATAGCATGAGCATCACCTTCTTCGATAGCGATTTGGAAAGCTTCTAAATACAATTCACGGAAGCTCTGTTCATTAAGCCATGTAGAAAGACCATAACGACTAGTCTCTTGGTCATTTAAAACGAAGTGTTTGATATAGGCATAGACACCTTTGGATTGAATACCAGCGACTTGAACACTCGCTGTCTTGCCGGATAAGAAACCATCTTCAGAATAATATTCAGGATTGCGAGAAGAGTATTGAGTGCGGTGGAGGTTCATAGCTGGTCCATAAATACCTTTATAACCAGCCCAAAGACAATTTTCACCATACATCTTACCAACTCTATCGATCAATTCAGCATTCATAGTCGAAGCTAAGACACCAGCAGCCGGGAAAGTTGAAGGTCTTGCAGTCGGATCTTCATTATTTTTATAAGCTAATCCATTTTGACTAGTAGCGAATAATTCAGTGACACCTAGAGGACCGTTATGATCAAGGGTTGCAGGTTTGCCGAGAACACCTTCAAGACCAGCAGTGGATCTCATACCATTAGAGAGAAGTTGGACAGTATCATCCCAAGTGAGCTGATCGAGATAAGTATCCCAAATGTCAGCATCATAAGGGATTTCGTTTCCATCAGTATCCTCTCTTAAACTGACTAAAGACAAGCCATTATTAGCACCATATGTCGGATACTCGATATCATCTTTTTGAAGTAGGCTTTCATCCCAACCAGTGCGGAAATCTTCAAGCATCTTTTTAGTCATCGTGATCTTAGTATAACTATCATTGTTATCAAGAGAATCTAAAACCACAGTGCCTTGCCAATCGTTTCTAGTGATGTAGGTGACAGGAGAGGTGTCTTTGGTCTCAGCATATTTGTTCAAATCAGCATTATCGAATAAATTAGTGATCTTTTGACCAGTCGCTTTAGATGTGGAATACTTAGTCGTGTCAACTTCTTCTTGGTTCAAAGCAACTTTAGCTAAAGAAGCATCACCTTCATCATCCATTCTGCCATCAGCAGGAGAATAACCTAGATTAGCCAATAAATTATTAGTTGCATCGTGAGCACCATTACCTAAAACTAGATAATATTCGCCTGGAGTTAAGACATAAGTCTTCGAAGTGTTAGCATCATAAGAAGCGAATTGACGACCGTCGACAGTATATGTGATATTTTCTGTATCGCCAGGTTCTATCAAAGGAGTTTTTTGATATCCGACTAATTCAACAGCACTTGCCTCGATGCCATTTTTAATATTGTAGTCAGTATATGGTTTTGATAAATAGATCTCGACAACATCTTTTCCAGCGACATCACCGCTATTTGTGACATCAACTGAAACCTGATAATCGTCTCCAGTTCTGCTCACTTTGTAATTAGAATAGGTGAATTCGGTGTAAGATAAACCGAAACCGAAAGGAACAGCAACTGTCGAAGCATAGTCGAAATCACCAGTCTTTTCCCTATTAGCCACATAATCAGCATAACGTGTTTCTGTGTAACGATAACCGAGATAAATGCCTTCTTGATAAACGACATAATGTCCTTCATAACCACCGACACCATCAGTCGCTTCATGCAAAGTCAAACCATCAGGATTTAAGAACTCATATCCTAATTGATTGGTCAAAGTCGGATTTTGATCATTAGAATACCAAAGAGTATCATTGCTCTTGCCAGAAGGGTTAGCATTTCCAGCTAATAAATCACCGACACCATTAAAGCCAGTAGTACCGACCGTTTGTATCTGTAAACAAGCATCGATTCCGAATTCCTCATCATCTAGGAAACCTAAATCAATCGTGGCTGTGCAGTTTAATAAGACGATGATCTTTTTGACTGTTCCAGCATCTTTTAAAGCTTTTAAGCCGCGTAAAACGCTCATCTCATCATTAGATAATGTCAAAGCATCACCATTCGGAGTGTTTTCAGTTCCAGAACGATTGACGTCTTTGTTTCCTTCACCAGAAACACGAGTGATATTCATTATTGCTGCATCACCATATTGGGCGATAGATGAACCAAAACCAGCATTAGCGACATCCCAAGGAACTTCACCAACTCTTTGAATCAATGGATTAGGAGTTCCCATACCATTTCTTTGAGTGCCATAAGTCGATTGGACTTCAGAATCACTGTAATAATCCCAAGCGGTTGGATTGACTTCAAAACCAGCATGTTCTAATCCTGCTTTCAAAGTGACTTCACGACCAGTAGCGCTTGAGCTAGCGACTGAACCTGAAGATGTTAAGCTTGAGACAACAGAAGCGATGCCGACAGTGGTAACCTTAGAATTTTTAGCAAGTGGCAAAGCTTCGTTTTTATTCATGATAAGAACAGCACCTTCTTCCACTTCCTCTTCGATGAGTTCATCAGTATCTTCAATCAAATCATCTAAGTGCTCATACTCAGATTTATAATATTCGGTATCTTTTTCTTCACCATCAGCCGCTTCATCTTGAACAATCTCCCAAGAAGTGGTGCCTAAAGCAGTATTGATTGCTAAAACATTCTCATTGCAGATGACGGTAGTCAAAATAGACAAACCTAAAAGAGAAGCAAAAGTAGTCAAACAAATCTTACTCGCAGTATATCTTTTACTCATATTCGTTAACTCCTATTCAGTGACCTTATCTTTTTCGTCAACGGCCGCACCTTTCTTATATAGAGGTAAAAAGATAGAAGCAATGCTGAAGCCATAAGTTAAAAAGTAAAAGATAAGAGAGAAAATAAAATCAATAGAAAAGCTTTCGATATCGATACCGGTAAAAACTGTAGCGACATAGTTGTAGCAAGCATAAATAAAGAACCCGATACCCAAAGCGCTCAAAATGGTGTTGATAGCTGGAGCGAATTGGAACTTATCAAAAACAAATAAAGCGATATCGACTAAGATGAGGAGTAGAAAACAAACAAAAGTGCCCCAAGATTGATAACTAGTGGCTGAACCGACAAGACAGAGAATAAAAGAGATGAGAGAGAACAACATCGTAGCGAAGATGAAGTAAGAGCCTAGACTACTTCTTTTAAATCGTTCTAAAATACCTTTCATTTACACCTCCGATAAAAGACAAGTTAAGCGGCTAAAAACTTTTGAGAAAAATAGTTTTCACATGCCATTTAACTAATAAAAATTATAATTTAATCGCTTTCAGCATATATAGACATATATTATGAAAATTAATAATATTTAGACATAAAAAAAATATTTGTCAATATTCTTTGACATAATAGTCATAAAACACGACAAATATTTTGGGGATTTTTTATTTCTGTTCAGAAATCTTTTGTTCGACAAACTCTTCGACTATCGTCTTCTTTTTCTTTTCTTCATAAACATCAACGCTTGAATGTTTGCGTCTGTCATTATGGTTAGCGACTAAGATCAAGTCGACATAGCTGACTAACTCAGCCAACTTTTCACTAGGTGAAGAGATGATAGCCTGTAGTCCAAAGCTTCTCAAAAGATTAGCCGATTCCTTGATTCTCGCAGCATCCATTTTTGAGAAAGCTTCATCGAAGATGACTAATCTCAAAGTATTGTTATCTTTACTGTTCTTGGCGCGACATAAAGCAGAGAAAGAAGCTAAAATAGCGATATAGAAAGGAGTCTGAGTCTCACCACCTGATTGGGACCTGAATGAGCGGCCTAAAGAGATCGGTTGAGCGACGCTGTCTGTTCCACGATAAACGAAGAGATCGAAGACGATATATGTGGTATATCTGGTGAAAGTATCGATATTTTTTGTGATCTGTTCTAATTGTTCACCAGATGCGCTCGTCGAGGAAGAGATGAGATTGAAAAGATCATCCATAGTGGTGCGATATTTTTCCATGAATAAGCTCTCAGCATCACCGGCTTTTAAAAGCAAAGGATCCATGATCATATTGTAATATTCGAGGTAATCCTTAGAGGGTGAGACTTTAAATTGGTAGGTGTCACGTCCGAAATGCGAATCCACTAAAGCTTGATTCAACTCTTCGATCTGTTGATAGACAGTTTCGATAGATGTGCGAAGCTTATAAACAAAGTCATCTTTGAACTCTTTGATGGAATCATCATGCGCCTTCTTGATCTTTTCTTCATAATCCGGAAGCATGACAGTAGAAATATTTTTTAATTCTGCATCGAATTCATCGTTGGTATCTAAATTAGTAGTAGCATAGCCAAGCTTATTGGCAGCGCAATAATCCGAACGTAAGCGGATGAGATTTTCTCTCTCATATTTTTGCTTATTTGATGTTTGAATATATTCTTTGGTCGCTTCGTTTCTGATTTGAGCCAAAGACATCTGTTGTTGATCGATGAGCATATTGAAATATGGTTCATAATCACGATTAGAAAGTTCGGGATCAAAGTTGTTTAACGATGCCTTGAAACTTTCTAAAGAAGAAGTCGCTAACGGAATTTCTTCACCGTTTAAGCGATTGACTTCATTGAGTAAAGATCCTCTCTCAGTCAATAAGTCAGCACGTTCTTTTTCTATCGAAGCGATATCTTCTTTGATAGCGGAAATCTTTTTATCGAGCTCATTCATATCTCCGAGAGCAGCATCATGCATCTGAGAATCGACATTTGAAAGATCGTTTTGAAGATTTTTGATTTCACCAGTCTTGTCGATATCAGCCTGATAGCTTTGGCATTCAGCCTCTGACATCACCGGTAAAGCTAAAAGATTTTGAAGTTTGTTTAAAGCTTCGGTGAAAAGATTATATTTAGCCTGCATATCTTGATAATCTTTTGCAGAGATAGCTTTGGTAGAAGAAGATACTTGAGTCCCGAGATAAAACACTCTCGCATGCGCTTTATTCAAATACCAAGTAGCATATCCGCGGTAACCAGTACAATCAGATAAAAGACCTGAGCCAGAAGCTCGAGCTTCTTCGAATGAATGACATTTTTTGATTCTTCCTAATAAATAGTCAGTATAGGCTCTAGCACCAGGGTCATTTGTATTGATGAGCTTAGCGATAGAATCCTCATTAGCTGTGATATGATTGGCTAAAAGACGATCGCTATCGACTAACGAGACATGATAATAATTATATTCGTCAGCGAGCTCCTTTAAGAGACGATTAGCTTCTTCATAGTATTTAGGATTGACAAAGAAATTGAATTTTTGATTGAAGAGAACAGCTTCTAAAGCTAAAGTCCATTCAGGATCATTGACATCTACGAGATCACAATAAATGTTGACATATGCATCACCATGACGGTCTTTTAAAGCTCTTTCTAAAGATGATTTGATCGCCATATAATTAGGCCCTAATTTATCAAATGGTTTTCTGCCAGAGTTGACAGCTGATAAATCGGATTGCAACTGTTGCAAATCTTCTGATATGACATAGAGTTCATTATTCAATTGTTGTCTTAAAGAAATGGCCTGATTCTTCAATAGATCCATGTCATTTCTAAAGACTTTAACAGCTTCAAAATCCACGCTGTCATCGTCGATACTCTGAATGAGAGAAGAAGCCTCACTGCTGATATCTTGGCAAAGTTCTAATAACTCATCAAAAGAATTCTTGATGTTTTTACCCAAACGAGAGCTATCGAATTGCGAATAATAATTGTAGAAACTTTGGCAAGTCGATTGATAATCATGGACGTAATTGTTGAGCTTAGTCATGACTTGAGAAGCAGACATTTGAATAGAAGTTATTTTAGAAGTTATGGTGTCTTTTTTCATCGAGAGTCGTTCAGTCAAAGAGTAATTCTTAGATTGGACTTTTTTAGCATTATAAGATTCTAAATCTGCGTTTAATTCAGCGATTTGTGAATCGAAAACTCTCAATTGATTAGAGATATAAGATAAACGATCATTGTCTTTCTTTAACTTATCGACAAAACCATCTAATCTCTTCTTCGCTTCTTCATAACTCACACGAGTGTTGACATAATTTAAAGTGTTTAAATATCGTTGATGTGTTTGATAAGAAGTGAAGACTTCTGATATCTTATTCAAACTTTCAACCTTGTTTCTCAACCTCTTGGCTTCTAATTCTAAAATTTTATATTGCTCGATGTTTTTCTGCATCGGTTCGATATTGATCTTTTTATCAACATCACAAATATATTCAGTGATGAAAGAAGAAATATCAGAAATCGGAGCAAAAGACACCGCCTTTTTGAAAAGTTCAAAGTATTTATCAGGCAGATTGCCATAAGCTTCTTTAATGAAGCCTTTATAATCGGTATCAGTGTCAAAGAAACGATATTGGGAAGGCTTAAAATTAGCTCTCACATAGCTTGATAGCTCTTTATATTGAAGCGGTTTGATGCGATTGGAATCTTTTTCCATCTCTGAATTAGTGAAATTATTATCTAAGAAAGGTGTAGATAAATAAAAATAATGTTTATCAATCTGATCTGAGCTATCGACATCAAAAACCACGCCTAAAGTGAAGGTCTTATTTTCGACATCATCATATATTTCAATCGCGATATAAGAAGTGAAATTACCTTTTCTTAAGTTGATCACTTGGCCGTCACCAGTCACACCTGTTTGACCTCTTAAATAGGAGATCAAAGTACGACCTGAACGAGCTTTTTCATTGGCGGCTTTATTGAAATTTTCAGGTCTAGTCGATCCTAAAATCAAAATTTGTAACGCATCGATAATCGTCGATTTACCTGTACCGTTTGGACCGGTCAAGTAAGTGATATTTTTGATATCACATGTGGTATTTGTGAAATAATGCCAGTTGATCAAGCGAAGTTTAACAAGATTTTTCATATTTATTTATCTCCATCATTGAAGTCGACAGGAATATCAACTCCCATCTTGGTTTCCACAGGAGTAGCGACGTCATTAAAATCGCTTTTAGTCTCCTCTTCTTTCGGAGCACTAAAAGTGTTGAAGAGCATCGAAGAATTGCTCTCTTCAGGTTTTTGTGTGAGGAAGGAATATAAATCATTCATTTTTTCAGTGGAGATGACATAACGAATGGTGGGGAGAATATAGAATTTATATGAAGGATCACCATAAGTATTGCTGTATCTAGTGATGATGTTAAAAGAGTCTAAAGTTCTTAAAGAAGAAGCGATAGTCGCTAAAGAAAGGCGTTTGGAAATATTAGATAATCCGCTTTCTTGTAACAGAGACATCAAACTGCTCGAGCTCATCAAGACATTTCTTTCTTGAGGATCCTTACTGATAGCTGATTCATAGAATGAACGAAGCGCATAGACTAATAAAGTGGTGACGATATCTAAACGAAGATGATTCATCTCGATGTCTGATACGATAAAAATGACACCGTCATCATCGTCTTTAGTCAAAGTCACATCGATAAAAGCAAGATATTCTTCGATCAAAGAGAAATGTCTTTCGATGAATAAATACGTCGGATCTGCTTTGAACATCTGGCTTTTTCGATCATAAGCTTTCCTCAAAATAAACTCTTTATAAAGGAGTTCATTGATGGCTTCAGAAAATTGATTTTTTTCTCCACGAGTCAATTTATCATATTCTTCTTGAAACATCTTTATCACCTCTTATTATTCTTTTTTCTTGTAAATCTATATAACGGCATATAGTAATTAGCATATTCAATACGATCAGAAATTTTAGTCGCTTCATATGGGATGACACCTAAATTAGCCTTGATGACTGCTAGAATCCATAAGACTAAGTTATCTAACACTGTTAAATCGACATCGGTGTTGACTAATTCATCCTTTCCTTCCATATGAGATGATAAGAAATCTAAGATGGCTGAATCAGAAAAACGCGTCAATTGCCTGTTCATAAATTCATCCATCAAAGCGCTCTGCTCTTCAGGATAGAATTCATCATCCAAAGGTAAAAACTCTCCTTCTTCAACTTGATTTCTTTTGAAAGGCATCGTCAAAGACTGCGAATCGAAAAAGCCTTGTCTATTCAATATCAATGTCTCATGGGCGCGATTCAATATCGGCATTTCCTCATATCTTAAAGCGGGATTGTTTTTGATTTCATTAGCCATCGACAAAATGATGGCATCGATTTTACCTTTAGTCGTCTTATCAGAGGCTGACAAATAATTTATCTTTCTCTGAACAGCTTCAGTATAATTAGCATTAGCGACATCGATATCATTAAAAGCGGTTGTAAGACGTGAAAAAATATCGATGATTTCTTGAATGATTTTGATGATTTCACTAGCTAGAGTCGCTTCTTCTTTCTTTTGATTCATCGGTTCAGCTTTCGCCTCTTTGACAAGAAGTGAAATGATTCTCTCGCTTTTTAACCAGCGGTTGAGTATGGTGATGGTCGGCAAAGAATAAAGGCCTAACGAATCGAAAGTCTTCATCGGATGATAATACTTATCAGATATCGAGAGACGATATTCATCGAAGTGCTGTTTTAAAGCGACATTCGGATCTAAGACTGAAGTCAAGCGATTGCCAAAAACACAGATCTGTTGTCTGAGCAAGGTGACTGACATCTCGATAGTATCTGCATTAGTCCTAGCATTCATAAGAGAGCGGTACATATAATCGTCTTCTTTTTCATCTTCCATCTTCAACTCAGCATATGTTTGATGAACTAAAGGTAAATAAGAGCCGACATCCGAGGTGATTTCATCTATAATCTTTAATAATTGAATGGAATAAGCAGGGATATAAATATATTCAACATTATTCTTTTTAGGATCTTTAGAGATGATGAACCAACCGCAACTAGCTAATTTTCTGATGATATAAGAGACTTTTTGATTTAATTCAGTATCCGAATCATCGACAGCGACTTCTTCGCTTTCATCTTTATCATCCAACTTATCAGTTTCGATATTAAAAAGAGCCATCAGCTCTTCGCCTTGACTCCGTAAAAGAGAAGCAAAATCGCTTCTTTTGATATCCGTTTTATATAATTTTATGCAGTGATATAAACACACTAAAGCAAATGCATAAATCGCTTTATATTTTCTAGCGAGCGGAGAGAAGAGCTCCCCTGGAATTCTATCAAATAATCTAGCCAAGATATTATTAACCTTTCACATAACTACCGAATAAAATTATAACTTGCTATTTTTTTTAATACAATAATAAATAAAATAATTTATTCATCAATAGCAATTCTTTTTTAAGAAACAACTTTATTTTGAAAGTTGAGTAGGCATCTCATCAGCAGCATTTTCACCCATTTTTTTAAAAAAAGTGAGACCTCCGAACTCTTTTTTTCTTATTTTTTACCTAAAAAATGATTTCAAGTGATATAATCGCATAGATGAAAAGCTTACCTAAAACTGAATGTAAACCGAAAAAAGACCGTATCTTAGAGGTTGACTTGTTGAGAGGATTCCCGATTTTTTTAGTAGTCCTCTTCCACCTATGTTATGACTTCACTGAAATCCCTTATATCTTTTCAAATTTTCAAACTAATATAGTCAATTACCCTCAATTATCAGCTTTGATCGAATTCTGTGGCTCTATCATGGATAACGATATCATCCACGATTATCTAGTACCTCTCTTTGGAGGAATGTTTCTTTTTGCCTGTGGGATATCGACCAGTTTGACAAGGAGTAATGTCCGAAGAAGTCTATTGCTTTGTCTTGTCGCTTCTTTGATTTCATTGGGAAGCTGGGGGTTATCTTATCTTCTGCATATGGATTTATTCATCGCATGGGGTGTGATTCATATCATGGCCTTTTCGATTCTTGTCTATGCGCTTTTAGAACTATTTGCTAGAAAGATTTTCAAAAAAGAAGTTCATCCGTTGATTCCATTAGCTATCGGTGTGCTGATTCTTTTCACTGGCCTATTGCTCAGACAAGGAATCGAAATCGATAATCATTTGATATATTGGCCTTCTTCTTCAGCGTATCTCGGAAATGATTTATCTCATGCTTTCACCTTTCAAGACTTCGTCTATTCAGCTTTGGGAAAATCATTAAATTATGTCGATTGGTGGCCGATCTTTCCTTTTTCAGGAGTGATTTTTATCGGCATCTCTATTGGACAAATACTATTTAGAGAACATAAATATTCATATATGAAAAAAGGCAGATACCAGCTGATATTAAAGCCCATCGGTTTTATAGGCTCTCACACCATTTGGATTTATGTCTTCCATCAGCCTTTGATCATCATCATTTTAGGAATCATATTTTTATCATTAGGATTTACGCTATGAGAGAAACAAGCACTTTATATCAAGCTGTCGCACGTTATAAGAATAGTCATTCGGTCGCTCTCTACTTTCGAAACAAAAGCATTCGTTTCCCTGAATTCATCAACCGCGTCGACAAAATGGCTAGTATTTTACAGTCATTAGGAATTGAGAAAGACACTGTGGTGACTCTTTTAGCTCCTAATGTTCCAGAAACTATCATCACTCTTTATGCCCTCTCCAAAATCGGAGCTATCTCTTCGATTTTGCACCCGCTTTTACCAAGTGAAGTCCTCTATGAATCAATCGTTGAGACTAAGGCCACTTATTTTATTGTCTTAGATGTTCTAGCTGAAAAATATCTCGACATCGTCAAAAGAACTAATATTAGAACTTATTACATAAGCGCCTTGCAAGATTTAAATCCGATCACTCGCATCGGTTTTCATTTGATGTATAAAAAGGAATTATCTTTGATAGATAAACACCATTATTTATATAAAATGGATTCCGATGAAGAAGTCATCACCAGTGATGACGCTTTAAAACCGAGTCTCTACTTGAGATCAGGTGGAACTACTGGAAAAAGTAAGACAGTCGTCATCAATGATGAGGCCATCAACTTTGTCACTCGTCAATCAAAAGAGATTTTATGTCACGAAACAACTGGTTTTTCTATGATTGGACTCATGCCGATTTTTCATGGCTTCGGCTTAGCAATGGGTATACATGCACCGCTGTCTAATAATGCAGCAAGCGCTTTGATGATCTCATATGATGGGAGTGAAATAGTCAAAAAGATCAAGCAGAACAAAATCAATGTTTTGTTGACTATCCCATATTTGACAGACAAACTGTTGGCTAGAAAAGATTTTTCCGGTAAAAAATTACAAAATTTGATCGCGACTTATATCGGAGCTGATAAGCCTGAAAAGCGTTTATTTTCAGAATTCGACAACCGCATGAAAGAAGCATCTTCTATCAATAGGTTATTAGAAGGTTATGGTCTTACAGAAACTGCCACCGTTAATTTTGTCAACACATTAAAAGAAAATAAAACCGGTTCTGTAGGTAAACCTCTCAAAGGAGTAAGAGTAAAAATCGTCAATCCTGAAGTCTCTTTTGAAGAAGAGTTAAGGCCGAATCAAATAGGTGAAATATTGATCTCTTCTCCATCTCTTTGCCTCGGTTATTTAAATGTTGAAGAGGATAAGCAACCTTTTTATTATGACCGACAAAATATTAAATGGCTGAAAACTGGTGATATCGGTTACCTCGATGAAGATGGCTTTTTATTCTTTATCAATCGCGCAAAAGATGTGTATAAAATCGCTGGATATAATATCTTCCCAGCCGACATAGAAAAACTAGCTGGTGAAGTTGAAGGTGTTAAATCCTGCGCAGCCATCTATCATAAAGATGAAAAGCATCCGTATTTTACACTTTATGTCGAGAGTGATGTTCAAGATAAAAATGATCTCATTTTAAAAATACAAGACTATTTAAAAAAGCATCTCATCAAATATTCAATACCCGAAAAAATCATCATTTCAAAAGCTTTACCAAGAACTGACATCGGTAAAATTGACCGAAAAAAGCTCATCTAGGCTTTTATCTTCGGTAAATACAAAACACGATTTAGTTTTTTGTCTGAATATCCATTCAAACTCTTGACTAATTCAACATCCTTTTCCTTTAAATTTTTAAGTTCAGCTTCGATAGCATCATGACAATACTCAGCTATTTCTTGAGATGTCATATTCTCATATTCAGAAGGATATAATGGCTTTAAGAAACTGATCTGAACCGGATACTGTTTATAATGATATTTTTGATATAAGATACGATCAGTCATGAAAAGAGCGACCGGAACGATGGGAAGGTCTCTTCTAGTGGCTATCTTAAAAGAACCGGGATGGAAAGAGCCGAGGGTGAAATCAGGTCTTTTGCTCCTCGTCCCTTCAGGAAAGACAACAAAAGAAAGATCAGGATGAGTTTCTAACTCCTTATTTATTTCTTGAAAAACTTTAATCTCACTTCTTAAATCCATTCGATCGATGAATTTACTTCCAATCATCTTAGCCAATGTTTTAACGACGATCATATCAGCGACATCTTCTTTAGCTAAAAAAGCGATCGGTTTGTCCATGATGTTCATGAAGGTGATCGGATCACCATTAGAGGTATGATTCGCATAAAAAACGCATTGCCCGTCAGGAATGTTCTCTTTATAATTGATAAAAAAACGCGAATGAAATGAGACCTCATTGATCCTTTTTAACAAACCGCTCGCTGCTTCATAACGAGTTTTTAAATCATATTTTTCAGGGTGCTTAGCAATTTTAAGGATTTTAGGATAGCGATGGATTAAAGTCGGAATAGCTTTTAAAACATACTTGATATACTTGATCATCTTTTAGTCCTCTTATTCTTTAAAAAGATATTTAATGATAGACCATTGATAATAGCCAAACGAATATAAAAATCATTGTGCTCAACATTTCCAGCATCCGTGAATACTAGATTGACATAATCATCAAAATTATACGTAAAAGATTGCTTAGTAGGATTAAAAATCAAATATAATTCTTGATCGTCATAGATATAATTAATCTTGATAGCATTATGATCTAAATTTTCAAATGTGATATGCTTATTCACATCTTTTAAACTGTCAGTAAGAGCAAAAAAACGCTTTTTAAAATGTATGACATCTTTAAAAAACAAGAGTAAATCTTTTCTATGATAGGCGATATCATAATCAAATCCATTAATCTCATCGCCAGCATTATAAGTATTGCCTAATCCTTCTTTAGATAATCCGATTTCTTGACCAGCATGAAAAAAAGGTATCCCACTAGCTAAACAGGTGGCAGCATTGCACAGCTTGAGGCGCTTAAAGATATCTTCTTCACTCTCATCTTGACAGCAGCTCTTAAGCTTATCATAGAGAGTATGATTGTCATGACATTCGATATAATTTATCGATTGAAGAGGTGAACTGAGCAATGGTGCAAAAGCCAAAGCGATTGACGAACCTAAAAATACATGTTTGAATCCATCGATATAATTTGTATCCCCTGAAAGATATCCTTTCACTGATAAAGAAGTAGTACTCCCTTTGACAATATCACGGAAACGATCGTTGAAGAAGGCGATACCCTTCAATTGATGAGAATTAGAGATAGAAGCTTTTTTATCTCCTGGTAAAGCGGTCGGCAAGTCCCAGCCCTCGCCATATAAAAGCGCTTCTGGTTTTCTTTCAATCACTGCTTGATATGCTTTGTTGACAGTATCAATATCTAAAATGCCGAGTAGATCAAATCGGAAACCATCGACATCATAGAAGTCTAAAAGATGCATCAATGAATCGATGATGAGCTTTCTCGCCATATAATGTCGAGATTCAAAATCGTTACCGCATCCAGAGCCATTAGAGGATGAGTGATCATGATTAGTACGAAAATAATATTTTGGAACTAAAACCGCTAGGGGATTGAATTCAACACAGAAAACGTGATTGTATACAACGTCAAGAATGACTCTCAGCCCATGAGCATGCATCTGTCCGATAAGGTTTCTTAATTCCAAGACACGCGAATAAGGATCTTTAGGATTCAAAGAATAAGAACCTTCAGGTGCGAAGAAGAAATAAGGGTCATATCCCCAATTATAACTATCTTTTGGTCTTTCATCATCGATGGTGTGAAAATCTAACACTGGCAATAACTGAATATGAGTCATACCTAAAGAAGCGATATAATCTAATCCGATAGGCTCACCTTTCTTGGCTTGATTATCAAGAGAAAGGGCAGAAAAAGTTCCGGGATGAGGAATTGAAGTTTTAGAAGTCATATCACGAACCGAACATTCATAAATAAAAGCTTTTAACGGATCAGAAAAAGGAGGCAAGCTTTCATCATGAGTCGATATCGATTTGATCTTTTCAGGATTGATGACATAACCGATTCGAGAATTGATGCCGACTGAATAACTATAAGGATCGACAACATCTTTAGTCTCACCAAAAATAGTCGGAGAATACAGATAGCTTGCTTCGTCTAAATCTCCTTCCACATCTATCGAAAAGACACCGTTTTCGCGATCAGGTATCATCTTATATATTTCTAATCTATCACTATTTTTGCGCTGTATTTTCAATAGTACTTCCGTTGCGAAAGGAGAGAAAACACGGAAGGTTGTTTTATCAGTGTGATAAACAGCACCTAATTCTCCATCGAAGCGATATTTCTTTTCAAATTCCTCTTGTTCAGCTAAAAAAGAGATATCTAGCGGAATAAAATAATTCTCACTCGTTTTAATCTCATATTTTCTTCCAGGAACATAGATGAAATCATTTAGTAAGAGACTATAGATAAAAGTGGACTGAGATTCGCTTTTACTCACTGGTTCGATATCACAGATGATTTTGTCATCCTCATAAAGCGTGAATAACTTTTTAGGAGAAGTATAAAAGTCTTTACTGATTGTGACTTCGATGATGTTTTCACTTTTAGCAGTGGCTAGTAATACTGGTTTTCTCATATTTCATGCACCTTTAATCTTGATATAAAATGACAATAGCGATCGCTTTATCATCATGTGATAAAGAAACGAAAGCAGGAAGTTTTTGATCATCTAGATATAGAAGAGGCATTCCTTGTTGATTCTTCTTCACACAGAGCTTTTGATAATTAACAGTCTTATTTTGACTCGCTTTCACATAGCTTTCTTTGACAGCGAAACGTGAAGCTAAATAGCTGGCTTTATCTGCAGCTCTTAAGTATTCTAGATATTCAATCGGATGAAGGACTCTTTTAGCCAAGTCATCCTTATCTTCATATCTCTTGATATCAGCGATATCTATTCCGACACCTAATATTTTCATCTCTTTTTCAAATAGAATACACTTCTCGGAAATGCCATAAAATCGGTTGTGAAAGTTTGAAATGATTTATACGGTATTTTAGTTGTTTGAGTGATAATTCCTGTATATGGTAAATTGTTGGCAAAAGCAGATACAAAATTATTGAATAACTTATCGTTAACGACTAGATTAGGCAGACTTTTCGAATAATAATCATCAATACATGCAGATAAATCTTGCCGTGAAATCTTTTTGTTTAGATGTGTTATGTAATTGACTAAAAAGTTCTTTAAAGCGAGTCCTTTCTCAGTCATAAACTGTAATACTAGATAAGTATCTTCACTTCCCTGCTTAAACTCCACATTGACTAAATGGCTGGAAAATTCGTCTAAACCTTTCAAAAACTCCTCATTTTTTGCGAAGTAAATATCAACTAAAATCTCATAAATATAAAACAATAATTGTCCATATTTTTCATAAAGGTCTTTACGAGGCGAAAATTTGATTCCCAAAGATAATATCGGATAAGTCAAATCTCTTTCTTCTTCTTGGTAGCTTTCTTTGACAGTCGCGTAATTCTCTTCATATTTCTTTTCAACACTTGAAGGATAAGTGTTGCTGAGCATTCTCAATTGATCGACACCATGTAAAACCTCATCAGGAGTATAATCACCGATGACGAACAAGGTTATCTTGCTCGGAGTATAGTATTTTTGCAAATACTTTTTCAAAGCTGTGTAATGAATTGATACTAAATCACTTTGTTCTGGAATGATTCCATACTTGATAGGCGATGAATAATAAAGATTATCAATCACTTTACGACAGGAATAAGAAAGATCAGTTTCTGGAATCGATTTAATCGTTTTCTTAGCTGTTTCAACATCATTTTCATCAAACGATGATGGCACCAATAATTTTAATAATTCCTGGAATGGTTCAAAAACATCTCTCATAGTGAAAACCGAAAAAGAAGTATAAGAAAAATCCGTATGGCTTTTTAAGATTGCACCTTCTTTTAAAAAACGTTCACGAATATCTTTTCGAGAGATGACACGTTCTAAAACATATGGTGTCCCAAAAGGAATTTTGGACTTGTCGATCAGTTCATCATGTTTAAAACCGCCTTGTGCGATATAAACACCGGCTGCTCTGATATGACTTTTGGATGGGATAAAAATCAATTTTAAACCATTGTCAAATTTTTGTTCATAAAACGGACAATAAAGATGTCCATAATCTGATTTGATCATCTGTCACCTCCACTAGCTAAAAGAATCGCTTGCACAAAAGTTTGTTTTTGATAATCTTTCAAATCATCAGCTGTGCAGGAAATATCAAAAAATTCTTCACCTTCAAGATCAAACGCAAGTCCGACAAAGAAGCGAGATAAAACACGTTCAGCATCTAAAAGCATAGAAAGACGTCTTTCTTCATTATAAAGCATAGCTTCATCATAGAAAGAAGAAACATCATCGGAAATATTGTTATCAAGTTTTAAAAAGCTTTGTTCAACAAGATAGTTTGCTTTTTTAAGTGCACAAGAAAAAGAGATGACGACATGATCTCTATCGACAAAATGCCACGAAGGTACTATTTCAACACCTAAGCGCTGATTAACATCACTTTCAAATTTTAAGCATAAGGCCTTGATGAAAGTTCCAAGGATGTCTAATTCATGATACGAATGAATGGTAGGAACTTTTAAAAGATAACCGACAGCCTCTTTCTTCAATCGGTTATCAATTAAAAAATTTTTGCCGAATAAATCAGCAGTATTATTTATAATAGGCAGTTCAAGACTATACTTGTCTAGTGGATCTAATGGCTTCTTCAGCTCTGGCCCTAAGTATAAAACATCACCCACATTATTAGCTTTTAAGACCTCAAAAACTTTTTTAACATCAGCGATAGTTGTATTTTTTAATTTTTCTATATCGAGGAAAGGAATCGCTAAAAAAGAAGGAATGCTAGCTAAAACCATTTGCTCAGCATAATCACTGAAATTGATAGTTTCATAAATCAATTCATTTTTAACATTTTCAAACAAGTGATTATCAACATCAAAACCATTCTGATATAAACTCCTGAACAATTCCAGCCCTTCTTTATACGGATCTGTAAAAATATGTGAAAGAGCGGGATGGACTGTTTGTGATATCTCGCCGATAAAGGCTAGACCTGTTTGACACAATGAAACTCGAAAATTGAATTCAAATCCAGCAAGATTTAACAAGTTCTTTTTTTTGATAAATTTAGGATGAGACGTCAATAATCTCGCTAATAAAGAATATGCCTCAAGATTTTCTTTTTTTAAAAAATCGCAATGAATCACATATCGTCTAGCAAACGCTTTGGTGTAAAGATAATTTTTTTGAATAGCCATTTTATTCCTCCATAGGTCTTCTTTGTACAACGATATTCTTGCCGCCTTGAATGCTTTGAACAATGCCGTCAGAACGCAATCTAGCGATCACTTGATCCGATTTTGAATAAGAGATTGAGAAGTTGCGCATGATATTCGATTTAGATACAATACCTGTTTTCATGACATAATCTTTAATCTCTTCATACATATCATCAAAAGACTGAGCTTTTCCAACACTCGGATCTTCATCTTTGACTTCCAAATCTAAAAAATCAGGATCATAATTAGGATCACCGGCTTTATCGTGCACATATTCTAAAACACGTTCCATGTCTTCGTTAGAAATAAATGGTGATTGAGCGCGGATCAACGATTTTTTACCTGGTGCTTTAAACAACAAGTCTCCTTTACCTAAAAGCGTTTCTGCACCATTTTCATCAAGAATAACACGCGAATCAACGCCAGTTGAACAACAAAGACCGATACGGCATGAAATATTACCTTTGACAGTCATCGGTATGACATCCTTGCTAGGCCTCTGTGTAGCGATAATCAGATAAATACCTGCTGCGCGGGCTTTTTGAGTGAGTCTTTGTACACAGCTAGCCACTTCATCACCACCTGTTTGCATCAAATCAGCAAATTCATCGATGACACATACAACATTTGGCATCTCTTCCATCTGATCTTCACGATTAATTCTCTTTTCTAAATATTCGCTGATTTTTACACAATGCCATTTAGAGAGGACCGAATAACGCCTATCCATTTCTTCACATAACTTTTGTAAAGCCGTAATGGCACTAGCAGGATTAGAAACAACTGGGCAATAGAGATGTGGTTCCAAGTTATATTTAGCAAATTCCACTTGCTTAGGGTCGATCAACATCAATTTTAATTGAGAAGGATAATTTCGCATGATTAAAGTCATAATCATCGAATGAACTAAAACAGATTTACCAGAGCCAGTCGTACCAGCTACTAATAAGTGCGGCATATCATTTAACGGATATGTGACAATTTTTCCAGAGATATCTTTTCCGATAGGTAAGAGCAGATTATCTTTAGTATTTTTTTCAATCTCCATGAAAACTTCTTTGAAAGGCACGGCCATAGGAGCAGCATTTCCGATTTCAATGCCTGATGTAGAGCGCCCTTCAACTACTGTTTCAATACGGACAGATTTATCACCATTCAATGCGATCTGTAAATCATTTGCTAAAGAAGCGATTTTTTCACTTCGAACTCCAGGTTCAGTTTGAATATTAAATCTCGTGACTGAAGCTCCGATAGTATAAGAAATAGCCTTCGCTTGAATTCGGAAATTTTCAAAGAAATTATTGATGATTTTGGCTTTTTCCTGAGCAGCCTGTGAATTGGTGATCAATTTTTCCGAATCGTCTTTATCTTCTAATAAACTATCATCCGGTAAAGGATAGTCATAGACTCGTGGGGCTTTAGAAACATATTTATAAACCGCTGCCTTTTTGGCATCTTCTTCAGCCTTTAGCTTCTGCTCTTCAGCTTCACGTTTTCTTCGCTTGATCTCAAAATATTTTTGCTCTAGCATCTCTTCAGTATTTTGTTCGATACTGACTTGTTCTTCTTTAGTCTCGACAGGTAATTCAACTTGAAACTCTTTAGGTCCAGTATCTTTTTGAGGAAGATTACGAACATTTTTAGCTTGTGCTTCCAAAGGATTATAATTGCTATGGTATGCTTTGCTTGAAATATTTGCACGGCTAGAAGTAAAAGAATCAGTCTGATTTCGGTTCATAAATCCCATATCATCCGGTGCGACATCAAAAGTAGAATTATCAGTTCTTAACGAATTTGCCTTAAACGCTTGAGCCCGCTTCAATAAAGCCTCTTTTTCATCATCAGATAATTCCACTGGTTGATTAGATTTATGATAAGAATCGCTAGATTTAGTGTCGATTTTCTTTTTGATATTTGGCTCAGTTGTGAAATAAGGCGTTTTTTGTTGTTCGCTAGAATAGTCTGTATTATGAGAATCATAATTATTGAAAGAGCGGGAAGAATAGTTTTTGGATTCGATAAAACTAGCTTGCTCATTTTTAGTCTGAAGCTGCGCTTGTTGTTCAGACAAACGCTTGCTCAATTCATTATTTTTTCGCAATTGTTCATGATATAAAGCTGCATAATCAATCGTTGTTCGATTATTTTGTTCAACATTTTTATCGATGGGTTGTGAAGAAACAGGTTTTGCATTGAAATTAGGCTCAGCAGTTTTGACACTCGCTTTCTTAAATGGCTGATTTAATAAACTATTATCTATCGAAGTATCTGCGTTAGATGAATTTGAATAATAAGGCTGAGAAGGATAGATAGGGGCAGGGGATATGATTATTGTCGGTTGCTGATTGACTTGTTTATTATCAGCATTCTGCTTATTTGAAGCAACAAATTCCCCTTGATTAGAGCGTCCGAAATCACTAGTCAATGGAGCGACTAATGATGGATTAACAGTTTTTTTGACAGGTGTAGGTCTCGACTTGATAGATTTATCGCTATTTCCGTTTTGATATGGAGACTTGTATTGATTGCTGATCTGATTTTGTTTTCTTTTGTCGATTGATTTTTTAATCGGTTTGATAAGAAGTAAGAGAAGAGATATCAATAAAATGACGCCAAAGAAAAAGCAATCGCCGATAAGGCCCCAAATGCTTCCGAAAAGCGTCATGAAAAACAAACCTAAATATCCGCCGCCTAAATTGATCAAAGAAGAAAAATGTTCCGGAGCAAAAATTTTAGGTGAAAAAGCATTCATCTGCTCCATATATACTTGAGAAAAAGATGATAAGTTCACCCCATCGGTATTATAGAGAGGAATCGAAGAAAGAGAGATGACTGAAACAAAAATTAAAATGAGGGAAATCCAGACTGAGACATGTTTTTTAAATGGAAATGAAGAAAGAGAAAAAATCAAACGAAAACCAAAAATCAAAAGTAAAAATAAAATTACAAAATAATAATATCCGAAAAGAAAAGAAAAACTATAAGTTAAAAATGTCCCGATGAAAGTCTGATTGGTCGCGCCAATGATAGCAAGACAAATCAAGATCAAGCCAATACAACGCAAACAAAACTGCTTTAAAGTTAGTTTCTGCTTTTTTTTATTAACTTTTTCCATTGAATAGTTCCCACAAAAGAATAACAATAAAAGTATATCATATAAATATAATTATGACTCGCTATTTTTACATAATGAGCAATCGATTTAAAGCATATTTCACCAGATATTTTTTTAAGCTGATATATTATAAAAAAACGGAGGTAAAACTTATGGAAATCAAAATTGAGGGGCAAGTGAGCGAAGAAGAGAAGGAATATTGTTTGAAACAAATACAAGAAAAAAATCCTGACAAAATTATCACAAGCTTAACCATCAAACAAGATGGCGATTATTTAGATTGCTCATATCATTATCAAGAAAAGAACTTTGAAAGAATCAGAAGAATCACTGGTTATTTAGTCGGCACTTTGGATCGCTTTAACAATGCTAAAAAAGCCGAAGTTCACGATAGAGTTAAACACAATCGTTATTCTGATGCTTCAGAATTAGCTAATTAATATAGTCGATAATTTTTCAGCAAAAAACTATTTAGATTTATTTTGTATTTGGTTATACATCTTATCTATTTCAGCAAAAGTTTTTGGATAGCATTTAAAGAAAAAGCCTTGCTGCTTTTCCACATACTTGCTATCTTTTAAGTTGGAAGCACTACAGATTTTTTCAAAATCATACGCACCATTAACTTTCCATTTTTGTAACATGCCGATTGAAATAGCATCTTTTGGACAATAAAAAGAGCAGCGCATACACATCAAACAGTGATGTCTGAATTTTATTTTTCCATTCTTATAATAGATATTCTCAACAGGACATTTTTTTACACATAAGCCACATTTGATACATTTAGTGTCTTCCACTCTATAAAAATATGAATTGAGATATCCACCAAACGTTTGAATTCGTAATATTCTAGACACTAAGTCATAGAGAAAATTGCTTTTAAGATGACGCACATCATCGTTTAAAATATCATGTTTTAATACTTCTAAAAGTTTTCTATCAGCTTCAAACAGCTCATAGATAAATGCATCATCATATCTGAAGTGAATGTTATATGGCATTAAAAAATGATATTCAGAAAAACGATTAACGTTGTTTTTCTTGAGATATTTAATAATTTTTCGGCTGGATGCGTTATTTAAAGCAAAACTTTCCCCTGAATTTTTGAATATGAAATATTGCTTATCTTTGGGAAATTTCATTTTTTTCAAATAATTAAGAAAGAAAGATGGGGCATTAAAAGCATAAATCGGATAACCTAATCCGATCAAATCATATGAAGATAAATCGACGGCTGGAGTATGCAAATCTATCTCTAGATGATCGACATCATAAGAATCAGATATCTTTTCTTTGATTTTCTCTGCTATATAACGAGTGTTATATGTTCCTGTATAATAAATCAATATCGCTTTTTTCATAATAATTGGTCATATATTTCTGACAGTTTTTTCTTTTCTGAACTATTAAATAAAGATTTTCTATACTTTATATTTTTTGGTAAGCCCCAAGAGTGAAAAAGTCCTCGAGGAGCGACTAGTTCCGATTCATGCAAATTTATAAATGCGCTCATCAAAATGCTTAAAGAGGCTTTCTTCGGAGACATAAAAATCACTTTCATCAAAGGAAAAATAAGTGCGTTAAACACTTTGTTAAATCCCCCTTTTGAACTAGCAAACAAAGAAGTAGCTGAAACACCAGGATGGCATAATACGATGCGATTATTCGGATATTTTTCTTTCAAATTTAAAGTATCTAAAGCTAATAATCTTTTATCTCTTCCATATCTAACAGTCTTGTTTTTTATGTTCAAACCCATGATATCATCAAAATCAACTTTTGAATAATACATCGAAACGCTTCCTGTATTAATAATACTTATATTTGCATATTTTTCTAAAAATGTTCTATTCAAGATAGATACAGATAAATAGTCTGATAAAAAAGTGATCTCATATTTATCATCGATTAATTTCTTAGGCAAATGATAAGTACCTGCGATATTAAACAGATAATCAACGTCTCTATTAATCAATGAACTGAACTGTTTGACTTGATTCAAATCACACAAATCAAGCGGATAGATATCTATTGTTCTATCGAATTCATTTTCGATCTTTTTCTTAACTTGAATACCTTTTTCTTCGTTTCTATATGTTATACCCACATCCGCGCCTAATAGCATCAAAAACCTAGCCACTTCAAAGCCGATTGAGCCAGTAGCACCTGTCACTATAGCGTATTTCCCATGCATGTTTTGGCAGCTATCTAATACGTATTTATCAAGTTTATCCATTTGTCATTCTATTTTTATCACATTTTATCACTTTATCATATAACCTTTTAATCAAAAAACAAAATTACTCAGTCGAGCCATTATAAAAAAATATATTCTTTAGTTTACAATTGAAAAAATATATAAGTTATGTATTATATATAAGATATTTAATAAGGTGAATAACTTATGAAATGGTTAACCGATGCTGAAGATAAAACTAGCTCATTCCTCATCGATCATCCAAAAACTAAAAAATGGACTATTTGGGTTGGTAAATTTATTATTGAAGCCATCTCTGCCTTCATCTTTGCTTATGGCTTTAGAGCCTTTATTTCTCCAACCATCGAATGCGTTAAAGTATGGGCTGCTCAAGCAAGTAGCAGTGGTCCTGACCCTACTACCGTAAATGCTTTGATTTCAGGTGGCGCTTCAGGTATTTCGCAAGCCATCATCAAATTCATCGAGATTTTTCCGGTCGATTTGATTGAACATGAAAAAACTTTAGTTTCAATTTTATATTTTGTTATCAATGTTCCTATCCTTCTATTATCTTGGTTTAAAATTTCTAAACAATTCACTATTTTTACTTTGATCAACGTAGGTTTCGTTTCTTTGTTTAATCAAATCATTCCTGATGATTGGATATATAATGTCGTCAATATCTACAATGATCATTTGGCTAGAGCAATTTTTGCCGGTATCACAACAGGTGTCTCTTCAGGTCTCGCTTTGATGATTGGAACATCCTCTGGTGGTGTTGATGTCATATCTTTGTATATTTCTGAAAAGAAATCAACATCAGTAGGTAAGTATTCATTGATTGCAAACACTATCACTGTTATATGTTACGTTTTATTTTCTGCAATCGGATCAAAGACTAACGATTATCAATCCAGCATGAAGGTGGACAATATTGTGACTATGGCTTTGTATACAGTCGTATATTTCTTTGTATCGAGTCAAGTAGTCGATATATTAAATATTAAAAATCGAAAGCAAGAGCTTCAAATCATCACGTCTGATAGCCAATTAGCGACTGTATTGATACGTTCTTTCCCACACTCTTGTTCCATCATCGATTCTAAAGGCGCATTCTCAGGTAAAAAGAACTTTTTCTTGATCATGGTCATATCAAAATCAGAAGTCAAAAAAGCTGTTAAAATGGTAAAAGAGCGCGATCCATTGGCCTTCATGACCATCGTTGATATCAACCAAGTTTATGGTCGTTTTTATATCAAACCAATCGAATAAAGTGAGGTACATATTATGGCAACAAACAAAGAACTAGCTGATTTAATCTTTCCGGACATTAAAGAAACGGTCAAAGATTTAGAAAAGAGATTTCCACCTAGAAAGTTAAAGCCCGGGGCTGAGGTCACTCGATTTGCTCCTTCACCGACCGGCTTTTTACACACCGGTTCTCTATTTACTGCTTTAATAGCTTATAAATTCGCTCGTCAAACTGATGGTATTTATTTCTTTAGGTTAGAAGATACTGATCAAAAACGTGAAATCAAAGGCACGGGCTTAGATTTAGTCAATCAATTAGCTAATTTCGATATCATATCTTCTGAAGGCTATTTCGGTGATTATGAAAAAGGAGAATATGGACCATATACTCAATCAAAAAGAGCGGATATCTATAAAATCGTCATCAAAGAATTAATCAAAAAAGGACGTGCCTATCCTTGTTTTTGCACCAAAGAAGACTTAGAACAATTGCGCTTAGTTCAAGAAGCTAATAAAGTCATTCCAGGTTACTATGGTGAATATGCTAAATGCCGACATTATTCCGTCGATGAAGCTATTGAGTTGATTAAATCTGGTAAACCATATGTCATCCGTTTTAAATCAAAAGGTAATCATTTGAATCATATTCGTGTTCACGATGAAATCAGAGGAGACATGGATTTGAGCCAAAACGATCAAGACATCGTCATTTTAAAAAGCGATGGCTTACCGACTTATCACTTCGCTCATCTAGTCGATGATCATTTTATGGGTACTACCTTAGTCACTAGAGGTGAAGAATGGATTTCATCATTGCCGATTCATATCGAGCTATTTGAATCCATGGGTTTCAAACCGCCTAAATATGCCCATTTACCTGTTATCATGGTCAATGATAAAGAGACTGGAAATAAGCGTAAACTATCCAAACGTAAAGATAAGGAAGCTGCCGTTTCTTTCTTTTTAGAAGAAGGGTATCCAAAATTAGGCATCATCGAATATCTCTATACCATCGCCAATTCCAATTTCGAGGCTTGGTTGATGGAAAATCCTAATACTTCCCTAGATGAATTCAAACTAGACTTTAATAAATTTTCATTAGATGGGGCACTTTTTGATTTGCCAAAATTGGCTTTTATCTCTAAAGAAGTTCTTTCACATCTCAACAAGGATGAATTTACAGCTCAATGTTTAGCATGGGCGAAACAATACTCTCCTGAGACTACTAAATTCATCGAAAACGATATCGACAGATTCAAAAAAATCATCAATATCGAGCGTGAACAAGAAAAGCCGAGAAAAGATTATGAAAAATTCTCCGATGTCCTTCCTAAAATTCGTTTCTTTGATAAAGATGCCTATGATCAAGCTTTAAATCAGCCATTACCATATAACGAATTCATCTCTAAAGAAGTGATCAAAGCACTTTTAATCGAATATCGTGATCACTTAAATTTAGACTGCGATGAACAAACTTGGTTTAATGATATGAAAGCTCTAGGAAAAAAGCACGGCTTTGCGGATGATAGAAAAGTATATAAAAAGGATCCTCAAAGCTATAATGGTTGGTACGCTGATTGCATCGCTATCATCAGAGTGACCATCTGTGCGTCGACTAACGCTCCTAAACTATACGATGTCTTACAGATTTTAGGAAAAGAAGAGATTATTCGAAGAGTAAATCTTGCACTAAGCAAAATTCAATGACCAATCAAAAAAAGAAACATGCTGGTTTTTATCGAATAACACTCAATCTCATCATCTTTTTAATCGTCACAGTTTTAGCCTTGTTTTATATTTTAAAAGATGATCCTAAGGCCGCCTTCGATACTTTAGCAACAGTCGATTTCTTTCCGTTTTTAATCGCTATTCTCGTCGTTATAGTCATGACTCTACTAGATGGTTTAGGCATAACTTTGTTGACTAAACATTATAAAAATGATTATAAGTTTTCACAAGGCGTAATGAATTCCATCATCGGAAACTTCATAGGATGTTTCTATAAAACAGGAGCCTCCTTTATCCAAGCATATACTTTTACTAAACAGGGTATCAAAGGGACAAATGTCGCTTCAATCTTGACGATGAACTTTCTCATCTATCAATTTGCGATCACCATCTATTCTGGAGTTATGATTTTTATAGGCTATCCATATGTAAAAGATATCCCGATAGAACTTTTAGGAAATATTAAAATATTCCCACTATCTTTGATTGGATTCGGAATCAACATCCTCTTTCTATTTTTGATTTTATTATTGGCATATTGGCGTCAATTACATCGTTTGGTGCTGAGTACAGGAATAAATATTTTAAGCAAACTTCATATTATTAAAGACCCTGAATATAAAAGAAAAAAATGGACTTTGCAGTTAGCAACTTATCGAATTGAATTAAAACGTTTATTTTATCATTACAGATTACTCATAGCTGTACTATTCTTTCAAATATCAAAACTTCTGCTGCTCAACACTTTACCTTATCTTTGCTTTTACTCCTTACGAATAGATTTATCACAACTATCATATGTCGCATGTCTATCTGGCTCCACTTATTTAAACTTGATTTCATCATATATCATCGTTGGCGCTCCTGAAATCGGCTTTCAAACCATTTTCTCCTATTTATTAACACCATCACTCGGTACTTCAGCTACCAGTTATGCCACCGCTAGCAACATCTTATGGCGTATGTTGACTTTCTATTTAAATCTGGTAGTAGGAGGATTGTGTTTCTTCTTCTATAAAGGTTCACCGAAGAGATATGAGTTATTAGGTAATCCAGCAACCATTTATGACTTAGAGGTTCTCAATTTGAATGCGAGCGATGATAAAGATGCGAAAAACTTTTTCAATGACCAAAAATCTGATGAAGCTCCTTTATTAACGCAAGAAGAAGTCCAAAAATCATTTATGATAATCAAAAAGAATATGGAAGAACGAGAGGAAGAAGTGATCGAACAAGATGGACCTATCACACTATCTCTTCAAAAGCAAACATTAGCTAAGGCCATCAAAGAAGCTGAAGAACTGATGGCAAAAAATGAAATCGATCCCGAAATTCAACAAGAGACAATGCGTGATTTGAATGCTAACAAATACCATCAAGAAAAGAAAGAAAGTAGAAAAAACAAACGCAAACAAGCTAAACTATATAAGAAGATGATGAAAGAGAAGAAAGCTTTGGAAAAAATGCTACCACATGGAACTAAAATCGATATCGATAATGAAAAAGGTATCAACTATCAAGGCCCTATGATTTATGAAACACGAACTCTCACCACATCTGATCAAGATGAAAAAGAAAATAATCCCTTAGATGATACGGAGAACAAAGAATGATCATCGGTCTTTTTACTGATACATATGATCCTGATATCAATGGTGTTGCTACAGCGACTAAAATGCTGAAGGAAACACTCGATAGTCATGGACATGAAGTATATATCATCACAACTGGATTAAAAGGTCAAAAAGAGATCAGTTTTGAAGATCACATTTTACGAATCCCAGGAAAAACTCTCACCTCTCTCTATAATTATCGAATGGCTTCATTCTTTTCATATAAAGCCTATAAGATTTTAAAGAAAATCCCTTTTGACATCATTCATGTTCAACAGGAGTTTGGAATTTCAGCTTTTGGTAGATTGCTGACTAAAATCTTTGATATCCCATTAGTCTATACTTTTCATACCGCATACGGCGACTACACACAATACATCAGCAAGGGGATACCGATCATCGATTCAATATCCAAAAAAACCGTTGAAGCAGTCGTCAAGCGTATCACTTCTCAACGCTGCGAAGTCATCACTCCCAGTCAAAAAGCCAAAAACATTTTGCAATCATATGGTGTCACAAATTATATCAATGTCATCCCGAATGCCATCGACTTATCTGGATTTGAAAAAGAGAATGATTCTGAAGCTGAAATCGCCTACAAAGAAAGAAATGGTTTATTAAAGAAAAAAATAGTTTTATATTTAGGAAGAATGGGAAGTGAAAAACACGTCAATGAACTCATCAACAATTTTGATTCATATCTTGACATTTATGAAAGAAAAGATGTTGTTTTTCTTTTGGTAGGTGATGGACCAGAACTAGATAATTTAAAAGAACAAGTGAATAAAACTCACCACCCTAAAGCTTATTATTTCATCGGAAAGGTCAAGCCTGAAGAGACCTCATTCTATTACCATTTATCAGATGTTTTCATCAATGCATCGACAAGTGAAACACAAGGCTTAACTTATTCTGAAGCAATGGCATCAAAAACGATTGTTTTAGCTAAATTTGATTTCAATCTTATGACATATATTAAAGATGGTATTAATGGTTTTTTATATGATGATACTGATAGTTTTGTTCAAAAACTAGATAAAATACTCAACATATCACCATTAGATAAGCTCGATATTATCAACGAAGCATCAAGGACTAATGCCTCTTTATTTTCTCAAGCCGGCTTCTACGAAAGGATCATAAATGTCTATGAGAAAGCCATCAGAAAAAACTTTTAAAGTCATCGAAATCAAGCTGGCCAAAAACGCTATCACTTTGATAATTAATAATAGTAGTTATACTGTTTCTAACAGTTTCTTTACTGATGACTACTACTATCCAAACAAAGTGTTATCGGCACATGAATTCGAGGAGATAAAAAAAGCTGACCATTTATTAAAAGCCCAACAATATCTTGAGAGAACTATTTCTTTAAAGCGTTACACTGAAAAAGAAATCTCTGATAAACTGCTATCAAAGTTTCAATTGTCAACAAAAGATATCATCGATCTCTTAAAACCATATTTAGATGCGAATATTATCTCTGATAAAGATTATGTTATTGATTATTTAGAAACAAAATCTTCATTAGGGTATGGGAGTGCATTCATCGCTGAGCAATTAAAAAAGAAAGGTGTGGACATAAGACTCGCTACTGATGATTTGATCGATAAATGTGATGTGGTAGCGTTAAATAGATGTAGAACATTATTGAATAAAAAAGACCAACCTTCTAAACCACTGATGAAAAGAAAAGAGATATTGACTGAGTTTCTATATCGTCGCGGATTAAATAGAGAAGATATCAATAAAGTGATAAATGAATATTTTTCTTCTGATGAGAACATTAATATAAACCGCGAGTCATATGATAAACAGTTGAAGCAAACTGCCGAAAAGTACTATCAATCATTATCAAAATTTGAATCCGACCCATATAAACGAAAAAATAAATTTATCAAAAAAATGCTCAATAATGGCTATAGTTTACAAGAAGTGTATGATATTATTGCCAAGAAAGGATACTTTACAAATGATTAAAGACTATATCAAGTATGAAGGACCAGTCATGTCTGCGATCTTTATGATCAAAAGTCTCAGCAGAGCTGTCTCAAATAATGGTAATCCATATTTATCACTCGTTTTACAGGATGTCTCTGGCACTCTGGACGCTAAAAAATGGACGATTGATGATGAAGATATCGAGATTGCTCAGCCTGGCAAACTCATTCGCGTTGATGGACAAATACTCATATATAAGGGCCATCCACAATTAAAAATCAATTATATGGAAGGCGTTCAAGATAGTGAGGTTGATTTATCTAAATATGTACCTGTAGCACCAGTCCCACTAGAGGACTTAAAGGAGCTATTCGATTCATACTTAAATCAAATAGAAGATTTAGAAATTAAGACATTGACTCAAAATTTAATCAAGGAGAATTACACTCCTTATACAACTTATCCAGCAGCTATCACTGTTCACCACGCATATATCAGCGGATTACTCTATCATTCTTTATGCATTTGTAAATCTGCACTTGAAATTCAAAAAGATTATCCTTTTTTGATCAAAGATTATTTGATCGCAGGCTCTTTATTGCATGATATCGGTAAAACTAGAGAGCTCAACTCGGCTATCGCCTCAAACTATACTGAAGAAGGAAATTTAATCGGTCATATCACTATCGGCGCTATGATGGTTTATGAAGAAGGAAAGAAAGAAAAGATCAGCGAAGAAAAATTAACGGTGTTAATCCATATGATTCTTTCTCATCATGGTAAGCCAGAATTCGGTTCTGCTAAAGTACCGTTGACAGCTGAAGCGTATGTTTTACATGTTTTGGATGATTTAGATGCTAAGATGGAAACTTTGCGAAACTACTGGAAAAATACTGAAGAAGGTGATTTCACTTCTAAGATTCCGTGGATGGAAAATGTTTCTTTCTTCAAACCACATTCTCTTAAAAAGAGCAATACAAAATAATTTGTCTATTTTAAAATAAACTATATATTATTTCTAATGTCTTCTAGACTATAATCGCTTTGACTAGTCAAAAGCTGATTTCAATTTGCTTTATCATATATTTTGTAATTTTTTTAAAAAACTATATGCGCATTTAATCTATATTAATATATTTAATTTATTATACCAACTTAAATATTATGATATGAATTGTCGATATTATATCTCGATTTTTTACTTTTTTTATCACAATCAGATTAAACGTATTAAATCACTATATTTCATCCTATCAGCTATATTAGAAACAGGGTCTTAGACTAGTAGTAATTTTTGGCTTTTATAAAATAATGTAAGTATATTTTTAACTTTTCTTTCCTATGAATAAATTTTTCATTATAATTTTATAGATGTGCTTTTTTGCCTGACATTAGGAGGTTCAACTATGGAAAAAAAGCCTTGGTATGAAAAATTTAAAAAAGACAACGTTTTCGACCCAGCAAAATTCACCTATCTCAATCAAGAAGAAGCTCGTATTCTTAACGAAATGACTCCTCTTGAATTTCTTAAAGGTGAAAAGATTTTCAATAAAATCTTATCTTTCGTCGTCTATGCTTTAGCTTTGATGTTTATCATTCTAGCCTTAGTATTTTCTTTTACTTCTTCAAAAAATTTCGATCTGATAGGTGGCTATGGCTATCTCGGCCTAATCTTTATAATTTTAGCTTTGCTATCATGGGCTGGCTTTAGTTTTATCACTGAAAGATACCACGTCTCTTATCAAAAGGATGATGATGCTAAAAAAGAGTTACCTCATCTTCTATCTTATTTCATCTTCATTCCGCTCATTCTAACTTGCTATTTTCTTATCCCATTGAGAAGTCAAGTTTTATCACAATATCACATCTCACATCATAACGGGGGATATGATGGTTATCTCTCATATGTGATGATAGCTATCATTTGGGTTGTTTCAATCGCTTTAGCCATCCCAACTGTTCTATTAAAAAATAAGAGTGTTATGAAAAAAATCGATTTTGCCTTTATGGCAATCGCATTATATATCCCTTTATTTTTCATGCCTGTGTTACAGACGACCTACTCCATCACTTATCCCGGCTCATATCTAGTCATCTTTGCTCCGATCGTCTTTGATATAGCATTATTAGTTTCTTTGTTTTCCAATAAGAAGCGCTTGACGCATACCTCATATCATGTGATTTTAAATCTAGCTGTTCTCTTAGAATTTATCGCATTGATCAATTATGGTATGAATGTCGCTGGCGCAGTAGCTGCTTAATCTGAGTGAAAACTCAGATTTTTTTAATTTTATCGATCAGAACAACCTTCCTAATTTTTAGCACTTTTTCATAAAGATAGTTGCTATCATAGTCAACAAATCATCCAAAAATTACAAATAAGCTATTCTTCTGCCGAAAAGAGAAATTTAGTTTCGTTCAAAAATAAATAGAACAACAATAAATCTATATATAAATATATCTATTTTTGTTATAATTTTTAATAGTTTTTTACCCGCTTATAGGAGGTCCGACATGGACGAGAAAAAAGAGTTTAACGACGAAACTATAAATACAGAAGAGATCAATGATAATCAAATAGACGAAAATGAGCCGATCATCGCCGATTTGACAGATGCTAGTGTAGCTAATGCCCAAGATTCTATCGATGGTGAATATAACGGAAAGCAAAATTTAGGTGATTTTAAATCATATTTTAAACCGATCACTTATGTTGTTGATACAACTCATTCCATCGATGATGATATCGACAAAACGCGAAAGAAGTATACTGATCTAATCAAAAAATATAATATTTTGGATTTATCTTCTTTGATTTTAATGGTGGTCGCTTTCATCGGAGTCATCCTTGTGACATTTTTGAACACTGATGAAAAACTAGCTTGGCTGACTTGGACAATTTTAGCAATCGCTATCGTCATCATCATCGGAGGATTTGTTCTCTCCCATTTCACAGGCAAGAAAAGAAGAACTTTATCTATCGATTATTTGACTAGCTTTGAAGACACTCTAAATGGTTATGTCAATTCTTATTTGAATGTCGATGAAGCTTTATTAGCTGCTGAAGGTCAAATCGATGACCAATTAATCATTCAGTCGCATTGTTTCAAAACCATCAATACAATCTATTCAAGAGCAGTTGTTCTCGGCAAAAGAAATGGCCATGATTTCACTTCAGCCGAAGTATCAGTGGCTGTTCCTACTATAACTTTTGAAGATGCTAATAAACTCCCTGAATCATTTGTCAATCTTGATGGCACCCCTTATTTTCCAGAGGCTAATACTAATCTAGATACTAGCACTCAAGAATTACCAGCTACTGATATGACTTTAGTCGATTTGGACTTAGCTCATGAGATCACGGGAGAAAAGAAGAAACCCGCTAAGAAAAAACCTGAAGATACTAATACAAGTGTCGGCTTATTCGGTAAATACTATAGCTATGACGCCAAAGTCACTCATCAAGAATCCATGATTATCTCGATTATGGGCACAAGCAAATTCACTTATTTACCTGATCACTTAAATGGTTTTACTCCTGTGAAAGTTCCAGGTTTGAAGCGTAACATCGTCGTCTTCCTTGCTGACCCGAAATCTTCTAGTATATTCTTCGATGAAGAAGGCGTTAGATTGCTCAATGATATCAATATCAACACTGTTGTTGAAAGCTTATTTATCTCGATTAATTCCTATGGCATGAAAGCTGGTATGATGCTTTCAGATGACATCATGGAACTCCCATTGAAGAGAATTCAACATTCTGGTTGTTATGATATTTTCAAAGATGAATCTGTCAAAGTCTTCAGATTCTTCGATCATGTGGAATCTAAAAAACAATGAGTAAAACAACTGAATATGATTTAAACTCATTAGTTGATACTGAAAGAATCGCTAAAGAATTAGCTAATACTTTTCATGGCGGTGAAGTCATATTTGCTGATGGTGAATTAGGAACCGGTAAAACTCAATTTTTCAAATTCATCGGTAAATATCTCGGTGTCAAAAAAATGATTAACTCACCTACTTTTAATTTGATAAAACTATATAATGGTGACAAATACACATTTTATCATGTCGATTGTTATCGTTTAGAAACAGTTGAAGAAGAAAAAAAAGACTTAGGTTTGGATGAAGTTTTAGGAGATAAAAATATCATCGCCTATATAGAATGGCCACAGTTCGCTTCAAAAGATGTTTTAAACTATCATCCGATAATCAAATTAAGTTTTTCATACATCGATGAAAATAGAAGGAAGCTGGTGATCACAGATGAAAGATAATCAAGAGATAAAATTATTCATCAATAGTGCGACAAAACGTGTGCAATTAGGGCTGATGGTCGGTTCAATTTCTTCCACTATTGAAATACCCGACCCAAAAAAAACTTTAGAGTTGACAATCATCGCTATCGAACAACTATGTGCTCGTTTTGATTGTAAATTAAAAGATATCGATGCCTTCTATCTTTTATTAGGTCCCGGGTCTAATACTGGTATTCGCTTGGGCTTGACTATTCCAAGAACTATCTATGCCTTCAATCCTAAAATAAAATTATATGGATTACCAACTTTAGATTTATATCAAAAAATCAACAAAAACATGATTCCGGCTCTCTCTGATAGAAATGGAAATCTCTTCATCAAAGAGGGAGAAGAAACAAAACGGATAGAGAAAGATGAAGTCTCGACTTTAGGAACTGGGTCTTCCTATATTGTTGAAGAAGTTGATGAAGCTGCTATCGAAGAATTAAAAGAACAATCGTTCATTAAAATCGATGTGTTAGATACTATGATTAAATTTGCTGATGAATTCCATGATTATTCATCAGAGGAAGAAAATTTCTTACCTGTTTATAGCCAAAAGATATGATCGCTTTAGCCACCAAAGATGATTTGCTCACTATTTCTCAACTAGCAAAAGAGATCTCTATTCAAGCTGCTGATGAGAAAGAACAAGAATTGAGTGATAAAAATTTAACCATTTATGTCTATAAAGAAAACGATGAAATCATCGGCTATCTCTCGCTGAGAAAAGAGATTGATGAAGCAGAGATTGATGAAATTGTCATCAAAAATACTAAAAGACATAAAGGATACGGCTATATGCTATTACAAGAAATACTTGAAATAGCGATGAACGCTAGAATAAAAAAAGTATTTCTAGAAGTGAGATCTAAAAATTTAGATGCTATAAGATTATATGAGAGATGCGGATTTCAATCCTATCGCATCAGAAAAAACTATTACCAAGATGACGATGCTATCTGTTATCTTAAGGAGCTAAAATTATGAGAGATGAAGTGATACTTGCTATCGAAAGTAGCTGTGATGAAACTGCTATCGCCATCTTAAAGAATGGTGATGATTTATTGGTCAATTCGGTGAACACGCAAATCGCTGACCATATCCGTTTCGGTGGGGTTTATCCTGAGCTCGCTTCACGATTACATTTAAAAAACATCACTTCTATTTTGAGCTACTCTCTATCTTTAAAAGGATTTGATTATCACGATATCACTCATGTCGCTGTCACTGCTGGCCCTGGTTTGCCTGGAGCCTTGCAAATCGGTAATATGGCTGCTAAAACTATCGCGAGTTATTTAGAAGTTCCTCTTGTTCAAGTACATCACTTAGCCGGTCACATTTACGCGAATGAATTCGCCGGAGAGTTCCACTATCCGCTTTTATCGTTAATCGTCTCTGGTGGTAACACTGAATTGGTTTATATCAAAGAACCGATGAAGTTTCAGATCATAGGTGAAACTGAAGACGACGCTATCGGAGAAGCGTTTGATAAAGTCGCTAGAGCCTTAGGACTTCCTTATCCTGGCGGAGTTTGGATTGATAAAGTGTCAAGAGAAGAGAACATCCCTACTTTTCCGCTTCCTAAGCCAAAAACACTCGGATACAATTTCTCTTATTCGGGCTTAAAATCTCATCTGGTGAGATTGATTGATAAAGAAGAAAAAATAGATGGCAAATTAAAAGATGAGACTATCAAAAGCTATGCCCGATCTACAGAAGTGAGCTTCATCAATCAACTCTTAGATAAGACTCATCAAGCTGCTATCGATTTAAATGTCAAACAGATTGTCGTCGGCGGTGGTGTTTCCGCTAACAGTTACTTGCGTTCAGAGATTGTAAAGCGCTTTGAGAATACTGATATCAAAGTTTTGATACCACCATTATGGTGTACTACTGATAATGCTGCTATGATTGCTAAATGCGCTCATCATCTTATCAAAAAAGGCGAATATGCTAGTTTGTCTTGTTCAAGTTTTCCTGATTTAGACTTAGAAAATTAAAGGAGGTCAGCTATGGAACTTAACGAAAGTCTATCTATAAAAGAAATATATCAAAAAGTTAATGAAGATCCTGAAAGTTTGGATGGATTAGAGATTGAAATAGGCGGTTTTGTCAAAAACAATCGTTCTTCCAAAGCAGTCGGCTTTTTGTCAGTAAATGACGGATCTTGTTTTGATAACTTACAAATCGTCTATGATGGACAAAATGAAAAGATTTCTGCTATCCGCCTAGGCTGTTCTATCAAAGCTAAAGGCAAGTTACACGTGACTATTTCTGCCCCTCAACCGATCGAATTACAGGCTGATGAGATCAACTTAGTCGGAAGTGTCAGCGAAGATTTTCCACTTCAAAAAAAGAAAACTTCTTTCGAATACTTGAGAACTATTCCTCAATGGAGGATGAAAACTAACACCTTCAATGCGGTCTTTAGAGTCAGAAGCACATTAGCCTATTATATCCATCAGTATTTTCATGAACATGGTTATTATTGGATACACACTCCGATTTTGACAGCTAATGATTGCGAAGGAGAAGGTCAAACCTTCAATGTCTATGCTGATTATAAACATCCAGAAGAATTCTTTAAAAAAGATAACGTACATCTCACAGTATCAGGCCAATTGCATGTCGAGCCATTCGCTTTAACCTATGGTAAAACTTATACCTTTGGCCCCACTTTTAGAGCCGAAAAATCTAACACCATTCGCCACGCTGCTGAGTTTTGGATGATCGAACCTGAAGTGAGTTGGGCTCATCTAGATGACATCGAAGATATCATGGAAGACTTTTTGAAATATATCGTCAAACATACTGTCGAAGAATGTGCTAGCGATATCGCTTTCTTTGAAAAGAGAATCGATACAAATCTAGCTGCCCGATTAGATGAATTCATCAACAAACCTTTCAAGCGCGTCAAGTATGAAGAAGCGATCAAAATCCTTCAAGAAGCTCAAAAAAATGGTCATAAATTTGAAGTGTCTGATATCAAATTCGGCTTGGACTTAGGAAGCGAACACGAGAAATATCTGACCGAAGTTTATTACAAAGGACCGATTTTCCTCACTGACTATCCAAAAGAGATCAAAGCTTTCTATATGAAACAAAATCCAGATAATAAAACTGTCGGTGCTGTCGATTTATTAGTTCCTTTCATCGGTGAACTTTGCGGTGGAAGCGAAAGAGAAGTCGACTATGATAAATTGCTGAATCGCATGAATGAATTAAAGATGAATATTCCGGCCTATCAATGGTATTTAGACTTACGCAAAAACGGCTCTATCCCTCATTCAGGATTCGGATTAGGATTTGAAAGATTGGTCATGCTTGTCACCGGTATGTCCAACATCAGAGATACTCTTCCCTATCCTCGTTGTTACAAGGATATGATGTTCTAGTATGGCTGAAGAACAAAAGGATGAACAGATGGAAGCTTCTCAGACTATCACTGAAGAAGAACCTAAAAAAGCTCATAAAATCATCAAAGTGTTGATGATATTATTGACGTGTTTTTTCCTCGTGATGACAGTTTATGCATTGGTCAGTTTAACGACTGGTCAACGAAATAGTGATAAGGCATCTGATGATAAAATATCTTTTGTGATAAACTAATAAGGCAGAAGTTAAAGGAGAAATTCTATATGAATGAAACAATCTTAGTGACTGGAGGCGCCGGATATATCGGTTCACATGCTGTCAAGCAATTAGTCAATGCTGGATATGATGTCATCGTCATCGATAACCTTTCCACAGGCCATATCGATGCCGTGGATAAAAAAGCCAAATTAGTGATTGGCGATGTCAGAGATTTGGGCTTATTAGATACTATTTTTAGCCGTAACAATATCGCTGGCGTCATGCAATTTGCGGGAAAGATTATCGTCCCTGAATCAGTATCTCATCCCTTGAGCTATTTCGATGATAACTTCACCGCAGTCATCAGCATCTTAAGAGCGATGAGAAAATATGACTGCAAAAACATCGTCTTCTCCTCTACTGCAGCTGTTTACGGATCATCGGATTCTCCTGCCATTAAGGAAGATGCTCCGCTGCATCCAGAATCACCATATGGTTTCTCAAAATTAGCTGCTGAACACCTCATTTGTGACTGTGAAAAAGCCTATGGCATCAAACATTGCATCTTCCGTTATTTCAATGTCGCTGGTGCTAGTGAAGACGGATCTATCGGTGAAGCTCATCCTGTTGAAACCCATCTCATACCTGTCACTGTCAATGCCGCTTTAACAGGTAGACCTATGCAGATTTTTGGAAATGATTATCAAACTAGAGATGGCACAAATTTAAGAGATTATATTCACGTTTTAGATTTGGCTGATGCTCATGTTTTAGGTATGAAGATGCTTCTATCTGGTGGCAAGTCTGAAATCATCAATTTGGGTTCTGAAAATGGTTATACCAATAAAGAAATAGTTGAAACAGTCGGTGCTGTCACCTCACATCCAGTCAATTGGACTTATGGACCGCGTCGTCCTGGTGATGCTGATAGCATAGTTGCTTCCAATGAAAAAGCCAAACAAATTTTAGGCTGGAAACCTACAAGAGATTTGAAATGCATGATTGAAAGTGATGTCAATTGGAGAAATAAACATCCTAAACTTTATGGAAGAACCCTCAATAAATTAACAAGCGATCAGAAAAAACAGCTTCTCATATATCGCTCATCTAACCACGCTAAAGCTTTATATGAAGAGATTGAAACAAAAGATCAAGAACGACTTGAAAAGCTAATCAAAGCTAATAGATTTTAATCGAATAAAAGTGTAAGTTCTTAAAAATCATTCTTCCTACTCAAAAAAATCAGCTTTTATATCAAAGGATCTTGTAAACAATTATTAATCGAGGTCCTTACATTTTTTACAAACACCAATTGATCTTGATTATCTAATAAGTTTTTTATTTACACTATTGACTAAAGAAGCTGAGAATTGTCCTAGTGTTTGAGCTATAACATAACGATTCTCTTTTTGACCATTTCTTAACCATGCGACTAAGAGATCAGTAGCCCCTCCGATAATAAATGAAAATAGCATTTCTACTTCATCGATACTATTATCAGGATATTTTTCTAAGAAATCACTCATAAATCTTTCGGCTAAGAAGTTGCGCAATTTCTTCATCAAGGCTGATTCATTATAATCAGAGCCAATCCATTTGCTCAAAGCCTTATTCCTTAAAATGATATCGATGATGGCTAAATAAAAAGTAGCATCCAATGAATAAATTTTCACTAGATTAACTTCGTTCATTATCTCATCAAAGAAATCATTTTCTAATCTGTCAAACACATCTTGTATCGAATTGAAATGCAAATAGAATGTTCCACGATTAATCTGAGCCACTTGGCAAAGATAGGAAACTGTGATGTCATTAAGCTTTCTTTCCTCTAAAGCATCTAATAAGCACTTTTGAATATGCTTAGAGGTCTCCTGAGATTTTTTCGTATTTTTATCTTTCATAGTAACTTTTATTTTATATCATTATTTTTAAAAATCAACAATTGTTTATTTTATGTTGAAATTATTTTATTTGAAAATAAACACTTGTTAATTTATTATAAAATAAACATCGGAGGTGTCCCTATGAATCAAGCAGAAGTAATCGTCAAAGATGTGACTAAAACCTACGTAGTTGGAGATTCAACTATCAATGCTGTCGATAAGATGAGCTTCACTATTAATAAAGGTGAATTAGCGATTGTTTTAGGACCTTCCGGATCAGGAAAAACCACGGTTTTAAACCTTATCGGTGGTATGGATGTAGTCACAAGCGGTGATATTTTTATCGGTGATACTAACCTGAGAACTCTTGATAAAAAAGGATTGACTGAATATCGTCGAAACGATGTCGGTTTTGTCTTTCAATTCTATAATTTGATGCCTAACCTCACTGCCTTAGAAAATCTAGAATTATCAGTAGAAATTTGTAAAAATGCATTAAATCCGCAAGAGATACTCAAAAAAGTCGGTTTAGGAGATAGGATGAATAATTTTCCCGCCCAATTATCTGGTGGAGAGCAACAGCGTGTTTCCATCGCGAGAGCTTTAGCAAAAAATCCAAAAATACTCTTATGTGATGAACCTACTGGCGCCCTCGATTATCAAACAGGTAAAACCATTTTAAAAACACTACACGATATGTCTAAAGAAGAGCATAAAACTGTTATCATCGTCACACACAATTCAGCATTAAAAGATATGGCTGATCACGTTATTCATATTAAAAATGGTCATGTGGAAAACGAAGAATATAACGAACATCCAAAAGCTATTGAGGAGATAGAATGGTGATATGAAAGCATATACTCAATCAATTTATCGAAGTATCAAAAGCAATCTTTCTAAGCTTTTATCGATATTTTTTATCATCTTGCTCGGCATTGCCTTTGTCTCTGGCATCGGTACTCTCTCTTCAATGATCACCAATTCTTTTGGTGAATACTATGAAGAGCACAATATACCTGATTTGATTATTAAAGATACCTCTGGAGAAGGCTTTTCGCTCAGTGAAGACGAAGAAGTATTAGATATCGAAAAAGATTTATCGACATATGAAAACTATATCAAATCAACCTATGTCACTGTTTTTGATACCTCCGCTGTTCCAGCTTTAGAAGAAACTATCATTGCTCAAATAGAAGAGTCCATGCCTGGTATCAGTTCTAATATCAGTGTCGATCTTTTACCTAACGATTTTCCTTTAACTAGATTTTCGACTATCCAACAAGATCAAACTATAGATACTCTCACAATTGTGGAGGGAAGATTTCCTGAATCAGATGACGAGATTGCTGTGGAGCAAATGCAAGATTCTATGATTCAATATAATGTTGGAGATGTTATAAATCTTGGAGCCACTTTTGGTGGATATAAAAAGGTTGTTGGTATTATTAAAAATCCATTAATCATTTCTAAATACGGTGAGCCCGATTTAGTCAATCAAGATTTGTTAGAACAAATCATCTATTTTTATGGTGATACCATCACTATCAATTTAAATATACAACTCGGAGCAATCTCGATTCCAATTTCACAAGCATTGCCGATAACAGATGTTTATATCGATATAGATCCCGGATTCGGAAGATATTTGACTGGAATTTATGAAAATGAAATAGAAAATCGCAAAGAAGAGATTTTAAATTCCATCTTAAAAGATTATCCAAATATAACAATTCTCACCCTTGAACAAAACACCAGTTATGCTTACTTACGTTCCTATTGTGCCAAAATCGATATAATCGCTGCTGTTTTTCCCTTCTTCTTTATCGCTGTAGCGGCACTTGTAGTCTCTTCTACTATGAGCCGTTTAGTTGAAGAAGAAAGAAGCATGATAGGTTGCTTAAATACTTTAGGATATTCTGAAAAGAAGATTGTGACTAAATATTTAGTATTGTCTTTGGTGACTTGTCTCATATTATGTATATTAGGAATGATTTTAGGATTATTCTTGATACCATCAATCATTTATCCTTGCCTTAAAACCACTTTCTTTACCCCAGATTTAATCTATCTATTTTCACCATTACTCGGTTTGCTATCTTCTCTAGGAATGATTTTAGTCGTCACCTTGATCAGTGCTCTCACAGTAAAAAAGACTTTAAAAGCTCAGCCAGCAACATTGCTCTTGCCAAAATCGCCAAAAGCTGGAAAAACCATTGTTTTAGAGAAAATCAAACCTCTTTGGAAAAGATTGCCATTCAGAATCAAATCTTCATTTAGAAATATTTTCCGTTATAAAAAGAATTTAGTGATGACTATCATTTCAATAGCTGGATCAACAGCGATGATTTTTGCTGGATTATCTCTATTGAATTTAGCAGATGCCTTAGTCAATGATCCAGTCTTATCGAGTCTAAGGGATACAATTGCCCCCATAGCTATTTTGATCATCTGCTTCGCAATCATCATGTCAGCTGTGGTTGTTTACAATTTAACAAACATGAATATCGGTGAAAGAATTAGAGAAATTGCTACTTTAAAAGTTCTCGGCTACAAAGAAAGCGAAGTTCATATGTATATCTATCGAGAAGTTTTCATAATGACTTGTTTCGGAGCGATATTCGGGCTCCCTGTCGGTGTAGTCTTAATGTATCTAGTAATCCAACTTTTAGACTTGGGGTCTTTATCTGATATTCAATGGTATACCTATATTCTATCAATCGCCATCATTTTGGCATTCGTCATTTTAGTCGACGCTTTATTGAGTCCTAAAATCAAAAAAGTAGATATGTCTACATCATTAAAATCAGTCGATTAATTAGAAGCGCTGAGATCTAATCGATACGTCTCTTGATATTCAGTAGGAATATAATTGTTATCAAATCCAAACTCTTGTCCCCATCCATTTTCATAATTTAAGTATTCTAAAAATGACGAATAATGAGTGTATGTATAAAATACATATCTATCATTTGGATCTGTGATCAACGAGCCATCTAAATAATATCTAGTATAAACAAGCCGACAGGACCCTCTTTTTATCCTTTTGCCATTATTATAATTATCAGCACCGATATCAATTTCGTAATAGCGATATCCGATGCCATCTTCGCTGATATAGCCATTAAAAGGCAAAGCTGGTTCATCAGATCGGCCACCTTCAAAAAAAGTATTATTTAACCTCAGATATTCTCCCCAGGGACTTTTAGTCGGTGATGTGAGTTTATCTTCTACATAATTTATAGGTGTTTCTCCAAAAGCATAAACATAACTAGCTACTTCTTCTAAAGTTACATATGCTCCACCATAAAAAATTTTATTTGCGATTTCTCCATTGGAATCCAAAATGACATATGTATAACCATCATCTTCATAATAAGCAGAAGTGTTTCTAACATAAAGATTATTTTCTATTGGTGGTTCTTCACACTTTGTAGGTTGGCGCCACTGAGATTCAATCGATCCAGACATCAAATGATGTTCGCTTCTCAAACGGCTCTCTTCTAGGCTTGTAGCCACTTGATAATTCTCGTAAAAAAGCTCTTTATCATCATAGATATCTTGTGAGGAAAAGCTTATAGAAGATATATCTCCATCACAAGAACTGATTAAAAGAATCGACAAACTTAATAAAACAAATACTTTTTTCATATAAATATTATATCTGTTTTTATATGAAAGTATTTAATGAATATTTCTAATAATCAAAAATGTGTCAAAAAAGATATCGAGATTTGATAAGCTATTATAGTCAAATAAAAAAAGAGGCTCGATTATGAGAAAATTAAAATTGTTGTCTTTGCTTCTATTGCCGGTATTAGTCAGCTGTGAAACAAACATTTCAACATCTCATTCGGCTAATTCGAATTCTTCTGAAAATATCTCTTCCTCAAATAATAATAATAATAGTAGTAACAATGGTAGCAGTGATGAATCCTCTAATAGCCCGATTGAAGACGAATATGTAGAACAAACATTCGGCTATCACTTTGAAGGTGGTGATTTCACTACTAATCCATCAACATTTTCTGCTAATGGATTAACATTTAGTACGACAAGTGCAACATATGTGAGCGGAACTCGCTTTGATGCTGACAACAATGAAGGAATGCAAATAGGATCTAGCAAAAAACCTCAAACTTCTCCTTGGATTTTATCAACATCTTTCCAAGATGAAATCATCATCACTTCATATAAAATAAAACTAGATACCGGATCTAATGGGGCGGCTACATATAAACTGAGTCTTGATAACCATACAAAGTCAGGTGACTTTAATCAAAATCCTAGTGTTTATGGTGAAGAAAACCTCGATGAAAGTACAACTTCTTTATCTTTAGAATTGACCGCTGAAAGCAAGGCTATGTATTTCGACTATTTGTATTTCACTGCTCTAGTACCTACAGACTCCGATTTGCAATTAATAGACACGATCAATGGGACTGGTCCTATCGATCCTGATCCAGATCCAGAACCGAATCCTGATCCAGATCCCGAGCCGGAGCCAGATCCTGACCCAGATGAACCACCTGTCAATCCAGATGGTGGAATAAGACCAGGTGAAGGTGATGTTCCTGACACCGGGTATTCTCCTATCACTAGCGAAGAGTACTACAAAAATATCGATTTTTCTCTCAGCGGAACTGAACTAGAAAATGAGCTTTATGCATTAGTTTCAGACTATACTAGATATTCATATGGTGATGCGAGATATATACTTCTTTATACTGATCAAGATATTGAAAATCCGGATTATTTATATGGCTTATATGATGGTGATTTGATTGAAGAAAAATGGAGTTCCAGTCCACTTCTTTGGAACAGAGAGCATGTTTGGCCATGCTCACGTATGGAAATAAACGGAGTATCTGATATTAGTAATGGTTCAGTTAACCATATGACTGATTTACACAATTTGAGAGTTTCAAATTCTGATATTAACTCATATAGATCTAATAAGTATTTTTCGACTTCTAATTCTGGTGAAACTTTTTATCCCAATCAATCATCTGATCCAAACGATGATTTCACCGGTGATGTTGCTAGAATTCTTTTCTACATGGAACTCGTCAATCCTGGACTGAATCTTGTCAATAATCCGAGTAATAATGGCCATGAAATGGGTGATTTGTCTTTATTACTGAAATGGGCAAAAGAAGATCCTGTCGATGAATTTGAAAGGCAAAGAAATTCTCGTATTTATGAATATCAAGGAAATCGTAACCCATTCATCGATCATCCAGAAATCATCGATAAGCTCTATGCTTAAACATTTGTCATTCTAGTTTGTATTGTCATTTAAAAAGCCGCTGTGAATCCAGCGGCTTTTCTCATTTCAATAATGCTTTATTCGAACGCGAATTGCGAATTATAAAGTGATGCATAGAAACCATTTTTAGCCATTAACTCATCGTGATTTCCCTGTTCTATAATATTGCCATCTTTCATAACTAATATGAGATCAGCATTTTTAATCGTCGATAATCTATGAGCGATAACAAACGAGGTACGTCCACTAGTCAATTTATCCATCGCCTCTTGAATCTTCTCTTCAGTTCTCGTATCAACATTTGAAGTAGCTTCATCAAGAATCATCAAAGGCGCATTCTTAATCATAGCTCTGGCGATAGTGAACAATTGCTTTTGACCACCTGAGATATTAGAAGAATCAGTTATTTCATAGTCTAATCCTCCAGGAAGAGTTCTTATATAGTGCCAAATGCTAGCCTCTTTACAAGCAGCTTTTACCTCTTCATCTGAAATATTCGGAGTGTTATAAACCAAATTTTCTCTCACCGTACCTTCAAACATCCATGTGTCTTGTAAAACCATACCGAAGATATCATGAATCTCTTCTCTCGTCATCTGCTTAGTAGAGACACCATCGATTAAAATATCGCCACTATTGACTTCATAGAAACGCATCAAAAGATTGACCATCGTCGTTTTTCCAGCACCAGTAGGACCGACGATAGCAACTTTCATACCAGGCTTGATAACAGCTGAGAAGTCATGAATGATTTCTCTAGTGCTATCATAAGAGAAACTGACATGTCTAAATTCCACTTCTCCTCGCACATGCTCTTTATCGTCACCTTGAGAAAAGCAAAGTTTCTTATGTGATTCATCTTCTAATTCGTTCTGTTCTAAGAACTCAAAGACACGATTAGAAGAAGCAGCGGCCATCTGCAAAGTGTTCATCGCTTGTGCGATCTGTGATAAAGGAGATTGGAATAAAGAGACATAGATAGTGAATGCAGCGATTGTTCCATAAGTGACGCCAGCATTGCTGTTCATCAAAAGGCCACCAGAGATATAAACTGCTGCATAAGCGACATATGATATAAACGATGTCAATGGCGGCATCAATCCACCGAAGCATTGAGCTTTAAACATCGCATCGTGTAATTTCTTATTCTCTTTTTCAAAATCTTTGTTGACTTTATCTTGAGCGTTGAAACATTTGATGATTATTTGACCATTATAATCTTCTTCGATAACGGAATTGACATCAGCCAATGAATCTTGTCTGTTTTTAAATTGTGGCATAGCAAACTTTGTCACTATCACGACGAAAATAGCCATCAAAGGTAACGAGATCAACGCAGTCAAAGCCATCTGCCAAGACTTGATGAACATCGCGATTAAAACACCGACGAGCAAGAAGACGGATTGAATGACCATGCCGACAGATTGCTGTAACGATTGACCGATTTGGTCGACATCATTGGTTAAAGTAGATAAGATATCGCCGAAGTTATGACTATCAAAATAGGATAGAGGAATCTTATTGATCTTTTTAGAAATTCTTTGTCTCAAGCTTGCAGCGTATAGTTGAGAAATAGTGGTCATGATGAAGTTTGCAAAGTAAGATGACAAAGCAACTGTGACATAAAATACAATTAAAATTAATCCATAGAAGAGAAGACCATGGCTTCCATCACTAGCTGTGATTCCGATAGGTATATTGTTTGTGATAGCATTATTAGCGATCAAATCAGTGAAGCTCTGCATATAGCTAGGCGCTAAAACTTGTAGAACTACCGAAACGATCAATAATAGAGCGGCAACAATCACTGGAACTAGATAATTCTTACCATCGCTAGCTAATTTTTTGATGGAGGAAGTGAATTGACCTTTTTTAAGTCTGGCACTTGGTTGATTAGTCATGTTCATAATCCTAATTCCTCCTTAGAAAGTTGAGAGAGCGCGATATCACGATAAACTTCACAGTTGTGAAGTAACTCTTGATGCGTACCGACACCGACCATCTGGCCTTCTTGTAAAACAACAATCTGATCAGCATCCATGATGGTTCCAATTCTTTGAGCTACGATCAGTTTAGTAGCTTCGCTCTCCTCATTTTTTAAGTTTTCACGAACTGTTCTATCAGTTTTAAAATCCAAAGCTGAGAATGAATCATCGAAGACAAAAATCTCCGGTTTAATCGCAATCGCTCTAGCAATACAAAGTCTTTGTCTTTGACCGCCAGAGACATTGCTTCCACCTTGAGCAATAGGAGCATCATATTTCCCTTGCATCTTAGAAACAAATTCTTCAGCACAACTGATTTCGCAGGCCTTTTTGCATTCTTCGTCACTCATCGGAGTGGTGAGTCCGAAACCGAGATTAGAGCGGACAGTGCCAGAGAAAAGAAGACCTTTTTGAGGAACGAATCCGATTCTTTTTCTCAAAGTTTGTTGCTTGATATCTTTGATATTAACTCCATCAACTAAAACTTCACCTTCAGTCGCATCATATAAGCGTGTGACCAAATTGACTAACGTGCTTTTACCAGATCCAGTAGGGCCGATAAAAGCGATGGTTTGCCCCTTTTTCACTTTGAAAGAAATATGTTCAAGAATATCAGCTTCTGCGTCAGGATAACGGAAAGAGACATCTTTGAATTCCACTGTTCCTACTTCAGTCAATGGTTTTTCTTCGATAGGATCGATGATCGTGCTTTCAGTAGATAAAACTTCATTGATACGCTTAGCTGAGACTGATGCTCTTGGCCACATGATGAACATCATAAGTAACATCATAAATGCCATAACGATTTGAGTAGCAAGAGTCGAGAAAGAAGTTATTACCGCATAATCAACCGCCGTGTTTTTAGCATTGATTAAAATGGCGCCAAGCCAATAAATAATCAATGTTAAACCATTCATAATGATAGTCATGACTGGAGACATGATAGCTAGAACACGGCCAGCAAATAATTGTGTTTTTGTTAAATCGATATTAGCATTTTTAAACTTTTCTTCTTGATATTTTTCAGCATTATAAGCGCGAACAACACGGATACCGCTGAGATTTTCTTGTGTCAATGCGTTTATCTTATCAATCTGCTTCTGCATAGTCTTAAATTTAGGTAAGACAGAACCCATGATTAAGGCTAAAGCTAAAACCATTAAAGCGATAGCTATACCAGTAGCTAAAGGCAATTCATAAGAAGTAGCTGAGATTTTGCAAATAGCCCAAATAGCAGTGACAGGAGCAGCAAAAACCATTCTTAGCATCAAAAGAGTACACATAGAAACTTGTTGAATATCATTTGTCGCTCT
>CALVXU010000010.1 GCA_944371605.1 uncultured Bacilli bacterium
GCTAAAATCTCTTCTAAATCGACTTGGTTTTTAGCACATCCTAAGGAAACTATACCAATGTTCATTTTGTTCCTCCTCTATATAAACCATATAATTTTAATTTATATAAATAAATAAAACAACCAAATCAATTTAAAGGATGCGATTAATAGCCTTGGTAATACGGCTGAATGGAGTTGTCGGCTCATATCTTTTAACTATATTTCCAGTTCTGTCAATGATAAAGAATGTAAAATTCCATTTTATCTTTGAATTTTTTTGAAAATATGGATCTCTTTTTTTAACGATATCAATGAGAGTTGTGGTGAATGGATCTTGGTCATAGAAGCCTTGAAATTTAGTTTTGAATTCTAGAAAAGAGAAAAGCGGCTCTTTGATATTGTCTTGAAGAGAGATACGCTTTGTTCTTAAAAAAGAAGTTTTATATCGTTTTTGAATTTCCGTTTCGATTTCTTCTTCTGTATAACTGCTCAGATTGGTAAAAGTGTCAGAAGGAAAGTCAATGATTTCTAAACCATCTCTTTTAAATAAATGATATGTTGACTGAATATCTTTATAGTAATCACTCAAATAACATAAAGGTGATGAATTGAAAATCAATAATACCTTCCCTTTAAAAGCTTCGAGGGATATCAACTCGCCATTATTTAGCGTAATATAAAAATCATAAATATTCATAAGTTATAAAAAGGGGGCTATCCCCTTATGATTTATTCTAATTCGAATGCCCCCGTATATAACTGATAATAGGTTCCTTTAGCTTTGATGAGGTCATCATGGTCGCCTCTTTCGATTATTCTGCCGTGATCTAGCACGATGATGACATTTGAGTTTTGAATAGTAGACAAACGATGAGCGATAACAAAGACAGTTCTTCCCTTCATCAAATTATCCATACCTTTTGTGACGATCGCTTCAGTTCTAGTATCAATCGAAGAGGTAGCTTCATCAAGTATCAGAACAGGAGCGTTATTGACAGCAGCGCGTGCGATTGACAAAAGTTGTCTTTGACCTTGCGATAGGTTAGCACCATCATTGGTCAGCATGGTGTTATATCCGTGAGGTAAACGCTGAATAAATGAGTCAGCATTAGCTAATTTTGCCGCAGCTATGCATTCGTCATCAGTGGCATCAAGTTTTCCATACCTGATGTTATCCATGATTGTTCCGGTGAAGAGATTAGTATCTTGTAAAACCATACCCAACGAACGTCTGAGATCTTTTTTACAAATCTTGTTGATATTGATTCCATCATATCGAATTTTACCATCAGCAATATCATAGAAACGATTCAATAGATTGGTGATGGTTGTTTTTCCGGCACCAGTCGCACCGACAAATGCAACCTTCTGTCCAGGCTTCGCATATAAAGAAATATTATGTAATACTACTTTGTCAGGTGTATAAGCGAAATCGACATCAAACATTCGGATATCACCACGCAGTAAAGTATATGTGATTGAATGATCAGCTGTATGAGGATGTTTCCATGCCCAAATAGTCTGATCCTTCTCGTTTTCGACCTCGACGATTTCACCATGTTCATCATATTTGGCTCTGACTAGAGTCACATAACCATCATCAACTTCTTTTTCTTCATCTAAAAGAGCAAAGACACGGCTAGATCCACCGATAGCTAATGCGATGGAGTTGATTTGATTAGCGATTTCAGCTGTAGCGTTGGTGAATTGTTTCACCATAGGCAAGAAACTGACGATGATAGCTAACCAGTTATTATTAGCCTGTAAAAGAGCCGGATCGTGAATATCGTTATAAAAGAAAACTGTTCCTAATATGGCGATAGAAACATAGAGGACATTTCCGATATTTCCTAATATCGGCATCAAAATATTGGCATAAGAGTTAGCAGAATATGACACCTCTTGCAATTGATGGTTGATGTCATCAAAGTTATGTTTTGATTCTTCTTCATGGCAGAAAGATTTTATAACTTTTAGTCCGACCATCATCTCTTCAACGAAGCCCTCTTGACGACCGACCATTTTTTGTTGTGCGATAAAATTCTTGGAAGAATGTCCACCGACTTTGTAAATGACTAAAGCCATCACACAGGTGGCAAATATGACGACCAATGTCATATAAATCGATGTTAATATCATGATGACAAATACTGAGAGGAATGTACAAAAACAAATCAAGATAGTCGACATCGATTGAATAATCAATTGACGAATCGTATCCACATCGTTGATATAGATACTCATGATATCGCCTTTGTCATGAGTATCAAAAAACTTAACTGGTAAACCTTCCATGTGATTGAAGAGGTGTTTACGCAAATCGTCCATATACTTTTGACCAGCGATAGCAGTGATTTGTGAATAAGAGAATTCCGCGATGATTGAAATAATATAAGCTACTCCTAACGTGATTAAATCAGGAGTAATCTCTTTCCACACATCACTATTGACGATATTGTCTGAGGCGGCTTCAATCAATGCATTAGTGACTCTTTGAAGCACTAGAGGAGCAGCAATATGTCCAAAAGCTGCGAATAAAATGCAGACTACAGAAAAGATGAAAGCGAATTTATGCATTTTGATATAGTCAAAAATAACTCTGATAAGAGGATGACGTTTTTTCTTGATTTCAGTCATTAGAATCACCTCCAGCACGATTTTGCAAATCATAAATCTCTTTATAAATCGCATTTGTTTTAAGCAACTCTTCATGAGTGCCCATGCCATTTATATGGCCGTCATCCATGACAAGAATGACATCAGCATCTTGAACCGAAGAAATTCGTTGAGCGATGATGATTTTCGTTGTGCCATTTAAAGTTGTACTTAGGCCTTCACGTATCAAAGCATCAGTTTTGGTGTCGACTGCTGATGTCGAATCATCCATGACAAGAATTTTCGGCTTCTTTAAGATAGCTCTAGCTATACAAAGGCGCTGCTTTTGACCGCCAGAGACGTTACTTCCACCTTGTTGAATTAAAGTATCATACTTTTTAGGGAACGTTTCGATAAAAGAATCAGCTTGAGCTATTTTACACGCTTCAACAATTTCTTCATCAGTAGCGTTTTTATTTCCCCAACGCAGATTTTCTTTGATAGTACCAGAAAATAAAATATTTTTTTGCAAGACCATCGAGACATTTTCACGCAGAGTTTTAACATCATAATCCTTGACGTTATGACCGCCGACGATCACCTCGCCTTCCGTCGTATCATAAAATAGCGATAGAAGGTTAACTAGTGTTGATTTAGAAGATCCAGTACCTCCGATAATACCGATTGTTTCCCCTGAATAAAACTTTAAATTTATATCTGCTAAAGCATATTTTTCAGCATCTTTTCGATATTTAAAGGAAACATTTTTATATTCGATCGAACCATCAGCGACTTCATAAATAGGATTATCACAATTTTTGATTGTTGGAACTTCAACTAAAACTTCGTAAACACGTCGCATGGACGCAGTCGACATAGAAATCATTACTAGAACCATTGAGAGCATCATCAATGAAGACAATATTTGTGCACCATAAGTGATCAAGGCAGAGATATGACCTATTTCAACAGTGCTCCCAGTTATCATCAAAATTGAATATGAACCAAAAGTGACGATAAATAGCATTGAAACATATAAGGCGAAGGTCAAGATTGGATTAGATAAAGCCAAGATTCGTTCGGCTTTGACAAAATCATCACGTATATTTTCACTGGCTTTTTTGAACTTTTGCTTTTCAAAATCTTCTCTTGTATAAGTTTTTACAACCCTTATTCCGTGTACATTCTCTTCGACTGATTCATTCAAAGCATCGTATTTGTCGAATACGCGATTAAAAATAGGAAGAGAGAATTTAACGACTAAAAATAAAGCTATTGCAAGAATAGGAATTAATATTGCATAAACCCATGCCAAAGATGGGGCCATCACACTAGCTAGAATAATTGAAAAGATGAACATTAGTGGAGCTCTTAAAGCGATACGAATCATGATTTGATAACACATTTGAATATATGTTATATCTGTAGTTTGACGCGTTACTAAGGAAGATATTGAGAACTTATCGATGTTGTTAAAAGAAAAACTTTGAATTTTATAGAACAAATCTTGTCTGATATTGGTGGCAAAACCCACAGAAGCTTTGGCAGCAAATTTACCTGCTGTTATACCGCAAAACAACGAGCAAAAAGCCATTACTAATAATCCAGCCCCAAAGCCAATAGTTATCGGGATAAAATTTTCAGAAATCGCCTCACCACCAATAATACTTTTATTTTGATCGCTGATAAAATTGAGTAGTAAGTTCATAACATAGGGGATGAAGCATTCAAATAATGTTTCTAAAGTGATAAAGATTATAGCTATGATCGATGGCTTTTTATATTCTCTTACGGATTTGATAAACAATTTGAAAAAATCAATATAGCCGACTTTTTTGGTATCTGTTTTGCTTTTAGTTTTAATCATATCGTACCTCCACAAATATAAAAATCATCTATATACATTTATCATAGTTTTTTTTAATTTTCTACTAAGAAAGTGAAAAGAAAAATGTAAGCGTTATCTTATTTTCTTTTGTATATGAAATGCAATGTATTTCTTAAAACAATTAAATTTTATTTAAGAAATAGAGTCTAGTAGTACTAGGAATAGGTTGGAGTCTGAAGGTAGCATTTATAAAATACTTCAATAAGGAGATAAGAATAAGTCCAGTATAGCTATGCTGGTAAAAAACGTTCAAATCCATTAAATGACTATAAAAGACATCTTCCGAACCAGTCCAAAATCTTATTCAAATTCTTATCTCTTATATTTGAAGCTAAAATTTAAAATGATAAATACAAATCTTAATGAATAAAATTATTGCACCAAAACTGCACTTTATTCTTTTTTGAAAAAAACAAGATATCATTATAGAAAAAAGTAAGTTAAATTTTTGTTATTAGAAATTTCATATACTTGTGCATGTGCAATATATTTATAATCTTTTATAGTGAATAAATTGTTAAAATTTTGTACTAAGAATAATAAAGAGGGATTCTATGGAGTAAAAGAAAGGGGCATAATATTTTGAACATGACTTTTATTAAATAAACTAGACTCTAGGACGAATATGTAAAAATTATCTTTTGTGTGAGGTAGAACGATTATCAAAATAGTTATAAATTATGAAAAACAAGAAAATTAGAGTCCCAACAAATATAACTGATGCAACAATTGCGATTATCACAATTGTTCTATTATCTGAGAAAAAACTGAGGCAGATATATTATGTGAAGCAGGGATATTATAAATAAAAAAAGCCCTAATTTAAGGGCATATTTTCAAAAAATCGGGACAATGAGATTCGAACTCATGACCCCTTGCTCCCAAAGCAAGTGCGCTACCAAGCTGCGCAATGTCCCGAGTGATAAGCTTATCTATTCTAAGAAAATTAGTTAAATAATGCAAGTGATATTTTGGCTATATTAAAGAATGGAATAATTAAAAACAAGAAAGGCGGTTTTTAGATGCCTTTCTTGTTCTAGAATCAATTTTGAAGATAGCTTTATAATGTTTTTAGTGCGTTAATACAATTATTTGCTGCTAGCCTTGAGAGCTTTCTTCTCCGCTTTTTTAAATTTCTTATAAGCTTTTCTCGCAGTGTTAAATCGTTTAAAGCCCGCTCGGAATTTACCATTGAACATATCAATCAATCCGAGCAATTCCTCCCAGTCCATAAAGCCATTGGTCATACGAGAAATCGTTTTAACAGTTTGGTTATAGACTCCTTGGATTAAAGTGTTGGATGTTTGACGTGCTCCGAAGAATCTTAAGAAACGGATAGCGAAACGAACTGCTTTACCAAAGAAGCGACCGGTTCTACCAGGAGCATTAACTAGGTCACGCATCGTGGTATTAGGTGTCACAATGATGCGGCCTTTCTTGTCCCTCACGAATTTACTATCTGGAATCTTATGTCCTAAGAGAGTTGTGAATTCTTCGTCAGAGATATTTTTGATATCAGCGGTTTCATATTTATGAACATTCTGTCCCTCATATGGATTGATGTCGGTTGTGCCAGCAAGCTCTATTTCGCCTTGTAAAACATGTGTTAAGCAATCGGTAGAAATCAAAATATTGTACTTGCCTCCTTCGATTTCAAATTTATTTGTTTTGACATTGAAATATCTGAAGGTTCTTTCATCAAACGGAATGAAAACATCAACAGTTTCGTGAGCCTTAATCAAAACTTTTTTAAATCCCTTTAACTCTAATTTAGGACGGAAAATTTTAGGATTTAGCATAGATACATATAATTGAGCAACAGTCTTACCATCTATATCACTAGTATTAGTGACTTTAAAATGAGCACCTGTGTGATCGATTGCTAAATCACTATATTCGAATGTGGAATAAGATAATCCGTAACCGAATGGGTAAGCAACAGGTATTTCCTTAGTCGTATAATAGCGATAACCGACATATAAGCCTTCACGATATTCAGCAGTAAGTTCTTTACCTGGGAAATAGTTTGAAGAAGGAACATCTTCATAATTCAGTGGGAAGGTTTCTGATAAATGACCTGAAGGATTCACTTTACCTGTGAGGATTTCAGCGGCGGCAATTTGACCAGATTGACCACATAAAGCAGTGAAGAGTATTGCGGAAGAAGCGTTATTGATCTCTTTCATATCAACAGCGCAACCACAGGATAAGACAGTGACAATCTTTTTGCCTATCTTCTTTAATTCATTTAATAGCATAAGTTGATTGTTCGGAATCTTAAATGTTTCACGATCAAGTCCTTCGACTTCAGAATATTCGTCTAAACCGATTGCTAAAATGACTAAATCAGCTTGCTTAGCTAACTTGCAGGCTGATTTGATGAGTCCATTCGACTTACCACCATAACGTTTGTAACCTTTTTCTGCACCGATGATTTCTAAATCGGTTCCTTTTAAAGCATCAAGTAAGGAAACAACACGATATGGATTAACTTTTGAAGAGCCTGCGCCTTGATAACGCGGAGAAAAAGCTAAATCACCGATTACAGCAACTTTGGTTTTAGATTTTAATGGCAAAATATTGTCATCATTCTTTAATAAGACGAAACTTTCTCTCGCTGCTTTGATGACTACTTCGTCATCCTCTTTTTGATCGAAACTAGTGTCATCATTTTCGTAATATATCTTATCCACTAATGACAAGAAATAGTCCACGGATTGATCGAGATAAGAAACATCAATCTTATTTTCGTTAACAGCTTTAACAATTTCACGATTAGTGATACCGGCAGTGGAAGGCATCTCTAATGAAGAATAGCATTTTAAAGCTTCGATTCTATCATTGTTTCCGCCCCAATCAGTTACTAAGCAACCTTCATAATGCCATTCGTCACGAAGGATATCAACCAAGAGGTGTTTGTTCTCATTAGCGAAGAAACCATTGATCATGTTATAGGCAGTCATAATAGCAGCTGGATGGTGGTCATTGATGGCGATTTCAAATCCTGTCATATAGATTTCACGCATGGTTCTTTCATCGACGATGGAGTCATTTTGCATACGTCTCAATTCTTGGTTATTGAGTATGAAATGCTTGACACAAGAGCCGATGCCATTTTCTTGCATACCATCGACATAAGCACCTGCGATATTGCCTGCTAACATCGGATCTTCAGAAAAATATTCAAAAGATCTTCCACAAAGAGGGTTTCTTTTAATATTCATACCAGGCGCTAAAATCATATTGACCTTTAAAGCTTTGGCTTCTTTACCAATAGTATGACCGACTAATTTAGCGATTTCGACATCAAATGAGTTGGCAATTGTGACAGGTGCTGGGAAACAAGTTGCGACGACAGATTGATGTAAACCTAATTGATCAGATGCGCCTAATTGTTTTCTGACTCCTGAAGGACCATCAGAAAGAAAGACAGATGGGACGTTAAGCCTTTTGATCTCCTGCGTTTCCCAAACAGTCTTACCAGACATCAAACTAGCTTTCTCTTCCAATGTCATCTGCTTGATCAGCTCTTCATGTTTCATGTGAATTCCCCTTTTCTATTTAGCTTTAATCTTACCTTGTTCAGAACTTGGAGAAGGCGAGTAAAGCCCTTACATAAACTTCTAAAAAAAATAGAAGAAAAATATATAAACTTATTATAGTTTATTTTGGGATATTGACAAACATAAAATTCCTAAAATGGCTAAGCGCTTTCACAATTTGTCAAAAAAACTGATTCTATAGACATTTTTAAGTGGTGCTCGGATCTAAAACGATATCTATTTTAAACACCCCATCATCAACATCATAATTTACATATCCACCATATTTTTGGGCGATTCTTTTAATAGATAAAGATCCATATCCATGTTCGATAGATTCTTTTTTATCGGTCATTGGAATATCATCTTTGAATTTGATCAATCCACAATATGGATTTTCTTCATGAATGAATATCAATCCCATATGTTTCCTAATGGAGAGAGAAATAGTTCTCTTCGCATGATTTTGAACTTTGAGCAAAGCGTCAATCGCATTATCGAACATATTCATAAACAGCGCATAAATATCACTAGAATTCATGAACGATATCGAAGAACCATCAGCCATCACAGTTGTAGTGATTTCGTGAATGCTCAGCTTATGTTTTCTTTCAGCCAAGACTAAGTCTAAAACATCATTCCCGGTTTTGTAAAAAGTAGAAAAACTTATCAAATCGTCGTTGAGCTTTTGAATTCTTTGCGACTTGTCAATGTCATTAATATCTGCAATTTCATGTTTCAAGTCATGAACTAATATCATCAGGTAATCGATGTTTTCCTTTGATATTTCTAATTGCTTTTTTTCATGTTGCCAGATTTGACTTTCTTGTTTAAAGAATAAGTCTTTTTTCTTTTTAGAAAAAAACTCAAAAAGAAGTAAGATGGTTAAAATTGCTGAAATCATGTCATACAGACTAGAGATGATGAAAATGATCAAGTCATTAAGTGAACCGCCCAAAGGATTGACATATGCTTCAGACGCGATGTTTAATGAGGTAGCACAAAGCAAAATTAAAGTTCCCAAAATAATATTTGTACGATTTTCTAAAAGAGAGCTGTCCTCGGCTTTTATCTTTTGAGCAAATAGAAAATAAATGCATATACTAAATAGTATAAATATAGCAAAATATATTAATGATATAATAAGTTGGTTATTCTGTAAAGAGACGATATTATACTCTATTAATGCCAATACAATCTGATTTAATTTATATTCAAAATGTTGACATGCATAACCAGCACTAGCCAAGAAAATAGCACTTAATAAAGGTATTTTAAAAGAAAAATATAATGAAGCTATCAACAGACAAAATAATAAAAAATAACCGGTGATTGTCACTGAGACATATCCAAGAGTTAAATTCCATAAAGCAGTATAGGCAAAAATGATAACTAGCGATAGGCAGACTCTAGCAGGAAATAAAGTTCTTTTTGGTAATTTAAAAGCAAATAATGTTGTTAAAATTAATAGTTCTAGGTCAAATATGTAAAGTGATAGTTGATTAGTGGGAATGATCTGTATTATCGTCTCGAGAGATATCATTTTCCTGTTATTCCTGCCCATCGGCTTAAGGAAATCATGAAGGATTTATGACGTGGGCGTGAGATATTTAATATTTCGCCATTGTCTAAAACTATCTCTTTTCCTTTGATGGTATCGATGTGTGATGAATTAACTAAAGATGAATTAGAGCATCTAAAAAAACCATTTTTGTTGAGTTCGAGCTCATACTTAGCTAATGAGCCCCAAGAATACAATGTACCACTAGTAGTATGAAAACCTAAAGAATGGCCAAAAACATCCAAATAAAGAATATCATCCAATCCGAGTTTTTTGATTCCTGATTTTGTCTTAATCATAAGATTGCTACTTTTATTCTTTTTATCCAATGCATCAAGAGCTCGTTTCAAACGGAAAGAAAAATATTCGTAAGTAAATGGCTTAACTATAAAGTCTAATGCGTTGACTTGATAGCCTGTAACTGCGTATTGAGCAAGTTTTGTACAAAAGATTATGATGACATCTTCGTCAACCTCACGTATTCTTTTTGCGATGTCAATCCCGTTATCTTCTCCTAATTGAATATCTAGTAAAATTATTTCAGTGTCACGCTGATATTCTTGTAAAAAGACTAAAGCATCGGAATAATGCTTTATTTCAACCGGCTGCGAGGCTTCAGCAAAAAACTTATTAAGCATATATAAAATCAAAGAAAATTCATCATCAGAATCTTCTACAACTGCTATTTTTATCGGATGCTTACTTAATTTTTTGCTGGGCTCTATGTTCATATCATTCAAGTATAGTTTGAATTTTGTTGTCTGAAAAATATATCAGTTGAATTGAACGACCATATGTGAAATCTTATATAACGCTTTAGCAAAAATAACACCAAAAATGCCTGGCAAGAATAAGCCGGTGCAAGCAGGATCGATGTATTTGAAGTAGTGATATTGTTTTTTGTTAGTCGTTTTGAGCTTTGCCTTAAATTCCTTGAAGTCTTGTTTAGCTTCCTTGGTTCTCACCTGTCTCATATGAATGAGTGCTTCGATAAGGACAATACGTAATTGGTGACAGATGATTCTAAATCTCTTACGATTTTTGCGATAATCAGAAATGTTATAAAGGTCAAAACAGATTTCGGCAATTTTTTTGTAATCTTTATAGCGAGATAAGGCTATTTTCTTTTGGACTGATTGATCAGGACGACCGATATAATAGTCATAGAGCGGTAGTGGTAGATATTTAATCTTATTTATATGTGGAAGAGGAGTGTAGATGAAATAATTATCTTCATAGAAAGTTTTCTTAGGAATTTCAAGATTTAATGATTTTAAAAGCGACGTTTTATGTGCGCATGAATGGATGGTTAAATATTCATAAACTTTTAATGGCTTCATCTCATTAAAAGTTGATGCTTGATAGGCTTTAAAATTGCTCTTGTATGATATGACTGTTTGCTTTTCATTTCTAATGCAATAAACATAATCAGTGATATATAAATCAACATCATCAGTATCGTTTCTTAAAACATCAAGGAAATCTTGATAAGCTTTAGCGTCGAGCCAATCATCTGAATCAACAACTTTAAAATATTTGCCGGTAGCTAATGCTAAACCGTTTTGAACACCGCCACCATGTCCGGAATTTTCTTGATGAATAACTTTGATGATAGAAGGATATTTTTCTAAATAATCATCAGCAATTTTTCCAGTATCATCTTTAGAGCCATCATCGACAATGATGATTTCTACTTCATCTTTTCCGGCTAATAAAGAGTCGACACATTTAGACATATACGCTGCAGAATTATAACAGCATACAACAAAAGATATTAGTTTCATTTTTGATTACTTCCTATTAACATTTTATGTTATTTATAACTTTTTTTCTACAAGTAATTATGGATACAAAAAAATGGCATAAATTTATGCCATAATTATACCTATCAACTGCGCTCGAAGAGATTCGAACTCTTGACCCTCTGATTCGTAGTCAGATACTCTATCCAGCTGAGCTACGAGCGCATGACGAGGTTCCAGTGGGATTCGAACCCGCGGTTAAGGATTTGCAGTCCTCTGCCTTACCAACTTGGCTATGGAACCAAGATAGGATTTTATCAAATTTCATTGACATAGTAAAGAAAATAATTTGGTAATTAGAAATTTGTGCCATTATATCCCCAAATTGAAGTTTCAAAATATGCTACATAAATACGATCAGGTTCGATTGCTAAAGTTTTATTGATGATTTCAGTGATAGTTGATGTTAATTTGTCATAATCATTTTGTCTGGCTGATCCATATATCTTTACTTCAGCGATACAGCAAGCATCAGCACTTCCTTTGAAATACATATCTGATGACTCGAAACTCAGCATCAGCCATTGCTCAGTTTTTCCTGGTAATATAGAGATGGCTTGGCCTAAATCAGTTTTTAATGCAATCTTATCAGAAGTAGTTAATTGTTTATTGGTTTTAATCGTTATGAATGGCATGATAAATATTCTCCTTGATATAATTATAACATACAGAAACTTGTGAGGTCCGATATGCTTCATTTGAAACAGTTCTCGAGAAAAGATATCCAAAAAGAATATACTTTTTTTCAGCAATTTAAAAGCGAAAATGGTTTTGAGAATCCCTATTACAATTTAGACTATGCAAAATTTAAAACAGATGCTGTCAAAGAAAGATTGAATTCACATCGAGGCATAACAAAAGATTGCTTAGTCCCAGATACGTTTTATTTCCTTTATCAAGACGAAAAAATAGTTGGATTATTTAAATTACGACATCATTTAAATAGCTTTTTAAAAGAGGGACCTGGGCATATTGGTTATTTTATTTTGAAAGAATATCGCAATAGAGGATTTGCGACTATTGGATTGAGATTATTGATCGATAAGATCAAATCAAATCATTTAATTAAAGAAGATGAAATATATTTTGAAGTCAATAGAAATAACATCGCTTCTTTACGAGTTATTAAAAAATTAGGTGCCTATTTTCATCACATCACGAAGGATAAAATATATGCTCGTATATCATTAGCTAATAATGAACATTTATATCCGATACTCGACCACAATCATAGAGGAAAAGTGATGATCAATCCAGTAAAAACAATTAGCATGCCTAAGAAATTAATCATCACATTTTTTAGAGAAGTCATAGATCGATTGATCAAAGAAAATGCTATAAAACTATATTTTGTGAATAATGGTGAAACACCATTAGAAGTATATAAATTTGTCGATGAAGATATCTGCATTACATGTGGGATTGTTGGCGCTCCTGCAACTGCCGGACATCTTGATGACATTTTAGCAAATGGTGCAAAAGATGTTGTATTTGTTGGTGGAGCAGGTAGCTTAATTCCAACGAATGTTGGTGAAATTATGTTAGTAAGTGGTGCCTTTAGAGATGAAGGATTTTCTTATCATTATCTACCACCATCCGACATCGTTTATTCTGATAATAAACTGATAAAAAAGGCTAGTGAATATTTAAAAAAGAAAAATATCGATCACCATATCGGATTGACGTGGACTACTGATGCGTTTTATCGTGAGTTCAAATCTGAAGTTAATTATTATAAATCTAGAGGAGCAAAGACAGTTGAAATGGAACAGGCAGGCTTAATATCTCTTGCAATTGTAAGAAAAATCAAATATCTAGGTTTATTATATTTTGGAGACGATTTATCGAAAAAGCAATGGTCTAGTCGAGATTGGAACTCTAAGGTTGATTCTCGTTTATTTTTGACGTATTTAGCAAAAGACTTGGTGAGAATTTTGTAGTATCTAGATATCATTTTTGTCATCAGTTATTTATAGAATCTAAACACAGGTCAATCATTTATTTACTGTAAAATAAATGATTGTATAATTGATGCAATATATATAATTCACAGTTCTAAGTGCTTTGTGTTTGTTAACTCTTCTCATTTCTTTTATTAATAAAAGTAAGAAAAAGCATAGACAATCGTATCAAATAGTCATTAGAAAAGAATTACTAATGTAATATTTAATATAGTGTCAACAATCGTCAATAAATCATAAAAATTGAAGAACTGAATATTAAGTTTTCTTTAGCAAAAAGTATTAACTTAAGAAAAGGCTTAAACCATCTAGATGATGAATTATTTATAATTACTATAATGGGAAAATAAAATTGATCACCAAAGAAGAAATCGAATTAATATTGACATTAACTATTCCAAACAACTGTTATTTTTGCTTTGGAGCTATAGGTATAATTCCAATCGTTATCCCAACCTTCAGGCTTCTTATCTGTCATACAATTGATGGTTAAATCCACGGTATTATTATTAAAAACAAGTTCACCCATTTTTGTAACATTTGAAGGGATTGTAATATCTTTTAATGACGCTTGACTGAACGCTTGAGAGCCGATTGACTGTAAATTTACGCATTCGTCTAAATTAACACTAGTTAGACTTGCATTAGTCATGAATGCCCCTTCATCAATTGTTTCTAGTGTAATCGGCAAATTAAGCTCAGTTATTTTTAGACGCATAAAACTTCTATAGCCGATATATTTTAAAGTGGAAGACAACGTAAGTTTATTTATCGACTGAGCTTTAGTTGGAAATAATCCAGTATCTTTTCCATCAGCTACACCGATTGTACCTTCTTTGACTGTGAATTCCGTCAATGAAATTGTTGTTTTAACGCCGACAAGCCAATTATCAATATAAAGTCCATTGTCGGTCCAATTTGCTTGATCATTGTAGATTGTGGTTTCTGCAAAAGCATTATATCCAATTTTGTTAACTGTCGAAGGAATATTGATTTTGCTTAATGAGTATAGACTTGAAAAAGCAGTTTTGCCGATGATTTTTAAGCCTTCTGGTAAAGTAATACTTTTTAAATTTTTAGCATAATTTACAAATGCATTATTAGCAATAGATATCGTTCCTTCTTGAACTGTGTAATCAGTTACATTATTAAAGTCACTATTGATAGCTACTAGATAGTTATCTATGTATAAGACCCCATTCTTCCAGTTGCTTTTATTTTCATAATAACTGGTTCCGGTAAACATATCACGTTCTATTGTGATGGCTTCATCAGGCATCTTTATATTTTCAAGTGACTTACACCCATTAAAAACATATTGATCAATCTCAGTTAAAGTACTGGGCAAATCAATAGATGTAAGTTTTTCACAATTTTCAAAAGCCATTTGTCCTAGCTTTGTCGTTTTATTTAAGTTAACAGTAACTAATTCCTTAGCATCTTGGAAAGCATAACCCCATATTTCTCTGAGAGAATCGGGAGCTTGAAATTCTTTTAACGCCGTTTCAGTAAAAGCATTATTTCTGATTTGGACAAGCGAAGTAGGGAAATTAATTTTTTCTAACGATGTGCATTTTTCAAAAGCATAATCAGGAATTACGGTTATTTTGTTAGATAAAACAACTTCAGCCAAATTAGAACAACCATAACAGAATTTATATCCTAAAATTCTAACTGTTTCAGGTACGATAAGTTTCTTCAAATATGTATTATTAGCAAAAACATTATCACCGATTTCCGTGACTTCAATATTATTAACTTGCGAAGGGATTTCGACTTCGCTATTATCTGCACTGATTCCTTCAACTTTAGTTAAAACACCATTTTCATCAACTGTAAAACTCAGTTCAGAAGGGATATTTTCCTCCCACTTAGCATATAAACTCACATTGTTTTTTACTTCATAAGGGAATTCAACTTTATTGATGAATTCTTCTTCTAAATACCACCCGACAAAGGTGAAACCTTCTTTAGTTGGAATTGGTTCTTTTTCAATTTTGTTAGTTTTTACATCACTAACACCTGTTCCTCCGTTTAAAACAAAATGAACGTTATAAGTGTTTTGTTCCCATTTAGCATATAAAGTCTCATCTTTCGTAACTGTGAAAGGAAAGCTAACTCTATTGGTAAATGTTGATTCGAAGTACCAACCTAAGAAAGTATAGCCATCTTTAATAGGGATTGGTTCTACTTCGATTTTATCTGTCTTTATATCATTAACACCTGTCCCACCATTCAAAACAAAATGAACATTATAAGTATTCGCTTCCCATTTAGCGTATAATGTTTGGTCTTTAGTGACCTCATAAGGAAATGTTACTTTATGTTGAAATGTTTCTTCCGTATACCAACCATCAAAAGTGAAGCCTGGTTTTGTGGTTTTAGGTTCAGTTTCGATTAAAGAAGTTACTATATCTTCGACTGCACTACCACCATTAGTTTCAAAACTAACTCGATATTCAGTTGGGACATCTTCAATCAGTTGATAATATGCGTAAACATTGACATCGTTTTTTAAGATTGAATTTTGGTAATAATTTTCAGTCAGTTGAATTTTGAATGTTTCATTATCGAAATACCATCCTTTAAACTCATAATCAGTTTTTTCAGGAGCAATCGGCAAATCCAAGACTTCATTACCAGACGTCTTAATCGTTGAAAAAAGCTCGTTATCTACATAAAAGGAAATTGTATATTTTTCAGGCTCAGGCTGATTGATTTCTTCATAATAAGCATAGCAATCGATATCTTCTAAAAGAGGCTTGTTGAGAAAATAATCATTTGTAAGTTCATTGTTCCAGACATTTTTATCTAAAAACCATCCTTTAAATTCATAATCAGTTTTTTCAGGAGCAGCAGGCAAATTGATGAGTTCATTTCCTCTAGTCTCTAGTTCGGCAATCAGATTATTATTATCAAAAAATGAAATTTTATGTAAACTATTTACATCATTGTTGTTTTCACAAGATGATAAGACAGCTAAGGATAACCCTAGTAATAAAGCACTTTTAAAACCAATATTTTTTTTCTTTCCCATATATATACCTCGAATGTGAACTTTATATTATATATTATGATTAGCATTTTCAAGTTATATGTTAATCAAAAATATAAAATGCATAAACAATATTAACTTTTTGTTTTTAAATTAGACATTATATTTGAACTTTTTGAACGAAAAAAAGTTTAATTTGAGACTATTATGATAGTGGAATATTTTGTTTCAGGTTTTAATATTATAATAGTTTTTTAATTATTCAGCACATTCTTAGAATAAACAAAAGAACGATAACAGTAGTCAAATATTCAGTAAATTTGTACTACTAATATTCTATTAATATAAATATTACTATACTTTCCTCATTTGATTAAATATTTTGACTGATTTTAAAGAAATATCAATCATGATAGTTATTATATTTAAGACTTTATAGTCACGAATAGTTAAATTGCTATTGAGATTTATCACAATTATTCTTTTCTTTTTTTAATCTTAAAAATGTAAACAAGTAAAAGACTATTGATAATAGAGAAGCAGATATAGAAAGTATGATCATAAGGTTAATATTCTTATCATATAAATAGCCCATCAAAGTGCTACCGACAAACCAAAATACACCAAAAAACAATTCGAAAGTACCGAATCCAGTCGCACGATTTGATTTGTTAACCATCGTCGAAACAACTGCTTTTAGGATTGATTCCTCAGCGCCCATACCTATACCCCACATGATAACACCGATGAATAAAGAAACATAAGAATGAAATCCAAATATCAAAAGCGGGAAAAAGGAAGCTAATAAAGTAGCGATAATCAAAGAAATCATATTAAATTTATCGTATAGTTTTCCGAATATAATTGCTGCGATAGCATCAATCATCATTGCAAAAGAATAAATTAATGGCAAAGTAGTTTCGTTTATGAAACTTGTTTCTGAAAAGTACGTATTTGATATATGCATGCTGATTAACGAATAGTCAATAAATCCAAAAGCGAACAAACTTATTCCAATAATATATAAAATAAAGCATGGTGTTAATTTAAATTTTGTATCCGTAATTTCTTTTTCTTGTTCAAAATTTTCAGGTACAGGATATTTCTTCTTAGTAAATATTAATAAAATTATCGTGAGAGTAGCAGGAATAGATAAAAATAAGAAGCAAATTGAATAGGTGATAAATGTGTCACCATTAGTCTGAAAAAGCATGATTAGGTACAGAAATACTGGCCCTAAAAAGGCCCCTATTTGATCCAATACTTCGCTAATACCAAAAATTTTACCAGCATTTCTTTTATTTGCAGCAAAGGACATGATCGTATCCTTCGCAGGCTTTTTGATGCTTTTACCTATCCTTTGAATACTAAGCAAAACACAAGCTAGAATCCATCCGTTCCTACCGACTAGTCCTAGCAATGGTACTGATAAAATATCTATTAAATATCCGATGATAGTTAAAGGCCAGTATTTTTTACTCTTATCAGCTATTTTTCCGAAAACAAATCGTAATGAATATCCTAGCAATTCTCCAAACCCTGAGATAAAGCCGATAGCAGTCGCACTTGCACCGATTAAAGAAAGGTATGATCCCTGTATACTGGCTGCCCCTTCATGAGTCATGTCTGAAAGCAAACTTACGATGCCAAAAAGCAAAATAAAACTCATGGCTGGAGAAAATCTGAATCTATTATTTCTTCGCATAATTATTTATTGAGTGTTTTATAAATATTATGAAAATTATTTTTACTTTCATATTTAGAGACTAAATAGATCTTGTGTATCAATATCAGTAATGATTCTTTCTCTTCTTCAGTCAAAAATGAAAAAAGATAATCATAGTATAAATTTTCTACTTCAACTTTTGATATTTTGATTTCTTCCGCTTTAAGAGTCGGGTAAATCAGAGATGATCTTTTATCTTTTGGATTAACCTTTTTAAGGATATATCCTCTTTTAATTAATCTATTGATAGATCTGACAAGTTGCCCCTTATCTATTCCAAGAATATCAGAAATCTCTTTTTGAGTTATCCCATTATGTTTTCTGACCACATGAATAATGTCGAAATCACTGGTCCCGATGCCTTCTTTTTTTAATGTTTTTAATACAAATTTATTAACTTCTCTAGCAATCTTAGTGATCTCACGATTTGAAATTTTATCCATATAATAAAAAGCCTCAAAATAGTTGACCAATCAACTATTTTGATTTTAATACTGTTCTTATCGGATTTAAAGATAATTTGAGTTTTTTCGCAAACAAACTTTCGATATCAAATTAAATAGAGCTTTGAAAGAAATTGGTATATAACTTGAAAAAAAAGTCCGAAGAGTTCGGACTTATATAATTTTATTGATGCCTTTAATCAGCATCAATTATCGATTCATTACACGAGCAGACGACGGGAATCGAACCCGCGTGATCAGCTTGGAAGGCTGAAGTTCTACCATTGAACTACGTCTGCAGCGAAATAAAGTATAAAAAATTGTTTATAAAAAATCAAGTTTTACTTATAAATCAATAATTTTCGACTGATGTAGTTATAGATCATAACGATCAAAGTCCTTATTATGAAATCGATCGGATAGGAAAAGAATTTAACTCCAACTGTCAAAAATAGATAATTATAAAGAAAAGTTTGAAGCCCTATGCCGATAAATAAACCAACTATAGCCAATCCTACAAAGAATAAAATTCCCTTTAATGATTTACTAAAATTCGATTTAGCCGCTTTATAGACCATAAAAGTCGACATCAAATAGTTGATAACTACACCGATTATAAATCCTCCTGCAGTTGATAAAATTGTAACTAATATATTTTGATTGCCCTTAAATATAATGAATTGAATGATATACGATAATGCGAAGTCAAAAACTGCTGCAACGAGTCCGACGATTGCAAAGCGGAATATCTCCCAATAAATCAAATTAGAATTATTTTTTTCTTCTACATATAATTTATAAATCAAGTAATAATAAATTCCAGTGATAAATAAACTCATTGCTAATGAGAAAGAAGCTGATAAACCAGCGACATAAAGAAGCGAAGAAATCACAGCAGCTGCTAGTACACCAAATAAAGATAAAATAAATAGATAGATAAAATTTTTATATTTTTTAATTGATATTGGGGTCAATCCTGATGGCTTTACTAACCAAGTTATAAAATAGAATAAAATAAAAAATATAAAAGAAAATATAACTGAATCAATTAAAAGCGTTTTTGAAAGATTCAGAGTCATATTTTCAGAATATATGAATGAGAATAAGTCATTGTCTTTAAAAGAGATTAAATTTGAATTTAAAAATAAAACTCCTACGAAACTTAAAACAAAGGATATTGCTAGCACAAAGATAATTTCACCGATACATATTTGGAAATTTTGAGATTTTAATCTATTGATCAATTTTGATAGCATGCCTATATTGTAGATTATTAAATTCTCATCTTCAAATTTAATAAAGAATATTTTATAATTTATAAGTTATTTGGAGCAGTACCCAAGTGGTTGAAGGGACTGGTTTCGAAAACCAGCAGTGGGGAAACCCAGCCAGAGTTCAAATCTCTGCTGCTCCGCCAGTTTGAATCGATACGAACACTGTACTGTCATCAGTCGGGGTTCGTTGTTGCAGGCTATCTTCGCAAAAGAAGGTAAACCAAAAGAAAAGTCGTCCTTAGGTGGGCGGCTTTTTCGTTGTCTTTTAGTTTTTCCAAGGAATGTGGTTTTTCCAACATAAGTCTCTGATAGCGCGTTTTGCTTTTAGAGTTGGCTCATGATGGCCGTTTTCCCAGCGATTAACCGTGGCAAACGATACGCCGAGAAGTTTAGCGAGTTCGTCTTGAGATATGAGCATCTTCTCACGAAGACTTTTAAGAAGCACTGAATATTTGGTCATAACGATTGTCAATTGATGATTAAAACTTCAACACTTCGATTATCCTTGTCTTTTATGTGGTAATTTGAATTCGCGTAATTTGATTTAACATAAATCGTGTTAAAATAATTTTCTTGAACCCAATCAATGAGTTTTTGATTCTTTCGTCCATGATGTTCAATCAAATTCGATAATGCAAATTTAACGCCTTTATCATTCAGCCTTTTCAGGAAGGCGAGGAGATCGGA
>CALVXU010000011.1 GCA_944371605.1 uncultured Bacilli bacterium
TCGTCAAAATCATTCAACAACATCTCCCCCCAATACAAGAAATCGTCGAACGACTCATCCGAGCCGCTGCGCGTCTTGTACAACTCATACAGCCGAAACAACATCTTCATCCGGTCTGCCTGCTGCATCCCGCTGAGTTGCAAAAACAAATCGTTAATGGTCAAAATCGTGGGTGAGAAAAGCGGCATGCCCGCTATCTCCGACAAATACTTCTGAAAGAAAAGGCCCGCCCGCCGGTTGGGAAAAACAAAAGCCAAACGGCTAATCTCCCGCCCATACCGGCCATAAAACAATGAAGCCACTTGATATAAAAAAGGTTTCATAGGCACGCTACAAGGAATCTATTTTCGAAAGATAAAACATATAAGGTACGTTTTTCACCTGTATAATGACAAATAAAGGCATATCCGTTTTCAGATATGCCTTTCGTCGGGATGACTGGATTCGAACCAGCGACAACACGCCCCCCAGACGTGTACTCTAACCGGGCTGAGCTACATCCCGAAACGTCTTTTCGGCTGCAAAAGTAAGGTATTATGCGGGATTGTACAAGTTTTTGGCTGTTTTTTTGATTAAAAAGAGACTTTTTGGTTGGAACAGCTAATAATAATCTTATTTACAGATGGATATTAGAGGATAGACAGCTTTTGAGATTACATTAGTAAGCATGTGCAAAACACAGATATTTGAGGAAAGTTTGAGGAAAAATGAATGTGCAAAATTCGTATCTGAAAATAGATAGTTAAATGTTTTAAATTGATTATCAAATAGATATAACATATTTGGATTTGCAAAAAGGGATGATTATTTTTGTAAGAAACAGCAAAAAATTTTAGAGAAATGGCGACTTTTAAATTTGTGCTACATATAGCGAATAAAAGAAAGGATGGAACTTATCCTATTTCCCTTCGCATCATTAAAAGGATGAGAAGTAAATATTGCTCGACCGGACTTTATGCAAGAAAGGAAGAATGGAATGCAGAAGCAGAGCGCTTCGTTTCAAATAGGAATGTTTGTCCGATGAACAAAGAGTACAATGCTCGATTGATGGAACTGACTGGAAGAATAAAAAAGATTGAGTTGTCTTTTGAAAGGGATGGTATTGATTGGACGTTGAATCAATTTGAAGATGCTTTTCTGAACAAGAGTAAGCAGGGAAAGTTTTTTGATTATGTAAAGAAATGCATTAAAGAGATGAAAGAGACAGGGCATATCGGAAATGCAAAAGTATGGGAAAGGTCGATGTATAACTTGTATCTTTTTGATAAGAAGTTAAATAATAGGGCTTTTCAAGAGATTGACATTAAATATGTTAAAGCCTATAATGCATTTATGGAAAAGAAAGGTTGGTGTGGAAACACAAGAAAACACAATTTAAAGACTTTAAGGGCTGTATTGAACAAGGCAATTTTGGAGAAAGAATACAATGCGAGTGCTTACCCTTTTGGAAAAGGTGGTTTTTGTATTTCAGAATTGGAAGAAGAAACAGATAAAAGGTATTTGTCGGAGGCTTCATTAAATAAGTTGATGGGCATGAAGTCAAAGAACAAGAGAAATGAGGTGGCAAGACATTTGTTTCTGTTCTCTTATTTTTGTTTTGGGATGAGCTATATTGATATGGCTAATTTGAAGAGAAAGAATATACAAAAAGATGGTGGAAAAGAATACATTGTATATAAAAGGCAAAAAACTAAACATAGTAAAGGAAGTAAATTCATAAGGATACCTATTAATGAGGACTTGAAGAGTTTGATTAATTGGTTCAAGGAAAATACGGATTTGGTCGGAGATAGTTTGCTGCCTATTGTTACAATGAAATGTGAAGGGGAGAAACTATATGACCATCAAAGAAGGAGGTTGGCAATATATAATAAACATTTGAAAAGTTTGGCAGAAGAATTTGGATTAGAAGAGAAGTTGACAAGTTATGTTAGTCGACACTCTATGGCAATGACATTACAGGAGGATGGAACGCCACGAGAAATCATTAGTCAGATTATGGGACATAAAGATTTGAAGACGACCAATACCTATCTGGATAGCTTTAGCAATCAATTGATTGAAAACATAACAAACAAATCATTACATAAAAATAGAATGGCAATATGAGAACAGCTGCTTATGAGAATTTTTATCAAAAATTGTTAGCCACAACAAAGTGCATTGACATAAATGAAATTGAGAAATATATTAGTAATAGCACAGCCAATGATGCTTATTTAATTAACAGACAGCTATATAAGGCAAACAATTTATTGGAAGAGCGTTATAAACGTTATGGTGTCCTTACAGAAGGAGATGACATGGAAGCCATACGGAAAGGTTATTATGATTTGGGCAAAATAAGTTTGACTCTTAAAGATGTACAGAGGAAAATTGCTCTATTCAAAATTGACAAAGAATCTGAAATGGGAATACAGATAGAAAAAGATTGGGATAATGTCGTGTTTTTGTTACAGGATCTTTTGCAATTGGAAAATATGAACTTGATAACCTATATAAGGCTATTAGAAGAAAGGCTTGAAGATGTGAATGCAAGCAAGGACGACAAGAAGAAGAAAAAGGCTTCCACAAAGAAAAGTAATAAGCAGGAAACGAAGTTGGTCAATAATTCTTTGAATTACATTCCTAATGACTTTATGACAGTAGAGGATATCTGTATAATGTTACGGTTATCTAAAAGAAAAATATACCTCATGGCAAGTGACAGGGAGATCCCACATTATAAATTGGATCCTAATAAAAAAGGTAGGTTGTATTTTTCTCGTTCAGAGATTGAAGCATGGTTGAAAAGAAATCGAATTGGAACGACTGAAGAGTTTTGTCGTCAATTTGATTGATTATAATAAGGATAAATATATAAATGTTTT
>CALVXU010000012.1 GCA_944371605.1 uncultured Bacilli bacterium
TCATTATCTTGCGGCTGCGATAGTCCAGCGGACACACCCGATCCTCATCCCGAACTCGGAAGTTAAGCGCTTGGACGGCGACAATACCTTATTGGTAAGATAGCTGGCAGCCGCTTTTTTTGTGATTGAGGAAATTTTATTATGGAAGGTAATCATTTGAATCAAAATATTCATATTATTCATGAATCTGGTGAAGACTATTTAGAAAAAATATTAATGCTTCAGGAGCAAAATAATGCACCAGTTAGATCTATTGATTTAGCGAATGCCTTCAATTTTTCGCGCCCTGCTATATCAAAAGCAATCAAAATTTTGTCAAAAAATGGTTTTATAACTGTTAAGCAGGGATATTTATGTCTTACAGAATTAGGTTTGAAGCGTGCGAATGAGATTTATCATCGCCATCGTGTTCTAAAAGATTTTTTTATTAAAATAGGTGTTTCTGAAAGCATAGCCGAACATGATGCCTGCAAGATTGAACATGATCTTCATGATTCTACGTTTCAAGCGATATCTGAGCTTTTAAAAAAAATAAATTAATTGTTGAATTTAAAGCACTTATTTCTTATAATTTATAAGCTGTCTAATCAGCCGCTTAGTATGGTTTTAAATGCAATGTTGCTACCTATCTAGCGAGAATATTGGAGGTAATAAGATGTACGCAATTATTTTAACTGGTGGAAAACAAGTTAAAGCAGAAGTCGGAAAAACTATTTATTGTGAAAAAATAAATGGTAATGTAGGTGATTCTATCGTTTTTGATAAAGTTTTGTTTGTTGAAAACGATAAACCTATTTTTGGTAAACCTTTTATCGATGGTGCAAAGGTCAATGCTAATATTGTTAAGCAAAGCAGAAGCAGTAAAATTCGCGTTCTACGCTATAAAGCTAAGAGTAATGTTAGAGTTTTAAAAGGACATAGACAACCATTTACTGCGGTTTCTATTGAATCAATTTCATTATGATATATTGTGGATGGGATGCTTCTAAATTTTTCGTCGATTTAATTGTGATTCAAGGTCACAGTGATGAGGGGGAAGAAGGGCATAACTTGGTATGCGCTAGTGTATCATCATCTGTTTATAATTGCTTAAATAAGTTGTCTCATCGTGACTGCTATCATATCATCACTAGGCGTGGTGTTTGTAAAATTGAAGTTAAAAAATATCCTGGCGTTGAAGATATGGATGCTTTATGTCATTTGCTAGCTGCTATGATGCAAATTGAACGTGAATATCCCAAACAAGTTCGAGTTTATAAAATCAAGCGTTAATAAAGGAGGCTGTTGTATGATTTTCTTATATGAACTAAAGATTCAAAATTTTGCTTCTCATAAAGGTGTCACATCGACTAAAAATGGTCGTGATTCTCATTCTAAGCGTTTAGGCGCTAAATTATGTGACGGCGAGTTTTGTCATTCTGGATCAATTATTTATCGCCAAAGAGGTACTAAAATTCATCCAGGTGCTAATGTTAAAAGATCTGGAGATGATTCTTTATTTGCTTTAATCGATGGCTATGTAAAATATGAAAGACTAGATAGACATCGTTCTAAGGTTTCAGTTTATCCGACTAAGGCTATATAAAGTATTTTGCCTCGCATTTATGTCGAGGCTTTTTTGTGTAATATAATATATGATTGATAGAGTTAAAATTACTTTGGTTTCCGGTAAAGGCGGCGATGGTGCTATTTGTTTTCGCCATGAAAAAAGTGTTGAATTTGGTGGTCCTTCTGGTGGCAATGGCGGAAAGGGAGGATCAATATATATTGTAGCTGATGAAGGTATTAATTCCTTAAGCGCATATAGATTTGGAAAAACTATCCGAGCCCTAGACGGTGAGAATGGAAAAGCTAAATTATGCTATGGCAAGGATGCCGATGATATTTTTTTGCGAGTTCCTGTCGGGACTGTTGCTATGACATTAGATGGTCAGATTATTGCTGATTTATATCATAATGGTGATAAAGCTTTATTGGTTAAAGGTGGACGCGGCGGAAGAGGTAATGCATGTTTTAAAACCCCGCTAAAACGCACTCCTAAAATTGCAGAAAATGGGCTTCCTGGACAAAGTTTGACACTATATTTGGAATTAAAATTATTAGCTGATGTTGGCTTAGTAGGATTGCCTAATGTTGGTAAATCTACTTTTCTTTCTAATCACACTCGTGCTGATGCCCAAATAGCTAATTATCCCTTCACAACTTTGGAACCTCAGCTTGGTGTTTGTTTTGTTGGTGTAGATAAACGTTTTGTAATTGCTGATCTACCTGGTTTGATTTCTGGTGCTAGCCAAGGTAAAGGACTTGGTCTTACTTTTTTACGCCATATTGATCGCTGCTCAGTTCTTTTACATATACTTGACGCGACATCGAATACTTTATTTGAAGATTTCAAATCTATTAATCACGAAATGTTTTCCTATAAGCCTTCTTTATCAGACAAGGTAATGGTTGTTGCTCTTAATAAAATAGATGAAGTTACTGATAGGACATTAATCGATAAATTCCATAAGATATTTGATGCTCAATTTGATATTTTTGAGATTTCTGCTAAGAATAAAATCAATACAAAGAAATTAATCAACAAATTATATAGTGTAATTACTAAAGAAAATAAAAAATCTACTCGTTCACTTGAAAATGATGAATTTGTCTATAAAATTAATAGTAGTATTGCTGGCGAAATTCCTGATTATCAAATTGAAAAATTAGACGATCATTTATATAAGATTGTCGGTGATAGAGTTATCAGAACCAAACGATTAATCAATTTAAAGACTGATGAGGGGGTTGATAAGCTGCTCAAGTATCTAGATAAAATTGGTGTTGATTCAAAATTGTATGAAGCCGGTGCACGAAATGGTGATACCGTTCTCTTAGATGATTTTGAATTTGAATATTTTGAATAATTAGATTCTTTATTTAGAAAGGATTGAAATGTATTATTATTTGCATGGTTTAGTCGCAATGCATTTAAAGAATAGTATTGTCGTTGAATGCGGCGGCATTGGCTATGAATGCTTGGTATCACATGTTGATGAATTTCCGATAGGAGAAATTCTATTTGTATATGTTTATCAAGTTATCAATGAAAATGATAATTATTTGATTGGATTTAAGACTAATGCGGAAAAATCTTTGTTTATCTCTTTAATCAGTGTGAAGGGAATTGGACCTAAAAGTGCTCTAAATGCTTTATCATTCACTTCATGTGAGAGATTAAGCCGTGCTATTGATGAAGCTGATGAATTATTTTTAACTAAGATTCCTGGACTTGGTAGAAAAAGTGCTTCTCAAATCATATTAGACTTAAAGGGTAAGTTGAATATAGAAAACATAAACTATTTTGCACAGGGTGAGAATTATGATTTGGTTTGCTCTGCTTTAAAAAATCTTGGTTTTAAAGATAAGGAAATCAAAGAGGCTATAGGAACATTTGATTTAAATAAAATGTCTATTGAATCTGCTATTTCTTCTGCTCTAAGGATTTTAAATGATAAATAATAAAGATTTATTTGCTAAAGATATCAAAGATAAAGCCGATGATATCGAAATTTCTTTGAGACCACAGACTTTGTCTGAATATATAGGCCAAGAAGATATAAAAAAAGAGTTGGCTATTTTTATAAATGGAGCTAAAGTGCGTAATGAGTCGCTTGATCATGTGCTTTTTTATGGACCGCCAGGATTAGGTAAAACAACATTAGCTAATGTGATTGCTCATGAATTAAATTCCCAATTAAAGGTTACTAATGGCTCTTCATTAGTAAGAACTGGCGATTTGGCTGCGATTTTAAGCTCTTTAAGTCCTGGCGATGTTTTGTTTATTGATGAAATTCATAGAATGCCGATTGTTGTTCAAGAAGTGCTTTACAGTGCTATGGAGGATTTCAGTCTCTCTATCATTGTTGGACATGGTGCGGATGCTAGAACAATCTCAATTGCTTTGCCGCCATTTACATTGGTTGGTGCTACTACAGATCCTGGATCGCTATCTGCTCCCCTAAGAGATCGTTTTGGAATTTTATTTAGGCTTCAATACTATTCCCCTGAAGAGTTACTTGAAATTGTTACTAGAACAAGTCAAGCTTTAAATTTTCCCATTGTTTTTGACGCCGCTTATCAAATCGCCTTGCGTGCAAGAGGTACACCTCGAATCGCAAATAGATTATTTCGCAGAGTTCGTGATTATGCTACATTCGAAAATAAGTCAATTATAGATTTAGATTGTACATTTAAAGCTATGCATTTTTTAGCGATAGATGAACTTGGGTTAGATGAAACAGATAGGAAAATATTGGAATGCATGATTTATCGTTATAGCGGAAAACCTGTTGGAATCAGTGCTATTGCCACAGCGATTGGTGAAGGGGTTGAAAACATCGCTGACGTTTATGAACCATACCTAGTTCAAATCGGATTGATCAATCGTTCACCTAAAGGCAGAATACCAACAAAAAAAGCATATGAACATTTGAAAATTAAAATTGATGATTAAATGTATTTATGACAAGATAATCATTGAAAAATAACCTATATTTTGCTACATTATTTGGTGTTTATTTTATCTACCCATCAAAGGAGGAAATTACATGCGCCGTTTTATAGCTTACCTCGTAATGATGCTAACTATCATTGGATGTTTTATTTTTAATATTCAAACTATATTAGAAGATAAAACTGATGGAATGGAGTTTAATCGCTCTACTCAAATTGTTTTTAGTTTAGAAAAGCGTGAGACGAGTTCTTATGATACGGAGCTTTATCCTTCGTATGTCAATAATTCGACTGAAAATTTGGATGACATTGATATTGAAGCTGAAATAATGTCTCGCCTTGATTTAGCTGGAGTTAGAAATGCTAATGTTTCTATCGTTAATGGTGATGATAATACTGGTTATGAATTGCGCATAACATTAGCACCATATTCAAGGACTGAATTGAACAACATTATTAATATCATTTCTCGCACGGGTTATCTATCTGTCGCTACTACTGGCGATCAAAATATAATGACACAAGACAATAGTGACTTTTTTGCTTCCGATGTCGCCTCTATTGTTTATGATGGCACAACACCCTACCCAACTTTGAATATCGGTTCTGACGCTGATTTTCAAACGATGAAAACTGCTGCTGAAGAAGCTGCAAATAATACTGGTTCTGCTGATTCTAGCACTGATTCTTCTGATGAAACCACGGATGAGAATTCTGACTCTAGCAGTGAGTCTACAAAATTATATATTTGGTATAACAAGACACTGGATGATACATATGATAAAGCTTATGGCACTAATGATGTGGTAGTGGATGAAGATGTTTTAAAGAAGGTTGTTGCTACTATTAATGTTGATGACTACGATGCTGAAACTCATACAGTTCCTATAACATCTGATATCGATGGAAATGCTTTTACTATTTCTACTGCTCGCGCCTTGGTCAATTTGTTAAATGCTCCAGACTATGGCTTTAATATTTCGTATTTATATCAAAATACTGTCGCACCTTCTTTCGGTAATAACGCCATCAATATTCTTTATATTTGCATTGCCGTGGCTATAATTTTAATAGCTATTATTTTAATTTTGATTTATGGTTTAGCAGGCTTGACTTCTTTTTTGAGCTTATTATCAAGCGCCTTCTTGTCTTTGATTTTAGCCTCTGCTTTAGGATTTGAGTTCTCAATCGCTGCTATTTCTGCACTCTTTGTTTTGTTCGGTCTTTCCACTTTGATTTCTGTTAATTATTTCGAACATGTAAAAATTGAGATTAAGAAGGGACGTGATCTTGAAAAATCCAATCAAGAAGGGTATCACAAATCATTCTTTTTATCACTTGATGTTTCAATAATCACATTTGCTGTTTCTTTATTCAGTTTTTTGCTAGCCAGTGGTTCATATCAAGTTTTCTTTGGTGTGGCTATGATCGGTAGCGTAGTCACTTTCTTGTTGACAAATTATTTAAATCGTTTCATCACATATTTCTTGGTCAAAAATAATGATAAAAAACTCCCTTACTTTTCTTTGCTTTCCTTTAAACAAAAATCTGATAAAACAGTTTCTACAAAAGGTAAAAAAGCTCATAAATTCATCGCTCTGGCCATCCCTGCTTTTGCGGCGGTTTTAGCTGCGATTGCGCTTCCTGTGAATTATGCTTTAAATAACAATATTTTTAACAATACAGGTTCATACTCTGATACATATACGTTAAATATTTCATTTGAGACTGAACGAAATGCCTATGAAGAATTAGATAATGTTGATTCTTTCTTGCTATATATAGAAACTATAGGTACTTCCGGTGCTCAAGATGAAAGATTCGAAGCATTAGATTCTAATAATTTACCTAGCGAGCTGCCAGCGTACTATTTCATTTATTATCCTGAAACTGCCTATGTGAATACTGTGGAAAAAACCAATGAAGACGGAATAAAGTATTTTATTAACTATTATTCTGTTCAAGTAGATAGAGATTTAAGTTTAGTGACATTAGAGAATGTCGATGCTAATGTTTTGAATGTAATTCAAAATACTGTGCGTGATGGCGAAGTTACAATTAATTTGTCTCCAGATACTTCTTATTCTGCAGTGCTTGTCGCTCCAGGACATGACGCTGAGTTTATATCTAATTCATTGTCTACTGGCTGCTATTTGACCACTCCAACAAATGTCACACATCAGATCAATAATCTGTTCTTGATATTATTCCTCATACCAGTCTTTGCAGCTATATATGCTCTCATAAGATATGGCTTAAATATGGGCATCACTACTTTGGCGACTGGAGCAGTCTCTGGATTACTTTTCACTGGTTTATTAGCTGCATTACAAATCCCATTTAATTCCTTTACTTCCTATGGTCTATTAGTCAGTTTGATGCTCTTATTGATTTGTTTGATCCCACCTCTTTATATGAATCACATCTTGATCAAAGAATCAAATGCGCGCTATTCATCTGATGAAATTAAGGCCTCGATAGTTAATGAGTCTTTTAGCCGTCTATTTAAGATTTCAATTTTGCCGATTGTTATAAATATTGTATTATTTATTTCTTTAGTATTTGTTAACTCTAGCTTATTAGGCCTCACAATTAATTCGGTTGTTGATACTTTGTTAATTTTGCCGATGATCGTGTTCTTCGGTGTGGTTATTTATTTCTATCTATTTAAGCATTTGAGTTTTAAGAAATTGCATGACAAATATGTCGAATTCAAATCTAAGAAAGGAAAAGAGACTAAAACTTCTACTGATGGTATTGTCTATGTTGATCCTGACAGTCCACACGAAACAATTATTCCAGGCTTAAATGATTTCTTGCATTAATTATGAATTTGTTTCTGATTTCTCTATTAAATCATTTTAAAATCACTTTAAAAGACCTCGAAGCTCGTGAAGAAACGAGGTCTTTTATTGATTTAAAACGTCCGTATAATTCCTTAGACTTTCAGTCACTGATCAAGAAGTTACTCGCTATTAGAAATTCAGGTGACAAAATTGTCATATATGGCGATTATGATGTTGACGGAATCACTGCGACTGCTATACTAAAAATGACCTTTGATAGGATTGGGTTAAAAGCTGGATTTTATATTCCTAATCGCTATTTAGATGGATATGGCTTAAATAAGAATCGAATAAATGAGTTTAAAGCAAAAGATTATAAATTTATTTTAACTGTTGATAACGGCATCAATTCTTGTTCGAGTATCCAATACGCTCATAGTCTAGGCATGGAAGTGCTTGTTGTAGATCATCATGAGCCAAATGATCAGATTGCTGAAACGACGAAATTTATTTTTCATCAAAAACTTTCTAAATTTATAGATTATAATTGCTCTGCTGCATCGTTAGCCTATTTCATAGCGAGCTATCTGTTACAGGAGGATGTGGAATATTTTGCGACTCTTGCAGGATTAGCTGTTTTTTCGGATGTTATGCCTATGATAGGGAATAATTTAATTTTTGCTAAACTCGCGTTGGGATTTCTTACTGAAAAACGTTATCCTAACTTGATTTATCTTTTAAATCATAAATATAATTTGAATTATGATGATTTCAATTTTACATTAATTCCGATTTTGAATGCTGCTGGGCGCATCTCTAATGATATCCTTTCAACCAATAATGTGTGTCGTTTTTTGATGTCATTTTCAAATGATAAGATAATCACTTTTGGAAATAAGCTCATAAATTTTAACGATATGCGAAAAGAGATGGTTAATAAAATAAATAAAGATAATGCAAAGTGTTTTTCTACTTCACATGCAAAAGCCTATATTTTAGATGGTTGTCTATCAGGACTTTCCGGACTATTAGCTAATAGATTTATGCGTGAAGATAAAGTTCCTATAATGATATTGATGCCTGATGAGAAGGATACTGCGACTTATATCGGGTCTATTCGTTCGTTTTACCCTTATCCTCTCACTGGATTTGTTGAAAAATATAGTTCGCTATTTGTTGATATCGGTGGGCACGAATTTGCATGTGGTTTCACTATTGAAAAAGCAAAATTGATTCAAATCATCACTCAATTTTTAAGTGAGATGGAAAAGAATTATCTCTCAAATGTTGTTGAAGATGAAAATTTAATCGAAATCAGCTTGGAAGATCTCACTTTAGAAAATTATGATATTTATTCGAAATTCATGCCTTTTGGAAATGCTTTTGAAAAGCCTAGGTTTAAAATTGAAGTTGCTAAAGAGAATCTATTTCCTTCAAAAAATAATAAGGCTTTATTTGCTTTTTCTCCTGATAAGAAAGGGAAATTAGTTTATTTTGGAAGCGATGACTTTCTTGCATCTATTGATGAGGAAAGCATCTCTTTCATCGGTTATTTAGAGAAAGATACATTTAACGATAATGTTACCATCTGCTTGAAATGTCACGAATATCGCAGGCCGTAGTCTCATTTCTTTTTGATATTTTCACTTGTCAACCATCGTTTGAAATTCGTCAAGTTATAATCACCATGGGAGGAGTGATAATATGTTTGATTTTTATAGGCCCGATATCGCACGCAATGTTCTGCTGACTTATATTCATAACCGATATTTTCCTGAAAAAGACTTAGAGCCTTTAGCACGAATTGTTCTTCAATCAACAAATGTAGCTCCATTTATTTATGGATTTGTTATGCCTTCGTCTCTTGTTTCACGTGGTAATAGAGGATTTTTTTATGCTATTTCAAGTAAAATTCCTACTATGAATAGACTCATGGTATCTTACACTTCTTTTGATGACATTAAGGAATGCTGCATGCAATGCGCATATATGATTCAATACTTTCCCCTTTATGGATTTAGTAAAAGATATTTATATTAACTTAATAATTTTAAATAATGCAATTGATGTCTTATGCCAAACTTTTGTTGTATTCACTAAAAGTTTAATTTTTAGTTTTGCTAAGCTGTTTAATTTAAATGCAAATAAAGTAATCGCTTCAAGACTCAAAATTTAAGTTTAATCTTTTTAAAGGCCGGACATAACATAGCGATTTTTCATCGATAAACCATATGGCTAAAAATTTGAAATATTTTGTTTTTAATTGTTTGTTTTTTAAATGGAAATTTAGCTTAAAAAACTTTATATTTATATATAATTAATATAAAATAAAATGGTCGGAGGAAGATGAATAACAATGCCTAATGATGATGGCCTTGATTGTGAAATAAATTATTTAAATATCGATGAAACATTGCTTGAACGAAAAAGAAAATTAGCTCAGCATCATTTTATTTTCGGCTTGTTTTTTTCTCTATACGTTTTATGTTTGATTTTTTATTTTTCTTTGCCGACTTTTCAAGTAAAAAATATGTCAGTTGATGGTCTTGTATATCTGAGCAAAGAGAATTATTTTAATTTATCAGGAATCAGTGAAAACACTTCATTTTTGTTTTTTGATGCTAATGAGGCATATCAGAATGCTGCTACAAGAGCACCTTTTTTGATTTTGGATGGTAAAGCATATAACAATCCACTTGTATCTAAGACTGAAATATTAGAGAACAGACCGTTATTTAAACATGATGATGTGCAATATTTTATTTACGAAACGTTTGATGAATTACAGCCAAAAATCGCTTCGTTAAGTACTTTATTATCTGAAAACTATCTACAAACAATCGAACAATTATCACTCCCCTTGTTACATTTTAATAGTGATAATCTCTCCTCCAATCTAGATGACTTTAAACAAGCGATGATTTTTATTAATCCGATTTACTTGACTCAAATAGAACATATTCAATTTTCTCTTAATGAGAACTCATCTGAACAAATATCTTCTAAAGTTTTTGCCATAATTAAATCTCCAGATACCGAAGATAGAATCGGTCTTCATTTTGAAACTAATCAAATCAAATATATTTTTAGCGAAAACAACTATGAAAATATATTGACACTTATCAATGAGAAGATCAATACCTCCGATGGATCAGCTAAAAAGAGTGAGTACTTCTTTGATGATACTCAAGCAGGTGTTGATTGCTATCAATTTGATTTAGAACTGATAGAAGATGAGATTTCGGTGGTTTGGAGGGCTTTATGAATAAAAATGTTACTGCAATAGAAATATCTCCATTTGGAATACGTATTGTCACTGGCTATTGTTTTAATAACAAAGTATATGTTAGACAGGCATTAGAAGGTGTTCCTTTAAGCCTTGATGATAATGGCCAGATAGATGTTGATGATGCTGCGAGTTCTTTAGCGATTTTGCTCAATAATCTCAAAAAGACACTCAATGAAGATCTTGGGCTTGTCGTCCCAATCTTTCCAGCTCATTCATTATCGATTTCTAATAGTGATGGCACTAGTTATGTCTCAGGTGATTTTATCACTCATACTGACTATGCAAATTGTTTAGGTATCATTTTAAAAAAGACAAATGAGGCTAATAAAAAAGTGGTTTTTACTCTACCATATTTCTTTGGTACTGATAATCAGAATAAAAATCCTACTATTTTCCCTTTAGGGGCGAAATCTGCTGAATTAACTATATACGCTGACACTTTTAGCATCGATACTTTGAGCTATAAGAGATATATGAAGATTTTTGAAGCTTGCGGTTTGAGAGATTTTTACTTTGAAATGGTTTCTCCTCTAGCCGCGATATCTTTTATCAACAAGACAAGCGCAGCTTCTTCTAAAAAATTTGATAACTATCTAGCTATCGATTTCGAAAATGATTTAACTTATATTTCTAAAGTCAAAAATCATCGATTAGAAGTCGTTCAAACGCTTGATTTTGGTATCAACCAGGTTCTATTAAATGTCTCTACAGCCCTCAACATCGATTTTAAGCAGGTTAATGATTTGAAAAATTTGTTCGGCTTAAATGATAAGTTTGAGATTGAAAAGCCTTTGCTTGATGTTGACTTATCTAAATTCCATCAAGTATTCACTCAAGAGATGACAAATTTAATCTTAAAAATTAATGATGCTCTCTCGTTATTCCGCATCGACACTACTCTGCCTTTGATCACATATGGAGTAGGAGGAGACATTTTAGATTTGAGTGA
>CALVXU010000013.1 GCA_944371605.1 uncultured Bacilli bacterium
GTGAGCTTTTGACTGAAGCGCTCGGGCTTGATACATTTATGTTTCAACCACAAGTTATCGGTGCTCGCAGCAGAGTTTTCACTGATTGTTTGGGAGCAATACTTTTATCAAATGAGGCGTATCTAGAGAATCAAGAGACCGCCTTGCGGCATAAAAAAGATAGAATTATCCAGACTGATAATTTCGGTAGATATAGTAAGGAGTAATGATTATGGAAGATACAAATGTCAAACCTATCTTTGATGAAGAAGGACTGAAGGCTAACGCAAGAATCAAAGTTATCGGTGTTGGCGGTGGTGGTTCTAACGCAGTCAATCAAATGATTAAAAATAAACAAGACGAAGTCGAATATTGGGTTTTTAATACCGATAGTCAGGCTCTTGCTAATTCGCCTTGTGAAAACAAACTCGTCCTAGGTCGAAATGTCACCAAAGGTTTGGGTGCTGGCGGTTTACCAGAAATGGGGCGCAAGGCCGCTGAGGATTCATACGAAGATATCAAACTGGTCGTCAATGGCGCAGATATGATTTTTATCGCGGCTGGTGAAGGTGGAGGAACTGGAACCGGTGCTGCTCCTATCGTGGCTAAGGCTAGTAAAGAAGCTGGTTGTTTAGTTCTTGGCATCGTCACTAGACCATTTACTTTTGAAGGAAAAAATAGGCGTTCTAACGCGCTTGAGGGCATCAACGAACTCACTAAAAATGTCGATGCATTAATCGTTGTTTCTAATGATAAATTGATGTTTAATAATGGCTCCATGACTCTAGTAGATGCTTTTGGTGCTTCTGATATCATTTTGGCTAGCTCTGTGTCTACTGTCACTGACTTAATCCTTAAACACGGCATTATCAATTTGGATTTCGCTGATGTAAAGAGCACTTTATCAAGTCGTGGACTTGCTTTGATCGGCATCGGATATGGCGAAGGAAAAGATAAAGCTATCCAAGCAGCTACTAACGCAATAAATTCTCCTCTTTTAGAAGCTTCAATCAAAGGCAGCCGTTCGATGATCATCAATATCACAGTAGCAGATGATACCACATTAGATGATGTTCAATATGCGATCAATTATATTACTGAAGCTGCTGGTGGCAATAATGAGGAAAATGGTGTGAATATCATCTTTGGTGTTCAAATGGATGAGAGATTGCACGGAAAGATGAAAATTGCTATCATCGCTACTGATTTTGTGAACAAAATAGATCTGTCTAAAACTGGGACTATGCCATCAAAACCTCATGTTATGGTCAGCCCTTCACCTGTTCAAAAAGAATCCGAAAATGAGCCACAGCTCGTCAGTAAAGTTAGACAGGAGATGAAGGAAAAAGAAGAATCATCGATCTTGCCTGATTATTTAAAAAATCTCTTCGCTCAAAAGGATAATTCTCAATCGGATATGTCAGTCGAAGAAACATCAAAAAGCGATAAAGCCGATAATACACAAACTATTCCTGTACCGAAAGGCGAAAATTAAACTATGGATATAAATGAAATTAAACTTGCAATTGAAAAAGAACTAGGCGCCTGTCGCGCTGATATCGTAAAGGTTGTTGATCAATCTTCTCTCAACGATTTTAAAGGTCTTCATCTCGGTAAAAAGAGCGTTTGTTCAGCATTGTTTTCGCAGATGCGAAATGTCCCTTCCGAGTCAAAGCAAATCGTTGGTAAATTGGTTGTTGATTTACGCCAAGAAATAAGCGAAATGTTTAACAAGAAAGAAACTGAACTTAAAAACATCGCTTTAGAAAAGCAATTACAAAATGAGAAAGTAGATATCAATTTACCTGGATATTCAACCAAATTAGGAAGTAAACATCCATTTTTTGCAGTGGTCGATGATATAACTGATTTTTTTGTAGGCCTCGGCTATGATATCGCTGATGGCCCTGAAGTCGAGTCTGACCACAACAATTTTGAGATGATGAACATTCCTAAGGATCACCCAAGTCGGGATATGCAAGATTCTTTTTCAATCACAGATGAATTGGTTTTGCGTTCTCATACCTCAGCTGTTCAAGCACGTGTTATGGCTGCGAGTAAAGGGGTTGGTCCTATCAAAGTCATCTGCCCTGGTAAGGTCTACCGACGTGATAATGATGCCACTCATTCACATCAATTCGGCCAAGTTGAAGGATTGGTCATTTCTGAAGATGCGACTTTTGCAAATCTTTTAGAAACTCTTACCTTGCTGTTGAAACATCTGTTCGGCGATAAGCGCAAAGTTCGTTTTAGGCCATCTTATTTTCCTTTTACAGAGCCGTCTATCGAAGCAGATATCTCTTGCTTTGAGTGCGGTGGGACAGGCTGCAAATTCTGTAAAAATACGGGATATATTGAAATCTTAGGGGCGGGCATGGTCCATCCGAATGTCTTAAGATTGAACGGATTCGATGATTCAAAATATCAAGGGTTTGCATTTGGCATCGGTATCGATCGTGTTGCTATGCTCAAATATAACATCGATGATATCAAACGTTTTTATACTAATGATATTCGTTTTCTTAGCGAATTTTATAAGGAGTAAACTATGTTATTCTCATATTCTTTATTATCTAAATTAGTTGATTTAAAGTCTTATAGCCTTGAAGATGTTGTTCATCGATTGACTTTTTCTGGTTTTGAAGTCGAGGATTATCATCATTTAGCTTTGGCTAGCAAATTAGTTATCGGTCAAATTTTATCCTGCGAGCCAGTTGAAGAATCCGACCATCTCCATGCATTGAAGGTCGATTGCGGTTCGGAGGGTGTGCTTGATATCATTTGTGGAGCTAAAAACGCTCGAACTGGTCTAAAAGTCATCGTCGCTTTGCCAGGCTGCGAATTAAAAGCTTTGGGGATAACTATTAAAAAGGGCTATATTTGCGGTCGAGAATCCAATGGTATGTGCTGCTCATTAGTCGAGCTTGGACTCGATAAATCTTTGCTGTCTGAAAAAGAGATCAGCGGCATTCATGAGCTAAATGCTGATGCGCCAGTCGGGTCTACGGATGTTTTAAATTACTTAGGTCTTAATGATCAAGTTTTAGATATCAATGTTCTGCCGAACAGACCTGATTGTTTGTCTTATATCGGCATGGCTAGAGAAATTTCCGCTCTTCTCGGAGTTCCTTTCAAAGAACTTCCTCGAATTGATTTACATCAATTTCCATCTAAATTTATTTTAAAGTCTCATACTGATAAATGCCCGCGATTCGATTGCTTGGGTGTCGATCAAATAATCGCTAAAAAAGAAACGCCGAACATTATCAAATCCTTTTTATTGGCTTCCGGCATTCGCTCGATTTCCCCAATTGTGGATTTAGGCAATTTTTCCATGCTTTTGACTGGTCAACCTCTAAATATGTATAATGCAAAACTCAATCCGTCATTAACCTATCAAGTCTTTGATGATTATGAAGGTATGTTCACTGCCTTTGATGGCAAGGAATTAAAACTGAAAACCGGTGATTTAGTCGTTTTTGATGATAAGAAACCTATTTGTTTAGCTGGAATCCTGGCTGGTCAAAACGAGAGTATCACTGATGAGACTGATTCTATCGCGATTGAGGCCGCAAGTTTTTATCATGCGAATATCAGGCATACGGCTATTCGACTCGGTTTATCTTCTTTTTCTCAACAGCTTTTTGGAAAGTCTCGTAATCCATATATGATCGATGAGGCTTTGGAGATGACAATCAGTCTTTTACCACTATTTTTTGAACATTATCGTATCTTCTCTTACAGCACTTATAACAACCTTCCGTCCAAAGAGACCAAGATTGATTTTTCACTAGAAAAGATGAACCATCGACTCGGCAGTTCTTATACTGATTCCCAAGTTTCCGAAGTTTTAAAACGCTATCGAATCAAAAAGGAAGGCGATTTGCTTTATCCGCCAATCGATCGTGTGGATTTGAAAGAACAATGTGATATCGAAGAGGAAGTATTTCGATTTTATGATGCCGATGAGATTCATCCTTCGCTTAAAAATTCTCCTATCACTGCTGGTAAATTATCATATGAACAAAAATATCGCCGACGTATCCGAGAATTTTTAGTCAACAAAGGCTTTAATGAAATACTATCTTTTACTTTGATCGATGAAAAAATGGACAAGGATTTCCGTGTTTTTTCTCAAGAGCCTAGCTATCGCATACTCAATCCGATGACCAAAGACCATGAATATGTCCGCAGCGATTTACTCGCCTCAATGAAGAGCATACTAGAATATAATATCGCTCATAAGCAGACGGATTTGCAATTGTTTGAAGTTTCGCATGTTGACACTGCTCATGGAACCGAATTGTATCTTGCTTTAGGCTTGAGTGGGAATAACTATTTGACTGATTTAGTCAATCCGAGACCATATGACTTTTTTGATTTAAAAGGTATCATCGCTGACATTTTATCTTTATTGGGTATCAATGATTCTCGTTATCAATTAGTTTATAGTCAAAACAAATCATTCCATCCAATGAACAGCGCAGATATTCATATCGGCAAATCGCTGGTCGGAACATTCGGTCGGCTTCATCCTTCAATCAGTAAAACACCTTTATTAATCGGCGAATTAAATTTAGGCTACCTATTATCTTTAAAGAGTGGAAAAACCAAATTTGTCCCTTATTCATCCTATCCTATGGTCAGACGTGACTTATCTTTTGCTCTCAATACGAATGTCACTTATCGCGATATTCTCAATGTGATACATAAAGCTGGAGTTTCTGATTTGAAGGATGTTAAACTTTTCGATTTATTCAAAGAAAAAGATTCGGATGTGACTTATATCGGTCTCAGTATTTATCTAGGAAAAGACGGTACTTTGAAAGAAGATGAAATATTAGGAGATGTCAATAAAATCATTGCTGCTTTAAAAGATAAATTATGTTTAAAATTAAGGGGTGAATGATGAATACATTTAATTTGATAGAAGATAGTGCTACCTATATTGAGAGCTCGGATTTTTTTGATAAAATCGCTTTAGTCGCTCACAACTGCTATCAAGTCAAAGAAAAAGACCATGATAGCAATGTCGCTTTTATCTCTAGATTGATCAATAATCATCATTTAGCGATGATTGAACATTATCGTTTTCTCTTCAAAATTGATAAAGAACATTATCTCGCCTTTAAAGATTTGGGTTGCCCTTTTATCAAGCTTATCAAACCGGTTAATAGCTTGACTAATATTTATTTGTTATCGACCTCGTTACGGCCTTTATTGGAAGGTAAAAGCGAGAGAGAAATCGCTCTCTATCATTATTTGGAACGCGCTTTGCCTGATGAGATCAGAACGGTTCTTTTTCCGCAATTACCTTTGGGGGAATGTGCTGTGTTAAGTCGATTAGAAGAATACGAATCGCTTCTATCTCCTGAACAATATGACGAGTTAGCGTTTTATACATACCAATTGATAACTGATCGTGGTGTGACACATGAGCTAGTTAGACATCGCCCATGTTCTTTTGCTCAAGAATCCACACGATATTGCAATTATACAAAAGATAAGTTTTCCAATACTTTGACGTTTATCAAGCCGTTGAGATATCAAGATTTTCAAAAAACTTTTGATGACTATTATCAAGCGGTGACTGATACTTATTTTGAATTGATAAATAATGGTGCTAAACCCGAAGAAGCCCGTGCCGTTCTTCCAAATTCGTTGAAAGCCTCAATCATGGTTTCAGCGGATTTAACTGAATGGAAACACATCTTCTCTTTAAGAATCTCTCCTTTTGCTCATCCAGATATCTCACGAGTGATTTCTAAAGTTAAAGGCGATATGGAGATGAGAGGATTTCTGAAATGAAGCCGCAAACCATCCCTCTTAAAAAGTTTGATACGATAGAAGAACCATTAATGGTCGATTTTTCACTGAGTGATGAAGAGAAAAAAAGATTTGTCGGCACTTATGATATCAAAAATATTTCCTGTTCCTATACGCTGAATGGTAGCGGTGCATTTTATAGTATCGATATATTTGTCGAAGCCGACTTCACTGTTTTAGATAATCATAATTTTAAACCAGTGACAGTTCATGTCAGCGATGATGCCTCATTGACTTTAGATATCGAGAATGCTGAAAATAGCGATATTGAAAAAGCTTATGATGGCTATTATGATTTGCGTCCAGCATTTTTATCATTGCTCTTTTCAATGATTCCTCTTGATTACTCATCTGAACCATTAGATAAGATTGAAAATTCTGATTTTACTTTTATGTCTGAAGATGAGTATCAAGAAGAAAAGGCTAAAAGAAATAATCCTTTCTCTCAATTAGACTGATTTTTATATTTTTGTATCCCACTCCTGACCCAAGCGGTCAGGATTTTTTTGTTATTTTCTAAAAATATTGTCAATTAACCATGAATAGTTGATTACCAACTTAGAATTTTTGATGAGTTGTTGATGGATAGATAGACTAAATAATAAAAAATATCATGAGATTATTGCATTTTAGTGGGGTAAAGTGTAAAATAGTGGGCGAAAGTGGTAATCAGCAATGTTTTATGGTCAGAAAGAAGCGGCTATCGATGAAAAAGGACGTTTAGTTCTACCGGCCTTATATCGTTATGATATTCAAGGTCAAAATTGTTTTGTTTGCTATGGTTTAGACGGTTGCATTGAGCTTTACCCCCAAAGCATCTTTGAAAAGATTGAAGCTAACTTCAGCAGCAATTCTTTTGAAACTGATGCTAAAGCTCGTCGTGTAAAACGTGTATTCTTAAGCAATTCATACAATGTTTCTATCGATTCCCACAATCGTATTTTGATTCCTAAAACATTAGTTGAAAAAACTAATACCGGAAAAAAGGTCGTTATTCTTGGTATCGGTGATCACTTGCAAATTTGGGATCAATCTGCCTATGAATCAATCAGCCTTGAAGAAGAGAAGAATTTTGCTTCTGATGCCCAAAGTTTAGTCGCAAATGGTGATGAGTGAATTTAATTATCACCAACCAGTTTTGCTCGAAGAAGTATTAAGCTTTCTTCCTCTAAAAAAGAAACTGGTCTATGTCGATATGACATTAGGCAGAGCTGGACATGCTTCAGCAATCTTGTCTAATCTGTCAAAAGGGTCGGTATTTTATGGCTTCGATAAAGATGTTCAAGCTATACAATATTCAAAGAAAAAACTTTCTCAATTCGAGAAGAAAGTAGACCTGAATTTTGTTCAAAGCCCTTATTCAACTGCTATAGATTTTTTGAAAAATAGCGGATTGAATGGCGCTGACTTCATTCTATTCGATATAGGTGTATCTTCGCCGCAATTCGATGATCCTCAAAGAGGTTTTTCTTACCGCTATGACTCTTTCTTAGATATGAGAATGAATCAAGATCAAGAATTGACAGCGTATAAAGTTATTAACACCTATACAGAAGAACAACTGAACCATGTCTTTCGTGACTTGGGACAGTGTGAGAACTATCACCGTGTGGTGAAAGCTATATTGGAAACTAGGGAAAAGAAACCGATAGAAACCACTTATCAATTAGTCGATATCATCAAATCGAACTTACCGGCATATGAACTGAAAAAGACCGGTCATCCAGCCAAACAGTTCTTTCTAGGAATTCGATATGAAGTTAATGGTGAGATCGATGAATTGCATATGGGGCTTAATAAAGCCGTCAGTTTCTTAAATCCTGGTGGTCGAATCGTCATTATCACCTTTAATTCTGAAGAAGACAGGATAGTGAAGAAGATCTTTCAATCTGTCAGTAAGCCTAAACCGACTAATAAGTATTTACCAGAAGAAAAAGAGGTTCTAGATTATATTCAACTGACAAAGAAACCCTTGAAAGCATCTCAAAAAGAGCTAGAAACTAATAACAGAGCTAAATCGGCAATCCTCCGAGCTCTAGAAAGGAAAAGAAAAGATGAGAGATAGGTTACACCGAACAGGTGTGAAAAAAGTTAACCATCTTATCAAAACTGCAAGCGTCACAATCGCTTGCTTAGTCTTTTCTTTTGCACTATTAATCACAGTGATATGTATCAATGTCACAGCTCAAAATAAATACTTGAATGAAAATGTCGTCAGTAATTACATCCAAGTGAATTATCAAACTAGTGATGATGATAACACAATTTTGTTAGATCGCAGTACTAAATAACTGCTTGTGATACCTCCTTTCTAAATATGCTATTAACTTAGCATACAAAAAACCGCTCTCCTCAAGCGGTTTTTTTGTTTATTTGTTCGACAATTAATTATCCTTATTTTCGATAACAAGCACGAGTTTTGATGTCGGTTTCAACTAATTTGATAAAGTCTTTAAGACTTGTTGTCTTGGCCTCTTTAGAGCCATGAATACGATAGTTAATAGTATTATCTAAGGCTTCTTGTTTGCCGATGACGACAGTATATGATACTTTCATAGTTTGAGAATCATGGAATTTGTATCCTAGTTTTTCATTTCGATCATCAAGGGAAGCTCTGATACCTAATTTGTTCAAGTGGTCTAAAACACGTTTAGCATATTTCATCTGCTCGATATCAGTGTTGTTGACAACTAAGAGTCTGACTTGTTCAGGAGCTAGCCAGGTTGGGAATGAACCTTTGAAATTTTCAGTGATGATGCCGACAAACCTTTCGATGGATCCAAAGATAGCGCGATGTAACATGACGGGTTCTTTTTCTTGGCCATCTTTGTCGATATAGGTGCATTTGAAGCGATGAGGCAACTGCATATCCAATTGAATGGTTCCGCATTGCCAAATACGATTTAATGAATCTTTAAACTTAAAATCTAATTTTGGACCATAAAAAGCTCCATCTCCTGGATTGATTTTATAAGGTATGTGATTTTCTTGTAAACATTCTTTTAAAGTGGCTTCAGCCTTATCCCAAGTAGAAATCTTTCCAACGTATTTATCAAGAGGTCTCGTCGAAAGTTCAATATGGTATTGTAAATTGAATAATGAATAGACCTCATCAAATATTTTCAACAATTTACGAATTTCATCACCGATTTGATCAAATGCGATGAAGATATGAGCATCATCTTGAGTGAATGAACGAACGCGGAACAAACCATTTAAAGCTCCAGAAGCTTCATGTCGATGAACTAGACCTAATTCGGCGACACGATATGGCAAATCACGGTAAGAATGGAGTTGATTCTGGTAAACGAGAATAGCGCCTGGACAATTCATCGGCTTGATCGCAAAAGGCTTTTTATCGACTTTCGTGATATACATATTATCTTTGTATTCACGCCAGTGGCCTGAAGTCTCCCAAAGGGTTCTTGATAAAATTTGTGGTGTCATGACCATGTTATAGCCATTTTTCATCATCAATTCCCAATAATAATTTTCTAATTGATGACGCAACAACATGCCATTGGGTAACCAAAAAGGAAGGCCAGGTCCATAATCAGAAATCATGAATAAACCCATTTCTTTACCGATTTTTTTATGGTCGCTTTCTTTTCTTTCTTCCAATAGATGCAAATAATCATCCAATTCTTTTTGAGAGAAAAAAGCAGTCCCATAAATTCTTGTCAAAGAATCGTTGTCTTTATTTCCTTGAAAATAACAAGCTGATGTTGAAAGCAGTTTGACAGCTTTGATTTCACCAGTAGACTTTAGATGAGGGCCGAGACATAAATCTGTAAAATCACCTTGGCTATAAATGGAAATTGACGCATTTTTATCTTTTAGTTCATCGATATGAATCGATTTGTATTTTTGATTTTTGAAAATATCCTTCGCTTCTTCATAAGAGATATCACGTCTTGAAATCGTTTCGTTTTTCTTGATGATAGATAACATCTCTTTTTCGATTTTAGGCAAATCTTCAGTCTCGGAAATCGGACTGCTGAACTTGATGTCATAGAAGAAGCCTTCTTCCGTCGCAGGTCCATAAGCAAACATCGCATCAGGATATAAATGCTTGACAGCTTCAGCCAAAAGGTGCGCAGCAGAATGACGCAAAACTTCCATCGCTTCAGGTGAAGATTTAGTTATGACTTCAAAGTTGCAATCATGTGTTATCGGTTCGGCCAAATCTTGCAATTTATCGTCGACTTTAACACAAATAGCAGCTTTAGCTAAAGAGATAGAAATTGTTTTGCAGGCTTCAAGGCCAGAAATATTGTCTTTAACTTCTTTTATAGAATGATCAGGTAATACTAATTTCATAAATTTAACCTTCTTTCAATAATCATTAAAAAAACGAATTCATTCAGTCAAGCAATGGTAAACAAGCCGCACCGCAAATACCTACATCCTGAGCAAATTTAGCAATTTTAAAACGGATAGGGTTGAGATGCCATGATGCGATAGAAGCATTAGATACTTTCTGTAAGTCATCTAAGAAAACATCAGCAGATTGAATAACACCACCGCTTAAAGCATATGATTGACAATTAAATAAGATATGTAGATTGCCAAACCAAAGGCCCAATAATCTCAACCATATATTATAAACTCTCATAAATTTCTCATCATTCATGCGAACATGATTGAAAAATTCAGCAGCACTTTCGACGTGTACACCATTCAAGGCACATAGCCTAACTATGCCTTTACCTGAACAGAGATATTCAGTCTCGTATAATTTTTCATTATATTCAATCATCATTCTCCCACCTTCAAGTGGTAAATCAATCATTTCACCATTATGAATAATACCTAATCCGATGCCAGAAGAAATCGTGATGAATGCTGAATCAGTGAAACCTTTGTTGACGCCATAATATGCTTCGACAAGGGCTGAACAGTTTCCATCGTTAGCGATACGGATTTTGGCATTAGGATAAGTATCAACAAAGCGAGAATAAAAATCATACCCCAATTCAAGTCCGAGATTTCCACATCTACCAACTTGATTATGAGAGACTACTCCGCAGATGGAGACACCGATGCCACGGATATCAGTATGAGCTTCTTCGGAGACCTCAGTGATTAATTCCTTCATTCTTTCAAAAAGCTTTTCTCCATCATCATGAACAGTAGGTCCTCTTCTTACAGCCAAAATGTTCATATCTTTATCGACAACAGCGGCGCGGAGATTAGTGCCTCCGCAATCAATAGCAATTACTTTATCTAAATTCATAATCTTTTAGTCGAAATCGACTACCCCATTTTCATTTAACGTCAAAACTTTTAAAAAGTTTGTCTTTCCAGCTCCGACTGGTGTGCCTCCAGTCAAAATTATTTTAGAGCCGTTAGGAAGATTATAATCTTTGGCTATTTTTAATGATAGAACTTCCATCTCTTCAACAAACTGCGGAACCTTATTGACTTTATATGGATAATTTGCGTAGTAAAGCATACTATGCGCTAATACATCATCATCAGAGGAAACGACGAAGACTGGGCAGACAGGACGAGTTTTAGAAATTCTCACAGCAGTAGAACCACTAACTGAAAAACAAACGATCAATTTTGCATTAACCAACTGAGCAGTATCAGAGACAGCGGCAGCGATAGCATCGTTAGTCGTCTTCGAAGAAGATTCAAAAGCTAGATGGGAAGATTTTTCATAATCAAAGCGTTCTTCCATCGTTTTAGCGATTCTAGCTTGCATTTGAACCGCTTCGACTGGATAGTCGCCATTAGCAGATTCGCCAGATAACATAACTGAATCTGTTCCTTCTTCGATGGACCACGCGACGTCAGATACTTCAGCTCTTGTCGGATATGGATTGCGAATCATAGAATCCAGCATTTGTGTCGCAGTGATGACTGGTTTTCCTAATTGACGACATTTTTCGATAATAGCCTTTTGATAAACTGGAACCATCTCTGGCGGTATTTCGATACCCAAATCACCTCTAGCGATCATAATACCATCAGATTCTTTGATGATATCATCAAGGTTTTCGATAGCTTCCGTATTTTCAATTTTGGAAAAAATCAAGATATTATCACCACCATGTTCATGGAAAAGATTGCGAATTTCATGAATATCTTTGACATTTCTAACAAAAGAAGCAGAGCATAAGTCAACATGATTTTCACATCCAAAGATGAGATCAGATTTATCTTGCTCTGATAGATAATCCATAGTCAAATGAGCTCCAGGGCAATTGACACCACGGCGATCATTACATGTGTGATCGTTTAATGCTTCGACTATGAGTTCACGAGTGTTTTCATCTTTATCTTTGACAACAAGTTCTAAGTTTCCATCATCCAATCGAATATGTGAGCCGATCAAAGCATCATCATATAAATTGGTATATGTGACACCAAAAGCTTTGTTATCACCTAATTTATCAGTGCCCATATAAATTCTGATTGTGTCACCAGCTTTGAATGACGCTTTACCAGAGACAAATTTTCCAGTTCTAATTTCAGGACCTTTTGTATCTAAGCAGATAGGGATGATCAAGTCCTCTTCTTTTTCAATCTCTCTTAAAGTTTGAATCTTCTTAAGTTGTTCTTCGTGATCACCATGAGAAAAATTAAGTCTCATGCATGACATACCATTGGCTAGTAGTTTTCTCATAGTCTCTTTATCTTGAGAAGCCGGCCCGATAGTACAGACTATTTTGGTTTTTTTGTCAATGAGATATTTCATTCTGACACTCCTTTGAAATAAAATTGTTTCTTCTTTTTAAATAAAAAATACCTAAAATATTTTATACATATATATATGAAAAAACAATAAAACACATATCTGTTAAAGCACTTTTTTGATGCTTTTTTTGACTTGTTTTAAATCTTATTCGTCATATTTGTTATAATTAAATTATGAAAATTATTGAACCAGATTCAGCATTTAAACTTTTATGTTCATTCACGTTATCTTCTACTGATCAAGAAGTTTTAAGCTTGTTATATTTGCCGATAATCAAAAGCGACGCTTTTTCGCTATACCATTATTTTTTATCTTTAAAATCAGTTGACTATTCTTATATATACCATGATGATGCGCTTAAAAATCTCGGATTTGATGAAAGCAAGTTCTTAAACGCTAGATCCGCTTTAGAAGGAATAGGTTTACTAGAAAGTTTTCGAAAAAAAGAAATAAAAGATGATAGCAAGATTTTATACTTTTACAAGTTGTTGCCACCAGCAAATCCTAAAAAGTTCTTTTCTGATGTGCTATTTACTAATCTGTTATCTTCATTAATAGGAAAAAAGCGATTTTTTGAAGTCTTTAATCATTTTAAAATCAAAGATGAATTTGATGAAAAACAATTCATCGATTATACTTCACAATTCAAAGATGTTTATTTGCATCAAATAAAATCCACTGGTGTGATTTCATCTGATGATACTGAAGAATTAGCTGATAAGGATTATAAGAAAGTGGCTGCTTTTACCAGTGAAGAACTCAAAAAAAGAATTCAGATTAATAATTATCAGTTCATAATAAGTGAAGACCTCTTAAACAAAGTGACTGATACTTGTATTTTATATGGCATTGACCTTGAAAAATGTCTTCAATTATTATCTAAAAATACTGATTCGGACGGAAAGATATATTTTGATAGATTTGTCGATGATTGCCGATTGATCAACAATTATATAACCGAGTCTTCTGAATCGTCTAAAGAGTTATCTAATGACTCTAAAGCTAATCAGCTGATTTCGGTTTTAACAACAATAACTCCGCAATATTTTTTGCAGATTAAATTTAATATAAAAAAGTTGCCTCCATATATTTATGAGGAAATAGAAAAGTTAAAATCAGATTTCAATCTACCTAATTCACTGATTAATGTGATATTAGATTATTCGATACGCAAAACAAATAATCGATTTAATAGTTTATTCATCGACAAAGTGGCTTTGACGATTAAAAGTGCAAAAATCGTAGAGCCTTATGAGGCTATGGTATTTTTAAATTCTTCTGATTTTAATGCTATAAAAAAGAAGAGAACCAAAAGTGTGTCTAAGAAAAAACTTTCCGAAAACGAAATAGAAGTCTCTGAAAATGATATATCTGCGATTAAGGATATGATGAATTTATGAGTGAACAAATCAAGAAAGTATCTGACGTTTTCAAGTCACCTAATGTAGTTATCAATCCCATCAAACTTGAAAGACTAAAAACACAGGTTAATAAGATTTTAGATGAGAATATAGATTTGAGAATTAAATTAAACAAATTAGATCTTACTAGTGAAAATGTCGATAATAATTTAGGAAGCATTTATCAGTATTTATGTGACAATTTAATTTGTAAAGCATGTGATAAAAATTTATTTAATTGCCCTAAAGCTGACCATTTTGGATACTATTATGAATTAGATGCTAGTGGTCAGTATCTGAAATTACATCTATCACAATGCTCTTTATTACAAAGCCAAAATAAGATTTTATCGAACCTCATCGCCTATGAGGAAAATTCGTTAAATGTTTATTTAAATTCACAAAAGCTATTGAACTTGCTCTCAAAAAAAGACAATTTATATCTTCTCAAATCGGTAGCCAAAAGTGCCGTATATATATCAAAACATTTTCCTAAACATGATTCAACAGAAAAAGGACTGGCATTATTTCAAATAAATAAGACCACATATATCAGCATGCTTTTATCTCTAGCTGCCTATTTGAATTGCCGCAAAGGCTATAAAGTAGCTTACTTAGATGCTTTTGATTTATTGCAATTGTTCACCTCAAAAAATATCGATAAGCAGGAATTAGGAGCTAATTTACTTAATAAGGCGAGTAATGCTAATACTTTAATTTTGTCTAACTTAGATCAAATACCTAGATATCTAAGGGAAGTCATCGATAATTATTTATTTCCTTTATTGAGCAATCGTAATAAGGTCAATAAAATCACCTATATCGATTTGGGTAAATATAATAGCTCAACCGCTCTATTTAAGCACTTGTTTTTTCATTCAACTCATTTGAATGAAGTTTTAAAACTAGTTGACGAACTATTTGATGATTACATTATAAATGATTTGTCATAATTGCTGAATATTTCCTTCATTTGTTATCAATAATAGATGGAGGATTATATCATGGTTTATCAAAGTGATTCGTCTGATTGTGGAAAAGCATGTGTTAGAGATATCGTCTCTATTCAATTTGAAGATGAAATATATCACCATCAACCATTAAAGAATTCGTGTTCATCATTTTTAGAAATGCGAGAAAGCCTATGTTTGAATGGATTAGTTTATGCTTCATACCAAATTGATGATTTGGACGCGATTAATAAAAAGCAATTACCTGCTATTGCCCAGGTGAAATATGGTGAAATTTATCATTTTGTGGTTATCAAAAAAATAAGCAAAAATAGTTTGTTGCTTGATGATCCAAGCTTTGGTGAATATGAAATTCCTAAAGAAGAATTCTTGTTGATTTTTACACATAAAGCGATGCTTTATGAAGATAAATCACACCCACCAGTTAAAGATAAGATTAATATTTTCCCTCTTTGGAGCAAAATAATCTATTTTATGCTTTTCCTCTTTGAGTCTTTAAGCTTTTTCTTTTGTTTATATTTTATAAATCAAGAAGATGCATTATTTTTCTCCATCATTTCAGGTTTTTTAGCGCTGATATTGATTTTTTGTCAAATCATCCTCAGCAAGAAAATACGAAAACAGTTTGATCGAGATATCTTCATTCCGTATTTGAAGCATACAAGATCTAAGGATGATGGACTAGCTTTGTCAAAATACCTTGATTCATTATTGAGTAAGGCGAACAGATTTGTGTCCTATGGCGTTCTAGCCGTCTTAGGATGCTTGATACTGACTAGCAATGGGTTTTATTTTGCAATGATGAGTGTACTAGCAATCTTAGTCGGAATTTTAGAGATAACTTTTAAAAGGATGAGAAATTATGTCAATCATTATTGTTCGATTAAAGAGAGTTATTTTTTTGATTCTTTCAAATCTAATAACGCGATATCAACTAAAGATTATTTTGCTTCCGAAAGAAAAGCCAATAAGTTTGCTATCTCATATTTAGGACTGAAAATATTAGAAATTCTTTTCTTCTCATTATTAGTGTATATTTATATGTCATTGATCAATTTTTACGCTATTAACTTCTTTTTGTTCAACGTTGTTCTTTTAACTACTATTCAACAAACCACAAATAAGTTAGTCACTTCTTATTTAGATGATTCAGAGGAAACGATATATTTAAATAAATTAAGTGTTCCGATAAATTGTTTTATGCTTAAGAATAATCTTACTTTGGGCTATACTAATAATACTGGAGGCAGTAAAAATGAAAAAGCCCATACATCAGATAGATTATCTTGATAAAACTCATCAAAATAAAAAACTGATTAAACTATTTCAATTGATTTTTGATTATGTTTTAGAAAAATTGGATAAGAAAGGTGATTTCGAATTATCTTTATCACTAGTCAATGCTAAAGAACAACAGGAATTGAATAATAAGTATCGCCAAATAAATCGACCTACTGATGTTTTAACTTTCCCATATGAACAGAACAATACCGATGTAATAATTGATTTAGGTTCCATAATCATTTGTCCTGAAATCGCTAAAAAACAGGCTAAAGAGTATGATCATCCATTCGAGCGTGAATTAGCTTTTCTTTTCATCCATGGGTTGCTGCATATTTTTGGATATGACCACATCAAAGAGGATGAAGCAAAAGTGATGTATGAATTACAAAATTCATTGTTAAACAACTTACCATATGATTTTTATACCGATATGACTAAATTAAAAAAAGAGTTGAATAAAGCTCAAAATATGAGTATTGCGAAGTATTCTCATTTTAGAGTTGGGGCAGTTGTTGTGACTAAAGACTTTAAATATCATCTTGGCTTTAATATCGAAAATGCTTCTTATCCTGCAACTGTTTGTGCTGAACGTGTTGCTCTATTCTCTACGTATGCTCAAGGATATAAAAAAGAAGATATCGTTGCGCTAGGTTGTATTACTGATTCCAAGCATATCGGAACTTGTTGTGGTGTGTGTCGACAAGTGATGTCAGAACTGATGCCGATGCACGCTCCGGTTTATATTTATTCAGCTAATTTTAAAGAAATGCTTAGGACTACTGTCAGTGAACTTTTACCATTCGCTTTTACACCCGAGGATCTGAATAAATGAAAAAGGTTGGACATGTTTGCGTCTTTGGCCGCGCTAATGCGGGCAAATCGACTTTAATAAATAAAATTTTAGGTTTCAATCTTTTACCAATGACTTCTAAACCGCAGACAACGCGTGAAAACGTAAAAGCTATATATAACGATGATGAAAGTCAAATCATTTTTGTTGACACTCCTGGCATTTTTAAACCTCATGGAAAATTAGGAACCATACTTTTAAAAACCGCAAAAAGCTCACTGGAAGGTGTCGATGTCATCGTTTATGTTGTCGCCGCTGATGAAGCACCAAACTTTGAACTGACGCAATTGCTTTCTAAGATTGATATTCCTATCATCTTAGCTTATAACAAAATCGATAAAGTCAATGTCAAAATCGGTGAAGATAGATTATCTCGTTATTTGAATTCTTTTGGTAAAAAAGCGATTGATGTAGTTCATCTATCAGCTAAAAATGGATATGGCCTTGACGATTTATTATCTAAAATCAAAGCTTTGCTTCCTTTTGGCCAAGAGGAATATAGCACTGAAATTGTTTCTGATCGACCGAGAGAATATATCATCAGCGAAATGATTCGTGAACAATGTATGATCTTTTTGAAAGAAGAGGTGCCACATTCGATTTTCATCGATATCAAGCACATTCAAGAGGAAGAAGATCGACTTGAAATAATCGGTGATATCATTGTTGAAAAGGATTCAGAGAGAGGAATATTGATCGGAAAAGGCGGCAAAATGATTTCGAAGATTTCACAGGCTTCGGAAAAAAGAATCTATGATTATTTTGGATTACCTACTTCAGTTCGCATGCTTGTCAAGACTATTAAGGATTGGCGTAATGATGACCGTTACTTAAAAAAATTCGGATTTGAAGAATGATTAAGAAGCCATTAAATAATTTGACCGGTATCGTTTTGAATATTTCTCCTTATGGAGAAGATTCTGCCATTGTTGTTTTAGGTACTACAAATGGTTTATTAAATTTTGTTTCTAAACATCTTTATAAAATGAAAAATGCTATCAAACCTCTTTCAAATATCGGCACATTAGTCAATATCGATTTTCAACCTATTGATGAGACGATGAACATCGCTACATCTGCGAATACTATTCTTGATGTCACATCATTATATTCTTCGCTAGCATCAAGCTCATTTTTGTTTTTTTTAGCACAGCTATCTGTTCTTTTATTTTCGGAAGGTGATTACTATCCTCTAAATGATGTCGAGTATTTATTAAATTCTTTAAAAAATGATGCTGATCCTTTATCTGTCTCATTACTACTTATCGGGTCTTTTTACAAAAGCTTAGGTTTAGTTCAAAACGTTAATTCTTGTGTCAGATGTAAAAGAACCCAAAATATCGTTACTTTTGATTTGAAAAGCGGTGGCTTTATCTGTGCTGACTGCCTTGATAATCAGTCGATGGTGAAAGATAAAGAAGAATTATATGTTTTTAAATTTGTTTTTTCAGAAATAAATTCCATTAATGTCAACAGAAAAGTACCAAGATATAGTGGGATGAAATTATTAAAAGAATTAACTCAATATTTATTGGAGTATTATGATTTAAAAAAATGTGAATCTCTTGAATTGTTTATGAACAGTTTAATTTAAAATTTAATATAATAATTTGTTGGAGGAAATCAAAAATGAACAGATTTTCATTTGAAGAAATCACTACACATTTAATCACTTCTGGCTTTGTTTATCCCGGAAGCGAAATATATGGTGGATTAGCTAATTCTTGGGATTATGGACCCTTGGGAACTTTATTAAAAAATCATCTTAAAAATCTTTGGACCAGACATTTTGTCCGTGGTATTGAATATAATGTGCAAATCGATCCAGCTATCATCATGAATCCTCGAGTATGGGAAGCGACTGGGCATGTCGCTAATTTCCATGATCCTTTAGTCGATTGTAAGTATTGTCATAGCCGTTATCGAGCTGATGATTTGATCAAGGATCAAAAACCTGAATTAGATGTCGATAATATGCAGTTAGAAGAATTAAATGCTGAAATACAAAAAGGTGAAATCGTCTGTCCTAAATGTGGAAAAGCTGAATTCACTCCTATTCGTCAATTCCAAATGATGTTCAAAACTTTTATGGGTGTCACCGAAGATAAAAGTTCAGTAGTCTATTTGCGACCTGAGACTGCTCAAGGTATTTTTGTCAACTTTAAGAATGTATTAAGAACTACTAGACGCAAATTGCCTGTCGGTATTTGTGATATCGGAAAATCTTTCCGAAATGAGATCACTCCAGGTAATTTCACATTTAGAACCCGCGAATTTGAACAGATGGAAATCGAATTCTTTTTCAAACCTGGTGAAGATCAAAAATGGTTTGAATTTTATAAAGATAATTGTAAATCATTTGTTGAGAGACTAGGTCTTCGTGATGAAAATGTGAGATTCCGTGATCATGAGCCGGCCGAATTAGCTTTCTATTCTCAGGCTACGACCGATATCGAATATGATTTCCCTACCATGGGCTGGGGTGAACTTATGGGTATCGCATGCCGTGGTGACTATGATTTAAAGCGTCACATGGAATCTTCCAAGGCTGACTTGACTTATCTTGATCCTGAGACTAATACTCGTTATATCCCACATGTTGTTGAGCCTTCATTCGGATTAGATCGTTTGATGTTAGCGCTTCTTTGTGATGCTTATGATGTCGAGACACTCGCTGATAACGATAGTCGTATCGTCATGCACTTAGCTTATGAATTAGCACCCTATACAGTTGCGATTATGCCTTTAAGTAATAAGCTGTCTGATAAAGCGAAAGAAGTGTTTAATTTGTTAAAAGTTGATTTCGATTGTATATTTGATACAACAGGTTCAATCGGAAAACGATATCGTCGTGAAGATGCTATCGGCACTCCTTTCTGTATCACTTATGATTTTGATTCAGAGACTGATCATATGGTAACAATACGTGAAAGAGATTCGATGAAACAAGAGAGAATCCCCATCACTGAGATCAAAGAATATATACGAAAAGCATTGGATTCTCATTTGGTAAAATAATGGATAATAACATATTTAAAGAAGTTGCCGATAAATCAGATATTGTTAAAGTTGTCAGCTATTTTTTGGGCAGTCAACAAGTTAAACGCAAGGGTAAGGTTTATTATTCTATCTGTCCTTTTCATAACGATCATCATCCATCGATGCGAATTGATCCTGAGCGTAATATTTTTAAATGTTTCACTTGTGGTGAAGGCGGTGATTCGATTTCGTTTGCTGAAAAATATGGTCATTTAAGTCCTATTGACGCCTTGAAGAAAGTGGCTGAAATCTGTTCGATTCCTTTGAATTTAAAATCGTTTTCCAATGCGCGAGTTAAAAGCCTAAAAGACGAATATCCTAAAGAGGTTGATGCACTTGTAAAATTATCAGAATTTTATGAATTGACTTTAAAAACAAGTGATGGAACTAAAGGTCGTCAGTATTTGGAATCACGCGGGATTGATGAAACCATTTGCAAACATTTTCATATCGGTTTTGCACCTAGCGATAGCAAATTAAGCATTGAGATGTTAAGAAATAATGGATTTGATATCGCTACTTTAGAAAAGGCAGGCATCATCGGCAATTCTTTTAATTTAGTCGATAGATATGAGAATCGATTGATGTTTCCAATAACTGATAATTATGGAAATGTCGTCGGTTTTTCTGGGCGCAGAATCACTGATGATCAGCCTGGCGGAAAATATATCAATTATCCAGAAACTCCTCTCTTTGTCAAAAATAAAATCATGTATCATTTTGACAAAGCTAAGGAGACTATAAATAAAGACAAATTCATCTACTTGGTTGAGGGATTCATGGATGTCATCGCTTTTGTTCGCTCGGGCATCAACTCAGTAGCTGGACTGATGGGAACGGCTTTGACAGATGAACATTTACAAGCTTTATCAAATTCTAAAGTTCAAGTCAGATTAGCATTGGATTTTGATGAGCCTGGTCAATTAGGAGCTGAGAGAGCGATTCAAAGTTTGATCAATCACCATATTCAGTTCAAAATTGTTCGTCCTTATAAGAAAGCTAAAGATGCTGATGAAATATTGACTAAATTTGGTAAAAAAGGTTTGATTTCGGTTTATTCTAAATTACTAGATCCAGTTTTATTTTTATTAGCGAGACACTTGAAGGGAAGACAATTGCTCAGCGATTCTGATCAGATTGAAAAATTTTTGACTTCTGCTCGAGCAGCTTTTAATAGTCTCAGTGCGATTGAACAATCACGTGATCTGAAAACTATTTCACAGGTCACTTTATTAGATGAAAATGTAATTTTGAAATTCTTAAAAGCTGATGAAGTTAAGCAAAGCAAAGTTAATGATTCAAATGGTTTTAAACCGAGAAAATTTTTTCCGCATGAAGAAGCTAAACCATTCGTCAATTTCACTGTTGGTGGAAAGTATAAAAACATCAATGCGTTTGGCGATTATTTAAATGAGCTATCTACAATTAATACTTATGAAATACCTACAGAAATGGTTAAATTAGAAGCTAACATTTTGCTTGATATAATGGAAAATAGACAAGCATTTGACCTTTATTTTTTAAGTCATATAACTCTGTTCTATCTACCATTTTATCAATTATCTTCTCTCATCAATGAGTTCTATTCTCTTAATCCTGATGCCACTTGTCTTGAGGATGAAGATATCGATAATTTATTATCAATCATCAATATGAATAATAGTGTCAGTGTTGTTGATGATGACGATGCTTTTGATGTCTCAGACTATAATCGGGATTTGAATTTATCAAATAGCGAAAAAGAACTACTTTCCAAACTATTAGAGTTGAGAAAACAAAAAGTTTCTTATTACGATTCATCCGAATTTTCAAAATTGATTGAGAAGGAAAAGACTTTTGCAGAATATGTTTCATATTATCGTAATGCGATTGCTGATGGAACGGCTGAAAACACTGATGTCAAATTAAAATTAGCTCAATATCGTCGAATATTGAGATTTAATGGGGATAAGTGAAGACAGTTGTAGCATAGGATTGGTGTGACTAGTCTAAATCCTTTTACACTATTTATATGTGATGTATTTCTTGTTAATAATGGCTTTATTTACACTAAAAGTTTGAGAATATATTAAATTTTATTGTTTATTATAGGTATTTAAATTTTTTTACTTTTTTGAATTTGGTTTTACATATTTGCATACACATTTTGATAAAAATGTGCTAAATTTATGTTATGGATAAATTAGAAATTTTACGCAAAGAAATTGATAAATTTGTAGAAGAAAGAGATTGGAAAAAGTTTCATTCTCCCGCAAACTTAGCAAAATCTATCTCGATTGAATCAAATGAACTTTTAGAATGTTTTCAATGGGATGAACAAAATTATGACTTGAATGCAGTTAAAGAAGAGCTTGCCGATGTCATAAACTATTGCATACAAATGTCACAAGTATTAAATCTAGATATTTTTGAAATTGTATTAGACAAATTAGAGAAAACAAAAGTTAAGTATCCCATCGATAAATGTAAATCCAAAGCGACAAAGTATAATAAATTATGATTGTTTATTCAGGTAATATTAATAATTTCCACCAAGATGTAATAAATGGTATTATTGCAGAACGCATCGAAGAAGGCTTTCGAAAAAATGGTATAAATCACAATAATCCACGCGAGCACCGTGCATTCGCTAACTCATTACCTCAAATCGATTCTATTTTTGATCCTGCGTTTGGAATCAATCGTGATTTGAATATAGCAATAGAATTTCAAATCCCATTAACCTCTAAACGAGTGGACTTCATCATATCTGGAAAAGATAACAACGATAATCGAAATGCAATTATTATTGAATTAAAGCAATGGGAAGATATTGAATTAAGTAATAAACAAGATATTGTTATAACTTTTATTGCCGGAGCTCTTAGAGAAGAAATACATCCATCGTATCAAGCTTATAGCTATGCTAAAACGATTGAAAATTTCAATCAATTTGTCCAAGAAGGTAATATTCATGTTATCCCATGTGCTTTTTTACACAATTTCATAGAGTCAAATCGAAGCAAAATTGAAGATATAAGATATGTAGATATCATTCATGAAGCCCCTATATTTTTGCAAGCTGACAGAAAAAAATTGGCTGAATTTATCAAAAAGTATGTCACTAAGGCGGATGATGGTGAGATATTATATGAAATTGAAAATGGTAGAATTAGACCGTCATTGTCGTTGCAAGATGAACTTGAAAAGATGATTAAAGGCAATGATTCTTTTGAGTTGCTTGATGAACAAAAGATAGCTTATGAAACAATTTTAGAAATATTAAATGAGAGCTTAAAAGACAACACAAAACATACTTTAGTAGTTCAAGGCGGACCTGGTACTGGCAAATCTGTGATTGCAATAAAAATTTTAGCAAAGTTAATAAGAAAAGGTTTTAATGTCGTATATACTTCTAAAAACCAAGCGCCACGCGAAGTTTACTATAAAAAACTTTCAAATGGTGATTATAAAAAGAGCTATATTAAAAATCTATTTAAGGGCAGTGGAGCATTTGTTAATTCGACATCTAATGAATTTGATTGCATATTAGCAGATGAAGCACATAGATTAAATGAAAAATCTGGCTTATACTCTAATTTAGGTGTGAATCAAATTAAAGAAATTATTAATGCCTCGAAAATAAGCGTCTTTTTTATCGATGAGGATCAAAGGATATCTTCAAAAGACATAGGTTCTATTGAAGAAATATCAAAATGGGCTAACTTGCTAAATTCAAAAATTCACCTTGGAAATAATTTAAAATTGTCATCACAATTCAGATGTAATGGAAGCGATGCTTATTTAGCTTTTTTAGATAATTTATTAGAAATTAGAGAAACTGCAAACACTTCACTAGATAATATAAATTATGATATCAAAGTATTTGATAATCCAAAATTGATGATGGATGAGTTGAGAGATAAAAATGCTGTTAACAATAAGACAAGGGTTTTGGCTGGATATTGCTATGATTGGATTAGCAAAAAAGATAAAACGAAATTCGATATTATAATTGGCGATGATTTTAAAGCTCAATGGAATTTTAGTAATACTACAACTTGGGCAATTGATGAAGATTCTTTTGAACAAGTCGGATGCATTCATACGTGTCAAGGCTTAGAATTTGATTATGTTGGAGTGATTATTGGAAAAGATTTAATTTTTAGAAATGGGAAAATTCAAACTGATATAAAAGCTAGGGCTTCAACTGATAAGTCTTTGTCGGGTTTTAAAAATAATCCAAAGCATGCTAAAGATTGTGAAACCATTATTAAAAATACTTATAGAACTTTATTATCTCGTGGTCAAAAAGGATGCTACATTTATTGTGAGGATTATGCATTAAGTAAACATATAAAAGAAATGTTAAATAGATGATTTTTTAAATTGTTTTTGTGTCCAATATTTGTTAAGAATATAATCGATTTATTCGTCACATAAGTTTTAATATTGATATAATCTACAATAAATACCATCAACTATTCATTTTTTTATATCAGTGCTATAAATTTTCTTTTTAAACTTGAAAAAAGTGAATTTCTATTTAATACTTAAAATGGAGGTTTTTTTGATGCCAAAGATTGAAAACACTAAAAAGACCAAAGGAATTGAAAGTAAAAAGTCTTCGAAAACTGTCGTCGATAAGTCAAAGAATTCAAAAGAATTAAAAAAGTCTAAACCGAAGAAAGAGACTGAGAAAAAAACTTTAAATACTTCTAGTATTAAAGAATCTAAAAAAGTTAAAGCTCCTACTAAAAAGACTAAAGAACAAAAAACTGTCGAAAAAGTTTCTACTCCAACGAAAAAAATTAAAGTTGAAAAGAAAAAAACAGATAAAGTTGTAAATAAATCTAAAAAGGCAACTATCAAAAATGCACCTAAAAAGGTTAGTGATAGTGCTGAAAAAGTGACTGAAGTTCTTGAGCCGAAGAAAAATATTTCAAAAGATAAAGCTTCTACGAATGCTAAGCCAGCAAAAAAAGAAAAGATTTCTAATGTCATGCAATTAGCAAAGCATAACATGGAATTGATGTCATTAGATGATATAAAAGAAGTTATTTTAGAAAAACATAAAGCAAATGGTGAGCCCATCACTAATGAAGAATTAGATAAGTATACTGCTCATCTACAATTAAGCGATGATGCTTTTGCTGATTTACTCTCATTCTTTAATGACAATAATTTGATGCTAGAAGATCAGATGAATAACCTCGATAATGAAGATGATTTACCTCCAGTAAATGATGAACTCGATAAGTCAGATGATGAGGAAGATGAGTTTGTTGAGGAAGAGGAAACGTTTGTCGATTATACAATTCCTCAAGACATCAAAAATAATGACCCTGTTAAACAATATTTGCATAAGATAGGCGCCTATCAAGTTTTAAAAAGTAAAGATGAAGAAGTCGAATTAGCTAAACGTGTTTTAGATGGAGATGAGGATGCTAAGGATGAACTGATTCAATGCAATTTAAAACTTGTCGTCTCAATCGCTAAACATTATGTTAATCGCGGCATGGACTTTTTAGATTTGATACAAGAGGGAAACTTGGGCTTGATCAAGGCTGTTTCTAAGTTTGATTATACACGTGGTTTTAAATTCTCAACCTATGCGACATGGTGGATCAGGCAGGCTATCACTCGTGCCTTAGCTGATCAGGCACGAACGATTCGTATTCCTGTTCATATGGTTGAAACGATCAATAAGATCACTCGCGCTCAAAGAAAACTCGTACAAAAATTAAATCGTGATCCCACAGCTGAAGAAATCTCAGAAGAGTTAGGTGGTGTTTTGCCTGCTTGGAGAATCAGAGAAATTCAACAGATTGCTTTGGATCCGCTCTCGTTAGAAAAACCTGTTGGTGAAGAAGAAGACTCACATGTCGGCGACTTCATCGAAGATAAGGATAATATTTCTCCGTATGAATATGCTAACAGATCCATGGAAACTGAGAGAATCAATGAAGTATTAGCCCAGTTGACTGATAGAGAAGCACGTGTCATCAGACTCCGTTATGGCTTAGAAGACGGAAGAACGCATACGCTTGAAGAAGTCGGTAAAGAGTTTAACGTGACTAGAGAGCGTATCAGACAGATTGAAGCTAAAGCATTAAAGAAGTTGCGCCATCCTGCTAGAGCAAAATTATTGAGGGACTTCCATAACGATTAAGCTATCTGAACGCTTGCAAAAAGCGTGTGATTTAGTTCGAAAAAATGCCGTGGTTTTGGATGTTGGTGCAGACCACGGTTTTTGTGCTACTTATTTAGCAGAAAAGGGTCACAAAGTGTATGCTTCTGAAGTCAAGAAGGGGCCTTTTCAAATTTTGCAATCAAATCTTCAACTGACTGAATGGGGGAAAACAGTTAAATCACTTTTAATGGACGGATTAGAGATGTTGCCAAATGATGTTGATACAGTTTTAATACTGGGAATGGGTGGGAAAACAATCGCTGATATTCTTAAACGTTCTGAAAACAAGCTGTCTCAACTCAATGACATCATTATCGAACCGCAAAGTGATTTTTCATCACCGATTCAATTTTTGTTAGAACATCAATTTTACAATAGTGATGGATGTTATATATTTGAAAAACATTATTATCCACTGCTTCGCTTCAGTAAAGGAGAAAATGGTGATACCAACAGATTTGCGATTATGTACGGACCAATCCCATATCATAATCATGATGATAATTTGCTAAAATATTTAACTGAAAAAGTAACAGTGATTGAGTCGCTTCCTAAGAGTATTCAATCTCTTCATTATGATGAATTACAAGATTTGAGGTCATTAATCGATGAATTTAAAACAAATAATTGCTAAACTATCAAAATATTGTCCGCTGTGCACACAAGAAGAGTGGGATTATTCTGGTTATCAAACTGGTGAAAAACATAATCGTGAGGTTAAAAAAATCCTTTTAGCATTAGATTTCACTGAAAAGATTTATGAGGCAGCTTTAGACTTTAATCCCGATTTAATCCTCACACATCATCCTTTTTTCTTTGGCAGAAAAGAAGAGATTATGATTGAAGATCCTTTGAAAGCCGAATTAACTGATAAAGTTAACTCTTCACTTCATTGTCCGATTTATTCATATCATACAAATTTTGACAAAGCTCCATATGGAATGAATTATTCGATTCTTAATACGATGGGATTTAAAGATATCAAATCGATTGTAGATTCTTTCTTATGGGTGGCTGATGCTGAATCTCCTATCACTTATGAAGAGCTAGTGACAAAATTTATCGATTTCACAGGATTTAATTATCTTTTGGGCTTAAAAAATAGTTCAAAGAAGATCAAAAGAATTGCGTTTGTCGCTGGCAGTGGTTCATCAGAGTTTCACAAAGCTTTTGAACTCGGTGTTGATTGTTTTGTAACTGGTGATTGTCCACATCACGTTCGTTTAGACCTAAATAGATATAAGATGAACTATATCGAGGTCCCACATGAAATCGAAGAAAAAGGTTTCTTGATTGGAATGAGCGAAATATTGAGCAATATCGACAACAGTTTTAATATTAAAAAGTACAGATTTGAAAAACCATTTGAATTATTAGGAGTGGCATATGACAAATAACATGACCGATGATGAAAAAGAGTTCGAAGAATATGTCGAACAAGTCGATAGCTCAATCTCATCTAAAGATAATATGAAAAAGCTTCAGCAATATCATGATAATCCAACAATCGAATTGAGAAATGATATCGTCGTTGATAATCTCGGTCTAGTCATCTCTATCGCTAAAGATTATGCCAATACAAATCATATCGAAATCATGGATTTGATACAGGAAGGATCATTGGGACTGATCAACGCAGTTGAAGATTATGATATCAATAAGGGTTTTGCTTTTTCGACTTTTGCGACTCCATATATTAAAAATGCGATACGTGCATACCTTTCAAAACATTCGCATTTGATCACTATCCCTTCTTGGGTTCAGTCAAAAAAAAGAAAGGTTCAAAATGCTGTTGACACCCTTACAATGCGTCTAGAAAGAACTCCGACTTCTCAAGAAATCGTCGACTTCCTCAATGATGGAACAACTGTGAATGATATTGATAATTTACTTTTTTATTATAAAGATGTTTATTCGCTTGATTATAATCTATCAGAGAATAATGACGATAAATTATCTTTGTATGATTTGATTGCAGATGATAGCTGTTCACCATCTGAGCTAGCCTTATTAAAAGAAAAGAAGGCATTATTAAAAGAAGCTATCAGCATTCTGCCAGAACGCTCTCGAGAAATTCTTTTAGCCCGTAATTCTCCAGATGGTCAAAAGACATTGAAAGAATTAGCTGATAAATATCATTTGTCAAATGAACGCATTCGACAGCTTGAGGCTAGTGCAAAGGCTAGCGTGATCAAATATATAAAAGAGCGTCTTTAATATTTTTTGCTAAAGTTTCGACCTCTAATTTTGATGCACTGGTTGCCGAAGTGATATAGATATCTTTATTTTGTAGTTGATCAAGATTCAAATCAGAGATTTTAAGCGCAATCATGATTTGAATTGACGGAAATCTTTGTTTTATCGCACGATAAATTTCATTGGCATTAGATGAACTCTTATCGCCAGCCACAATTACAAAGCTTTTGTTGATATCGACATTTTCCAAAAATTTGATGCACTGTAAATAACGCTTTTGATAGAACGGGCAAATCTCATATGAGATGACTTCATATTTTTTTAGGAGTATTTCTTTTGCTTCGATCAATTTCTTTTCGGAAATTGTGGTCTGCGGTATCAGATAAATTTTTGGAAGCAGTTTCATCTGTTCGATTTGTTCGACTAAGTCTTTGGTCACATCTAGTAATAGTAGTTTAGAAAAATGTGATAAAAAACCGATAGTTTCCTGATGATTTGGCTTTCCCAAAAAAATGAATGAAGCTTCTGTATCGATGACTTTTTCTAGTTCCATATATCTTTTTGTGATCAAAGGACAGGTCGCATCTATTATTTCCGCTTTAGCACTATACTTGGTCTCATCTTCGATTTTGTGACCGTGAGCTGAAAATACAACTATTGAGTTATCTTGAACTTCGGTCTCATCTGATATCAATTCACTATCGGTTTCTTCAAGAATCGTTTTATTAGCTTCATAATTATGAATCAAAGGATGATTCAAATATAACTTCTTATTCTTTTTTGCAGCCTGATAAAGTTTTTTGATTGCTGTCTCAACACCAAAACAATAACCATAATCACTGATAATTTTAACCATAACAATAATTTTTTTTATATAATAATACAGTATATATAAAGTATATCAAAGGAGGGCTAAAAATGGACTATAAAAAATATATCGGTATCACTGAAGATTTTCCAAAAAAAGGCATCTCGTTCAAAGATATTTCACCTCTCTTACGAGACTCTGAAGCCTTCCATTCTTGCATTGATGATTTAGCGAAATTAGCTGAGGAATACAAACCTGATATCATTTGCGGCCCTGAATCTCGGGCGTTCATTTTTGGATCAGCACTGGCTTATAAAATGGGTATTGGTTTTGTCATGGCTAGAAAAGCTGGAAAATTGCCAGGTGTCATTTATCAAATCACTTATCAATTAGAGTATGGAACAGCTACATTAGCGATTCCTAAAAATTCTTTTAAACCTGGACAAAGAGTTCTTTTAGTAGATGATTTGATGGCGACTGGCGGAACTTTTTCAGCTTTGAAGGAACTTGTGAGCATGGCAGGTGGTAATCCAGTCGGTGCTTTAACAGTCATCAATTTGAAAGATTTAGACGGGGCTAAAAATTGTGGGCTTAAATGCTCAACGCTTTTAGATTTATAACATATGCAAATCACCAACCACATCGCGACATTTGAAGAACTAAAAAAAGTTTATACTGCTTATATCACTGATCAAAAAGATCAAGCTTTGATTGAAAAAGCTTATCTTTTTGCTGAAAAAAAGCATTCTGGTCAGGTCAGAAAATCAGGTGACCCTTATATCACTCACTGCTTAGGTGTAGCTTTGATATTAGCTAAAATGCATGTCGGACCTCAGACTATCATCGCAGGTCTTTTGCATGATACGATTGAGGATACCGGTACTACTAAAGAAGAAATCGTCGCATTATTTGGCGATGAAGTCGCTCAACTGGTCGATGGACTGACAAAAGTTACCAGATTATCCGATTATAAAAATGTCGAATTCACTGCGGAAAATCACCGTAAGATTTTTGTTGCGATGGCTAAGGATGTGCGAGTGATCATAGTTAAACTCGCTGACCGTTTGCATAATATGCGCACATTGCAATTCCAACCTGTTGAAAAGCAAAAGCGCATCTCAAAGGAAACGCTTGAAGTCTATGCCCCTATCGCTCATCGTTTAGGTTTATATCAAATTCAAACAGAGCTAGAAGATACCTCATTGTTTTATCTTGAACCAGAAAAATATCATGATATCGAGAATAAACTCCATATTTTAATCGTTGATGCTAAGCAAGCTTTAGAAAAACTTAAAAATGAATTGATTGATATTTTAACACCTACGAAAATACCATTTGAGATAAAAGATCGCGTCAAATCGATTTACTCAATTTATAAAAAGATGTATTTGAAAAATTATTCTTTTGAACAAATATATGACATCATGGCGTTAAGGATAATCACTGAGAGCGAGCAGAATTGTTATGAGACATTAGGATATGTTCATGCTAACTTTAAGCCTGTTCCTGGGAGATTTAAAGATTATATCGCAATGCCAAAACCTAATATGTATCAGTCCTTACATACGACTATCATCACTGATACAGGACATTTTTTTGAGATTCAGATCAGAACTAAAAAGATGGATGAGTTAGCTGAATCTGGCGTTGCTGCTCATTGGAGATATAAAGAAGGCACTTCCTATGATCCTAAGAGGGAACAGATGGAAATAGAGAATCAGTTGCATTGGTTCAAGGACTTTGTGTCGATGTCACACGAAGAAGCTAATAGTGAACAGAATGCCAAGGATTATGTCGAAACACTATCTCATGATATTTTTGACGCTAATGTCTATGTGTTTACGCCTAAGGGGAATGTGATCTGTTTGACAAATGGCTCAACACCGATCGACTTTGCGTATCGTATTCATTCAGATATCGGTGAACATTTAGTCGGAGCTAAAGTTAATAATATTTTAGTTCCTATCTCCACTACTCTAAAGACGGGTGATATCGTTGAAGTTATCACTAGTAAAAATGGTTGCCCAAACTCGCAATGGCTAAATATCGCTAAGACTAATTTCGCTAAAAATAAAATTCGAAAATATTTGGTTAAACAAAATGCGGATTATGTCCGAGAAGATAATATTAAGAAAGGGAGACAAGCTCTAGTCGATGCTTTACGCGAAAGAAAGTTGCAGATCGATGTCACTAAACTAGTGACGAAGAAGGTGTTAGAGCATTTCCGTGTACAAAATATCGATGATTTATTCAATTTGATCGGCAATCGAAATGTTCTTCCATTCCAAATAATTGAAATATCAGAAGCGGTTGATTACTCAGCAAAACCATCGGCCGAAAAGATGACTGAGCAAATCAATAAAAAGCAGATCAAAAAGAATACTACTGATGCTGTCGTTTTAGAAAATGGAGATACCATTTTAACGAATTTAGCCGCTTGTTGTCTTCCGATACCTGGCGATGAAATCATCGGTTTTGTATCGACTGGACAAGGTGTAAAAGTTCATCGAAAAGACTGCCCTAATATTAAAAAATCTGAACAAGGACGTCTTATCAATGTGAAATGGAACTATGACAGTTTAAAACAGCGACTATATTCTGTTGACTTAGCTGTGCAGTGTCATGATAGAGGTGGATTGTTGATTGAGATCTTGAACGCTCTCAATGCTCAAAATGCTCAGATTTATAAAGTGAATGCAAAATTGCATCCTTCGAATAACACAACTACTATCACGATGACTATACTTGTGAAAGACATTGATACATTAAATCACTATATCAATGTTATCAGTTCAGTAAAATCCGTCTATCAAATCGATAGAATTTATCATTGAGGTGAAATATGGCAAATGAAATCAAAAGACCACGCGGAACTCTAGATTATTTTGGAAGAGAAGAGGATTTGAAGAATGCGCTTCGCGATGTTTTATTAAACACTGCTTCTTTATATGGCGCAAGCGAGATGTCAGTCCCGATTTTTGAAGAAAGCCGATTGTTCCATCGCACAGCTGGAGAAAGTTCTGATATCGTCTCGAAAGAAACATTCGATTTAGTTAAAAAAGGTGATAAAAACTACACATTGCGACCTGAATTCACCGCCTCTATCAACCGTGCTATTTTAGAAAATAAGCTTTATACTTCTCCTGATCTCCCACTAAGATATTCTTATTTTGGCCCAGTCTTTCGTTATGATCGCCCACAGGCGGGACGATTGAGAGAATTCCACCAATTCGGTATCGAATTTGTCGATAATATCATCGATATCGCTTCGACCTTAGATGCTTTATTATTGTCTTTACGCGCTTGTGAAAGAGCATTAGGAAAAGATATCTTGATCAAATTAAATTTCTTAGGTTCATTCACATCTCGTGAAAACTATAAGAAGGCTCTTTATGCGTATTTTAAACCACAGATCGACAGCATGTGTGATGATTGCAAACGCCGTTTGGAACTCAATCCTTTGCGCATTTTAGATTGTAAAGTTGAAGATGATAAAGTTATCGCTATGAAGGCGCCAAAAATCATCGATTATTTAACAGAAGAAGATAAGACTGAATTTGATAGAATCATCAAAGTTTTAGATGAAATCGGAATCAATTATCAAATCGATGATGGCTTAGTAAGAGGATTAGATTACTACACTGGCTTAGTATGGGAATTATATGATTCGAATAATACATCAATAGGTGCTATCGGCGGTGGTGGAAAATATTCGAATTTGATGAAAGAAATCGGTGGACCTGATTTCGAGGGTATCGGATTTTCATTGGGCGTTGAAAGATTGATTCTTTGTCTATCTGAAGAACAAAAGAATAAGTTGTTAAATAGTAAGAGCACTGATATCTTCATCATCGACTTATCCAAAGATGGAAGAATCTTAAAACTAGCTGAAAAATTACGTGGACTAGGTTTAAAAGTCAGCTTAGCTTCCTATTCAAAAGGCTTAGGTGGGGCTTTTAAAATGGCAGATAGAACGTTCGCTGAATATGTGATACTAAATGATCATGATGGATTGAAACTAAAAAATATGAAGTCTCGCGAACAGAATAACGTTACTGAAGAAGAAATAATCGATAAATTTACTAAGAGGTGAACACGATGTTAAGAACACATAATTGTGGAGAATTAAGACTTGAAAATGTTGGCGAAGAAGTGATTCTTTGTGGTTGGGTTGATACGATCAGAAATTTGGGGAGTTTGGTGTTTGTCGACTTAAGAGATAAATATGGGCTGACACAACTGAATATCGATCCGAAGTTATTTGAAAACTTAGCGATCAAAAATGAGTATTGTATTCAAGTTAAGGGCGTCGTTAGAAAACGTCAAGAAATTAACCCACATCTTCCGACGGGTGAGATTGAGCTAGCTGTTAGCAATATCACTGTATTTTCTAAGTCAAAATTACCGCCATTTGAGATCAAAGATGATACCAATGCTTTAGAAGATACTCGTATGGAGTATCGCTATTTAGATTTAAGACGCCCGATCATGCAAAGATATATGAAAATACGATCTGACCTCAGTCGATATGCTAGAGAATATTTATATCAAAACGATTTTCAAGAGATAGATACTCCGACACTGATCAAATCGACTCCAGAAGGTGCGAGAGACTTTTTAGTCCCTAGCCGTATATATAAAGGATGCTTTTATGCGTTACCACAATCTCCCCAACTTTATAAACAATTATTGATGATCGCAGGAACTGATCGTTATTTCCAGTTGGCACACTGCTATCGTGACGAAGATCAAAGAGCTGATAGACAACCAGAATTTATGCAAATCGATTGTGAGATGTCATTTGTTGATCGTGATGACGTCTTAAAAATCATCGAGGGTTTGCTTAAATATGTCTTCAAGAAAACAATCGATGTTGATTTGCCTGATTTCGTACGCATGGATTATAGTTATGCGATTGATAAATATGGGTGTGACAAACCGGATATGCGTTTTGAAATGCTCCTCAATGATGTTACTGATTCTTTACAAAATTGTGGATTTAAGGCTTATGATGGTAAAACTATCATCGCTTTGAAGGTCGATGATTATGCTGATAAGGTATCGCGAAAGCATCAGGATGCTGATAATTTATTAGCGAAAAAGTATCGTGTTTTCGGAGTATCACATCTCAAATATGAAAATGGTCAATTCGTCTCTTCGATAGTCAAAAATATCAATCAAGAAAATTTAGAAAAATTAGCTGCTAGATTAGACGTCAAAGATAATGACTTGCTCATCATCTGTGCCGATTCTGATGCCACTAGAGCTAAAAGCGCTCTAGGAGCATTGAGACTCGCCTATGGAAAAGAGATGGGCTTGATAGATAAAAACGTCTATAAACCGCTCTTTTTAATCAACTGGCCGATGTTTGAAAAAACTGCAGAAGGAAATTATGAATGTCTTTCTAATCCGTTCACAAGACCTGTTGATGAGGATTTACCATTCTTAGAAACCGATCCTTCAAAAGTTCGTTCTACTTCTTATGATACCGTCATCAATGGCGTTGAACTCTCTTCAGGAGCTTTGAGAATTCATGATTCTGATGTTCAGAAAAAAGTGTTTGAAATCATCGGCTTATCAGATGAAGATATCGAGACTCGCTTCGGCTTTTTAGTCAAAGCTCTGCAATATGGTGTTCCTCCAGAAGGCGGCTTCGGTATCGGAGTTGAGCGTTTAGCAATGGAGTTGGCTAAGACAGATAACGTCAGAGACGTTGTCGCTTTTCCAAAAAATCTTAAAGGATTTGAACCTCTTTCGTCATGCCCTTCCAAAGTACCAGAAGCTGACACCGATGTCTTAGGACTTAAAATTGTTGAGGATGAGCAAAATGGACAATCTTAAATTTTCAAGTTTCAATTTAAAACAAGAGATTTTAGTCGCACTTGAGAACTCTGGATTTATCAACACCAGCACGATCCAATCTAAATGCTTACCTCCTCTTTTAAAAGGAGAAAACGTATTGGGTTTAGCTCCCACAGGAACAGGTAAGACTTTGGCATATCTAGTTCCTCTCATCAATAATTTGGATAAAACTAAACACTTACAAGCGATCATAATCGCGCCAACAATCGCACTGATGGATCAGATTCGCGATGTTGCTTCGAATTTGCTTGACGCTTTATCCTATCCTAAGACTTCTTTAAAGGTCATTAAAAACAAAAAGGATTTTAATCGTTCTGATCCGCTGATAATAATCACTACTCTTTCACAACTCAAAGATTTATATTCGCGCTATGCGGTTAATAATTTGAAGTATGTGATCATCGATGAAGGCGATATGATCACCTTTGATGGCTTTGAAGAAGAACTAGTTATCTTAAAGAATCCTATCAATCGTGGTATTGTCTCCTTTTTTTCGGCTTCTTTAAATCTCCAAGATATCGCTAAGATTAAAAAATATTTTAAGATTAAGAATATCATTGATGTGAGATCTTCTTCTATCACAGCTGATAATGTTAAACACCATTTTGTCAATATTCGTAGCGTAGAGAAATATATGGCATTAAAACTTTTACTCCGTGAATTAAAACCATATAAAGGCATTGTATTTTGCTCTTCTAAAAAAGAACTCTATAATCTTGATAAACGATTGAAAGAAGAGAATATTGCTCATCTCTTGATCAGCGGTGATCTTGATAAAAGAGAGATAAGGCAGATCATCAAGAATTTTAATGATCCGAAAAATCATCTCTTAATCGCCTCCGACTACGCCTCGCGTGGTTTAGACATCCCTGATATCGATTGCGTTATTTCATATGACTTGCCTGATAAAACTGATTACTACTTCCATCGTGCCGGTCGTTCTGGACGTTTTGATAGATCGGGTGATTCCTATATCATTTATTCTGAAGATGA
>CALVXU010000014.1 GCA_944371605.1 uncultured Bacilli bacterium
TGTTATAATTCCATCTTCACTTCTTTTAATGCATCTACCTTTAAGTTTTGCACATTGGCTTGCTATTCGATCTATGCATATTAGAACGACATCTAAATTAGTTATCTTCTCTCCAAATGGTGTCAAAGGAAGAGCGATATCATTGATCAAACCTAAAGCATTTTTCTAAAATTTGAGTAAAAGAAAAGGCTCGACTGGGAGCCATACCAAGCAATTTCGGTTATTTTTTAGACGTTCTTCTAAGTCTTTTAAATCGATGTCCTTGTCTCTCAATTCGTCCCCAGCCCTAGTAGCATCATCAAGAAGTTGCTGGTCTATTTCTTCACCATTTTCCTGATTGTTTACCAAGGCGTATTCATATCTATGAGCTATATCTTCTTCCAAGTCATAGAGTGAATCCTCGGTAAACGGAATGAATTTTGCCAGTTTCTCTGCCGAATAATGCTGCCTGATAAAATCGACCAAGAAATCACTTGCCTTTTCCCTTTCTTCTTTTCTCCTTTCTCTGAGCCGTCCTCAAAGTCTTTATGACGTAGAGGAATCCCGTTCATATTTTGTATCAAAATATTTTAAATTTTTAATATATAAGCTTTATATAAATACAAAAATACTAACGTATTAATGTGATATATACTTAATCATCTAAAGTAAAAATAATATTTTACTGATCAAAAACAAAAAAACTCCTATATAGCCGAAGCCATATAGGAGAGAGCAAAAGGAATTTTTATGTTGGAATTTATTATCAATACTAGAGACCTCACACGAAAGAACAGCTTCACGCTTGAGGCATAATAAATATAATCAATGCCTTTTTAAAAGTCAAATAGAAAATTATATTTTTTTAAAGTAAGCGTTTTCTTATATCTAAAAATCATTTATCAATGACAACAATCATGTCTTTTAGAGCTCTTTTTACATTTAGACACAGTATTTAAAGAAGCATAATTAAGCGAATTTTCGATGAAATCAGCGCTCTTATCTTCAACTTTGAATGGGATGAGGTGTATCGGACGTCTCTTATATTTCACAAAGTAATAATTGACGACAACCAAACCTAAAAGCAAAGAGATTAAAACGATAGCGATGATACCATCAACGAGTTCTAAAGTTCCATATCGGTCGGTTCCGATGAGCGAGAAGGCACCGAGTCCATAAGTCATTAAAGATAAGATATACGAAGTCAAGATCCAAAAGATCAAAACAAAGCGGAAATTCTTTTTAGATTTCAATTCAGCTTTAGCAGCTGACATGGCAGCCACACAAGGCAAAGTGAAGAGATTAAAGACAAGGAACGAGAAAGCTCCAGCAACATTGATACCAGCAGTACTAGCGCTATAAATATTTAATGATTCCATTGTTCCAACCACTTGTTCTTTAGCGACTAATCCAGTGAAAGCTGAAACGACATATTTCCAACCATCAGTGCCATGCGCAAAACCTAAAGGATAGAAAAGCGGCTGAACAAATTCACCTAACGAGGCTAATATTGATTGACTCAAATCACCGACTTCTTCACCAGCTTCATTGACTATCGTTGGAACCATCTGCCAATTCCAGGTGAAAGTTTGTAAGAACCATAACAATCCAGACATCAAAGCGATGATAGTACCTGCTCTGATGATAAAGCGCTTAGTCTCTTCCCAAAGAGCGATTCCAGTAGCTTTGACTTGCGGAACCATATAAGGTGGAAATTCCATGATAAAAGGCGAACTAGAACCTTGAATGATGAATTCATTTGAGAAAAAGCCAGCGATGATCGCACCGACGATACCGATTGCATACATGATGAATGCGACGATACCACCTTGTAATGCACCACCTGTTAATACTTGGATGATCATTGTTCCTATTCCCATAAAAATCGGAAGTTTAGCACCACAAGCGAAGAATGGTGTCAACGAGATAGTGAGCACTCTTTCTCTTTGACTATCGATAGTCCTAGCTCCCATTATTCCAGGAACAGCACAACCGAAGCAAGAGATCAAAGGCACGACGCATTTTCCAGATATGCCGAACCTTCTCAACAATCTATCAAACACGAAAGCGACACGGGCCATATAACCTGAATTCTCTAGTAGTTGTATGAAAAGAGTCAATAAAACTATCAGCGGCAAGAAGGTTAAGACAGCAAAGACCGAGGCTAAAATACCATCACATATCAATGATATAAGCCATGGCTGAGCATTGATACTAGCTAATCCAGCTGATATTTGTTCAAGCAACAAGCCATTTAGCAAATAATCAAATGTATCTTGTAGGAAAATACCTAGAGAAGGCATGCCAGGCTCTTGGTCTTCATAAAATGGCCTGATAGGTCTTAATCCCATAGAGCCCATAAATAAAAAGTCAGAGTTAAAAACGATGCAAAAGACTAAAAACATGATGATAGCAAAAATAGGCAAACCCAACCAACGATTAGTCAATACCTTATCAACCCGATCAGAAAAGGATATCTTAGGAGCTAATACGCTGTGTTTATAAAGCGGGTACAAGGTGGATTCGATATAAGCATATCTATCATCTGCAATCTGCTCTTCGACATCTTCTAAAGACTCTTGTGAATCCGTTTTGATAATCTCTTCAGCTTTTTTAGCTAATTCAGGATATTGCTGTGTGATCAATTGATCTTTTTCTAATAATTTACTAGCGACAAATACTGGTGATTTGATGTCCTGTTCTTCAGCTAGAGCTTGAATCTCTTCAACGCAGTCTCTTAAAGCTTGGCTTTTTAACTGCGAGATACCCTTTCTCTTTAAGCCTTTACAGGCATAGATAGCTTTCATCAAATCTTTCATGCCTGTTCCTTTTAATGCTGAGATAGGGATGACAGGCACACCTAATTTTTCTGATAAAGCCTTGATATCGATTTCATCTCCGCGTTTTTCAACCACATCCATCAAATTTAAAGCGATGATCACAGGGACATCCATCTCTAAAACTTGACTCGTTAAGAAAAGATTACGAGAAAGATTAGTAGCATCTACTAAATTGACGACGACATCCGGTTCACCAGTCAATAAATAATTGCGAGATACCACCTCTTCTGGAGTATAAGGTGAAAGTGAATAGATACCAGGCAAATCAATGATTTGAATCGGTTCTGGAAAATCCTTTTTTCTTTTATATAAACCTTCTCTTCTTTCAACTGTGACACCCGGCCAATTTCCGACATGTGCTTGCGATCCTGTCAAATTATTGAATAAAGTCGTCTTTCCACAATTAGGATTACCACATAAAGCTACTTTAAACATTACTAGTCAGCCTCCTTATCAGAGTTCTTAAGAGCTTGGTTCCTCTCTTTTAGTTGTTTCTTTCTGAGTTTTTCTTGTTCGATAAATTTTTCATCTTCCTTTTTAAACTCAGCTCGAGCAGCTTTAGTAGGAACTCTTTTCATCTCGACATTTGAAAACCACTCATTGATCTTCTTAATTCTATTGATCAATGGGATTTTAGATATGAAGCTTTTTAATCTCGGATATTTTTCTATCTCTTCATAATTAGTCGGAGTCAGTGACTCAACTTCGATCGAAGACGCAAACTCACGGTTGATCGCTAATCTACCATCCTTAACTTTAATGATGATGTCTCCGGTACGATTATATAAGCAGGTGATATCTGCTCCCTTCATCATAGAAAGATTTTCAAGATGTCTTTTATGACGATAATCGGTATTAACTGCTAATATTTTGAGCTCTTCACGTGGACAAGCTTGTGTTAAAAGCATATTAGCTGCCTCCTGTTAACTTACGTTAACGAGTATACTTTTTTTTCTTTGTTTGTCAACTGATATTTTAAAAATTATTGTTATTTATCGTTTGAAAATATTCATCATGAACTAAAACATCATCAGGACGATTAGACATCTGATAACAGCTATTAGCTGTTAAAAAGAGCAGTAAAATCACAATATTGAACAGCGTATTGTCAACTAATCCGATCAGCTCAAATAGTAGTAAAAATAATAAGAACAAATACTTGTCAGATGTCTGTTTCTTAAAACAACAATAATAGATTTTAATCTCTAATAACACATATGCGATTAATCCGAAAGATCCGCCTAAAACCATCGTAGACAAAACAGTATTCGACAAGAATAAAACCGTACCCGAATTAGTGATCAACGATGAGATTGAAGTTCCGATCACCGGATTGTCTAAGAATGATTGAATACTATGGTCATATAGTTCGACACGATTAGCGATACTGCTATCAAATATATTCAAGCTTTGAATCGCGGTTAAAACACGACTATTAAACCTAGCATTAAAAGCCATAAGCAACGCGAAAGTTACGCCGATAGAAACAATCGCAGCTAGAGAGATATAAGGATAGTATTTCCCATATGTTTTAAATGTTAACAAAATCAAAGGGATAAGACCTAAAATCAAGCATAATAAACCTGAGTCTGTCGATAGAATAATAATGTTATAGATAGTAAAAATCTCTCCTATGATATATAAAAACTGCTTTTTTGAAAGAAGCAGGCTGAAGAAAGGCAAGGACAAACATAATAATGTAGATGCGGTTTTAGAATTATAAGACCATCCTAAATTCAAATCACCACCTATAAACCCAAAACCGTTACGCGTTTGATATATAAAGATTTCAATGCCGATAAAAATAGCTAGAAAAGCATATGTTTTACAAAAGTAATTGATGGTCTCTCCTCTTCCTAAAACAGTGGAAAAGACAACATACAAAAGCAAAGCTAAAAAAAGAAATAACAAATAAAGTATCCCTTCTGATGAAGCACTGTTGTTTTTGATTGAATTATAAAAATATGAGATTAAAAAGACGACGAAAAGAGTTGCGAAAGGAACTAAAATATCTCCTTTGATAAATTTCGGCTTTCGTATGATGATAAAGATGATCTCTGAAACTAAAATAGCTGTCAATAAAAGATATAAATAACTCGGTATAGAAGTAAAACTGATCGATTTTGAACAAACGATGATGGCAAAAAGCATCAATGGCATATAAGCTCTGCCATCCTTACAAGCGATTGGTAAAAAAGCGATCAAAGAATAACAAACAGCTGGTAACCAAGCTAAATTGTTAGGTGCCACCCAAGTCAAAAGAGCAAACAAGCCGATCACGGCAGGAAATAAAAACGAATCGATAAATGCTCGAGTTTTCTCTATCAACAAATTTAACTGCATATAAAAAGTATAGCAAAACCGGACATTAATATCTTAATAGTTATTCAAATTCTGATAACTTCCTCATATTTTTGATGATCAATAGCATATATGACAAATTAAAGAAAGAAAAAAGCACTCGTTCTTGTTATTGAACATAATAGAACGAGTGTTTATGACCAAAGATTAATTCAAGCTAGGCTTATCAGTGATAATCGTAGTTCCTATATCATTAAGCGTTGCTGTTAAATCATAAGTTCTATAGAAATAAGAACCGTTGGTTCCTTCAAAATAGCCATCGAATTGTAAGTCAAATGTGATAACTTTAGTGCTTTCATCAAAAGTCAATTCAACTTCAGCACCAGTATAGTTCGTAAAGTGTAATCCGAAAAAGAAATTAACGAATGAATCGATAGCTGTGCTCTCTTTAATAGTATAGGTGTTGCCGCTCACAGATGTGATGTAATTAGCGGTACTAACTAAATCGGCAACAGTGAAATAGACATCCTTAATAGTTCCCATAACAGCTGTGCCTTCATCCCAGCTGCCATCGGTTTTATTATAGGTGGTTATAGTTCCATCTTCTTCATATACATAAGATATTGTTTCGGTAGAATTAACATTCTGTTGAGAATACAATTCATTATCGGTAAACATTGCTTTAGAAGTGATATTATCAGTCGATTTCAGTGGACCATACGTGCCAGAAGTCATATCTTCCTCAGTAGCGGAATAGTTGCTTATAGTTTGAGAAGTTGTAAAGCTAGCGTTGATGCTATTAGAGAAAGTATCACTTATAAATTTTGATAAAGGATTAGAGGTGGAAACAGGTTCAGGATCAAAAAGTTTAATTTCAAAATAAGATGATGGCATCGCAAATAAACTGATCTTATACACGCCTGTTCTAGTAGTTAATGTATAGATTATTTCATTATATTCGGTCTTTCCGGTATTGACCCATCCGATTTCTGTTAAAGCTTCTTCGTATTTGCTCATAGCTGTTGCAGCGTCAGTATAGACCCCAGAATCAAAGTTCACATTAATAGTATCGTAACCATATACAAAACCGAAATCACTATCGCCGACTATCAATCCTTCGATGTTATTAGGATAAGGCAGATTGTTAGGCGAACCGACTTTTTCAGTCAAATAAGCTTCTAAACCTGAAACATTTAAATCTGACCAATTGTTTTGATCTGCGTCTTTTTCTTCATAGTCACTCTCAGTATATCCGACATCAGTAGTGCCGACATCAGAAACAGTTACTGTCACATCTCCAGTGAATCCTAAGACGTCATAAGAGTACTTGACAGTATAAGTGCCATCACCATTCACAGTGAATGAATAGGTGGAAAAATCAGATAACGAAAAGTTAGATCCTTCAAGGATTTTGTCAACAAAGAACATATCATAGTATTGATCCATGCCTAAGCCAGCTGTGGTTGTGAAGGTTTTACCATCCTTACCGACTGTGAAGAGTTCAGGAGCGATATCAAACTTCGATTTTAAATCGCTCAGTTTTCTTTCAATATCTGGTAATGCGACTCCTTTCGCGACATGAGTATCATCATTGAATTCTACTTGAACTAATCCGCTTTCTAATTGGACATAACCATATGGTGCCTTATCAGCATCTCTGAGGTTTTTAACATAAAGAGCATTATCATCGACTTTCACTTGATAATTTTCATCTGAATATTCGCCAGAGGGATCAACATCTAAATAGGTGATAGTGTAATTTCCTAAAGCCAATTTATCAAAAGCCTCTTTTAATAAATCATGGGCTTCTTCATGCGGTCTAACTTCGATGACTGGGACGTTGATATCCTCTTTAGTCGAAAGAGTAAAAACCAATTCAAAAGATTTTGTTCCACTCTCTCCAGTTAAAGATAAAGAAGTGATGTCAGCATCATCATATAAAAACGAAAATTCCTCAAAAATCAGATTGCTATATCCAGTGAAAACAGAACCGAAAGTGGTTTGTAAATTATTAGGTATCGTCGCTATGAAGAGATTATCTTCAGCTTTAAAATTACTGGGTTGCAATTTAGCGATAGGGTTCAAATATCTGTTGAAATCGATCGGTTGTTGTGTCAATTCATCCACATAAACAAATTCATCTAAGGTGTTATTTGGTAAAAGTTCTTTACCTACGATTTTACCTTCAAACTCTCCTGTCCCATTATAGTAATGTTCAGCAGAACCATACGCTTCATCATTTAGATAATATTCATCATCACTGAAAAAGCCTTGCAGATTAGTGACTTGACTCTCTTCACCGCTTTCAATCGTGAGCGTTCCTTCAAATGCTAATCCTTCTTCAGCTGTCAAAACTTTTAAAAAATCTTCAATATTTGCTCGCTCATCGCTGTTGCTAGAATGAGAAGTGGAACTATTAATTGACGAACTAGTTCCATCACAACCAGCCAACAAAAGCGCAAACAAAGATAATAGTAATATTTTTCTTTTCATTATAATCTCCTTAATGTAGGAATTTTAACATTATATAATGTATAACACAAACTTAAAAACTTTATCCAATATAGATAGCTTATGATAAGATTATCAAGTGATGGATAAAATACAGCACCTCAAATCTTATATAAAAGATTTACCTCGAACAGCTCTTGTCACGTTAGATGCTTTTTTCCAATGGCTCAAAAGAACATTCCTACATCCCAGTGAAGGGATGAAAACATTTTATCTTTTATTCATCATCAGCATTCTTTGCTTTATCTACACATGGGTGACTCACGATTTCACAGTTCCACTAGGAGGTGATTACACCCTACAAGAGATGACTTTTCTCTTCAATGGTTATGATGACTGGCATGAGTTTTTCAGAACAGGTGATTTTCCGAATTGGGACTATTCAGTCTTTTTAGGAGTCGATAACATCGGAGCTAATTCTTTCTATTATCTGTTCAGTCCGTTCTTCCTGATATTATTGATTTTTCCACGTGATTGGTTGTTAGTATTACAAGGCTTAGAATTCGTACCCAAATTAGTCATAGCTGGGATGCTGTTTTATTGGTATCTAGGATCATTTAAACAGTTATCTTATAAGACTAGAAGAATCGGAGCATTGTGTTTTGCTTTTTCTGGATATACATTTTGTTACCTTTGGTTCCATTTTTTAGACTCGGTCGCTTTTTTACCTCTCATCTTTTTAGGGATTGAAAGAGTTATTCAAAAAAAGGATCCGCGCATCCTCTTAGTGGGGTTCTTACTTAATGCGATGGTTTCGTATTTTTTCTTCGTCGTCTTTATGATAGGTGGTTTTCTCTATGCTATCTTCCGCTTTTTCCAAACGATTAAAGAGCGTGATCATGATCAAAATTGGGCTGTCTTCGGATTAGGATTCTTTTCGTTTTTGATAGGTATTTTCCTCAGCGCTTTCGTTTTGTTACCAGGTATAACCACCGCTTTAAGCATGCCTAGAGTAAATAGTGGAGAGACATGGTTAGATGGCATATTAAATGCTGATGGTATATTTAATAAATTAGTCGCTGTTTTTACCTATCCTTGGTCATCCAGTCAAAATCAGATCACACCACTTGTCAACTTTTTGTTCATGCCGCTAGGTTGCTATTATTCTAATTTGTTGAATGTCAGTTGGTATGATAATATGCAAGCCTCTTTATATGTGACAACGCCGATGTTACTGATTTTCTTCGTCGGTCTCATAAACTTATTAAAAAATAAAAAATGGGGGCAATTGTTCGCTTTCGCCTTCACCCTCTTCTTGCTATTTTCACCGATCGGTTTTTATTTGTTCAGCGGATTTACAGTCGGATATGCTCGATACTTTATCATCCCGATATCTTGGATGGTGGTCTTCGATTGTCATGTGCTTGAAAAACGAAAAGAAATTCCACGCACTGATTTAGACATATCATTTATCATAGTTATTTTCTTATCGATCATCTCCATGTTCTTAGTCGTTTATGAAGTCAATAATAATCCTTCTTTTTATCCGAGTTCCACTTATTGGGATTTGAGATTGATCGAAGTGGTCATTTCTATCGTTTGGATGTTTATCTGTTACTTATTGTTAAGACATTTCTTCCATAAAAAGGCTTTCTCAAGAACCGCTTTGATCCTCGCTTCTCTCGATATAGTAGTGATGGCCAATGTCAGTATCATCTGCCAAGGCACTGTAAACATCGACACAATGGCCGGCGGTCCACAAAACATCGCTACTGAAACTGAAATCATAAAGCTATTAAAAGCTTCAGAAAACGATGACTTTTATCGCGTTTATAATACGACTGCTGATCGTGGCAATATCAATATCTCTTTAAGAGAAGGATATAATGGCTTAGGTGCTTTCCATTCAGTATATCCTTTCGGTGCACAGGATTTTCTCGATCGGTCTAAAATCCCATACACTTATCAAAACTGGTCTATGGGCATTCATAATCATCGCGAAAATTTAGAAACTTTTTTAAGCACTAAATACTATTTAGTCCCCAAAGTGAGCAAGCCGACAGAGCCATATGTGATACCTAGTCAAGAATATGATATACCTTATGGATATAAAAATATTCTGGATGTCACTGAAGAAGAGCAGAAAGCTTTGAATGTCGATTATTCCGAAGAACTACTGGATTATTTATCTTCTGAAGAATGTGATAAATCTTTATATGTTAATCTCAATCACTTAAATGGTATCTTCTCTTTCGATACCATCATCAACACCGCTTGGTTAAGCACTTATGTTGATGAAGAGGGAAACTATACTTACGGGCGATATGAAGATATCAACGAATATCCTTTGCTGAGATTTGCAATGCTCGATGACAAAGATTATCAAACATTTAAAGAGGATAATAAGTATAACGCTGATACAGTTGTCATAAATGGTGTCGAAACAGTGATGACAAACACTTTATCAACTAATAGAAACAGATTCTATAACGCTATCGTTACCAGTGATTACGAGGAAGGAAATTCAGGAGCCATAGAATATGTGTCTGGTTATTCTGATTTAGACATTCAAGTTTATTCTGCTCAATGGCCAGCGACTGAAGCCGTTCCATCTGGAGAATATGCATATATGAATCCCCTCGATCCTTATGATATGACTGGCAAAGCTGAATATGATCAAAACAATCCTTTCTTAGCTTGTAATGGAATCGGACCAGCTGATGTCAAATATAATTATGATACTTTGACTGACGATGATGGTGAACATCTCGATACATATACACGCCAAGTTCTTTATAATTCAAAATTAGTGATCACTCCTAAAGATAGCTTTGGTCGCCCTGCTCTTTTATGTGAAGACGCTGATCCTGATGATCCAGAAACCGGATATTATATTTCAATTGATAGCACTAATAATATCGACTGGCGTTTCTTTGATGAAAACGGTGTTCTTATTTCTAAAGCTCAACATTCATTTTCAGATTATAAAACAGCCCATGGATATTATGTCGATCGACCTGTCAGCAAAATAGTCGGCATCATTTTAGAAGGAAATAAAGAAGAACCTTGTTATATTGACAGACCAAATATCTATTTGACACATAATTCTGATTATCAAAAAGCTATTGATGTTCAAAAACAATATAAAGCGACAATCACATACCGAACATCAGATGAAATGCATTTCACAACTTCATATGAGAGCCCTCGCTTTGTCGTCTTAAATTATCCTCTACAAGATGGATTCACTTTATATGAGATCACCAAAGATGAAAACGGAGAGGAGATAAGAACTCCGATCGACCTTTACAAAGCTCAAGGCGGCTTTATCGGTTTTGAAGGAAAGAGCGGCGAATGCGATTATGTCTTAATCTATGAGACGCCGCATTTAAGTCTTGCGATGGCTGTGACCGCAATCGGAATCTTAATCACTTTGATCTGTTTAGCATATTATTCATATAAGCATAAACAAGAGCACGCTTTAGATGCTATCTCCTGGCATGCAAAGCAAAATGACTCCAGTACTAATGAATAGTTGACCTGTTTTAAAACGTAACTTAAACCTTTATAATTAAATCAAATGGGAAACAACAATAAAATTTTGTATCTTCAAGCGGGCGGACCGACCAGTGTGATCAACGCTTCCTTTTTAGGTTTGTTCGATGAAGCTAAAAAACATGATAGTCAAGTATATGTTTCACCATACGGGCTATCTTCTTTATTAAAAGATCAAATCATAGAGATTAAAAATATCAATCATAATTCTCTTATCAAAAGACCCGGGTCCTATTTTGGATCAGCGCGAATTCATCTCAAAGATATAGATACCATCGATATGATCATCAAAACTTTGGCTAACAATAATATTCATCAAATATTTATCAACGGTGGAAATGACACGATGGATTCTGCCTTAAAAATATCCAGTGCTGCCAAAAGAAAGAAATACGATTTACAAGTCATCGGTATACCAAAAACTATCGATAACGATTTAAAAGAGACCGATCATACACCCGGTTATGCTTCAGCAAGCAAATTCATCATCAACGCCCTAGCTAGCATTATCATCGATGACTTATCTTATAAAAAAGGCAGAGTCAATATCATCGAAGTCATGGGTAGAGATTCAGGATATCTAGCTTTAGCTAGCAATCTCGTCCGCAAAAACGGCTTTGCAATTGATCTGACATATATTCCTGAAGTTCCTTTTTCAATAGATGATTTCGCGAAAAAAGCTTCTGAAATTTATGAGTCTAAAGGACGTTGCATCACCGTCGTTTCTGAGGGTATCAAAGACCAACACGGCAAATTGATTTCTTCTATGCAGACAGAGGATGCCTTCGGAAATATTCAAATGGGTGGTGTGAGCTCATATTTAGCTAACTATTTGACTAGAAAAGGCCTAAAAACCAGAGGTATAGAATTGAATGTCTTACAAAGATCAGCTTTTTTCTTGACATCTGAGATAGATGTTAAAGAAAGCTATCAAGCTGGTAAAGCTGCTTTCAGATTTGCAAATAAACAACTTTCAGATGTGATGGTTTCTTTCAAAAGAATCTCTAATAATCCTTATAAGATTCAATTTGTCCCAGTCCCATTATCGAAAGTAGCAAAGTTACCAGCTGAATTAAATTTACAATTTTACGATTCTAAAAAACAACGAGCCACTAAAGCTTTTTATGATTATTTAACACCACTTTTAGGAAAAAACTTTTTAAAGATAGCATTAGATATTTAGAAACTTATTTTCATCAACAAACAGAGCATCATTGTTGACTTTTTTATATGGCTTTTGTTATGTTAATCACACAAGGAACGGAATATTTGAGAAAGCTTATGTTTTCTTAAAAGAAAGGATCAAAAATGAAAAAAACAAAGTTCTTTTTGCCTCTCTTCTCTTTGGTGCTCCTTGCAGGCTGCACTGGGCCTAATTCTAGTAGTCAAGGCACCTTAGATATTGATGAGGTCATCACCAATTCTAAAAACAGTAACCTTTTCGCTTATGAAGCTGCTACTTCCATCGGCTTATTAGCGACCATCAATCCCACCACAGTCAAATCAGCCAAACGCGAAGCCAGTCAACAATTGATCGATCAAGTGAAAGAATACTTACCATCAATCGAAGCTGCCTTGCGTGGGAACGATCTTCTTTTAAATAATTTTGAAGTTGAATCCGATAGGGAAGAATATAAAACAAAATTAGTTGTCACTTATAAAGATGTTTCTTTAGCAGAAACTTCTTTCACAATGTATTATAACGAAACTCCTACTGGAGATAGAGACGATCACGACGAGGAAGAAGCCATCATTGATGGACTCGTTGTCGTCGGTGAAAACGAATATCAAATGCGTGGAGAAAAAGAAAGAGAAAATGACGAATTAGAAGTCTCCTTCTCATATCATCTCGATGATAATAATTATGTCAGAGTTTCACAAGAAATTGAGAATGATGAACAAGAATTCGAGTATGAAGTCTATGAGAATAAGCGACTCATCCATTCATATTCTTTAGAGATGGAAAATGATGAAGTCGAATTGCACTCACAATCCATAGGTCAGAATCTTTATTTAGAATTTTCTTTCTTCAAAAGAGACGATCACAACTATATCAGCTGCTATGTAGTTAATAATCAAGAAAGAGAAAGAATTCTCTTCGAAAAGATAGTTGATGATCAAGGCGTTGTGACTTATAACGTCGTTCAATGAGGTTTTAAATTATTCCGCTAACTCTTCGTTAATCCTTTTAAAATCTAATTCTTCAGTCGCGGATATCTCTTTGATTACGGATTCTAACATACTGATTTTTAGATTTTTTCCATCATCGCATTCTTCAGGGTCCTCTTGGACCCTTTTTATTGAAACCAAAAGAAAATTAAGAATCTGATAATAATTATCTTCATCGAATTTTTTGACGCTCAACGCTTTCAATGTTGCGATGGCCATACTGCTCAATTTAATCTTTTTCATTGTTATATCTTGCTGTTTCAATTCATATTACTACTTTTTCTGACTAAAGCAAAATAGATAAAGCAGTATGTTTCAGCAGCCGTCAGAATGTTCTCATAAAAGTTAAATGAACAATTCTTATTCCGATTGTGTCAATTGCCTTTTTATTCGCTATTTGTTTTATAATAATTTGATGGAGTGATTTTTAAAAATGACAGATAACTATAAAGATTACATAGTCGTCAAAGGCGCTAGAGAAAACAACCTTAAAAATATAAATTTAGAAATACCAAAAAACTCTTTGGTAGTCTTTTCTGGTGTTTCCGGATCTGGAAAGTCCACCTTGGCCTTTGATACCATTTTTGCTGAAGTCCAACGTCGCTATGTCGAATCCTTATCCAGTTATGCTAGACAATTCTTAGGTGATTTTTCAAAACCGGATGTCGACTCCATCGATGGACTATCACCAGCTATTTCCATCGATCAAAAAACCACTTCTCATAACCCTCGCTCAACCGTAGGAACAGTCACTGAAATCTATGATTACCTGCGTCTTTTATATGCTAGAATCGGTGTTGCCTATTGTCCTGATCACAACATTCCTATCACCGCCTATTCATTACAACAAATATATAATTCCATCAAAGACTATCCTGAAGGAAGCAAAGTGACTATTTATGCCCCAGTAGTACAAAATGAAAAAGGGACACACATAGCTACAATGTTGAAATTTTTCACTGCTGGTTTCAATAGAGCTAAAATCGACGGCTCAGAATTAAAGAGATATGAAGAACCACCTATGTTGGATAAAAATCAAAAACACACCATCTCTTTTGCTATCGATAGATTACTATTATCCAAAGGAAAAGAAGACCGTTTATTCAATTCTTTAAGAACGGCACTAGATTTTGCCAAAGGATATGTCATCATTGATATCAACGGGAAAGAGAAATTATATTCTGAACATCAATCATGCCCGTTATGCGGCTTTACAATTCCACCTTTAGAACCTAGATTGTTTTCTTTTAATAACCCATTAGGCTGTTGTCCAGATTGCAATGGATTAGGTGTTAAAATCGAAGCTGACCCTTCTTTGATAATCACAGATCCTTCTCTATCTATCGATGAGGGCGCTATCGGATGTCTTCCCAAAAACAATCACGAAACAATCGAATGGTCTGATTTCTATGCCGTTTTAGCAAAATATAAAATCAACAGCAAAACACCGATTTGTAAATTATCTGAACGACAAAAGAATATCATCATTTACGGACCTGAGGAACCTGTGAATTACATCTATGAAAGTTCCAACGGATCCAAGATCAAAAAATCAGTGACAGAAGGTCTAAAAGCGCGCATCGACCGTCTATATGTGTCAACAAAATCAGAATTCATGAAAGAATTCTATGGCTCTTTTATGTCTGAAAGAGAATGTCCTACCTGCCATGGCGCTAGATTATCTAAAGAAGTTCTATCAGTAAAAATAGGCGGCCTTAATATTTACGAATTATGTTCGATGAGCTTACAAAAAATCTATGATTTCTTCACCGATTTAGTTCCTACTCTATCACCGATGCAACAAAGCATTTCAAATATGATCATCAATGAAGTCAAAAATCGTTTGAAGTTTTTAATCGATGTCGGTCTTGATTATTTGACTCTATCTAGAAATGCGTCTACTCTTTCCGGCGGAGAAAGTCAAAGAATACGTTTAGCCACTCAAATCGGAAGCCGTTTGACTGGGGTCCTTTATGTCTTAGATGAACCTTCTATCGGTCTGCATCAAAGAGACAATGACAAACTGATCAACACCTTGAAAGAGATGCGTGATTTGGGTAATTCTTTAATAGTCGTAGAGCATGATGAAGACACGATACTCGCTGCTGATTACGTCGTCGATATAGGACCTGGCGCTGGTGACCATGGCGGAAAAATCATCTATGCTGGTGAACCTAAAGGTTTAATAGCTGATACAGATTCTTTAACAGGCGACTATCTGTCAGGAAGAAAGATGATTCCTACACCAAAACTCAGAAGAAAATTTGACAAATTTATCACTATCCATAATGCATATTGTCACAATTTAAAACATATCGATGTCAGAATACCTACCAGCTGTTTCACTTGTGTCACCGGTGTTTCTGGATCTGGTAAATCATCTTTAATCGATGAAATCTTATATCATAATGTTAGACAAGCTTTAGGCTTTAAAGATTTAAAAGAACCTTATTGCGATAAGATTGATAATGTGAAACTTTTCTCTAAAGTTATTAACGTATCACAAGAACCGATAGGCAGAACTCCAAGAAGCAACCCGGCTACTTATATCAAGGTTTTTGATGATATCAGAGATGTTTTTGCCCAGACTTCTGATGCTAAAATGAAAGGCTTAACCAAATCTATGTTTTCATTCAATGTGCCAGGAGGTAGATGCGAAGCTTGTCAAGGCGCTGGGGTTAGAAGAATATCGATGAATTTCTTGCCTGATGTTTATGTGACATGTGATGTTTGTGATGGCAAAAGATATACAGATGATGTTCTAAATGTGAAATACCATGGCAAAAATATCTCTGATGTTTTAGACATGAGAGCTGAAGAAGCTTTATCTTTCTTCTCAGCAGTTCCACAGATTAGAAGAAAATTACAAACTCTAGTTGATGTCGGATTGGGATATATCAAACTAGGTCAATCATCAACCACTATCTCTGGAGGAGAAGCTCAAAGAGTTAAACTCGCCTTTGAATTAGAACGATATTCTGATGGTAAAACTTTATACATTTTAGATGAACCGACTACTGGTTTACATCCGCATGATATCTCACGACTGATCAATGTTCTCAATCGTTTAGTTGATAACGGAAATACAGTAGTCGTCATCGAACACAATCTCGATGTCATCAAATCTGCTGATTATATCGTTGACTTAGGACCTGAGGGTGGTGATAGAGGCGGAAACTTGCTTTTTGAAGGAACACCAGAAGATTTAACAAATTGTAAATCCTCTTATACTGGCCAATATTTAAAACGCGAATTACAAAAAGAAAAATATCAGCAAAAATAAGCGACTTATAAATAGCAAATTTATCTGTTAGAGAAATAAAGTTTATTTTATCTATTAATTATATTTGATAAAATAACGTTGCTGAACTTAAAGGAGATGAGCCTATGTTCACAAGCTTAGATTTAGCCAATCATTTTGGCTTTAAAATCATCAATGGTGATATCAAATCTTTAAATCGTCAAATCATTGTTCCTGAATTAGATAGACCCGGTCTCGAATTACTCGGTCTTTTCAGTTATCACGAAAAGAAGAGAATCATGTTGATCGGAAATAAAGAGATGGCACTGATAACCAATGCTAAGAATGAAAATATATATCAAAACTGCTTAAAAATCTGTAATCCAGAATGCCCTGCTGTCATCATCACCCATGGCAATCCATGCCCTGAGCCATTGTTGAAAGCTGCAAAAGAGAATGATTGTCCGATATTCGGTTATGATTCTGATACTTCTCAATTAGAATCAGATATGTATGTCTATCTGACAGAAGCTTTAGCGCCAAAAACAGCGATTCACGCATGCTTATTAGAGATTTATGATATCGGTGTTCTCATCCAAGGTGAATCAGGTATCGGTAAATCAGAGATCTCATTAGATTTGATCAAAAAAGGGCATCGATTGATCGCTGATGATCGTGTAAATATCTCTGCTGTTAGAGGACATTTGGTGGGAACTTGTCCAGAATCAATTTACGGTATGATGGAAGTTAGGGGTATCGGAATCATCGATGTTTCTAGAATGTTTGGTATCAATTCTTTATCTAAAAGCACTCGCATCAAATTATTGATCAACCTAGTATCTTTTAATCGCGATGAACCTATGGAAAGAATCGGCATGAAAACTGATCGTTTCGAGATTTTAGGCGAATCTATCCCTTTGATAAAACTTCCTGTATCAGCCGCTAGATCGATGTCAGAAATCATCGAAACCGCTGTGACTAACTATAAATTAAAAGACTACGGATATGATACTGGGTATGAATTTCAAAGACGTTTAGAAGAACTTCATGAAAAACAAGAGATTAAAAAAAGAGAAGCTGAACTATTTATAAAACAGAAAAACAATAATGCTCAAACATCTTCTTCAACTTCAAAGAGTTCTTCATCGATTCAGGTTGGCATCATCAATCCTGAATCTTCAGATAAAAGAGGTGAATGATGAACTTTCTAACCCTTTATTCCGATGGGGGATATCCAGAAGGCATCCCTTTTGATAAACCTATTGTTAGATTTTATGCTCTCTTCATTCTTATCGGTGCTCTATTAGCATTAGCTATTTCTAATTATCGAGCATATAAAGAAGGATATGATGCTACTTTCTTTAATATGGTCTTTTTAATCGCTTTTCCTTGTGGAATAATCGGTGCACGCATCTGGCATGTCATCGCTAGTTGGTCACAAGAATATGCTAATGCTCCTTTTTATCACGTGTTTGAAATTTGGAGAGGTGGTCTAGCTATTCAAGGCGGAGCGATCGGTGGGATTTTGGCCGGTGTATTATTCGTCTTTTTCGCTAGAAAAGGCATGCCTATTTTAAAAGCTACTGACTTAGCAGTTCCTACCATACTGATCGCTCAAGCCATCGGCAGATGGGGGAATTTCTTTAATTCCGAGGTCTTCGGACATGCCGTTTCATTAGAGGCTTGGTCATTTTTACCAGGTTTTATAACAAATAATATGACCGGAGATATGTCATCTAGCATCACCATTCCAAGCTCCGGTATAGCTGCTCCTTTGTTTCTAGTGGAGGGCTTGATAAATATAATGTTTTATTTCGTCATCACCGAAGGCTTAAAAGCAGCAGAAGGTAAATATTATAAAGATGGCGATCAATCTTTCTCTTACTTTATCGCATATGGAATTGTCAGGCTAATTCTCGAGCCTCTAAGAAATCCCGCTTTTATTATGGGAGAAGAAAATGGTGATAAATCAACTTATAATTCTATGTTGATGGCTATCGCTTTTATCATCATCGGTGTCATCTTGATCATCGCTAATCATTTATTCAGATATCTCTATGCTAAAAAAATACTGGTTTTACCCGCTTATTTTGAAAAATATCTCGCATCTAGAAGAGTCATCAAAAAGACAGAAGCATCAAAACATGAAAACTCAAACTCTAAAGATGATTTGACTTTCGATGACGAAAAGATTAAGGCGTTAGAAGAAAAATTTAAAAATGAACAAGACCAACAAAAATAAAAATATCCAAGTCATCATCTTTGACTTAGATGGGACTTTAGTCGATACTGCTTTATATATCGTTTTAAATTACACACATCTATTTTACAAATATCATAAACCAATACCTTCATTAGAAACGATGGTCTATTTTTCTGGGCCGCCCTTAACAGAAATCTTCAAGCGATATTTTCCTGATATTCCTCAGAATGAACTGTTGAAAGAGTTCCAAGCGTTTGCTGACAAATATGGAAACATATTTGCTAATCTATATGAAGGCGAGATTCAAACGCTTAAAAAGTTAAAAGAAGCCGGCTATAAATTAGCTGTGATCACTAGCAAACGAGAAAAAGCGATGAATGATAACCTCTCTTATTTTAAAATCAAAGATTATTTTGATATCTTAATTCCTCTAGACAGCGAATTTCCGCCAAAGCCACATCCTCAAAGCATCGAATATATTTTAAACTCTTTACATTTGAGGACAGAAGAGGCGATGATCATCGGAGATTCTGAATCCGATATTCAAGCTGGTATCAATGCTTCAATCAAAACAGGTTTGATAACATTTGGCCTTAAGAAAAAACCAGATGTTACTGCGGATGAAGAATTCGCCTCATTCGAAGAGATTGAAAGGAGCTTTGTTTATGAATAATAAAGAAGTAGCCATCATCGGTTTAGGTCCTGCTGGTGTCAGCGCCAGCATCTATTTAAAAAGATATGGCATGGTCCCTGTCCCATTTGAAAAAGAATTAGTAGGCGGCAAAACAAATTACACGGAAAAAATTGAAAACTACCCCGGGTTCATCAATGAAAAAGGCCCAGTGCTGAGCCAGTATTTTGAAAAACAATTAAAAGATTTGGAAATCAAACCGATTTATAAGACGATCACCGCCCTATCAAAAAACGGAGATGGCACATTTCATATCGAATATGGAAAAGAGAGCCAAGACTTCAAATATGTCATCATCGCTAATGGTTTAAAACAAAAAGAATATCATCTCGAAGGGGAAGAGGCGTTCAATCGCCGCGGATTTTCATCTTGTGCTATTTGTGATGGTCCTTTTTATAAAAATAAAAATGTAGTTGTCATCGGCGGTGGTAATGCCGCTTTTGAAGAGGCGTGTTATTTAGCCACCATCTGTAATCATGTATCTTTAGTGGCTAGAAGAACAGAATTCAAAGCACAAGATCAAGTTATCAAGCGTTTTAATTCTTACGATAACACTACTTTATATGCGCCTTATGAAGCCATATCTTGTAAGGGTTCGACAACTTTAGAAGAAATAACTTTAAAAAATCGTAATACTGGTGAAACAACATCTGTCAAAGCTGATGGTCTATTCGTTTATATCGGAGCTGTTCCGGCTTTAGATTTTTTAAAGATCTCTGACTTAGTCGATGAAAACGGCTTTCTCATCACTGATATGAAAATGCAAACAAAAGTTAAAAATCTCTTTGCGATAGGAGATTGTCGCAACACCTTATTGCGTCAAGTCGTCTCGGCTTGCAATGACGGAGCGCTTGCAGCCACCGAGCTCTATCAGGATTATTTAAATACCGATGAACAATGAATTACCATTTGCCAAACAAGTAAAAAATGAAATAGCTTTAAACAGCTACACAGATGAGCAAAAGAAATTTATCCTCTCTGGCTTTGCTAGAACCAGCGGCTCTTTTTCGATTGGCAAAAGGCCGTCATTGACTCTTCACACCGAGTTAGCCTGTGTCGCTAAATTGCTTTTCAGTTGCTTGAAAGATGTTTACTCTCTCTCTCCAAATATCATCTATGAAAAAGTGAAACGTTTCCACCAAGGGCTAGTCTATTCAGTCCAAGTCGAAGATGCTCAGCTCTATAAAGTGATGGAAGATTTAGAAATCTTTAAAGATGGACTAGAAAGGATTCCACCATCCGAAGGACTGAAAAGAAAAAATTTAAAATATCTCATCATAGGATCTTTTCTCGCTAACGGCTCAGTCAACAATCCCTCATCTAAAAAAACCTCTTACTTTTTAGAAATGGCTTTTTCTGATAAAGGAGATAGTCTAGCAATCAAGAAAAAGCTCAACACTTTTAAAGAAGAGAGGACGATGTCATTCAAATATATAAAAAGGCGAGACAAACATGTTTTATATCTAAAAAAGAGCGATCAAATCTCTGTTTTTTTATCTTATATCGGTTCAACCGAAGCGATGTTTGAATTTGAAAATGTCCGCATTTTAAAAGATGACATCAATAACAGCAATCGTTTATCGATTTGTGATTCAGCTAATTATGGTAAAACTTTATCCGCTTCTAAAAAAGACATCGAAGATATAAATTTCCTTTTAAAATACAAGCATATCAATCTTTTTGATGACAAAACTAAGGCGGTCATCAATAAAAGATTAGAAATGAAAGATGCCAATTATCGCGAGCTTGCTGAAGCGATATCTGATACAGGTATAACCATCACTAAATCAGGCGTGTTCCATATTTTGCAAGGATTGAGAAAACAAGCTGAAGAGCTGAGGAAAAAATTAAACTCATAAACAGATTTATGGATAGCGCATTAAGAAAATGATAGATGTATAAAACTCTCTGTTTAATATATTCACAAGCATCAGATGAGTTTTTTTATCGAGCTCATCTTTTCACACATTAAAATCGATTGATTGAATTGCGCACTATGCAATCATTTTATTTATCAAAAACAAGAAATGAGCTCACATTTAGCTAAAATAAAATATGAAAGCCCTATTATTCTTAAAATGTTGTAAAACTATTTAAAAAATAAGAAATTTTAACTATAATTGTCTATGAAACTAAGGAGGACATATAATGTCTATTAAAATTGCAATTAATGGTTTCGGTCGTATCGGTCGTCTTGCCTTCAGACGTGCTTTTGAAGACAAGGATTTCGAGATTGTTGCTATCAATGATCTCTCTTCCACTTCTAATTTAGCTTACCTCTTAAAGTATGATTCTGCTCATGGCACCTATCATCATGAAATTGATCACGATGATACTAACATCATTGTTGATGGAAAGAAGATTCCAGTTTTCAAGCTCAAAACTCCTGATGCTGATCACCTCTTCCCTTGGAAAGATTTAGGCGTTGATGTTGTCATGGAATGCTCTGGTCACTACCTCACTCAAGAAGCTTGTGAATGGCATCTCAAATCTGGTGCTAAGGGTGTTGTCATGTCTGCTCCAGCTAAAGATAAAGAGACTCTCACCTATGTCTATGGAGTCAACACTGATACATTGACTGCTGAACATAAAGTTATTTCTGGCGCTTCCTGCACCACTAACTGCTTAGGTCCAGTTTTAAAAGTTATCGAAGATCACTATGGTATCGATGGCGGTTTCATGACCACTGTTCACGCCTATACCAATGATCAAACCAACCTCGATTTAATCAAAGAAAAAGACTTCCGCAGAGGACGTGCTGCTGCTCAAAACATCGTTCCTACTTCCACCGGTGCTGCTAAAGCTATCAACTTAGTCATCCCTTCATTAGCTGGCAGAATGCAAGGCGGTGCTATCCGTGTTCCTGTCTTAGATGGTTCCTTAATCGATGTCACCTTGAAGCTTAAGAAAGAAGTCAAAGATGCTGCTGAGATCAATTCTCTCATGAAGACTGCTTCTGAAAATGAGCTCAAGGGTGTCTTAGGCTATACCGATGATCCTATCGTCTCTAGAGATATCTTAGGAAGAACTGAAGGTGGTATCTACAATGGTGATCAAACCAAAGTCTTCACCACTCCAGATGGCACTCAGCTTGTCAAAGTCTTCGCTTGGTATGATAACGAATATTCTTATACTTGCCAATATGTCAGACTCACCAAGCTCTTCGGCGAGAAATTAGCCTAATAATTTTCTAAAATCAATTGAATTTGCGGCGGTGGGTCTTCGGCCTGCCGCCCTTTGTTTAACGAATAATAATCGGAGGAAAATATGAAGAAATTAGTTTCTGATTTAAATGTTGCTGAAAAGAGAGTATTAGTTAGAGTTGATTTTAATGTTCCTCATAAAGGCGACGTCATCTCTGATGATAACCGTATCAGAGCTGCAATTCCCACTATCGCTGAATTGGTCAAAAAGAACGCTAAAGTCATCTTGATGTCTCATTTAGGCAAGATCAAATGGGGCAAAGTGGATGATGCTGAATTAGCTAATGAAATCAAAAAGAACGATTTAAAAATCGCCGTCGCTCCATTAAAAGCCCACTTAGAAGCTGCTTTAGGACATGAAGTCACTGTTAAGTTCTCACAAGATACTCATGGCGCTAATTTAAAAGCTAGTGTTGACGGATTACTTCCTGGTGAAGTTTTATTAGTTCAAAACACTCGCTATGAAAAAGGCGAAACCAAAAATGATGCCGCTTTAGCTGCTGAATGGGCTGGCTTAGCTGACGCTTATGTGATGGATGCTTTCGGTTCTGCTCACAGAGCACATGTGTCCACCGTCGGCGTTCCAACTCTCTTAAAAGAGCAAGGCAAAGAGACTGCAGTCGGTTATCTCGTTGAAAAAGAGATCAAAGGTTTAGGTCGCTGTGTCGATTGTCCGGAAGATGCTCGTCCATATATCGCCATCTTAGGGGGCTCTAAGGTCTCCGATAAGATCAAAGTCATCGATACTTTATTGAAGAAGTGTGACAAAATACTTATCGGCGGTGGTATGTCATATACATTTTTAGCTGCTGAAGGTAAACATATCGGCTCTTCTTTATTTGAGGCTGATCAAGTAGAATATGCTAAAAATTGCTTAGCTACTGGTAAAATTGTTTTGCCTATCGATAACGTTGTCGCTGAGAAATTTGAAGATCCTCAAGACATCAAAACTGTTGGTGATGAAATTCCTGAAGGTTATATGGGATTAGATATCGGGCCTAAGAGCGAAGAGCTTTTCCGCAAAGAGATTTTAGAAGCTAAGACCATCTTCTGGAACGGACCGATGGGCGTCTTCGAAAATGAGAAATTCGCTAGCGGTACTAAAGCTGTTTGTAAAGCGTGCGCTGATGCTACTAGCGCTGGTGCCTTCTCTGTCATAGGCGGTGGTGATTCAGCATCTGCTGCTAAACAATTCGGCTATGCTGATAAATTCTCTCATGTTTCTACTGGCGGTGGTGCAAGTTTAGAGCTCATTCAATTCGAAGGTCATTTGCCAGGTATTGATGATATAGAAGAAAAATAAAATGAGACGTAAAAAATTATTGATGGGCAATTGGAAGATGAATCACACTATCGCAGAAGCTGCTGCTTTTTGCGAAGATGTCAAACGTGATAATCTCCTCAAATTGGCCCGCTCCAAAAATGTTTTATTAGGTGTCGCTCCCAGTTATCTCTCTTTACAATCGGTTAAAAAGCATTCCCACGGACTTATCGTCGCCAGTCAAGATGCTCATTATGCTGATCACGGCGCTTTCACTTCTTCAGTTTCTATTCCGATGCTAAAAGAGATCAACATCAATTGGTCGATCATCGGTCATTCCGAAAAGAGAACTTATGACGGCGAGACTTCCTTCACTTGCAATCGTAAGATCAAATCTCTATTAGCTGAAGGTTTCCATGTCGTTTATTGCGTCGGTGAAACTGCTAAAGAATATGATGAAGGCATCACTAAAGATATCATCAAAGAACAGATTCTAACCGGCTTGATGAATGTCTCGAAAGATGACATATCACATATCGTCATCGCCTATGAACCAGTATGGTCAATCGGGACTGGCAAAAATGCTTCAGAAGAAATCGCTGAAGATATTTGTGCCTATATTCGCTATTTGATTTCTGAATTGTTCGGCAAAGTTGCCAGCCAAAAAATATTGATACTTTATGGTGGATCAGTCAAACCAGAAAACATCCATAACTATATGGCATGCAAAGATGTCGATGGTGCTCTAGTCGGCGGTGCAAGTTTAAAGTCTCAATCATTTAAAGCTTTACTAGAAAACATCTAATAAAACTAGTGTATTAATAAATAAAAGAGCAATCTCCTGTTAAAGAAGGTTGCTCGTTTTTTGTTAAATATGTCATTCCAGTTAAGTGTTGATGATGGTTATATAGTTATATATTTAGAGCTAGACTAGGCAGTTATTTAGCAAGAATCTCCTGTTTTAGTCTAGCTCTAAATATCTTAGGAGATTCTTGCATGAACAAACTTGTTCATTTACCTTATCTTTCTGCTTTTGAAAGATATAGAAGAGACTTTTATGAATTTTCAATAATCAAACCTGTTTATGATCATAAATTTGATCATTGTCAACATTGTAATAGCAAAGACATCATCAAATATGAAAAAATACATAATAGGCAAAGATATAAATGTTCTCTCCCCATTATTAGTCTTGATATTGTGAAACCTTTACATCGTTTTGCTTTATTCCGTAAAGTTCTGCTAACTTTTCTACTTTATCTAGTAAATAACCAAAGTTTTTCTTTGTCAATAATCCATCAGTTATAAAGCTTGGTTGTTTACGTATTTCAAATTCTTTTTCATCACTTGGCTTAGGACATACAAGATATAAGTGCTTTATATTTGCTGATTTTTCTTTTGGAATTCTTATAGTTATGCGAACTTCAGATTCAAATCTCCAACCTGCCCTTTTAGATATTATTTCTTGGTAATCTCTAATATCTTTATTCTCTTTATAATTCCATTGCGCAGAACTATCTGGTCGACAAATATATAATTCGTTGTCTGTTTCACCTTTTCCATAATAAATTACGTCTTGAATTTTAACGTAATCTATATGGATTTTGTCTTCATTTGAAACAGCTGGAAGCTTCTTATAAACATCAAATCCATTATTAGATTTCAAATTTAAACATTTTTTTATATAAGTATTTGAAAAGCGCAATAACACACCATTCCAATTCCCATACAACTTCCACATAGCAATATTTTCATCAGTTAAATAAGTCATACAACAGCTAAAATATATGAATCCATCATTTCTATTCATATTCTCTCTATCGTTTTTATCTTCCCATTCAGTTCCAGATGAAAACATAATTGTAGGTGTTGAAGTTTTAAAATATTCTTTATTAAAATTTACATACTTAGAAAAGTAATGATGTCTCTCACCTTTCCAACAAAGAAAGTCTGCTAAATCACTAATATTTGTAATATCTTTAAGTTTTGTATCTTTATCAAATATCATATTAAACCCAAATTATAAAAATAACTCCATTTAAAGATACTGAGTATCTTGATAGTGCTCAAAAACAGATTGTAAATATTTGACCATTTTAGTTAATGATTGTGAAGGTGCTTCAACATCATAATATGGTTCATCGCAAAAATAATAGTTTTCAACTTCAATTGTTTCATTATAGTTTCCATAAATATTATGCTCATAATTTTTTATTGAATAACTCAAATTACCTGTTTCAAAGTAAAAACTATATGTCCATAAAGTATAAAAGTGACCACTAGTAATACTTTGACGTTGAATTTCGGCGTGATCCGAATAGACTTCACCTCCCCATCCACTTTTAGAATTGAATTGAGTCAACATTAAAACGTCAAGAAAATTACGATATGATGGTATATTAAAAGTAATTGTAAACATCTCATCATATTTAGGAGCATCACTAGTCAATCGTATAGTTCCACTTTGACTAGACGAATTCACTTGAAGGTTAGCATAATTGATAATTATGTCTTTATCTTCAACACTGATCGCATCAGGGAGTTCAACATAGCTAGCGTCAATATCAATCGGTTTATTATATCCTTCAAAATCACCATTACTAAATGCGTAATGATCTTGAATAAATTGTTTATTATATTTCACTTCAATTGGTTCAGAAAAAAGAGTAGTAAAATAAGAATTCAATTGTTCTTTGATTCGACTATCATTTTCACAAGAAGTTAAGAATAATGAAAGACTAATAAGTAATCCTAGTTGTATTTTTCTTAATGTCATAATAATTTCCTTTCTATTTATGTTTATGTAGTATTTTTAACAAAAAGTTATTGTCTCTATACTTGCTTCTGTACAAATAAATTTAGCCAAACAGCTTTACTCTTTCACATTTACGAAAACGGAAAAATATATAAACGTAATATAACGTATAGCCAATAAAATAAGCGATGATGTCACCCCATTTAAAATGAGCAGTTTTGTTAAAAATATTGATTATTTCTAAAATATATGGTCTTAGAACTTCCCAAACAATTGAAGAGATAACGAATAAAATTAAATAGAAAAAAATATTAAATATTATTATTTTTCTAGCTAACGAAGTAAAAAAGCCAAGAATACAGCAAACTACAATTGGACATAAAAAATCATTAAATTGATTAATCATAAGGTATTCAATCCAAGAATTATTTTCATTTATTCTTGGCTTAATAACTAACGAATTAAGAAGATAAAGTCCAAAAGCAAAAGCACAAATACTAATTTGAATTATCCACTCTTTTTTGTTTGCTTTTTTAAAAAAAGTCATATATTTGCCTAATAATTTTAGCCTTGAGTTGCAATTACAATACCAATAATCAGCACAACAATGAGACAAACAATAACTGCAATAGTTGCGAAAATCTTAGTCTTCTCTTTATTTCTTTCCTCAAGAATTATTTTTTGCTGTGCTTTCCTTTTTATCTCGTTTTTAGCTTTTTCTATCTTACTTTTAACTATAGGAATTATTTGTTCATATGATTTAATAATTGAATTATCAGTTTCTTCTGAGCCCATTAAGGCTTTTAATGAATTAAGATTAGATACATAAACAGACAATGTGTGTTCTTGTGCTTCAATAATTTCATCAGCAGTAAGTCCGAAGCTGCCATCGCTAGGCATATCACCTTCTAAATAAGCTTTTCCTTTATCTAAGTCACTTATCAAAGTTGAAACCTTCTGTTGTTTCAAAACAAAAGACATATCATTTACTGGAATAACAGGTGCTGTTGAAGGCTTAGATGACTCTTTACCAAATATTTTATCGATTCCTCTCACTAAATCCTGAAGAAATCCTATCTTATCCATATTTTGAGATTGGAATCCTTGGAATTCTTTAGGCATATCATAAGCATCCATATTCTTATAACAAGGGATGAAATATTTATCTTTTGTTCCTTTAATAAAAGATAAATATCTTGACCATTCATTCTTCACCCATACGGCATTGAAGTATTCAGGATTAGTTCCTATAGCTAACATAACTTTAGCTGAACGTAACGCGGCAAAAATTATAGGTTCATATTGAGAACCAATCTTACTTTCAAGAGTAATTCTAGAAAAGAAAACTTTATAACCTTTATCAGTAAGAGCCGTATAAATATCTTGTGAAATAACAGAATCTTTAGTTCTTTCTCCATTCTCATCAGTTTCTTTATAACAAATAAAAATATCATAGGGCTCTTCTTTTTGAGAAATTGAAAGAATCTCTTTTTGAAGTCTATCAATCTCTTTAGCTTCTTTTTCATAAAGTTCTTTTGATGTCACATCAGAAAGTTCAATAACCTTTTTATAGTCATTATCATCGAGAAGAGATTCATAGTTAGTTCTATGACAAGTAGGGACTTTATCACCAGTTTTAGGATCGTCTACATATTCAATACCATATTTACAAAGACATATCCCCCAATAAGCTTCTGCTTCATTAGGATACTCAGAAACTATGCCTTGATAAACAGAAATAGCCATATCAAATTCATTATGAAGTCTACAGGTATTGGCTCTATTATAAAGTTTAACTAGCTTTTCATTATCAGTAGATGGAATAGTTTGCTGACTTCCACAATAAGGACAAGTAGTTATCTTTTCTCCTTCATTTACTTCTAAGTTGCCTCCACACATTTTACATCTTAAGATTGCCATATTTTTTCTCCCCCTTTTTAATCATCGTTATGATTACATCCTTTTTTAATTAAATAAGAATGTAATTTTGGGACTGCATTAATATCCTTAAGTTTCATTTTTTAAACATTTTTAGATTGTTTACAAATAATTGAACGTTGTTGAAGCAAATTACGTATAGTATCTATATCGTTATTAATAGCTTGTTCCCTATTATCTTGAATGTCTTTTGTCAGTTTTTGAAGTTCAGTCATTAACTTTTTATCAACATCAGCAGTCGCTTCTGAAGATACTGGATCTATATATCTAAGCTCGTCAGATAAAGCGCTGATTTCATCTTTAATATCACCATCAGTTTGAGTCACAAAAAGTTTAATTTTTAATCTTAAATCCTTAATGAATCTAGTTGAATCTTCTACTTGTTCACTGCTTGTTTCAATCTGTTCTTTAGCTTCTTTTTTAGCGAAGAAAATAAACGGATACCAAATTAAGCCTATAAGATAGACGATAAGAACAATCCAGAAGAAGAGACCATTCACTAAAGAATTGACAATGTAGAAAACGATAGTAAAAACAATAAGCTCAATACTAGCGCCCACAGCTCCTTTTATAAATGGATAGATGAATGTGATTGCAAGTCCTTTATTCTCTTCTTTTCTTTTTAAAAGAAGGAGAGGTAACCAAACAAGAATAGCTAGTAAAACACATAAAGAATAATTTAAATAATAAGAAGAAAGATCATATGGTTTTACGGGTATTAAAAAGTAAATTAAAGTATATATAGCAACAACTAAAGCAAAGAGAATTATTCCTGTAAATTTCTTTTTCATCATTTGGCATCTCCTGATTTTCTCTCACCACAATTAGGGCAGAACTTGCTTGTGATTCCTTTAGTTCCACATTTTGGGCAATCCCAAGTCGTATTTAAAACCGGTTTAGGGCATCCGCATTCAGGACAAAAACGACTTGTCAGTCCTGTTTTATGACATTGAGGACATTCCCAAGTGTTGCTATCTTGTGTTTTTTGATTACCATTCATAGCTGAAGTGACATTATTAGCTACTTCTTTAGCCAAAGAAATACCAACTCCTAAATCAACAAGACTATTAGCTATACCACTGCTAGAACCATTAGGATTGCTTGCTATAGCAGTGCCGATCTGTCTTTGCGTCTCTTGCTGATAGGTATATCCTTTCATTCTCATCTCATCAGCTTCAGCTTGAGCTTTTAATCTATAAGCTTGTGCATCTGCTTGAGCTTTTAGTAACTGCATCTGAACATCAGTATTAGCTTCAACTAATTTTCTTTCTTGTCTTGCTTCTGCCTCAGCTTTAAGAATTCTTTCCTGTTGAACTTTAATAAAGCGTTCACCATATTGCTCTTTCATCCTACGGAAATTAGGATCATCATCAGGAGTCATGATATTCATCACAGTGAATTGAGGCATGAAAAGTCCGTATTCTCCTAACACTGGATTGATTTTATCTTTAAGTTTATTAGATATATCTTCTAAATACTCATCTATCTCAAGAATATTAATACCTTCTTCTCTGATGATTCTAGCGAGATTACTTTTTACTGAAGTGATAATGATAGAACGGAACATACCATTCATGCTTTCTGGAGTTAAAGTATTAGATATGTCATTTTGCTTTAAACCATTTGTGGTACCAACAAGTTTGATAAGAAGTTTTCTAGGTTCTTTTATCTCTAAAAAGAATTCTCCACTTGCTCCTATGTCAATATTTAATCCTGAAACAGGATCAAAAAGTCTTATCTTAGATGGCGTTCCCCATTTAAGACCAGTATGAGTGACTAAGTTAACAAAGTAAATTTCAGAATGGAAAATATTATTATCTTGACTGATGGGAAGTTTATATGTCTTTCCTAAAAGAGGCAGTCTTTCTGTATCAAGAGTATATCTACCTGGCCCAAAGCTGTCTAAAGCTTCACCATTTCTAAAGAAAATAGCTTCTTGTGATTCATGTACGATTAGTTGACTTCCACTAGCAAAATCTTCAAATGGATACTTCCAAACTAAAACATCATTTGCGCCTTCATATTTGATAGTTAATATTCTATCTTGCTTAAGAATTTCTTCTTTCTTTGCTTCTTTTTGAACATTGATATTAGTATCACAAACAGGGCAAGTATAAGTATCAGCATTAGAATCAACATGAAGTTCACAACCACAAGTCGGACAATGTATATCGATAAGTTTACTCGTATTTCCAGAATCGATAAGAGAGTTATGACAAACTGGACAAACACTACCTTTCTTTTGATCATAAACTACAACATTTCTACAATGCGGACAAGTTCTTGAAGTATATCTATCTGTTTTTGTATCAATCTCATAACCACATTCACATGTGATTTTTTTGGAGGCAAATAAAGACGATGAAGCTTCATGATACCTTCCACAATTGGGGCACTGAATCAAAAATTTGGACATTTAACATTTTCCTCTCTTAAATCTTAAAACAACTGTAACCATCAAAAATTTGGTTGATAAGCGCCCCATTCAACATGATAGCCGTTTGGATTCCAATTTGAATCCCATCCTTCTGGTTGTGATGATGCTTGACAATAAATAGTCAAATCACTTGAACAATTTGAAAATGCATATTCACCTATTGAGGTTACTGATTGTGGAATTGTAATTGAATTTAATGAAATACAATTGGCAAAAGCATAATTTCCTATATTTTCTAAATGACTATTTTCTTCGAAAGTAACAATGCTTAAATTTTGACAACCATCAAATATTCTTTCATCCAATAAAATAACATTGCTTGGAATTGTTACCGAGGTAATAGAATTATTCTGCAAAAATATTTCATTAGCTAATTCTCTAACAGGATAATCAACGCCATCAACATTAATAAAGTTAGGTATATTTATTTCAGTATTTGTTCCACTGTATTTAGTGATAATCAAATATGTTTCACCATTATCATCTACATTAGAAGCATATCTAAATCCATCGTCAGTAACACCTGCAATAACATCATTGCCGCCTTTATATCCCCAAATAACTAAACAATCTAATTCATCCTTCCACCCAATTGGCTTAGAAGTGCATTGACAATAAATTGTCAAATTATCACAGCCATGAAATGCCCACTGTTCTATCGTAGTAACACTTTTTGGAATAACGATTGAATTCAAAGAAGCACAGTCAGTGAATGCCCAAGAACCTATGCTTGTGAGTTCACTATTTTCTTCAAATTTAACAGTTGTTAAATTACTACAGAAAGAAAATGCACTAACTCCAATTTTAATAATGCTTTTTGAAATAGTAAGTTCTCTTAATTCATTATTTTGTGTAAATGCGATTTGGCCAATTTCTTTAATAGGATAGGTCACATTATTAATAGATCCTTTACTAGGAATATTAATATTTTCGAGATCATAATACTCCCTATTCAAATCATTAATTTCAAAATCATCAATACAAATGTATTTTTCATGGTTTTCATCTTCTTTAACACTCATTCTATAAGGTGTATAAACTGCTTTCAAACTAAGGTTTTGCATCATTTTAGAATCGATAGCACATGAAGCATAATATATAAGATCTTCTTCATATTTCCATCCGGCAAAGGCATAATGATCATTCTTAGGAATAGGTAACATAACAACGCCATCTTCAACACAATAATGATCGATGCTATTCTCATCAAGGACACCACCATTATTATCCTCATAAGTGATAGTGAAATAATTCCATTTAGCTTCTAACACATAATCATGATTAGGCATCTCAAAAGTATAAGTAGCTTCTTCAGAAACTAATTCATTATTTTCATCGTACCAACCTAAAAATCTCACATCTGTTTTAGATTTAGCCTCAACAGTGACTTTTGATTGATACTTTCTCTCCTCTTGATATTCAGGTTGATATTCAATATTAGCTTCTGATTTCATCAAAACTTCACCATGCTCTTCATTATTGCTATAGATGCGCATAGTGAATTCATCATTATCAAATCTTGCTTCTAATACTATATCCTTTTCAGGTAATGATATAGTGTAATTCGCTTCATTTGAAAGCAAAACGTCTTCATAATACCAACCGATAAATTTATATCCTTGATGTGGTGTGACTGAAACATCAGCACCACTGTTACATTTATATTGACCAGCACCAATGATATCTCCCGCATTTTCAATATTACTGATGATAGTCAAATTCAATGTATCAGAATAGATGGCTTTTAACGTTATATCATCAACTAAAATGATATCTTTGACTTTATTTCCTTTTTCATCAAAAATCTTTTCGCCCTGATATTCCCAACCTCTGAAAACATATCCATCTTTATGGCAATCAAAGAAGAGATTATCAGATGTCAATGAACTCACCTCAATCGGTCCAAAATAAGAAGCTGAGCTTCCTCCATTCAAATCAAAATCAATTGAATACAATATTTCAGAACTAGAGTAGGTAGCAGTATAAGTTTTATCTTCAATAGCATCAGTAATACTAGGTGACCATCCTGTAAATTCATATGTAAACTTATCATCTTCTTCCCTAGTCGGTGTAGCACCATCATAACTCGGAGTTGAACCATATGGAACATTCTCATCAACTTCTAATATTGATCCATCATAGTTTTTCCAAGTGATAGTGATAGGTTTAGCTTCAGTTTCACTATCGGTATAAGAATAACCACATACTGAACAAGTATGAGTCGTATATCCACCATGTTCATAAGTAGGATCAACAACTTCATCTACAAAAGTATGTTTTTCTTTATCACCTTGTACATCATGACCACATGTGGAAGGGTGCCAGTGATAAGTCTCATCATGTTCATATGAACTACTATAGGTATGTTCATGAACCTGAGTTGAAGAATTCAAATCTTCACTAGAGCTATCAACATTAGCACAACCAGTTAAAGCAGGGCTAAAAGCAAGAACACAAATCGTCAAAACTTTAAACAACATTTTCTTATCCACTTTCATAGCCTCCAATTTTTCAATGCTTTATTGTCAAGATACCTTCAAATTATTTTTTAGTGACAATACAATATCTCCTATCTCTTATATATGATTAGTTATAAGTGGTTAACACTCTATTTTTATCCCAAAAAATATTAGTGTCAATCAAGAAACAGACGCCAGTGACAAGCTCTGTCATTAAGGTGAAAAAATATTGTATTTTTATATTTACAAAAATGCTTTTTTGTAAGATGGGCGATCATATAAAGCTTAAAAATAATTTCATTCATAAATCAATTTCTATATTTTACCAATCTTTATTATATTGTGTAGATTGTTAACTATATAGTTTCATATTTATAATTATTTTTTAATAAGTTTAAATGTATTAAACTTTCTATCATAAATAACTTTTGTCTTATGATAAGTTAACAGATACTTGCGAACTACATTAATATAACGAATACTAGTGCGATTGCAACATTCACACGCTTCACTTATGTCCGCAATCGTCAATTTTTTCCTCTGTAAGAGCGTGTCATAAATAAAAAGTATGGCCATTGTTTTTTCCATAATGTCACCTCCGAATTCAATGACATATTTAGTCTTTCATCCGCACTTAAAAATAACTATCAACAAGACAGAAACTGGCGTCACCAAAATAGAAATTATTTAATTTTTCAGTTTAGACTGACAGTATTTGTCATAGTAAACAATACTTATTTCTTAAGGCCATAAATTTAAATTATAATATTCATATGCTTATTTCTAATGACTATGGATCTTTTATTAAACAGCGAAGAAAAGAGATCGGTATTTCCCAGCAAGATTTAGCAAATGCGCTTGAATGTACCCCACAAGCTATTAGTAAATATGAAAATAATAAAACCAATATTTATCTTGGCTTATTAGGAACATTTGCTAAAGTCTTGCAGGTTGATATAACCAGTTTCCTTCTTTGCAAAAGTGAGAAAGCAAATGACTTAGCTGACAATAATCAATTTAATCAGAAAGCCTTTGTTGAAGAACTACTCTTTCTTAGAGAAAAGAATAAACTGAGCCAAAGAGTCTTCTCTGAAAAAATAAATATTCCTGTATTCAGAATAACTAAATGGGAAAATGGCAAAGCTCTACCTACTTTAGAAGAATTTTGTAGAATTGCAGACTTCTATCACATTTCTTATGATGAACTATATTTTGCAAAACTATTAGATACTTCTAAAGAAGGACAAAAAACAAAAAAGAAAATAAATAAAAACGTATTAATCGCTAGTATTATTGGAGTGATTTTTACTATTATCGCATTGATTTTACTTATTGTTTTTATTCCCAAATCTCATATCAGCAATGGTTCTAATTTAACATACCCTAGTAATATAAACTCAAGCGAAGGCCATCCACCATTTATTGAATCAATAGATATAGTTCCAGACAAAGATTAATTCGAGGTGATTATGAAAAAAATATTACCAATCTTTTTAATTTCTACCTTATTTCTTACTTTGACATCCTGTATCAATTCACCACATAGTAGTAATGAAATGTCGTCATCTGATTTCACTGAAAAAGAAGAGATATATAGCGTTCCTGAATATCAAGGTATGACGATTCATAAAACGCAAGAGAGCGCAACTAATAGTATTCTAAATTTTGAAGCCAAGAAAGATAAAAGCACGAATAGTACTGATTTATCTGAGATGGTTGATTATCCAGTAGAAAAAGATGATGAAGTCAAATATTATGTAGAACCAAATGAATGGTTCTACTTAAACATTTATCTTTCAAATCCAGATAGTTATGAGATTCAATCGTTCACTTTAAACGGACAAAAATATGCTAACTACATGTTTGAAGAAGGCTCTACTCTAGAAAAGATTATTTTGCATCTTCAAGCGCCTTCAAAATCTGGATACTTCACTTTTCATATTGAAGCTATGAAGTATCTAGACAACAATGAAATAAGAGATGTGACGATGAATAATAATACCACTATTCAAGTTGGTATACCTTATGAAGAAATACCTAGCTGTTTAGTCAAGTCTAGTATCTACACAGATGGTGCTCAATTTGAATTAGAAATCAAAGATGATAATGAGTTAATCAAAGATAATCCAATCTACTTTTATTTATCCGATGGTGAAAAGATTATCAAATCTAAAAAACTACAGATCGGAACTAATAAAGTTGATATCCCTGATCTTCAAATACAGAAAGCATATCAATACGGAGTAATAACAGCATATGATTCAGCTGATGGTCAAGAAACACATGCTGAATGGCTAGTCAAAGAAACATTTCAAACTAAGCCGCCGATAGCTTTTTCATATATTGATCCGAGTATGAATAGTGTAGAATTCAGTTTATATTCAGAAGTTGATTATGAAACCAAACTAAACAAGATAAGTCTCTTTGATGGATTGAAAGAAATAAAAACGATAAGTCCAAGTATTGATGAAACCACCTTTTCAATTGAGGACCTGTTATCTGATCATTCATACACAATAAAAGTCGATTATCAATATGTGATTCAAGAGACAAATTATCAAGATATTATTTCTATCAATTTTAAAACTGAAGCTAGTCTTCCACCACAAGTGTCATTTGAGCTATACAATAAAACACAAACAAGTTTATCGTTTAAATTAAATGTTTTAGACATCAGCAACACATTTGAATTAAAAGAAGTTGTTTTAAGTGATGAAACAGGTGAATTAAGCATCATCACTGAAACAAAAGACATTTATACTTTTGATAATCTGTTTTCTAATCGCACTTATTTCATCAAAGCAAGTTACTACTTTAATCTTAATGATGGAAAAGGAAGACAACTTGGAAAAACCGAATCTTTTTCAGCTACCACTTTATCTTATACAGCACCAACAATCAAAGAAGAGCAAGTCATATTAGACGAGACTGGTTTTTCAGTTTCGTATAGTATGGACTTAAATGTAGAAGGCGAAATTGATTCACTTATTCTGCTTAAGAATGGAATTGAAATTGAAAAAGTAGATTCTTCTTATGCATCTTTTTCTGATTTGAAACCAGAAAGCGAATATGTTGTTCAAGTTTTATATCATTATGATTTAAAAGATGGAAACGGAATCTACAATGAAGTCGCTTCCTTTACTTACAGAACATTTCCAGAAACAAAGATTTTGCGCTTTGATGTTGAAAATGAAAATGCCATTAAAATAGGTGATACTATCTTCTTTTCCATTTATCTAGAAAATAAACGTAATTTGATAGCTACTAAAGTTCGTGTCAACGGAATAGAATTAGCAGTAAGTCCTCTTTCTTCAACTGCTAAACTTTTAGTACAAGTGCTTAACGATGGCAGCTTTGGAACTGGTGAAATCAATTTCCATCTTGATGGAATCTATTTCAAACAAAATGATAAAGAAATCTTTTTAAGAACAGATTTATCTTCTGAATTATTCTTCATCAACGGCAACATGAAGCTATTAGAAGCGGCCATCGTTGATAAAGAATTAAACAGAAGAATCTATGCCTATCCTGATGAACAACTATTCTTGCTATTACGTTTTGACAACGAATCTGATTTTAATTTAGAAAAAATAAATGGCGTTTCAATTTCAGACTTAAATATCACTGCATTAGATTCTTCAAATTATCTTTTAGAACTAGATATGACACCATCGACAACATCTACTTTTGTTCTTGAGCAAATCCAATACAGAAATGATTATTCTCAAGGTGAAATAAATCTTTCAAAAACATTATCTTATGTCACTTTGGCTGATAGAAGTGTTGTTGAAATAAATGATATAAACGACCTTAATGATATTGATGATTATCATTATTACAAATTGACTGCAGATATCGATTTATCTAATACTAAATATCAGGGTAGTGAACTAAAAGGTTATTTTGATGGAAACAATCATAGCATCTCCAATATGAAAGTCATCGCTAATGTTGATGGTGAAACTAAATTAGGTCTATTCACTTCGGCAACAGGTGCGATCGTCTCTCTAAATATTAAAAACTTCTTTTTCAATATCGGTTTAAATAATAGTATTGGTGAAAATGTCCAAGTAGCTTTCTTAGCTGGTGAGGGAGAAAATTTAAGCATCTCTAATTGCACTGTTGATAATAAATCCATCCTTAGCATTAATAATGGTATAAATAAGCTAAATAATGCTGGCGGCTTTATTGGTACTGGATATGGTAACATAGAAATTTCTAATAGCATCAATGCTGGTAATATTTCTGGAATGGTAGGAGTTGGTGGCTTTATAGGCAGAATGTCTGAGAAAAATGGCGTCAATTATTTAGTTAATCTTCATAAACTTGAAAATAAAGGATCTATTTATGGCGAAAAGCTTGTTGGTGGAATGATAGGAAACGCTGATAATAAAGGAAAAATAGTATTAGAAGATGTTTTAAATAGTGGAAAGACAACGATTACTACAAATAATAATTCATCATATTGTGGTGCTTTTGTCGGTTATTCTTATTATGGAGTTGAAGTCAATTTGACACATGGTATTAATATCGGAAATAGCAAATATCTTCTTGGGTTTAATGAGCAAATAGTAAAAATTGACAATAGTCTTAATCTATTAGATGGTTCTTATCTATCAAGCGCTCATAATTACAGTAATGGTCAAAACATAATAGAAACAAATAATTCCTATGCGCTTTCTTGCCCAGAAACCAATTATTCTTGCGATAAACAACAAATCATTTCAAAAGAAATATTTAACTCATTAGGTTTTGACGCAAGCATTTGGAGTTTTATTCTTAATGATGATAAAGATGATATTATGATTTCACTATTATTTGATTGATGGCATAAGCTTCAAAGAAAGCTCCAGCAAAATAACTTTTTTAAAGATTCAGCATTATCCATTTTGGCTAAATAACAAGCAAGTTCGGTATCATTAAAATAAATTTTACCTCTCTTTCTTAGACGTTTTATCATTGAATCATTATATGGTTTAAGAAGATATATGATAATTGTCTTTTCATCAATCCCAATGATATTAACTATATTTTGATAGACACACTCTTGACCTGTTAAAGAAACAAAAAGTTCCATAAATTTTTCAAATCATATAACTCAGAATATGAGCCTTTAACAATAAATTTAAATTGCCATTTCCTGATTAGTAAATATGTGAGCTAAGGTTGATTTACCAACCCGTCTAGCGGCAATTATTAAAGTTATAGTTCTCTAGTTTTCACGCATTGTTAATTGGGCTATCACTTATAAAATTACAGCTCCATATTATTTGGAATTTATATTTATAATATGAAACAATTTGACTTTAATAATAACAATTGGTTAAGATTGTTTATAAAAAACTAATCAACTACTTTCACCTTATGAGAAAAATAATACGAAGTTAATTTGACTAAATCATCTATATCATGACTACCAGCCAGTTCATTAGCTGAATGCATAGCAAGCTGAGGTAAGCCAATATCACAACTTATTAAAGAAACCTCACTATTAGATAGATTTCCTAAAGTAGATCCTCCTCTCAAGTCAGAACGATTAGTGAATTCTTGATAATTGAGATTTAAGTCTTTAAGCAATGATTTGACGATGGCTGACGAATAGGCATCAGAAGTATAAGATTGATTAGCGTTATATTTGATAACCACACCTTTATTAAGCTCAATTTTAGTTGTTTTATCAGTGTATTCAGGATGATTGGGATGATCAGCATGAGCGTTGTCAATGCTGAGTAAGAATGATGAAGCGATGCTAGCTTCATAATCAGCATTTAAATTTCTTGTTATTCTAGTAAGTGTATCTTTTAAGAAAGTGGAATTAGCCCCTTGTCTTGTAAGACTTCCTACCTCTTCATTATCAAAAGCAGCATATAAAGGTATGACATCTGCAACATCAATTTTAGTCTCTAAGAAACCGAGCAGAGCTGAATAAGTGGACATCAAATCATCGAGTTTAGGAGATGAGATAAATTCTTGATCAAGACCAACTAATCTAGGTTTGTCACGATTATATAAGAATAAATCATGCGATAATATTTCATCATCCGAATTTAAATCGGCTTCTTTCTTTAAAAACTCAAAGAAATCAAATTCTTTATCAGTTATAGTTCCTAAAAGAGGAATCATATCTTTGCTGGCATCAAATTTATATCCTGAATTCACTTCTCTATTCATATGGATACAGACATTAGGAATCTGAAGTAAATCTTTATCAATATTAATAAGCTTAATTCTTAAAACATCATCACTTCTATATAAGATTCTTCCAGCGATAGATAGTGGCCTATCCATCCAAGAAGAATTGATCATGCCACCATATGGTTCCACATTTAAAGAAAGAAGATTATTAAATCTTATCACTGGATTAGGTTTGACCTTAAATGTAGGTGAATCAGTGTGAGTAGCACTGATCAGAAAACTGACACTAGTTATTTTGGAAGGTAATTTAAAAGCGATTAACGAGCTATCATTACGAGTGACAAAATAGCTTTTACCAGAAACTAAGTCATATGATTCAGTCTCTTTAAGTTCAATAAAACCAGCTTTGATCAGTTCTTGTTTAAGATTATCGACAACATGAAAAGGCGAATATGAGTTTTTTAATAAATCGAGTGTTTTATCTAAATTATTCATAATATTAATGTTTTTGTTTTGCTAAATAAGCGGCTAATTTTTCTTCATCTGCAAGTTTCTTTTTGAACGCCTTGCACTGTTTTTCAATAAACTTATGATCCTCAAAATAATTGACTTTAAGCGCTCTTCTCACACGTGAAAGAGTCATCTTAGCTTTTTCTCTAGCTCTCAATGTCCCTTCTTCTAGCACTTTATAAACAGCAGGTATATCTTTTTCATATTCTTTTCTGCGGGCTCTGATCGGATCTAAAACATCATTTAAAACAGCTGCTAAAAATCTTTTGACAGTCACATCTCCCAAGCCACCATTTTCATATTTTGCTTTTAAGCTTGCTAAGTCAGCATATTCTGGCAAATATTTTCTAAAATGGTCATCTGTGACAAACGCTTCTAAGTAGATAAATACAGGATTATTCTCTGTGTGTCCTTTATCTTCAACTTTTAGATGAGTCGGATCAGTAAACATTGTCATAACTTTCTTATCGACAGTTTTTCTATCATCAGATAAAAAGATGCAGTTGTTCAAAGATTTGCTCATCTTAGCTTTGCCATCTAATCCAGGCAAACGTTTACATGAGCCGTTTTCAGGAAGCATAATTTTAGGGTAGACCAACGTTTCACCATATAAAGAATTGAATTTATGAACTATTTCTTGGCATTGTTCAATCATTGGGGATTGATCTTCACCTACTGGAACTATCGTGGTATCAAAAGCTGTGATATCAGCAGCTTGAGAAACTGGATAGCACAAAAAACCAGCGGGGATAGATTCTTCAAATGCACGCATTTTTAATTCGTTTTTTACTGTCGGATTGCGCTCTAATCTTGAAAGGGTCACTAAATCTAAAAAATAGCATGTTAATTCAAACAATTCAGGAATTTGTGATTGAACGAATATAGTAGTTTTGCTCGGGTCTAAACCACACGATAAATAATCCAAGGCAACTTCGACAAGATTTTCCTTAATCTTATTAGGATTTTCCCAATTATCAGTCAAAGCTTGGGTGTCAGCTATCATCACATAACATTCAGAAAAGTCTCCTGAATTTTGCAATTCGACTCTCCTTCTTAATGAACCGACATAGTGCCCTATATGAAGCTTACCTGTAGGGCGATCTGCTGACAACATGATAGGTTTAGTATCCATAATATCTCCTAATATGCGCTTAATTTTTCAGGCAAATTCAAATAGCCTTCTTCTAACAACGGCATTTCCTCTTCTAATTCTTTTTGATATGTATCCACTGTGAATTTATCAAAGTCTATTTCAAAACAATCTTTTCTAGAGACCTTTCTATCGATTATAGGTATATAAATAATCGCATCTTTATCGTTTAAAAGCTGCTTTAAAGTAGATAAATTGAAAAGCATTCCATAACCGATACCAGAGATGATTTTAATATTGTTCAATGACTCACTTTTAGCATTATCATCTAAGATTTCGAGTTTGAACTCATATATTAAAGATGGTCCATAGGAAAATTTAATAGTATCACCCGAATGCAAGTTTAAAGCTGCAAAAGGGATATCCGAATCTAATTCATATCTCATATCTAATGATTTACAAAATTTATAATCTACTCTGCTGACAATTCTTCTATCAGCAAAAGTGAAAGAATATAAATATCCAGGCTGTGCTTTAAAAATAGCTATAAAACTATATGCGAGCTTATCCAAAGTCATTCTGCCCGGAATGATGATATCCCGATACAAACTTTCACGATAATTTTCAAAATAAACTTTAATCAAAAAATTATTCACTTGGTTTTCTCTTTTAAATAGGCTAGGACTTCATCTTTTAAATCTTCTCTTTTCAAAGCATAATCAATGATAGCTTTGATATAACCGAACTTATCGCCGATATCATATCTAGTGCCAGTAAAAATACAAGAATAACAAGGTCTCAATTCCATCGATGCCTTGATAGCATCAGTCAATTGAATCTCTCCACCAACACCTGGAGCTGTGGTCTCTAAAACATCAAAAATCTCTGGTGGGAGAATATATCTACCTAAAACAGCAACATCTGAAGGGGCTAAAGAAGGATCTTTAGGTTTTTCAACCATATCACAAACTTCGAAGAGAGCTGCGTCAGATTTATCTTTTGGTTTCACCACACCATATTTCTTTAAAAGATGTTGAGGGACTCTCTTACATCCCAAAATAGTTCCACCAGTTTTTTCATATGCATCGATTAATTCACCGATGGCTGGTGCTTCATCAAAATCGATTAAATCATCACCGAGCAAAACAGCAAAAGGTTCACCATTCGCAAACGATTTCGCATATAAAATAGCATCGCCTAATCCCTTAGGTTCACGTTGTCTGATGAACATGACATTAGCCATTTCAGCTATTTTTCTCATCTCATCAGCTTCTTTATCTTTTCCAGACTTTCTCAATCTAGATTCTAATTCATAATTGACATCAAAATAATCTTCGATGCTCTCTTTAGTTGAAGATACAATAATCAAGATATCCTTAATACCTGCTTTAACAGCTTCTTCAACAATGAAGTGGATATTGGGGATATCGATGATTGGCAGCATTTCTTTAGGCAAAGCTTTAGTGACTGGTAAAAATCTTGTTCCTAATCCAGCAGCTGGTATAACAGCTTTAGTAACTTTATTCACTTTGAAACCTCACTATTAATTTATTTATAAATTATATCATATTTTTTAAATTGTTTTTTTAGACAACAAAATTAAATTTTAAAAGAAAATGTTGATTTCACCCCCCCCTAATGAAGAAAATATTTAGTGGAGGATTTAAATATGTTTTGTCCAAAATGCGGTAAGGATTTAGGTGATACTAAACAATTGATTTGCCCTGAATGCGGTGCTGACTTAACTAGCGCTGCGCAGGAACAAGATAATAGCGGCTTATCAACTGATTATGCGACAACTGGAACTGCGCAAAAAAGCGATATCACCACTGATGCTGTCCCTGACACTTTAAAAAAGCAAGAGACATCGAGCTTTGCTACAGGTATCGTCTCAATCATCTTTGGAATCATCTCTTTCTTTATTTTTTGGTGGTTAGGAATCGCAGCATTAGTCATGAGTATTTCTAGCTTAGTGATCAGTATTCGTCTGCTAAAATCTGGTCGCAAAACAGGGTTAACGATGGCTTCGTTAGTCTTAAATATTGTTGCTATCGTCTTAGCTATAATTGAAATTATTGTAACCGTTGTTGTTTTCTCTACTGTTGGCATAGGAACTGGTGCATAAAAAACAAAAATAAAGGCGCTTAATTTTTATAGTTAAGCGTTTTTATTTTGTCTCAAAACTATATTTGCAAAACAATTACGTAATAAAAAAGAGAAAATACGTTTTTTTACATTATTTTCACACATTTTAGATATCGATAAGCTATAATTAATAGCGGAAATTTGTAGATTACAAGCAAATTATTTTTTTCTTTTGCTCTTGTAATCGCTTACAGATTTTTTTATAATATAGGTGCTAAGAAATTCTATGACAAGTTACAAGATTACGATTAATGACATGAATGGTCTAACTTCTAGATCAAGTGCTGAACTAGTTGAAGAAGCTAACCATCATAAATGTCACATCACCTTAAAAATTGAGAACGGCGAAGAGTGCGATCTCAAATCAATTATGAATGTTTTTGCTCTCTCTCCAATCAGTAAAGGTGAGGTTATCACCATTGAGTGCGATGGTGAAGATGAAGTCGAAGCTCAAAAAGGTTTCGAAAAACTTTGCAACGAATATCGTTTTTAAAACTTTCTATAGTGATTGTTTTCTTTCAAAATTAGACTACTATTTTCTAAATATTTGTATATCATAGGCCAATTGATATAGTCGTGTAGTTCTCATTTCATTCTATTTATCAGATTTATCATTTAATTTTCCTATCTCAGCTTTCTTAGCAAAGCTATCTTTAGTCACCTTTATCTTATAAAGTATTAACGTTTAGTTAAGTTGAGAGAATTTCTATATTCAATAACTGGTTTATAGAAATTATGTGATAGGATGGATTTAAGGCTAGATTAAATTTAGTTGAAAGTTTTCTGTCATAGATAGAGATAGAAAATAAAAGAAAGATATTCTGATAAAGGGAAACCTAATAAGATGCTATAGCTATTAGGAAAAGCCCGAATGTTGGGAAGTTTAAGGGACGAGAAGAGAAGTGTCGTTTATCCCGTATGAACATTATGATGGGAAGAAAGACTATTACGTGTTGAAAGTAGAGACGTTATTTGAGAAGTTGTCGAGAAGGGATGTAGTTGTTGTCGAGATGATACGTCAAACAGCGGTTGTGCCAAGCGCAATCTGAAGGGAGATAAAACTATTTTAACTACTACTAATGATGAAAGTTCACACGGGTAGACCCAGTTAGCAATTGTTGAATTGTTTAACTGGGTCTTTTTTATTGAAAATGACTATTTATTAAATCAGAAAAATAAGAAGATATCTCTTTATATTTTGCCTCTTTAAAAGGTTGCACGCCTTTATAGGCAAAATATGTTTTATCTACATAATCAATAGTGATCATAAACTTAATTGAATAATCTGTAGGATCATCTTCGAATTTATGTGCAAAATAATGTTTATCTAATCTTTCGGGATCTAATAGACTAGATATTTTTTTGGATAAAGAGGAAAATTCTTCATCCGAAAAATGCTTCTCTTTTTGTTCAAACCCATATTTAAAAACAAGGGACTTCTTATTTTGATAATCGATTTCTAACCTGTCGACTTGAGAAATAGCTTGTGAGTTTCTCTTCCAAAAAACAACTTTTTTGATCTGTTTTACCATATATTAGACTCGATAAAAAATGGCAAAAATAATTTGTCCAATCCAGCTAAATAGGGCGGAAAATCATTGTTTTGAATAGTGATAGTTTCATGATGGTTAAATTCTAATATTACTTGATAGTAGTCTTTAGATTCATCGATAACCTCAGAGCTCGGCCAATCTAAGATAAAAAAGTTTTCAAAAATGACTTTTTTAAAGGTGCTAAACAAGTTTTCAATATTAACTTTTTTATAAGCGAAAGATTTTTGTTCTTTAAATCTAGTAGGATAGAGAATAATACCATCCTCTTTTTTTTGAATTTCAACTATTTTATGATCATCTTTTTCAATTTTCTTAAAATAACATGCCTTGAGATCTTGCTCTAATGAGAGAAGATTACTTCCATCATTGACACCAAAATCTTTATCACAGTCTTCACAATGAAAACCATGGTTGTGAAAACCCGAATCGCTGAACACAGAAACATTTTCTTTTCCACAATAAGGGCAGATCATAAACTATCCTCCAATTTTATGTGCGTTATCTTTAATAATTGTAAATATTCATCACGACTTAGAAGACGAGTCTTTCCAACTTCTACATCTAAGTTGATCGGACCTAAAGATCGTCGATGCAATTTGATGACATCATAACTATATTTGCCGAATAGTCTTTTTATTTCATGATACTTACCTTCATGAATGGTGATATCAGCATGATATTCATCTTTGATGACTAACTCAGAAGAGGCCGCTTTTTCACCCCTTCCGATATCGATATCTCCTGCTTTAAAAATATCAACTAGCCCTGGTTTTAATATATGATTTACAGTCACTTCATAAGTCTTTGGTATGTGATATTTCGGACTGGCTAAACGACTATTTAAAACACCATTATCCGTCAGAAGCAAAAGACCAGTTGTATCATAATCAAGTCTTCCAACAATTCTCACACGCTTGCGATATTGCTCAGGTATCAGATTCATCACTGATGGGTATCTTTCATCAATCATGGATGAAAGATATCCTTCTGGCTTATTAAGCATGATAGTGATATATGGTTGATTAGAAACCTTTATACCATTGACTTCAATCACATCGCATCCAGTGATATCAGTGCTGTAATCAGTTATAATTTCACCATTGATCTTCACTTCTCCTTTGTGGAAATATTTTTTAACACTTTTACGGCTTCCGAAGCCATTCAAAGATAAAAATCTATCGATTCTCATAGCAGTTAAAGTTTTAATGCTCATTTGTTTTAGACAGATCACCACATGTCGGTTTGTTCATAGCTGAAAGAAGACCTGATGTTAATGTTTCATATAAAGAAAGCGGTTGACATAATGACACAACAATCAGATTTGAAATTCCGTTTTTAACCATCTTAAACTCTTTGATGGTCAAGGCAATAGCGATGAAGAAAAGTCCTACTGGAATGACAATAATCATGAATAGTTGTGCTAAATCAGTAGTGATATCTGTAAAAAATGGTTGTTTGAATTCGAATGATAAAAGAATGATAATACCAGAAAGAAAGAATCCGAGCCGCATACCAGAAGAAAGATGCTGGTTGTTTTTAGGGGTTTGATATTTGAGGATAAATCCGAAAATATAACCGGCGAAAACAGCAATAAAAGCGACTAAAATCATGACGATATTATCTTTAAAACCAATAAATCTTGTAATATTAGACATAAAGTTGCTAATTTGTAAATATGCATTACTTAAGAAAAATAAAGTCCCTAAAGAAACACCACAAAATGTTAATAACATCACTGAAATAAACATTAAAAAGAATATAGATATATAACCTGTGATATTTGAAAAATCTATCATCCCAATCGAAATAGTATAAATCCAAAATGAAATGCCTATAGCGATAAAAACGCCAATCAATGTCAGCCAAATATTGTTTTTATTACCTTTAAATAAACGATAAAACTCTATGATACTAAATCCAAAAGCCAATGCGACTAAACCGATATTAATGATCTGTTTATAGTTTTCGTCTAAATAAGATATAGGCATTAAAAAGAAGAAAAAGCCTCCTAATATAGCTCCTAATAGAAAAAACCATTTATGTTTGAAATTAAGACAAAACTTTTCACCTAAAGTAGCTTGCGGGAAATCATAATCTTTTATCCCCATTGTCTCGTTTAAAGCTTTTGAGTTAAAAAAAGGTATCCAAGTCAAAGCTCCGCTTAAAAAACCCCCGAAGAGTGAAGCGACTTTCGCTGTAGTTTTCTTCTCAGCAGTTTTGAGCATGCTAATATTATATAAAAGTTCATCACAAATTTCTCACTTACTTATTTAAGATTATTGTAAATGAGGTCCCTTGTCCAAAAGTAGAAGACACTTCGATTTTGAAACCATAACTATGACAGATATGTTTGACAATCGCCAAGCCTAATCCTGTGCCTTCGATATTGCTTTTAATTCGAGAGTTATCCACACGATAAAAGCGCTCAAAGATATGGGGTAATTGTTCTTGTCTGATGCCGATGCCTGTATCAGATATTTTAAAGATATGCTTCGTCTCATCCAAAACAATAGTTATTTCACCATTATCTTTATTGTATTTAACAGCGTTATCGATTAAATTTCCAAATAGTTTTTCCATATCTAAGCGATTAGCAGAGATGATATATGAGGAGATAGACTTATGAACTGTCAGCTTCTTTTCTTGAATTTTAGGTGCCAAAATATCTAAATAATTTTCGATGATTTCTTCGATATCGACATTTTCTACCGGCTTTTTATCAACATTTTCAAGCTGATTAATAGTCAACATATCTGCGAGCAATTCACGCATTTTTTTAGCTTCTTGAATCGCTTTTTGAATAGCTGTTTTTTGTTCTTTAGGATCAGAAATGAAGTCATTTTCAACCAGTTCTAAATATCCGATCACAGATGTGAGTGGGGTTTTTAGCTCATGACTGGCATTAGCAAAGAAATCCGCTTTAGTCTTATCAAGCGTTTTTTCTTCTGTTACATCAGATAAAAAAGAGATGACTCCGGAAGGAGTATTAGGTGACCAAGAATAAGGTAAGGAAACTATCGTCACTTGATAAATACGACCATGATATGTGAAAGTAAACGGAGAGATATCGCGTTTTATTTCTAAAGCTCTTTGAATCTTATCAGAATATCCTTGATCGATAAATAACACATGATAATCTTTATTTAAAATGTTTTGTTCATCATAATTGAATAATTTACTAGCATATCTATTCACAAAGGTGATTTTTTCTTCACCAGATATCGCCACTAAACCGATAGGCATAGAATCCAAAATCATTCTGAGTTTTTTCTTCTCAGTCTCTAAATCTGATATTTTCTCATCCAAAGAAGAAGATACTAAATCAATCGATTTAGCAAGAATATTTAAATCGTTAACATCTACAATGGTAGCAGGATCTAATTTAGATAAAAACATCAATCTTTGAACTTGATCAGTCAGCGGTTTGATACGTTTTTGATAATTATGATAACGATATAAAATAAAGAAAATAGTCAAAATGACTACAACAACTGAACCATATATCAAAAAATTCCTAGCGATTAAAACCGCCTGACTTTCATTGATAGCTGCTCTGATATAATACTGTGGGTTTTCTTGATCGCGAACAGCCAAATATATCATGTTATAACCATAGGTTGACTTTCTAGTTACTATCTTTCCTAAATTATCACTATCAAGTTCTATGGCTGAATTATCAGAAGCTAATAAATCTTTCGAATCATATAGGATTGAATAATCATCGCTTGATTTTTGAATGATTGAAATTCTAACTCCAGAATCAACAAAAGCATCAGCAACTTCTTGTCCTGTTTCTTCAGGATTGTTCCCATTAAAAATATATTGAGCAATTTTTATAGAACTCTTTAAATCGTTTGTAGTATGTTCGTTTCCTGAAATATAGATAGCCACAAAAGAGACGATAAAAAGGGCTATCCATACAAAACAAAAAATGATGGTTTCAATCAGGTTTCTTTTCGAGCTCATTTGAGAAAACGATAACCAACACCATAAACTGTGAGAATATGTTTACCTTCTTCTCCTAGTTTAGTTCTCAAGCTTTTGACATGGACATCAATAGTCCTTGTTTCGTATGCTTGTCTATCTCCCCAAAGAACGAATAAGAGATCATCTCTGGAGACTACATTATCACTATTTTTCATCAATTCAAAAAGAATTGTGAATTCAGCATTTGTGAGAAGAACTTCTTTGCCATCTACCTCGCACAAGCGGCGATTATAATCTATCAAAGTCTTTCCAATCTGAATGATACTATGCGATTTTTGACGGCGATATTTGGCATTGACACGAGATATCAATTCTAAAATATCAAATGGTTTTTCTAGATAATCATCAGCTCCTAAATCTAAATTATTCACCTTATCTACAACTTGTGATTTAGCAGATAAAACCATGATTTCGACATCATCATTGCTGCGATTTTTACGAATCTGTTGAATGATCTCTTCGCCAGAAATATCAGGTAACATCAAATCTAGTAAGACTAGATTAGGCTTTTTTTCTTGAAAGGCTTTCAAAAAATCGTGTCCATTAGAAAATGTCGAAACATCATAGTCTTGTTTGCTCAAGGCTAACTTGATTATTTTAGCGATGTCATCATCATCTTCTAATGAATAAATACAATATTTCGTCATATGTTGTTTCGCCTCTACTTTTTTATATAACAACTTGATCTTTATGGAACCCAGAAATGATATAGACAAGCCATTCAGCGATATTAGTCGCATGATCAGCAATTCTCTCTAAATATTTTACAATCATAGTTTGATAAACAGTATTATAAGCTGTTATTTTTTTCTCTTCGTTATATTTGACGATAGTTTTTACTACTTCCCAGAATTTAGCATCGACAATATCATCTCTCTTTAAGATGTCATCCGCTAACTTCTCATCCATTTTCACACAGCAATATAGAGAATCCTCAACCATCTTCATGACTATATCGATGATTTCTTCCATACCAGGAATGACTTTTATCTCGCCATCTAACTGCTTGATCAGATCACTTGTATGCTTGATATCAAATGCTTGATCCCCGATTCTTTCCACATCTTCTACCAATTTAAAATTTCCGCAAATCTGTCTCAAATCTCCAGAATAAACTTTTTCTTTGAGCAATATCTGCATGCACAAGGACTCAATCTCGCGCTCATAAAGATTGATTTTGTCATCATCAATCTCTAATTTTGCATCATATTCACCATGGAGATAATACTGAAAAGCTGTTTTACATGCGTTAATAACAACGTCCAACATCTTATATACTTTAGTATCAATTTGTTGAATTTCATTATCGAGATTCATAATTCAAACTCCTTTTTATTAACTGAAACGACCAGTGATATAGTCATTGGATTCTTTTTCTTTTGGATGAGAGAAAAATTCTTCTGTTTTATTAAATTCTATCAATTTACCCAACATAAAGAAAGCAGTATAGTCTGATACTCTTGTCGCCTGTTGCATATTATGAGTGACGATGATAATCGTATACTTTTCTTTTAATTTTTGAATCAAAGATTCAATCTTAGAAGTCGCGATCGGATCAAGTGCAGATGTCGGTTCATCCATCAATATGACGTCCGGATGCATGGCTACACATCTAGCTATACATAAACGTTGCTGTTGACCACCAGATAGAGCCATGCCTGATTCTTTCAAGCGATCTTTAACTTCATCATATAACGCCCCCTCTTTTAAAGAATCGATGACTAATTGATGCAAGTATTTTTTATCTTTGATACCTTGGCATCTAGGGCCATAAGTGATGTTATCTTTAATAGACATCGGAAAAGGATTCGGCTGTTGGAAAACCATACCGACACGAGAACGCAAAAGTATCGGATTAATCTTATTGATGTCGACGCCATTATATAAAAGTTCACCTGTGACTTTGCAGCCATCGATGAGATCGTTCATTCGATCAAAGCATCTTAAAAAAGTCGATTTTCCACATCCGGAAGGGCCGATAAAAGCAGTGACTTTATTCTTATAAATTTTGATATTGATATCTTTTAATGCTTGATTGTCATCATAGAATAGATTGAGATTTTTAGCTTCAAAAATGACAGGTGATTTTTCTTCTGTCTGTTCAAAAATAGGTGTATCAAGTTTTTCGGTATACTTCTCATCACTCATTGTTATTCTCTCCTTCTTTTTCTTCGATAACAGCTTTGATTTCATTCGTCTGTCCCACAGATAAGATAGCCTTTTTAGCCTCTTTATGGGCAATATATTTTTCTTTGACTTTCACTATGATTTTCGCCATCCAGCTCTGCTTTTTCGATGTAAATTTATCCAATTTACTAGCTATTAATTTGACTGTAATATTCAAAAGCAAAACAACTATTAAAATCAAGATAGCAGCAGCGGCAGTGGAACGATAGTTCGGGTTTTCTTGTCCAGAGACTGAGCGCCAGATATAAACAGCTAAAGTAGCCGCTGATGATTGATTAGGTCCTACTGTATCTGAGATGACAGCACCGGTTGCAAAAATCAAAGCTGCCGATTCACCAACGATTCTTCCAGTAGCTAATAAGCCACCAGTGAGAATGCCTGGCACTGAGTTAGGTAAAATAACTTTGAAGACCGTCTGCGTTTGCGAAGCGCCTAAAGCAAGTGAAGCGTGTTTTAATGAACTCGGTATCACATTGATAGCCTCTTCTGTATTTTTGATAATCGTCGGTAAGACCATGCAGGCGAGCGTAGCAGCACCTGAGAGGATTGTGCCTGTCGCACCACCTCCTGAGAAGATCGGAATAAAAATGACAGCACCAGCCAAACCAAAGATGATCGATGGTATGCCAGAAATCATATCGATCATCGATCGAATCACAGCAGTGATTTTATTTTTCTTAGCATAATAAGCTAAGTAAATTGCCGCTCCTATTCCTAATGGTAATGAAAATAGCAAGGAGAATAAAACCATCCAAAGGGTTGCGATAAGAGGGCCTTTGATTCCGAAGCCACCGATCTCGACGATAAACGAATATATAGTCACAGCATTATCGATTTTTTCAACAGCATCACTAGCGGAAGCATCTCTATTAAAAGCGACGATCTCCCCTTCTTCTGATAGACCGCCGATATTCATGACAGAATAATTATTTGAGTAGTCTAAAACATCTCCTGTTTCTTTATCAGTCAAAGTATAAAATGGAGAATTTGGATCTACATATGTGATGATTAAATCATGTGAACCATCCTTTTTTTCTCCTTCAGCAAACATGATTCCCCATTTTTCAGAAAATGCTTCATTATCTAAAATTTCACTCGGAGATTCATACGTCACTTCCGGATTAACATGTATTCTTTCTGCAAGATTAGTGGTGATTTTATGAGCAGAATTATCTCCAGTGATAAATGGCCACGAAAAAGTCGAACCTCCAGTCGCAAAGCAATAATAAACTATCAATATCAAGACGATCAAAGAAATAGCAGCGCAAATATAAGTGATGATATTTTTAATGATATCGGAAAAGATCCTCTTTTTACGATTCAATTCTTTATCGTGGAAAATTTTATCATAACTAGCTTTTTTCTCTTCAGATGTATAAGAAAAGCCATTTTCAACAGTATCGGACAAATCTTTGATATCGACATCTGTATAATCAGTCTCAGCTAACGCTAAAGCATCTCCATCTAAATAGGCACTGATTTGGCGTGAGACACGCATAGCCTCTGAAGAATCTTTTACACCATAAGTTTCAAAGAGAGAGCTATCACCGTTAAAAAGTTTTTTGGCATCTCTTTTCAATGCTTTTCTAGCATCTTGTTCCGATAAACCTTCAGCGATTTTAGCTTGTAAAAGAGATTCAGTATCAATAACTCTAGTCATTGTCTTCTCCTTTCGAAGCTAATTTCAAATTTTTAGCTTTGACAAACAAAGATTCAAAGAGAGAGACAATAGCAGATTTCTTCATCTTTTGACCAGTGCGACGAGCATACATCGTATTCTTGATATGATTTAAAGTCAAATCGATAACAATGATTAATAAAATCAATAAAATGCCAGCAGAGAAGCGGATATCATAACCCATAGATCCGACTTGAGCTTCAGCCATACCCATAAGCATCGTGCTGGTCAAAGTGGCAGAAATATCTAAAGGATTACCAGTAGGTCCTGACATCGCATTTCCGATAACCATCTGAACAGCTGTTGCTTCTCCTAAAGCTCTGCCGACGCCTAAGATGATGCCAGCAAAGATTCCAGAAGAAGCATCTTTTAAAATAATTTTAAAGTTAGTTTGTGTCGGTGATGCTCCTAATGCTAGCGATGCTTTTATCATGGCTGGATTAACTGATTTAATAGCTGTTACAGACATCAAAGTCATTGTAGGAATGGACATAAGAGCCAAGACTAGCACACCAGATAATAAAGAGCGTCCACCAAAAGTGCTGAATCCGATAGAATTTGCAAAGCTGTTTATCATCGGACAAATATAGCCGATGCCGAATAAGCCATAGATGACTGAAGGGACAGAAGCTAATAATTCAATACCAGTTTGAAAAACTGAAGAGACGGTCTTAGGAGCGATGCGAGTTATTAATACTGAAGTTAAAATGGAAAGCGGTATTGAGATGATCAAAGAAAGAGCGGTCGCATATAAAGTATTTAAGACTAAATAACCAGCACCATGACTGAATTCACCACCATTCCAAGTAGTTTGCGTGAAAAATTCTAAGAAATCTTGAGTTCCTGTAGCATCACCATCCGCAGAAGTATAAGACTTTACAAATGGCAAGATACCTTTATATAAAATAAAAACGACAATAAAAATGATGACCGATGCACAAATAGCAGCAATAGCAAAAAAGATACCTTTTACAATCTTATCGATTTTCTTTTTACTCTCAGCTCGTTTAATGCTGTAATCATCATAATTAAGGTTATGTTCCAAATTTTCGCCCATGATTTTTCTCCCGTCTAAGAAGCAAGAAAGGGGAACAGTTAATTAAAACTGTCCCCCAATAGTTAAATTCAGTTGATTAGAGTGTGATTATAATCCGAGAGTATCAGCCCAATCAGCAGTTTCGACGATTTCAGCATAGGTTTCAGTATGAGTAGCAGTGAGAACACCACCAGCTGCTTTAACAATCGCATCACCATCGAGAGAATTCATGAATGCGACAAAGGATTGAATCAAAGCGATTTGAATTTCATCTCTATCTTCAGAAACGGCTTTTGGATACATGTAGTTGAAATTACGTTGGAGAGGATAAGAGCCATCCTTGATATTTTCTTCGTTAGCCTCAACATATTTCGTTCCATCGCTAGAAACTTTTAATGTTTTGAGATCGGTATGAGTTTCGAGCCCTTCTAATGAACAATAACCAATGCCATTATCAGTAGCTTCGACCGAACTAATCATATCGCCATTAGTAGCGACTTGACCGACAGAAGAAGTTAACAATTTATCATCAGATTTGGCGTCTTCGATACCGATTTTAGTGCAGAAGCCATCTCTTGTGCCAGAAGCAGTATCACGAGTGAATGGTTTGATTTCACCGGAAGCGCCAGAAGCGATTGCGCTCCAATCAGTGATAGGATCTTCACTAGAATAATCAGCTCCAAAGTTTGCTTCAGAAGTCTCTGCATCAGCGATAGCAGAGGGATTGACATAAATATCTCTTAATTGTTGAAGAGTGATTTGGCTGACATTAGTATTAGCAGTATTGACGATAACAGCGATACCATCGGCACAGATTTTGCCATTGGTATAATCGGCTGTCTTTTCAGAATCGTTGAATTCACGAGAAGCGAAACCGACATCACCTGTTCCGTCTTCTAATCTCTTAAAAGCATCTCCAGAACCAGTATGATCGTGAACAGCTTCAGGTCTATTTCCACTTTCAAAAGTGTTGACCCAAGCATCGGTTAAATCTTTTGACATAGATTGAACAGAAGTAGAACCGACAAAAGTGACTATTCTATCACTTAAATCGACAGTGGTACCATTACTAGAAGAATTGGTAGTGTCACAAGAAGCTAACATAGATAAGGCGCAAATAGAAACTGCAAGTACACCTAATTTTTTCATTTTTGATTTACCTCTTTTAATTTAAAACCGCAAATATGTTATTGATTACAATTAAAGGGATAAACCCTAAACCTGTTAAGAATTGTAAAGAAATCGTAAAAACGAGTTCATTCATCATCGACTACTAATCATTTCTTTAAAATCTAAATTTTAATAATTATTAATACTATTAACTTAATGTTTTATATCGAAAAAATTATTTATTGTTTCATTATAATGAACGGTGAATGATAAAGTAAATCACAAGTTAAAATGGTATAATCTCTTTGTTACATTTGACATCTAAGAGGTGATATTTGTGGAAGAAGCTTCAGTGCAATTATCTCGATTGATAAAAGAAAAATATTATTTAGATTCCATCGATGAAGACATGATTTTTAATTTTGAAGAAGTTAAAAATTTATCTTTTCTCAATGATTTAAATCTATCAGAAGATTTTAAAAATAGATGCCGATCTGATTTCTTTTACTTGTTTCCATATGCAAAAGATAAAAAATTAGTCTTTTCTTTTTTTGCACGATTAGGAAGAAACATTTTTTTGATTGATAAATTACCACAATTTTGCTTTGACACGCTATCTCCTTATCACATCAAACAATACGAAGATCGTATCATTGAAGAAACTGATAAAATACAATTAGATTCACAACAATTACCGCTATTGTTCGATTTCTTTCATCAACGAGTTGAAAAAATGCAATTACTTGATTTTTTACAAAATGAAAATGTATTAAAAAGCGCTGATTATAAATTTTATGAAGTACTGTTATTAGCTGGAAATAAAAATGAAAACAAACTCTTTTCAGACTTTATCTATATAACCAAAAAAATATTTAAAGAATATGTTCAAAATATAGGTGCTATCGCTGAAGAAGATTTCAAGCTACTATCCCCGATAAGAATAGGAGAAGAAAATGAAGGATAAAATCAATTTATATTTAAGCCGTGCTAAAGATAAAAATCGTTTATACGGTTATCTGCATCTCATCTTTTCTATCTGTTTGATTTTTCTCTTTTTTGTTCCAGTTTTTTGCACATTTGTTCAAGGTGAAAAAGAAAGCATTTTAGGCTATTATTCATTTGAGTTCATGAATGATAGTTTTGATATCATCCATTATGCTATTTCGATATTGATAATTTCAATAATATTATCAATATGTCTATTTATCACCAGCATCACAACTATTCTTGTCGATGAAAAAAGTTTAGCAAAAGCTAAAAATTCCAACTTGATAGTCCTAGCCTTAAAAACAATCACAGACATCATATTACTGATAGTAGCTGACCAAACCAAAACTAATATTCAATTAGATTGGGGCGGTTATATCTTGCCTGCAATCGATGTTGTTTTCTTTGGAATAAGCCTTTATTTTAAAATAAATGATAAGAAAAAAACCGAAAATATTGAAGAATAAATAATCATTTTATCTTGTATATTCTGGCTTCATATGGTTTTAGATAACTTGCATTTGCACCATAATTACTTAAAACCAATTTTTTATCGATTAGATTAAATTGTTTTGGTATCTCACATTTTTTATAGCTGAAGTTAAGAACGACTAAAAGTTTAGAAGTTTCATCATATCTCTCATAGACAAAAAGATTTTTATTCGTTTGATAAAATTTGATATCACCTCTTCCTAAAACTGGATATTCCCTTCTGAAAGAATTGAGCTTTTTGACATAGTTTAATGGTGAATCTGGATCTTTCATCAAAGTCGTCGCATTTAATTTATCCCCATCTTCATAATACTTTTGCCATGGTTCAACCCCAGGAGTTGAAAAACCATATCCACAAGTATCATCAAATGGGAATGGATATCTAGCATCATCTCTCCCAAAATGCCTTGCTATTTTCCACGCTGATTTCTTAGGCATAAATCTTCCTATAAATCGATAAAGAAACTCAGCTACAATATCATGTGACTCTTCATAATCTAAACTTTTATAATCTGTTAAGCCTAGCTCTTGTCCCATATATATAAAACAAGCGCCTTTAAGGGTATATAACATCGTCAATAGCATTTTACTTCCGCTTTGTGGATACTTATCGCTTCTCACATACTTTCCCACAGCGCGATGCTGATCATGGTTTTCTAAATAATTACCATTATAACTGACTTTGTTTTGCCATTCGATTATCGTCTTTTTAATCCTTTTTATATTTGGCTTTGAAGAAAAAAATCCATTAGCAAACGCGATATCAAAATTGAATATTGCGTTGAGCTCATCTTCTAAAAAAGCTTCCCCTTGATCGGAATTGATCCCATAGCATTCGCCGATCAAAACCGCATCCTTTCTTTTTAATATCACATCTTTATTCAGCTTTTTTAAAACTTGATGGCATCCCTGAGTCGCGACAAAATGCTCGCATCCGATAGGCTTAGAAAGAGATGTTCTTTTTCCATCAGCTAAACTTTCTTTATAAATCTCTGAAATAACATCACAGCGGAAGCCATAAATTCCTTTATCAAGCCAAAAATTCATGATATCTTCAACTTCTTGAATCACTTGTGAATTGTGGAAATCTAAGTCAGGTTGTTCTTTAGAGTAGAGATGAAGATAAAACATTCCTGGTTCATTTTCCAGCTCTGTCCAGGCTGAACCAGTGAAAGTAGTCGTCCAATTATTTGGTGGTAATCGATGGTTTTTCCCTTTGCCTTTTCGGAAATAATAATACTTTCGATATGGTGAATCAGGATTCTTCAACGCCTCTTGAAACCATCTATGTTTATAAGAGGTATGATTGATAACTAAATCCATGATGATTTTGATTCCTCGTTTGTCGGCTTCTTTTATCAGCCTTTCAAAATCATCCATTGTTCCGAAAAGAGGATTAATATTCTTATAGTCGCTGACATCATATCCCATATCTATCATCGGCGAAGGATAAATAGGAGATAACCAAATCAATTTAAAACCTAAATCGGCGATATAATCAAGCCGAGAGATGATTCCATTTAAATCACCTTTGCCATCGCCATTAGTATCTTTAAACGATATCGGATAAATCTGATAAACAGCGTTATCTTTTAACAATCCTGTTCTATTCATAATAAAAACTGCTTCGCAAAGGAAGCAGTCAATGTATTCTTGTTATTCAGTAACAGTTTTTAAAGAAAAAGTATATTCAGTAGATTTCTCGACTGTCGCACTTACTGTCTCGCCTTCATTTTCCATCGTAAGCACGAGTTTAACATCACTTGAGAATGGTAATCCTTCAGAAGTATAAACAGACTCAGAATGAGTGGAGGTATCTAAAGAAATTTCAGTATCAGGAATTGCGATAGAGCTTGTCGAATCAACACTGATACCTAATTCAGTGCCATTGTTCAAATAGTATTTGATTTCTGTATTACTATCAGCAGTCGCAGACAATGTTTCTAAAGTCAATCGATCTAAAGCGACTGGTTGAACCTCTTCTGTGACGATTTGTGGTTTATCAACACTATATCCTAACTGTTGTAATACATCCTTTAGTTCATCAGAGGCGTCTTTCACTTCAATAGTGCTAGTAGCAGTACCAATATCATACTTATCAGCTAAATTTGTCGTATAATTTTTTTCAACAAATTCAGTCGCTTCTCTCAAACTGATCTGTTCGCCTAAATAGGAACAACTAGATACTACTCCCAAGAAACCTAATGAGATGATTCCAGTAGTTAAGAACTTTTTAATATTGCGCATAATGAACCCCTTTCCATTTCCCATTCATTATAAACATAAATATATTATATATTCTAACAAAAAATAAATCGATTAAAAGCAAACAATTAAACCACCCGGCATCGCATAATAGGAACAAAGCGCTTGGTTCTCTCTGATAGTGACAGAATCGAATTGATATCGGCTTTCAATAGCTCGCTTAATCTTATTAGCATCTTCTGAAGCTTGCGTATGTGAGATAATACAATTTTTATGCAAAGTTGTAGAGGCAAATTCACCGATGTCTTCAATTAATTTTTCAATGGCTTTTTTTATAGTGCGGCATTTGTCTTTGATTTTGATCTCACCATCAACACCATAAAGGACAGGCTTGATATGTAATGTAGAGGCGATCAAGCCGATGAGCTTATTGATGCGACCGTTTTTAATAAAAACATCAAAATGCGACAAAATAAATAAAAGTTTCATTTGATCACGATATTTAGTGAGTTCGACTTGTATTTCTTCAAAAGATTTATTTGCTTTAATTAATTCATAAGCTTTGTTTGTCATCAATTCCATTGTTCCTGCGACAAGTTTAGAATCTATAACAAAAACATCTTCTGGAGAGCTATATAGATTTTTAGCAATCATTGCAGAATTATATGATCCAGAAAGTTTTTGAGCTATAGTGATCACTATATATTTGTCAGCGCCAGTCATACGCGAAAGAAAATCATTAGGAGATGGGCATGAAGATGATGAGACAGATTTGCTTTGCATGATTCTTTCAAGCATTTCATCAATCGAGCAATGACCATCATCAATATATTGCTTGTTATCAACAATAACAGTTAAAGGAGCAACATCAAATCCAACTTCAGGATCAGTGATATAGCCTGGATGTAAGTTCGAAGAACTATCAACGATAATTTTATATTTCATTTTTATCTCCTCAATAAACGGATTGTAAATTATTGTAGTGATTTTATACCCCTATAACAAGATTTAAAGCTTTTATCAAAACCAGAAATCTCACTCGGATAATTTTAGTTTTTTGTGTGTTATCACACTTATTTTTCTTTCTAAAATTTAAAGCTTAACCAATGGAATAGATTAGACTTATAATATAAGCGATAAATAAAGACTAGATAAATATTAATAAATATATTAATATAAATGCTTGCTGGTGTGCATTTTATTCAAGGAGAATCCAAATGAGTTTTTTTGACAAATTATTCCGTATTGATCAGCGCGCTTATAAAAAAATAGAAAGAAAAGCAAAAGTTGTTTTCCAATATGAGGAACCGTTTTCAAAGCTTTCTGATGGTGACTTAAAAGCTAAAACTGCTATTTTTAAACAACGCTTAAAGAATGGTGAAACAATCGATGATATTTTACCTGAAGCTTTTGCTGTCGCTAGAGAAACTGGACGACGTGTATTAGGTCAATTCCCTTATCCAGTACAAGTCTTTGGTGCTACTGTCTTGAATGAGGGCGATGTCGCTGAAATGAAAACCGGTGAAGGTAAAACTCTGACAGCTACAATGGCGGTTTATTTAAATGCTCTTGAAGGCAAAGGAACACACGTTGTCACTGTCAACGAATATTTAGCTCAACGTGATGCTGACTGGATGGGAAATATCTATCGTTTCTTAGGTTTAACAGTCGGCGTCAATCTTCGCGAAAAGAATGCGACTCAAAAACAAGAAGCTTTTAATTGTGATATCACTTATACGACTAACTCTGAAGTCGGCTTTGACTACTTACGTGATAATATGGCTAAATCAGTTCAAACCCGTGTTTTAAGAGGTTTGCACTATGCCATCGTCGATGAATGCGACTCAATCTTAATCGATGAATCAAGAACTCCTTTGATCATCTCCGGTGGTAGTGGTATCACCGCTTCCACTTATGTCACTGCTGATCGCGTCGTTAAAAAGATGCGTAAAGATCGCGATTATATCATTGATGTTGAAAAGAAAACTTGTTCTTTGACTGAAAAAGGTGCTCTTTTAGTTCAACAAGCCTTCTCAATCGATAATCTATATGATGCTAGATGGGCGGATTTAAACCATCGTATTCAACAAGCTTTAAAAGCCAATTACATCATGAAGAGAGATATCGAATATATGGTCAGCAATGATGAAATTCTTTTGATTGATGGTTTCACTGGCCGTGTCATGAAAGGTAGAGAGTACTCAGATGGTTTGCAACAAGCTTTGCAGGCTAAAGAACATGTTAATATCAAACCTGAGACAGTCACTTTAGCTACTATCACTTATCAAAATTTCTTCCGTTTATATGATAAATTGGCTGGTATGACAGGAACCGCTAAAACTGAAGAAGAAGAATTCCGTAAAGTTTACAACATGCGTGTTATCACCATTCCAACCAATAGACCAGTCGTTAGATATGATGATAGAGATACTATTTTCGGTAATGAAAAAGCTAAGTACCAGGCTTTGGTAGAAGATGTCAAAGAAAGACATGCCAAAGGTCAACCGATTTTAATCGGTACACCTTCTGTTGAAAAATCTGAAATCGTAGATAAATTGTTGAATGATGCCAACATTCCTCATGAAGTTTTAAACGCTAAAAACAATGCCAAAGAAGCTGTCATCATCGCTCAAGCCGGTCAAAAGAACGCTGTCACTATCGCCACCAACATGGCTGGTCGTGGTACTGATATCAAATTAGGTGAAGGCGTTAAAGATTTGGGCGGCTTAGCTGTTTTAGCAACAGAAAGAAATGAATCACGTCGTATTGACAACCAATTGAAAGGCCGTTCTGGTCGTCAAGGTGATCCTGGCTATTCAAAATTCTATGTGTCTTTAGAAGATGAAATCTTCATCCGTTTCGCTCCTAAATCTTATAAAAATTTATATGAAAAACTAGGAGATGATGCTTTTGAATCAAAGATGATGTCTAATGCTATCACTCAAGCTCAAAAACGTGTTGAAGGTCAAAATTTTGATACTCGTAAGCAATTATTAAACTATGATGATGTTCTCTCTCGTCAAAGAAAAATCATGTATGAGAGAAGAGATCATATTTTATATTCTAAATCCGTCAGTGACACCATTCCTGGATATTTCAATTTAGTGACTAAAGCGATCTGTGATCAATCTTTCACTATCAAAGATCAAGAAAAAATCATGGATGCTGACAAATTGAAAGAAAATACTATCAAAGCTTTATCTATCCCCGAAGATTTGATTCCTTTCTCTGTCTTTGATGGTGTCAGCTATGATGATGCTGTCGAATTATTATCTGCTAGATTATTAAGACACTACCACGATCTATCTAAAGATTGGACAGAGAAGATGAGAGATTTTGCCGAAAAGACCACAACTCTCGATTGTATTGATAGACGCTGGACAAAACATATCGATCAGATGAGCAAATTGAGAGAAGCCATTTGGTTACGTTCTTATGCTCAAACTGATCCTTTACAAGCTTATACTAATGAAGGTTTTGCAATGTTCGATGCCATGAATAAAGCTATCGCTGGCGATGTTGTGAGAACCTTATTCAGAGTTCAATTCAGAGCTAATGCTAGAGCTGTCAATGAAGCTATTGAAAAAGCTCCTATCAGTAAAACAAACACCGCTACTATTTCTACACCTAAAGATGTTAAATTCGATTCCAATATCGTCCCTGATGACGACGGAATAGACCGTTCTAATCCAACAGCTAAAATCATGTAAAGAAAGGAAGCCGAACAATGAAAGAACTTTTCGAGCTCAATAACCAATATAAGGCTATCGAAGAAGGCGTTCTCGATTTGCAAGGCTGTCTTTGACTTACCAAATTTAGAAATTGAAAGTCAAAAGCTCAGCGAGCAAACAACTGCCCCTTCTTTTTGGTCAAATATCAGCAAGGCTAAAGAAATCAATAAGAGACTCAGTCAAGTCAATGATATCATCTCTAAAATGTCTGATTTTAAAAAACGTCTTTCAGAATGTAAGGACACTATCGATTTTCTCAAAGAAGAAAAAGATGATGAGATTTTTAACGATTTAGATAATTCTTTAAAAACTTTAAGCAATGATTTTAGCTCTTTTCAAAAAGAAATCTACTTTTCAGGTCCTTATGATGCTAATAACGCCATCGTCGAATTTCATCCCGGTGCTGGTGGAACTGAAGCACACGACTGGGCTAGTATGCTATTAAGAATGTATGAACGATATTGTGAAATAAAAGGTTATACATATAAGGTATTAGATATATTAGAAGGTGAAGAAGCAGGGATCTCTTCGGCTACACTTCTCATCTCTGGCAAAATGGCTTATGGAAATCTTCGTTCAGAAAATGGAGTTCACCGTTTGGTGCGCATCTCTCCTTTTGATGCATCTGGATCTAGACACACATCGTTTGCATCCATATCAGTCATGCCCGAATTCGACGACTCAATCAATATCGATATCAACCCAGCAGATTTACAAGTAGATACCTATCATTCATCAGGAGCTGGCGGCCAAAACGTCAATAAAACTGAATCAGCAGTCAGAATCACTCATAAACCTACGGGAATAGTCGTTTCTTGTCAG
>CALVXU010000015.1 GCA_944371605.1 uncultured Bacilli bacterium
ATCATTTTTTTTCAATATGTTATTAACAACCGATATGTATTCTTCTCTTGCCATATTGTCATCACTTTTGTATGTACAAGAAGACATTAATACTAATGATAAATCACACAAAGCTGTTTTAATAATAGTTTTCATAATAGCAACACTCACCTCCTTCTATATTTTTTTATATTTTAACATGAATTGATACCCCCATTATGAAAAATTGGTGAATAAGAAAAAGACCATGGATTTTACTTCCTAACCTTTACTTTTACCTTGTATCCTGAATTGAATATGAATTCTATGCTTTTATCTCGATGGACTACCGCCTTATTCATCATGATATTAAATAACTCTTCATCGAATTCGGTTATCGCATCGGGCTTGCTGTCAAATTCGATATTTTAATAAGACTTTTATGAGATTTTTTATCAAAAACATAGGGGTATCATTTCTCTAGTAGAGATACGTTTTGCTCGTAGGCTTTCATTTTTCTAGTAGAACCAAAATTCTAAAACCGTAGATTCAAATTAATTTTTATCTACTAGCAAAACGCCAAAAATAAAAAAATGCACGATTTCTCGAGCAAATATCGTTCACTTTGATACCTTTGCTTTGTACCAAAATGTTAGTTATAAGATGTGTTTTTAATACTAATCTTAACTCACTGTAATTCTCTTTTACCTGTATATAAATCGTAATAAGCACCCTTTTTAGCTAATAATTCATCTTGAGTTCCACGTTCAATGATATTTCCAGTATCAAGAACGATGATTTCATCAGCATCTTTAATAGTCGATAATCTATGCGCGATAACAAGAACGGTTCTTTTTTTCATCAAACTTTCTAAACCTTTGTGTATCAAAACTTCAGATCTCGTATCAATATTGGATGTCGCTTCATCTAAAATCATCACAGGCGGTTTATTTAAAGAAGCTCTAGTTAGACCTAATAATTGTCTTTGACCTTCAGAAAGATTGGCACCATCATCATGCAAAATCGTTTCATATCCTTGAGGTAATTTTCTGATGAAAGAATCCGCATACGAGTTCTTACTAGCTGCTAAAATCTCTTCTTCTGATGAATGCCATCTGACATAGCGGATATTATCAGCGATAGTCCCAGAAAAAAGATGGGTATCTTGGGTGACCATTGATATTGCCCGTCTTAAAGACTCTAATTTAATATCTCTGATATCGATCCCATCATAGGTGATAGAACCAGAATCTATCGGATAAAATCTCGCTAGTAAAGAAATGATAGTCGTTTTACCAGCGCCTGTAGAACCGACGAAAGCAACTTTCTTTCCAGGATATGCTTCAAAAGAAACATGTTTAAGTATTGGTTTATTAGGTACATATGAAAAGCAGACATCATCAAATTTAATAACACCTCTTAACGGAATATGCATATTTTTGCCATTTTCATCTTGATATGACCAGGCGTAGCGTTCTTCAAAAGAGTCAGCATCAGAAATTTTGATAAGTGAAACATGTCCTTCATCTTCCTCAGCTTTTTCGTCCAAAAATTTAAAGATTCTTTCAGCACCAGCTGCGGCTGCTAAAATCGCATTGACATGCATAGTGAAAAAATTAAATGGCTGAGCAGATTGTCTGACATACACTAAATAAGAAGTTAAGCCACCGAAGCCAGCCGCTCCTAAATATCCATTGCACAAGAAGATGATGCCAACTACAGCAGAAATCGAAAAATTAAAATAACTGAGTGATACAAAGAAAGGAATATTCATCTGAGTGCAGAAGAAGGCATTTTCAGCTGCGTTTCTCCAATTTGTATTTGCTTGTGTAAATTTTTTGTATGATTCTTCTTCGTGATTAAATGCTTTTTCAACTTTCATTCCTGATAGTTCTTCTTCGACTACTGAGTTGACATCAGCTAATGATTTCTGTTGCACTTTAAAGAATTTTTGAGCTCGTTTTGAGTTCAAAAACATATACACAAACATCAAGATGATAAAGAAAATAACTATCAATGTAAGCGGAACATTGATGATAAAAAGCATCACAATCGTTCCGACGATATTTGCAAAAGAAAGAATAATATTTGCAAAAGAATCATTTAAAGCCATGAATAATGTTTCGATATCATTAGTGAAGTATGACATGATTTCTCCATGTGTGTGAGTATCAAAATAAGCTATAGGTAATTCTTGAATCTTCGACACTAAGTCCATTCTGACTTTATAGATGACATATTGAGTGATTCTGACCATCGATTGACAATAAATGAAATTGGCAATAACACCAGCTAAATAAATGCCACCTAGCATTAAAACCTGTTTTACTAAAGTACTCGAATTAGGATCATCAATCAAACCATTAATGACGACAACACCACTGAAATAAGTACCTAAAATATTAGCTAAGCTTGAATAAATGACTAAAACAACAACTAGGCAGATCAACCATCTCCTTCCATGGAAATAGCCGAAAAGACGCTTCATTGTTTTAAAAAAGTTTTCTGGTTTACCACCGCTAGTTGCTGCAGGCATCTTTCAGTCCCTCATTTTGCAAGTTATAGATATCTCGATAAATTTGATCAGTCTTCAATAGTTCTTCACTAGTTCCTATCGAATTGATTTTACCTTCATTTAAAACGATGATTTTATCAGCATCTTGAATAGTAGACACTTTCTGGGCGATGACTATCTTAGTCATATGTGACAATTTTTCTCGTAAATTCTTTTTAACTTGGCCTTCAGTCACACGATCTAAAGCTGAAAAAGAATCATCTAAAATCAAAATTTTTGGTTTTCTTAAAATAGCTCTAGCTATGCAAAGCCTTTGTCTTTGACCACCAGAAACATTAGAGCCAGTTTGTCCAAGTTGTGTATTGAATCCATCTGGTAATTTGTTAACAATAAAGTCATAACAGCAAGCGATTTTACAAGCTTCGATTATCTCCTCATCAGTCGCATTTGAATCTCCCCATAACAAATTTTCTTTCACAGTTCCTGTGAAAAGTCGTGGGCTTTGAAAAGAGATAGCAATATTCTTTCTCAATTCTTTTAGTGAATAATCTTTAACATTATGACCTGAAATAAATATCGCACCTTTATTCACATCATAAAAACGTTCTAACAAATACACTAAAGTTGACTTTGAACTACCAGTTTGTCCAAGGATTCCAACAAACTCCCCGTCAACGATTTCAAAGCTGACATTTTGAAGGACTGCTTTATTTATATCATTGCTATAACTGAAAGTAACATCATCGAACTGAATTGCTCCATCCTTCATTTTAATTGTAGAATTTGGATTGTCTATTATCTCATTAGTCGACTTAAACACTTCTTTTATACGTGTATAAGAAGCTTCAGCACGAGACAAAGACATAAACACGTTAGATAACATGTTTAAGGCTGCAAGAGTCTGCGTTACATAATTAAGAAATGTAGCCATATCATTAACTACATCTGCCTGATTAGGAGTCAATTTTAACGCTGAATTACCACCGACATATAAAATGCCAATAATGCAAGCGTAAGTCATAAATTGCATGATTGCCATATTAGAGACAATCAAGGTTGAAGAAGCAGTGCCTAACTTTTTAACCTCTTGATTGACGAGTGAAAATTTGTGAATTTCAAAATCTTTTTTAGCATTAGCCCTGATAAGCTTCATAGCGACTAAAGATTCTTGAACAGTGCGATTAACACGATCTAGTGCCCCTTGCATTCTCACAAATTTCGGCCTGACTAAAATGGCCATGATAATCAAAACCGCTGCTAATAATGGGACAATAATTCCAAACACAACAGACAATTCACGCGACATGATAATCGCTAACACTAATGAAAAAACTAATGAGATCGGGCTTCGTAAAACTGGTCTTAAGCTCTGACAAAAAGTATCAGATATTATTTGAATATCATTGGTCATTCTAGTGACTAATGAATTGATGCGGAAATTATCAAGATTACTGAATGAAAACGATTGTATTTTTAAATATTCTTGTCTTCTGAGCTCATATCCTAGTCCTCTTCCTGCTTTAGCAGTGTACTTAGCAGTCAAAATACCAAGACCTAAAGCGACTAAAGCGAAAGCAATCATTACTCCGCCCATCATCAACGTATAGCTTAAGTTGATTTCATATGTAGCTGGTGAGGTCGATAATTCTTTCATACCATTATCAAGCATTAGATTCATTAAAAAAGGAATAGATATCTCTAATCCAGTTTCCAAAATAATAGCTAAACAAGCGATGATGAATGCTGATTTATATGGCTTTAAAAAATGCCAGAGACTGAAACGCTTCATACGAAATTATTGTAAAAGATTTTTACAAATAAAACTATATAAAATTAAAGCGTTTCACTTTTTCCATATTAAGAAATCAAGTATACTATTATCGGAGGTAAAAATAGATGAAAGATTTAAAAGGAACCAGAACCGAAGCTAATTTAAAGGCTGCTTTTGCTGGTGAAAGTCAAGCTCACACCAAATATCGTTACTATGCTTCTGTCGCTAAGAAAGAAGGTTTTACTGAATTTTCTGAATTATTCACTGAAACCGCTAGAAATGAAAATGAACATGCTGAATTATGGTTTAAGTATCTTCATGGTGGCGAATTGCCGAGCACAGATAAAAATATCGAAGATGCTGCTGGCGGTGAAAACTATGAATGGACAGAGATGTATCCCGAATTCGCCAAAGTAGCCGAAGAAGAAGGCTTTCCTGAAATCGCTGCCAAATTTAGAATGGTCGGCAAGATTGAAGAACGCCATGAAGCTAGATATAAGAAAATGTTGGCTAATCTCAAAGAAGGAAAGGCTGTCATTAAAGAAGGCACTTTAGTCGTTTGGAAATGCAAAGTTTGTGGTCATATTCACATCGGTCCTACAGCTTTGCCAGTCTGCCCTGTTTGCGGTCATAAAAACTCCTTCCATCCCGAAGCTGTTTGGTATGATTTCAAATTCTAAAACACGATAAATAACATTTGATAATCGATGGCTGTAGCTGAATCTTCGGCTACAGCTTTTTTTATAAATTTTATTAAAAAGATTCTTCTTTTTATGATTTGCGGTCAAAATTTAAAAAAGTCTGTTTTTATCGTAAAAAAATAATGAAAATATTTTCAGTAAGCGCTTTATTATCTTTGACATGTAAATATACTAATAAGTATAATTTAATTAATTGATTTTTTGTTGTTTAGGAGGAACGAAGATGGAAAACAAAAAGATAATGCGCAAAGACCGTGTTACCATTTACGAGGTAGCTAAAGTTGCTGGTGTTTCCTTAGCTACAGTATCTCGTGTTATCAACCATCACGATAATGTCACTGAAAAGACCAAGCAAGCTGTAGAAGAAGCGATTCAGAGATTAGGGTATAAGCCTTCTGCTTTAGCCCAAGGTTTAGCCAATTCTCGCAGCACCAATATCGGTATCATGATTCCTTCTACTGGTTATTCATATGTCTCTAATATGTTGGATGGCATGATAGATGTCGCTAAAATCTATGGCTATATCTCTTCTATTTTCATCACTAAGAGAACGAAAGAGGATGCAGCTAACGTGATTGAATCACTCATCAAATCTCATGTGGATGGCGCTGTCATTTTTGATGATGAATTAGGTACCGATGAAATTCGTTCAATCCAAAATTATCATATTCCATTAATCGTCATCGGGCATGATATGCAAGGAGACGCACTCGGTTCAATCATTCTCGAATATAAAGATCCAGTCATGGATGTCGTTAAAGAACATATGCTAGCTGGAAATGATGATATTTATTTATTAGATATCGTCAATGAAGGCAAGATGATCGATGAAATCAAAGAGGGTTTGCTCGACTTTGCCAAAGAGAACAACAAACATATCGAGGTTTTAAAATTCAATGATTCCTATGGCTTAGTCTACGCAGGAATGAAAGAATTTTTCAGAACACATAAATCAGGTTATTTTATAGCTCCCCGTGATTCTTTAGCTGCTGCGATTGTTAATGCTGCTGTTGAAAGTGGTTTAAGAATTCCGGAAGATGTCCAAGTGTTAGCAGAAATCGGATCCAAATATTCATATATTCTTCGACCACAGATTTCCTCGTTCTCTATTGATATGTTCAGAGTCGGTTCTGTCGCTGTGAGAATGTTAACTAAATTATTAGATACTTCTTCTCCATTGAAGGATAAAACATTTAAATTCCGTGCTAAGTTCAACAAGAGATCAACTACTAATAATAAGCTCATCAATGATAAATAATTAGGAGTATTATCATTATGCTATTTGCTCTTATGAACACTGTCTCAATAGTTTTACTCAGTGTTCTGCTTCCTGTTTTTGTGATTGGCTGTGCGATTCTTTTTGTTCTTTTTTGGAAAAGAAGATTCTTTAAACAAGCGCAAAATATGCGCAAAGATTATGAATATTATCACACGATGCTGACAAGCGATTGCAAGGTGATGGTGAATCGTTTAGGAGTTCTAGGAAAAAGTTCTTTAGAATACTTGGCGATGTATGAAGAAAGAAACAAGCAATATGAAAATATTCTTAACAAGCGTGATAGAGATATGCTTACATCTTTAAATTCTCTGGATAGCTTATTAAGTGAGAAAGATTATAAAAACGCAAAAACTGTCACTAAGCAATGCTCTTCTTCTTTAGAAGCTTATATCAAAGCAATCACTAGTTTTAATGATGAACTAACAAATCTGTTAAGGGATGATTCTGATACTAGAGAAAGCTCTATAGTTGCCAAAGAAAAGTTTCGTAAAATCAAAACCTTTTATACAAACCATCAGTCAGAATTAAAATTATTGAACAATAGTTTTTCACTGATTTTTAATAGCGCTGAAGATAACTTTGCTAAATTTGATGATTTGACGAATGAAGCTAAATTCAAAGAGGCTCAAACTTTATTGCCACAGATCACCACCATTTTAGATGCTGTTCTTGCAATAATGAATGATTTACCGATGTTTGTCACAAGAACCATTTCCGTCATTCCTGAAAAATTAGACAAACTGAATACCATCTATCAAGATATGTTATCTCAAAACTATATTTTGGATTATTTAAATATTCCTGATGAAATCAATGATATCAATCATAGATTAAATGTCATCACTGAAAGATTAAAATTGTTAGATGTCAAAGGCATCAAAGAAGAATTGGACGAGATGCAGACTCATATCAATGATTTGATGACTAAGTTCCAAGAAGAAAAACAGGCGAAAACTGATTTTGAAAATTTGCAAAATAAAGTTTCCGACTCTTCATTTGAACTAGAGAAAAAATACATTCATTTGATGAATGAGCTTCCCCAATATCAAATCACTTATAAATTAGATCAAAAATATGTGGATCAAATGGTCACTTTAAAAAATGATATCGAGGCCGTGGGATATTTAAAGAGGGAATTAGATAGTTATTTGGATACCTCTGCTAAGCAACCTTATACAGTCATCACACAAAAGATTCATGATATGCAATCAGAGATGGATAAAATTAAGCGCACTTTAACTGATTATTCAGACTATCTAGAGTCATTAAAAACTATCAGTCAAGATATCTTCACGTCTATTAGAAACTATTATTATCGCTTAAAGCAAGCTGAATATTTAGTCAGGACAATAGGTGTCAATTCTTATCAAGCTATCCTAGTCCCTCGATTTAAAGATTTATATGAAAGATTATCTCAAATCAATAAATTAGTGATCACCACTCCTGTCGATGTTCCTACATGCCAATCTTTGTATCAAGATTTTAAAAATGATGCTGATCTCTTACTAGTCGAAATCAATAAACATGCCAGTGATGCCAATAAAGCTGAGCAAGCAATAGTCTATGCAAATGCTTTTCGCGTCGACTTTCAGGATAGTCGTCAGTTGTTAGATTCTGCCGAAGCTTCTTTTGTCGAAGCTGATTTCTCTAGAGCTCAATCGGTAGCTTTACAAGTGATCAAAAATTTTGGTCAAGACACCTTAAATAGCACAAATAAATAATTATGGAAATATACTTTGATTGTTCAGCGACCATCAAACCCTATCCTGAAGTTTTAAAGACTTTTGAAGCTATCACAGTCAATGATTTTGCTAATTCCTCTTCTAATCATGGATTAGGTTATAAATCCTTAACTGTATTAGAAAAAGCTCGGCGACAAGTAGCTAAATACTTGAATGTGCAACCCGAAGAAATCATCTTTACCTCTGGCGCTACAGAAGGAAACAATTTAGCTATCAAAGGGGTCTGTTATCGTGAAAAAAGGCATAAAAAGACTATCATCACCACTAAAGGTGAACATCCATCGGTGCTTGAGGTTTTTCACAAACTAGAAGAAGATGGCTTTAAAGCCATCTATCTCGATTACGATAAAGAAGGTAAGATAAACATGGAACAATTAAAGCAAGCATTGAATGACGATGTTGCTTTAGTGTCCATCATGGCTATCAACAATGAGGTTGGTTATATTTTTCCTATTGATAAGATCTATCAGATCATCAAAGAAAGATCTGATGCATATTTACATGTCGATGCTACTCAGGCGATAGGCAAAGAAATATTGCCATCAAATTCTTATGATTTATTAACTTTCTCAGGACATAAAATTGGCGGCTTAAAGGGATCTGGTGTGCTAGTCAAGAAAAAAGATGTTTATTTAGAGCCGCTGATCAACGGTGGTGGGCAGGAAAATGGGTTGCGTTCTGGAACTTCTTCGCTCGGCCTCGATTGTGCTCTAGCAACAGCTTTAAGAATCACCATGTCAACATTTAAAGAAAGATATGCTAAAGCTGATGAAATCAATAAATATCTGAGGGCCGAATTATCATCTATTTCAGAGATAGTCATCACTTCTCCACGCACAGCCACTCCATTTATACTCAATTTCGCTTTGACTGAGCATAAAGGCTCAGTCATCGCCGAAGCATTATCAAATAATAATATTTATGTTTCAACCACAAGCGCGTGTTCAAGCCGTCAAGCTGGTGAGTCTTATGTTCTAAAAAGTGCGGGATTTGATTCGACGATATATAAAAACAGCATCCGTTTATCGTTCTCTGGCTTAGAAAGCTTTGAAGAAGCCCAATTTTTTGTCGACACACTTAAAAAATTACTCAAGGAGATCAGACCAAATGTCAACTGATATGATCATCGTCTTCTTTGGTGAATTATCAACCAAAGGAAAAAACATCATGGATTTTATCCGACTTTTAGGAAAAAATATCAAACACGCATTGCGAGAGTTTGGTTCTTTGGAATACGAAATCAAAAAGGATCATATCTATATTCTCTTAAATGGATGTGATTACGAATCCGTCAAATCTAAATTATTGAAAGTGCCTGGTCTTCTTTCTTGTGCTTTAGCTAAAGCTGTCCAAAAAGATCTTAACAGCTTACAGGAAGAGGCACTAAAAGTATATTTAGAAACAGGCAAAATCTCTTTTAAAGTCGATACCAAAAGAATAGATAAAACTTTTGAAATCCACTCAGATATCCTCAACCGTGAAATCGGTGCTTTTATACTAGAAAAAGCTGAGACAAGCCGAGTTGACGTGCATCAGCCAGAAACCATTATTCATATCATGATCAGAGAAGAAAGCGCCTATGTGTATGCTAAAAAAGATTCTGGTATCGGAGGATATCCAGTCGGAATAGCTGGGAAATCTATGCTGATGATTTCAGGTGGCATCGATTCACCTGTCGCCGCCTATTTGATGATGAAAAGAGGTGTGAAGTTAGAATGCGTGCATTTTGCAGCACCGCCATATACTTCACAAAAAGTTATCGACAAGATTCATGATTTATTAAAAGTATTGACTGATTATCAACCTAGCATCAAATTATATATCGTTCCATTCACTGAATTAGAAAAAAGCATCTATGAAATTGCAGGCCCTAGCTATTGCGTGACTATCATGCGCCGAATGATGTTAAGAATCGCTGAGAGATTAGCTTATCAACACAATTGCTTAGTCGTCTCTGGCGGTGAATCAATCGGTCAAGTAGCCTCCCAAACTCTTCATTCTATGAAAGTGATTGAAGAAGTTGGTTCTTTGCCATTTATCAGACCGTTAGCCACTTATGATAAAACAGAAATTATCGCATTAGCTAAAAAGATTGGTACTTATGACATCTCCATAAGACCTTTTGAAGATTGTTGCACAATTTTCACATTGAAAGATCCGGTAACACATCCAAACTCCGAAAAAGTTAAAGAGATTGAAAGCAGATTAGATTATCAAAAAATGATTTTAGATTGTGTAAAAAATGTTGAAGTCCAGTACATCACTGATGAGGAAGAAGAGTTTTAACTAGCCATAAGGGCTTTACTTCAAAACTACTTTTCTGCAATTTAGCTTCTTTAGGAAAAACCAGCTTATAAGCGTTCAGATACATTCTTTTAGCGATATCATCGCTATACTTTTTATCTCCTATGAGAGTTAGTCCTAAAGAACTGATGGCGATTCTTATTTGGTTTCTTCGCCCAGTAAAGATTTCGATATCTAAAGCTGTCCCAATATTTATATAATTATTGGCTTTTATACTAGTGATCGCTTCTTTTCCAATCTTTTTATCTTTAGTCACAAACACTTGATGACTTTTGTTCATGGCTAAGTACTGTTTAACTAAATATTCTTTACCGAGCGGGACTTTTTCTTTGACAACTGCTTCATAATATCGTTTGACAGCTCTAGATTCAAAAATAGATTGCAAACGTTCTTTGATAGAAAAAGATTTTGCAAAGATCAAAATACCTGAAGTATCAAAATCTAAGCGATGAACAATGAATAGATTTTCATGTCTAGCCATTTGTCTTTCTTTTAAAAAATGGTAAGCATTATATGAAAAAGTCTTCTTATCATCGGTGCGTATGGTCAAAAGATGATAAGGCTTATAAATGACGATGATATCTTTATCTTCATATAAGATAGGGATTTCTAAACGTTTTTTACTCATATTGTTAAAGTAACAAAAAAGCTCGACTTTGTCGAGCATATTATCTTGTCAATTGGATCAAACAGGACTTGAACCTGTAACGCCACGGTTATGGGCCGTGTACTCTAACCAATTGAGCTATTGATCCAAATATTAATGGCTGTGAGGAGATTCGAACTCTTGACATATCGGGTATGAACCGAGCGCTCTAGCCAACTGAGCTACACAGCCAAATAACGCAAAAGAAATATTACAAAATTCACGTTAAAAATGCAAGTGTTTTTCTTCTATTTTCAATTCTTACTTGATTAAATTATAAAGATATTAGTAATTATCTGCATCTTTTTAAAATAATGCATGCATTATTTTAATATTCAATGGCCAGCTGGATTATTTTGTGTCGTATTTGATCCTGCCCTGACGAGACCTCATTTAACTATCAGTAGTTAAAACAATATATTAATTGCCTTTTAAGGCCTCATCTTTAGAAATGCCTAAAATATAGTTATCAAAAAGATATTTACTTCGAACAGAGATCTCTATAATGCACCCATCTATGCTGAACTCTTGTTCATCATGTTCTATCAATTTATTATCTTTTATTTCGGTGTAATAAGCAGTTTCATATGTTTTTACTGCGTATGGATCTTTAGTATTAGCTAATGAAGGTGCGTCATAAAATCGTATAAGCATTAAATCAATTGAAGTATATCTTGATAATATTAAATCAAAATCAAAATTTTCTAAAACATTCCCAAAATATGATAATGGTATTAAATAGTCATAAGATGAATAATCCGTAAATTCTGTTGAAATAAATTTCACTTTGCTTTCATCAACAATTGGGACAGTTCGTAAAGCTCTGCCATTTCTAGTAAAGATAAGATATCCGTTGTTAAAATCTGATTCAGGATATAACATCCCGTCTTCATCTATTGAAAACGCAAAGCGCAAAAGATCTGCATATAACAGATTATCATCAACATCTAATGTCTCTTTTAGTGTATTATAAGTTAGTTTTTTAAAGAAAGTATTAATATTATTACCAGTATATAATTCAGTATTATAGATATATTGTTGTTCATATAAATAATTAGAGACAGGGACACCAACTCCAACACCTATAGAACTGATGATGACTACAATAACTAGCATCCAATATTTAAGTTTTGGAGAATGATGTGTTTTTTCACAATGTGGAAGATATAAGTAATGATATAACAAAAATATAACCGCTAATATTCCTATTGTGACTAATGGGAGCGCTATCCAAAAACTAGATGGTACATTCATAAAATTCACCTCATTAAATTATCAGGCGAATCTACAAAAAACGATACCTGTTTATCAGAAAGACAAGAAAATAAAGATAACAATAATGCAAATAAACAAAAACTTGTTTTGAACATAATATCACCTTTTCCTTTTCTATTTTAATTATAGAATTTTAATTTTTTTATGTCAAAAAAATATAACATGCCATAATAGACACATATAGAAATAAATATAAATATATAAATTGACCTAAAGTTAGGTTTAGGTTATAAAATATTTAATATAGGGAGGAAGTGTGAAATATCACACTGAAATAGAACATGAACTTTGATTTTACATTTTACAATCCGACAATAATTCATTTTGGAAAAAACAGTCTAAATGCCTTGCATGAAGAACTAAAAAAATATGGTCAGAATGTTTTGCTAGTCTACGGAGGCGGTTCAATTAAACAAATCGGTGTTTATGATAAAGTTGTCAAAATTCTTAATGATGAAAGAAAAAATATTTTTGAATGCAGTGGAATCACTCCAAATCCTAAATTGACTGATATGCTCAGAGGAGTAAGAATGATTGAAGATCATCATATCGATTTGATTTTAGCTGTAGGAGGCGGTTCAGTCATCGATTGTGCTAAGGGCATGAGTGTCTCTGTTGGTATTAAAGATCCTTTTAAAACTCTATGGCTTGATCAAAAAGAAGTTACTAAAAATAACGTTCCTGTCGGCTCTATTTTGACGATGGTCGGAACAGGAAGCGAGTTTAATGGTGGCAGTGTCATCACTGATGAAGAACATAAAATAAAGATAGGTCGTGTGTTTCCAAGTCACGTCAATCCAAAATTTTCAATTTTAAACCCTGAATTCACCTATACAGTAAGTGAATATCAAATGGTCAGTGGCATTTTTGATATCTTCTCACATCTAATGGAACAATATTTTTCTGGTCAAGACGATAATGTCAGCGATTATTTGATAGAAGGCTTGATGAAAAGTTTGATAGTTTCTACCAAAAAAGCCTTGATTAATAAAGAAGATTACGAAGCGAGATCTAATATTATGTGGGCAGCTAGTTTAGCTTTAAATACACTGGTCGGAAAAGGAAAAGAACAAGATTGGGAAGTTCATAACATCGAACATCAACTCGGAGCATATACTGATTGTGCACATGGCATGGGATTAGCTGCGATTAGTGTTCCTTATTATCGCCATATTTACAAGTATGGTTTAGATAAATTTGTGAGATTTGCCAAAAACATTTGGAATGTTGACAGCAGCAATAAAACCAAAGAAGAAATTGCTTTAGCGGGAATTAAAGCTTTAGAAGATTTCATCAAAGAATCTCATATGATCAGTCATATTAAAGATTTAGGTGCGACTGAAGAGATGCTAAAAGACATCGCTTATAGTTCGGCTGAATGGGGAGGATATAAAAAATTAACCCATGAAGAGATTTATGAGATATTAAAAGAGGCATACTAACGAAAGTATTAATTTTGAAAGTGGTTTTTACACGTTCATGCATCTATTCTTTTATTATCGCGCTAAAATCTATCAACCTAAAAAACATCTATGATGCTTCTACATAGAAATCTTAGTGTGTTTACCTATGACTATTGTGCCATCGATATATTCGTATTCAAAAAAATAATAATTAGATTTAACTAAAATACTTAATATTGATTTGTTATATCGTTTCTACTTGGAATGATGATATAACAATGAAAACTTCTAAACAATGCGATCGGCTTATTATCTTCAATACACATATCAAATGCTGTAGTAGAATGACCTCTATTTTGCAAAATCCATACTACACAAATAAAAAGCTGCCGTTTTTATAAGTTAACGTCAACTTATAAAAGTTGCAGCTTTTCTTTTATATATGGATTGTAATAATTAGTTGATTAAAGAGTGATACCTTCGACATCAGAACCAGAGATACGACCTTCAGAAATAGCAGTATTGATCAATGTTTTGAGTTCAGCATTCTCTGCTTCAGCGATAATAATAGTGTTTTCACCATAAATAGCTGTACCAACATTTCCTTCAAAAACGATGTCTTGCCAATCAGTGTCGTCATTTGTCATAGAATCGGTATCAACACAAGCTAAAGATGAACCGCCATCCCAAGTGCTAGTATTGTAAGTATTATTTAGGAATTTAATGTTATGTAAATCACCACATAAAGTGACTCCGCTGACACCGAAAGTAGTGTTGAATTCACTATTAGAAATGGTCACATTTGAAACAGGAGAAGATGGATTATCACCAATGCTAGCACCAGTCAAATTGATAGGTCTAGTTGTAGTGATGTGATCGATAGTGATGGAGCCAGTATTTCCGCCATCAACCCAAATCGAATGACCTAATTGATTTCCAGTACCTTTGAAAGTGACATTAGAAATCTCTACATCGCCAACACCAGGATGAATATAAATACCAAGTGGTCTTGAGGAAGCATCAGGTGCATTATCAGTTCCTTCGATGACTACATTCTTAATAGTGACATCAGTGACACCATTAGATAAATCAAAACTGGTGTGAGTCCCAACAGAAGTCTTGAAAGTAGCACCATTACCATCGATGGTAACACCGCTCTTCATTTGAACAGGCTGATCGACGACAACGCTCGGAGATAAAGTGATGACATCTCCAGCTTCAGCTTCAGCATAAGCTTCTAAGAACTCTTCTTCAGTAGCGATAGGATATGTCGCTTCCTCAGTAGCTTGCTTTGCCCTCATGTTGAAGTCAATCTTGAAGTTTTGATTGATGAAATCATTACCTGCAGTAGGGAGCATATGAATACCTAAAGCTAAATAATGAGTCTGATGAGCCTGTAAAGTGGTATAAGCATTATCAGCTTCTCCTTGAACATAATGTTGTTCACTGAGTGGTAAAACACCCGTGAAGCTATGTAGCTCAGGATATTTATCACCATAATCAGCAAAGCCGCTATCATCAGCAGCTGTCCATGAATTGAAGACAGAAGCTTCATCATTGATGCCATATGAATAAATCATTCCGAATTCGAAGGCTTCTTCTAAAGAAGTAGAACCAGTGAAATCATAGACATTGACATCGATCATATAATTTAAGGCATAGTCACCATTATTGGTGAACGCTAAATAGACGATTTCATAATCATCAGGGCCCCAAAGTTTATCAGCATCAAATAATTTCACATCTTCAGCTTCAGCATTGATATATTCGCTAGTAGCGACATCATATTTCTTTAACTCTAAATCAAAGTTACCAGTTTTAATGTTGTTATCAACATTAGAAGCAGTATCAGTGAACCAAGCATAAGAGGTGCCAATCAAAGCACCAGCACATAAAACTAAACTAGCGGCACAAACGATTAAACCAGACTTTTTACCTTTCATTTTCATTACCTCCATTTGAATCGTTTTCTTTTTCTATACTTTTATTTTGTACTCTTTTTAATTCTTCAATTTCATTTTTAAGGCGCTTGTTTTCTTCTAATGCCTTATCTCTAGCATCAGCGATACTTTTTTTATCTGTACCTTTTTCCTTCCGATATTCTTTCAATAGGACGATAAAATAATAGCCGTTGATACCGATAAGACATACGAGCGGTAACAATATACAAGTGCAGTACCCTGTTGGTGATTTCATGAATTCATAGAAATAACCACCTTCCGACCACTTTCCAGAATAAGTTCCTATGACATCACTAGCTAGACACGGATATTCATCATCTACGCCAGTAGCAAGTCCATAGGTGATATAAGCAGGCTGGTCATTATATGTTGTTTCTTCTCTGATACAATGAGTGATGGTCTCCCCATAAGTATCTGGATCTGAAGAGATAAACGTGATGATAGTGCCAGGCATTAACTCCGTCTTTTCATCTTCATCTAAAGTCTTGACAAAGATGATATCTCCAGCATTGAAAGTGCCATGCATAGAATCAGTTTGAATCGCATACATTTTATAACCGAATAATGAAGAGTTCTCTTTGCCGACGACAGTTATAGAAACGATGACAAAAACCACCATCAACAAGGTGAAAGCTAATACTAATCCAGTAAAAACTTTCGATACGATATTCAGAACTTTTTTTACTTTAACCGGGATAGACATCTTTTGACAAAACAAGATTAATCAGTAGTTGTCTTCAAATATTCAACATCGGAACCAGTGATTTGGCCAGCATCAACAGCAGCGACAACTGCAGTTCTAGCATCATCGTTATAGAAGAAAAGCATTTCACCACTAGCATCTTCCTTTGATGGTTTATTACCTTCAAAAACAACATTTTCAAAACTCAAAGGATAGTCAGTGCTAAATCTAGCTAAACCAGCACTTGTGCCTTGATTATAAGTATTGTTTAAAACACTTAAGTTTTTGATATTACCAGTGATAGTCAAGCCGAATACATCCCAATAAGAATTTGTGAACGTATTGTTTTGGATAATAACATCGCTTAAGACTCCAACATTACCATGAATATTTATCGGTCTTTGGATAGTAGAATTTTGAATGACGACAGGGCCATTGGCAGTTCCACCATTGATCCAAATAGAATGAGCCATGCTACTGCTGCTACCAGTAAATGTACAATTGTCAACGATTAATCCATTGGTATTAGATTCAGTAGTGATGGCATATTTTTTATTGTTCCCTTGGCCGACAAAATTTATGCCAGAGATAGTCAAACTGCTTCCGGAAGTCATATAGAATCCATTTTCAGCTCCGACTTCAACTGTCGCACCATTACCAATGATAGTGACATCTTTTTCAATTCTAACTTCGTGAGTCAATTCAGCATCAGGCGATAAAGTTAAAACATCACCATCTTCTAAACTAGCAAGAGCTTCAGTTAATTCTTCATCACTAGCGATTAAAGATTCATCAGTGACTGGAGGGAATTCACCCTTCTTTTGCTTAGCAGCAACATTCATATCGATTTGAATAGCTTCACCAAAATAATTGCTATCTAACTTTTCACCAGGTAAGTGAAGAGCGATAGCAAAGAAAATACGGTCTCCAGCACTTATTTCATAAGAGCCATTTTGGAAAACATGTCCAAAAGGTAAAGTGAAAGCCTCAGTGGAACCATTCCAACTTAAAAAGCTGTCCCAAGAATACTTAGTATAATTGCCATCTGCAGTGAGATCATAAGCATAATCCATGTTGATGGAAGATTCTAAGATATCACTCAAATGATATTCATCACCATCATCATTAGGCTCAGTGATGTTAAAATCTAAACGGAAATCTAAATCGATAGTTCCAGTATTGACTAATGATAAATAGGCGACTTGATATTCATCACCTTGCCAATTGGTTCCCTCAAAAAGATGAACACCATCAGTGGAGCCATCAGCATTTTCGGCAGGGACATATTTATCTTGTTCAGAATCATACTTTTCTAATTCGATGCCAAAAGTACCAGCTTGAATGATGTTACCGTTATTAGAAGCTGAATCAGAAAACCAAGCATAAGAAGTGCCGATTAAAGCACCAGCGCTTAAAACAATAGAAGCAGCACAAGCAATAAGACTAAATTTTTTACCTTTCATTTTGAATTGCCTCTTTTCTATAAATAATTAAACAACACGATCACCACTGCTTTAATAATTTATTCAGGGATGACTTGAACAGCCGTCACACTGATATCAAAACTGAGATCTGCATTCATAGCTAGATTATTGCTAGAATCATTGATAAATTCAGCTTTGATAACAAATTCTTGCTCGCTATTAGGTGCGATTGGCGTCTCAAACGAAAAATCTTTTTCATCTAATGCGAACTTCTCCACTTCTTCTCCAACAGTCAGAGTGATTTCAATCTGCTCTTGTAAAGCTTGAGCACTAGCTTTGTCTTCACCAAGAACGATATCTAAAAAGCTGATAGAATAAGTGAAGGCGATATCTCCAGTATTTTTTAAAAGAAGAGTTGATTCTTGATACATCCCTGGTAAATAACCTGTGATGTCAAAAATACTGGATTCATCTTTGGTTAAGTCGACATTCACTTCATCACTATAGGGTACAAAAGCATTATTTTCGTACTTTAATCCACTGACCTTAGTTTCGTAAAGCTCAGCTTTTAATTCCCCGGCAACCAAATGATTGTTTGTTTCTGTTTGAGAATTAAAAAGAGCATAAGTAGCTAAAACTAGTCCACCTGCACTCGCTCCTAAAACCAAAACAGAAGCTACAATGCCTAAGATGAGTCTCTTTTTCATTTTTGCTCCTTTCTATGATGTAATAACTTCTTCGTAAGAATCTTATACAAATCACTCTCTTTGAAAAGAATGATCAGTATCCAAATAAATGTCGCTAATAAGATGACTAAAAGGATTGGTAAATAAATAATTGCAATCTGTATCATGCTCACTCCAATTTAAAAACCAAAGCAAAGTCTAACGCTTTCCCCATCGCACTATTATCAGTTTCTAGTGGTAAAGAATAGGAAATAGAAACTTGCAATTCATCTTCGATAACTGTTTTCAATTTATTATCAGTCAAATCTTTTAGTAAACCATTGTATTCAATCTCATCATCAAGTAAGATTTCAGCGTTCAAAAAAGGAAGCAACCCTTGTTCATCTTTATAAATGAACTCGATTATTAAATCACTAGTGATAGAAGTATTTTTAACATCATAATCAAATGTTTCTACTTTGCCAGGCACCATTCCTGTCAAAGAAACATCTAAGGATGTCGTATCATCATTTGGATTCAGTTCAATACCAAAGAAATCCTTTTGGGCCACTCGATAAAGGGCATATCCAGATACCCCACCGATAACTAATATAACAATTGCTGCAGAAACTAATAATGCCTTAATTAATTTTGACATTAATATCACCTCATCTTGTTATGTCAATATTTTATTGACCCTCCCCATTTAATCAATAGTGATGTCGTCAATTAGAACTTTAAATGCATAAATTGTCATTTCGAGCAATACGTCTATTGATTATTAAATAAATTTACGTTATAATTTAAATAATATAATTTAAGAATAAATATTATATTTTTTATCAAAAAAACGATATATAAAATAGCTGCATCATGTTTGAACCAAGCAGCTGGTTATCTATCATCACAAATCTTTGCTATAATATGAAAAAAACGGAGGCACATATGCTCGAATATCGTTATGACACTCAATTGCTTATCAATGGTGAAAATTTAGATGAAGAAGCAATCAATGAATACTTCACCAAAAATTTCAAAGGCGATTGTCTTTTAGCAGTTGGCGATGATAGATTGATCAAAATCCACTACCACACCAATGAACCATGGAAAGTATTAGAATACTGCCGAAGCCTAGGCGAAATATATGATATTGTCGTCGAAGATATGGACAGACAATCTCGAGGTTTAAAAGGATAAAAAATAGCTAGTGACTTTAGGTCAATCCATCACTAGCTTTTGGAGGTGGCAATAACTGCCTGTATAGACAAAGAGCTGTTAACTACGGTTAATATTATAAATGTTTTTAAAATCAATGCAAGTTAAATCATTTCGTTTTTGATATGACTTCATTGATTTTTTTAATCAGTAATTGAACCGCAGGTGTCGAAGATAAGTTTTTATTTGGCAAAGCCCCTAAATAATAACCCAGGTGTCCATCTAATGGTAAAAGTTTATCATCTGGATATATGATGTAAAGCGAATCTACCGCATTTCTGATCAATTTGTCATTTTTAGTTTTAAAAGCGAATTGCACATAATCATCGATCATATCATCTAGATAGCTTATTTTCTTATCATCGATCACCATCGGTAAAACATTCTTGCTGCTTCGATATTTCATCTCTAGAACAAAGGCGTTGATAAACTGATCATTTTCGAATAATTCGATTGTGAAGTCTGGCCTATTCTTTCGACTATTGATGGTCACTAACTCATCATTGACATCTTCGCGATAATTTTTGATTATTGCATCATAATTAACAACAGCTTTGTAAGTTCCCATCAAATAGATAAGCGGCTTCATGCCAGGATGAAAATCCTCTAATCTTATATCAGCACTTCCTTCCATTTGAAAACCACATTCTGACAAGACAGCATTGATGATGACAAGACCATATAGTTCATATAGAACAGAGGTTCTTTTTCTTTGATACACTTTAACTGCTTCTTTATTTAATAAAGCCTTATTAAAATTGTTGACTAAATGATAATCAGTATTATAAGCATATGAATAATTCATTCTCGTTTCTTTAACATTATTAAAAAATGGTTTGTTTCTAAATTCACATAATCTATCCAATAATTTTCTCATTATAATAAGACACTCAGTATATTCATTTTGCATATATGAATCATTGATATATTCGATAGCATTCTTCATAGAAATGATGATATTCCTCAAAGAGTGTTTTAAACGTCTGTTATAACCAGTATCATAAGATAAAACCTTTTTAACTGAATAATATCCTTTGCGACTAGAGAATCGATTGTTTAAACGCTCAGTCTTATAATCTTGAACAGCTTTGCTTTGTGAGAGATAGTATTTCTTGCAGATGATTTTATCTGGATTTCGTTCTATACGAGATATCGCCTTTTGAATCTTCAAATCATATTCATTCAATATTCTTTTCAATCTGAGCAAATAATCATTTTCAACCCGTGAAAAATTGATTGTCAAATGCTTTTGAAATCGTTCTAAAGCGCTGACTAATTCCACTAGATTTTGTTCGTCTTTTATGTTGGTAACAACTGAAAAACTAGAGACTTTGTCTAACGTAGAAGTCTTTAATTCATATGTTCCCGGCAGATAATAAAGATTGGGATATTGTGATGAAGAAATCAAAAATTTATCACCTGGTTTTAATAACAGAAAACTATCTTTAGTTTGCTTAACTTCTTTATCAAAGAAAGTTTCTGCTTCTAATAGCAAGTCTTCATCCCCAGTATTAGAGACATAGACTTCTTCGGTATCAGCAAAGAGGTCATCTTGTTGAAATGGTAAAAGAAATGTTCGCTCAGATAGTACTCTATTCGGAAAAGAAAATGTGATTTTAGCGCAAGAAGCCATAGGTTAAGAATTCCTTCTTCTTATTGGCAATCTCTTTCATAGAGAGTTCAAAATCTGAAATATCACTATATTTTTTTAAAAAAGTAACCAATTCTCCTTCTTTAGCACTATAACCTAATAATTCCTTTAGGCTATCACTTTCGCCTCTGATTCTTTCTAAAATAGTTTGCTTGAACGCATAGTCAAAAGCCTGTGAACCAGTGAAATTATCCGAGTGTTTTGCGCAATTCAAATAGATAGCAATATTTTTTATCGTTCGATAGGATATACCAAAATGATAATCTTTTTGTCTTAATAATTCGTCTAATTCATCGAAAAAATCTAATTGCTTATCATCGAAGAAGTTCCAATAATTAAACGTGGTGAAGTCCCGGTCTCCAAGGAGAGTTTTTAGTTCTTGATTATTGCTATAAGAGATTTTTTTGTTCTCTCCTTGTTCCAAGATATCTTTTTTTGCTTGTGCGAATTTAGCTTTTGATAGATGGATGATAAAAGAACGATCGATCAGTCTATCAGAAAGACTAGTTGTTGTCTCATCGACATTAATAGTTCCGATAAAGATGATATTAGTTCCTAATTTGATGACTGGCGGATAACATTTGCCATTTAAACATTTGTTTGGTTCAGTCGTGTCTTCTAGAGAATAAAGTCTCAAATACCTTTCATTTGGATCTCTTTCAAGCACTGATAAAAATGGTGCAAACCAATGTTCGACTTGAGCTAAGTTCATCTCTTCAAATAACACCAAATGCATCAATTCAGGATGATTGTTAGCATGGATAAGAAAGTCAGTAAAACCAGTTTGTGATGGATGGTAAATATGGTCATTTGGACTATAATAGCCCAAAAGATCGGTAGGATCAGTATAGCTAGGATAAATCGGTAAAAACAAAAAAGTCTTATCTCGCTCTGTCAAATTAAAAAAGTGAGCATATTCTAATGGCAATCTTGTTTTCCCGGTTCCAGACATACCAGCTAAAATCGTCAAAGAACCGCTCTTGATGCAAGAATGAAAATTATAAATATCACTCTTTGAGTAATGAAGATTAACTTGTTCTAAATGAGTGCTTAAATCATCTAAAATTTGTTCCTCTTTATCCATCATAGCTTTCTTAGCTAAGAGTTTTTCAGGATTTTCAGCTATAAAAGAACTACTATTCTGTGAGAAGCATTTGATGACCATCTCTTTTGAAAAAAATCTTCGAGTTTTTTTGCCAACAGAATAGAGGCCACCATTTTTCTCTAATTGATATGTGATAAATTTAGTCTCGATAATTTTATCGTCAGCTAATTTGACTGTTCGGTAATCGACTTTTTGAAGCTCAACTTTAAGAAGCTTATTTCCACCATCCAAATAAACCGGCAAGTCAAAGTAATCATTATTCCAATCATCGATGATGATCGGCTGATGTTGTTTGAGTAGTTTTTCTTTATTAGGACTGATTTGTGGCAGTAAAAAGAAAGAAGTAAAACGCGAATTATCTAATTTTTCTAAAGTGATACGTGTATTTATTTTCTTTGAAATAAGTATTTTATCATTAGAATTCATCAATTCATATTTAGGGATAAAAGCTACAAAAGCATCTTTAAGACTATTATAAATATAGTTAGCTCTTTCCTCCAAATCAGAATATCTGCTTTTGTTAGTTCCCAAACATTTCAAAATAAAATCATCATAGCAATAATAAAAGGATTCACTATCATTAGAAGTACGATAACACAAATCATCGTTTTCTTTGATTAATAACGGTTCATCAGATAACGCAGAAAAATAAACGCTGACAGCTGGCACTTTGATATCATTTTTAATTTCTACTCTCACTAGCTTAGCCAAAATATGATATTGCTGCTTGTTCAATATCTCTATTTGTTCTTGTAAAGTTTCATTCATAGTCTTCTTCCTCTAAACTAGCATATAGATAAATGGAGACTGCAATTTTTTTCATCTTTTCTACATTTTTATCAGCGACTGCTTCTTCGATTTTTTGTATCAAATCCTCTCTTTGAGGTTGCTTGATCTTAGAAGGGATATCATTCAAAAGTGTTCGTATTTTCTCTTTTAAATTTTCATATTTTGTCTTATATGAATTCAATTGATTAGTCAAATCATTAATCTTCTGATTGAGAGACGAATTGCTCTTTCTGAGCTCTTCTAGCTTTTTGCTGTCAGCCTCAGTGCTCGTCTCTTTGTTGCTTTCTTCACTGACTTCTTCTAATCCATCTTCTCGATGGATATAATCATTTTTAACTTTTAAGAAGTCTTCTTCAGAAACCGATAGACTGAAAAGTTTTTTAAGCAAAAATTTTATATACGGATGTGGTGTTTCTAAACGGTCGATATATTCGTACTTACCTTGATTACTAAGCTTAGCAAATTCTTGACCAGGCCTTTCTTTGCGCATTTTAGAGTTGATTTTATTAGCGAAGATTTCTAATACTTTATCTCTATTTTTAGCATTGGGATCAAATAATATATTTTCACAAAATGAAGTGGCTTTTTTTGAATTATCTTTTTTATTTTTGTCGATCGTTTCTTGATCTAATTTACAATATGGTATCTTTTTAAATTCTGGCAGTTTATAAAGTTTTCTTATAATACTTTTTAATTTTTCAATCCCTATATAGTCTGTTAAAGCTGACAAATCGTCTTTATCAAAATTTAATAAATTATCAATCTCTTGCGACATCTTTAAATTCCTCCATTAAATCATCTGAAAATACCTTAGTAGATATATATGGAACAGCATTGAATTCCTTGTCGATAAAAAAACATTCATCATTCATCTTTACAAAAAAAGATATGAATTTTCCTTTTGTCCATTGTGGTAATTTAAACTCAAAATCCTGTTTGACTTCATCATCAAATAAAAGCGATTCATCACATTTTAATATCACATGCAAACTAGGCAACTCATTCAAACATGAATAATCTATTTGCGCTAATCCTTTAGTAATAGTAAAAATTCTTTTATTAAAATCATTCACAATAAGAATCCCTCCATATAAAAATTATATCACTTGATTTCAGCTATAACTTAAATACAAACTCAGCTGAATATTCAAAATAATGGAAGATAAAGATTGAATAATTTAAGTAAAAATGTTAAAAAACAAATCTTTATGCTACAATTAATAAAAGAGGTGATAAAATGGCAGAAGTGATTGAGGAAGAAAAGAAAAGAGCAGCTAAAAAGATGTACCATATTGCCAAAAGAGAAGATGGCAAATGGCAAGTAAAGTTTGCTGGTGGAAGCAAAGCTATCAAATTATTTAATACTAAAGCTGAAGCTGTCGCTTATACTGAAAATATGGCTACTAATCAAGACGCTGGAGTTTTAATTCATCCTTCTAAAGGGAAAAATAAAGGAAGATTTAGTAACAAGTAGTCATCATTATTTTAGCTTATCTATTGTACTTAAAAAGCCTGATCATCTTTTGAATGTATCAGGCTTTTTTAATTGTTTTAAGATAAAGATTACTATCAATTCTTGAACTGATATCTTTTATCATCAGCTCAAGAATTTTAGCATCATGCAATTAACAAATTCGTTATTGATCAAGTTTGACGACGACTGTTTCTTTCTTAGTATGTAATACATTATAAAGAATTGGGACAACAAAAAGAGTGCAGAAAGAAACGACAAGTTTAAATAAGACTAAACTAGCTGGTTTGAACATGTGCCATTTCTTTGTTCTAGTCTTTTTTTGTAATGTGGCCTCATTTTCGGTTTTAGATTTAACTTTATAACCATTTCTTTCGTAAACATCAATAACACTTTCAAATTCTGCTAAGCTTTTTGTGACTTTAGTTGAACTAGACATATCATTATCCTCCGATATAAAAATTTTACTTGCATCCCCCCCCCAATTAAAGTCAATACTATTATTAAAAAACATCGAGTCACTCATATTTTGACTAATTCTATAAACTGCTTTTTAGTCATATAAAACACAAAAAATAAGCAAAAATTGTTGATAAATAACTGTGCATTTATATTCGTTTTAATTCTTGCTTTTATAAATTCAAAATATAATTGTCTATCATAATAAATGTAAGCAAATATAGATTAGCAGGTGAATAGATTTGGCTTTTCAGCACCGTCAATTCATAAACAGCAATTAATTTGAGCTATATGTTCTCATCACAAATACGCGATATCATTCAATATCTAAAAACTGCATTTATCACCGCTATAAATATCTCAATCAAAAGAATCAATTTTTAATTGAGATATAACTGATATTACCATTTGTATGTGTGACTTTATAATAGAACTGAGCTAAATTAGTCCTAGTGAGAAATTCGATATTTTTAACTGAAGTATCTAAATTTAAGCCACGATTTCTGCTAAAAGAATAGCCGGTATAAAGAATTGTCCCTGTTGTATCCAATAGCAATGAGCACTGGTTGAAAGCATCCATAAACTTTCTGCTAAAGCGAGCATTTTCAAATTTTTCATTTGTGCTACTCACTTTTGATGTGACTTTGATTTCATCACTACTGGTCTCGACTGCAGCTAGTAAATTATCTTTCGAATTATAAGTATCAAAGCGAGTGACACCAACATATCTTGTAGATAAGTCACCTATGATGTCATCAGAAGATTCATTGACATAATGATAATAACCAATTTTATCCTTATAAACAAAATTTTGTTCTGAATAAGTTTCGATTGAAGCAAAGCCATTACTCAATGGTTTACTTTCTAAAATATAATCAGGTCTAGAAAAGAACGATTGTTTTTTACCATTACAATAAAATAAAAGTCCATCACCAGTCACATCATTGATTCCGATCATATTGCCTTCTCCAGCACAAGAGACCGAATAATAAGTATTCAATGAATTTGGAGATATCTCTTCAGTTTCTCCATCAGTCTCTTCTCCATCTTCAGAAGAAGAATTTAAAAATGATTTGATATCTCCTGAACCTGTTATGGTAAAGGTATAAGAATTTTCTTCATCAACAGTTCCATCAGATTTTAATTTGAATCCAATGAATGAACTGCTAGCTAAAGATTTATGAGCCACGTGCCACCAAGTCGGTTTATGATATGAATAAGAAACATTCGCATCTAAGCTATTAAAAGTGACAGGAACATATTGTCGCAAATTAGTTTTTCCATCATCATTGAGGACAAACATCTCGCTTCTCACTATTCCTAATTTTGTATCATTACCTGTCGCTAAAACACATAGCGCTTTTTTGGTCGGAAGAACAAGGTATTGAACATTCTCACAATCTAAAAGTTTTTGTGAGAAACAATCGGTCGAAAGAATTTCATATTCCTTTTTATTGTCGTCGTCATCATAAAAGATAGCTACGCCATTTTGATAAACAACACGATTCTGTCTATCAATATTATCCGTGTATGTCATAGATATATAATCATTAGTATATATGAAATCCACCAAAGAAGCATCTTCATATGAAGATTTAGTCAATTCGTAATAAATAGGAAAGCCAGAATTACTATTTATGTTTGATTTTGTTTTTAGATAATAATCATCTTCTGGACCCGGATCATCATGATTGATAATCTGGGCGTTGATGGTATAACTATTAGTTATAGATATGGAAACATCAGAGAGATTTTCAAATGTAACTCCTAAATCGACACCTGTTGTTGTATAAAGAGCATAGTTATCCCCTAAGTCAATAGCTGCAAATGGCATATCATCATATATGTGAATAGGTTCATCTGAATATGGAACAGTCGTGAGATAACTTCTGCTTGTAATAGTATCGCCTAACAAGTAAATATCAACCGTATCTCCATGAGCTATATAACAAAAGCGAGAATAATTTACACCATCGTATTTAGGAAATTGTAAATCTTCAAAATATGAGTTGCTGACAATTGTTGGGGCACCTAAATTTGCATTTCCATTAAAGTCGAAGAAAGAGCCATAACTATAAGAACTCTCAACTATATCAGTGTAATCTCTATCATGATAAGAATAACCTGGCGAGTCAAACAAACAAGATGTCAATAATAGTACTGATAAAGCACAAGGAATAATTGCAATTTTTTTCATCGTTCAATCCCTCCCCCTCTATAGTCCTGGATAATAGAAATTATATAGTAGTCCCATATAATCCTCTTTACTCATCATGAACTCGACTGCTAAAACTATTGGAACAATAATTCCTGCGATAGCAAATACTGAATTGACTGGATTTCTAAATTTGATGATGTGCGGATGATTGACTAAATAGACTAATCCCATCAAAATAGTAGCTGCTAAAGGTAAATATTCAATCAATTTATAATCTGTCTGCACCATGAGATCTTCGAATAGATACACAAATGGTATAGCTGCAAAAATTATTGTGAATATAATCGGAATAACTTTTGCCTTGATTCCGTTCCCTGAAAAAATCATCCAAGCGATACCTAGTGGTATAACAATGAAAAGGTTGATATACGCATTAGCCATGCCGACGTTGACATGATTAAAATTGAGAAGAGTAAAAGCAAAGGAAGCGAGGATAGCAAAAATAGCATAGACGATAGAAGAAGCTTTAAAGTAAGTGGCTGAGAGAGAGGACATGCTCTTTTTCTTATACCTGCCTATAACATTATTAGATTTTTGCTCAGTGGCTGTACTTATTTTCGTTTTATACTTACTCAAGATATCAAAAAAGACATATTGTAGACTATCAAATTTCTTACCATTATATTTTCCAGAGCTGAGAGAAGCTAAGAACTCAAATGACTCTTCTTTTGTGTTCTCGAAGAGAGTGAGATGAATTTTTTGAATCTCTTTCAAAGTTTTAATAATATTCTTTTTCTCATATTTAATACTCGCGATAGCAATATCTTGCCACACTTTATGAAAGTCTTTATTCAATGCTTGTGAAGAAGTTATTCTATTCGCTTTGATCAAGTCAGCATTCTTCTCATCTTCCTTTTGGCTCATAGAAATGATGTTATTATATTCATCTTCAGATTTACCAGTAGTATAATCAGCATTTTCTCCTAACAATAATAAGCCGAAATTGGTTTTGATGTGCAAAGCTGCTTTCAAATTGATCCAATAAGTCTCACTCGTATCTAATTGTAAAGCGATGAGTTTACCTATGAGTTCCTTAGCATTTTCAAACTTGCCAATCCATAGATTTCTTTCAGCAAAATCAGTGACAATAGTGTAATAATAATCATTAAATACATCATCGTCCATATATTCTTTAGCATTTGGTAAAATAGCTAAAACGTTGTTGAATAACAAATAAGCATTTTTACTTTTTTCTCTTAAATACTTAGTGCATAATTCAACGATAGTATTGACATAATTACCTTTAGAATTATTGATTTTATAGCCACCTTTTAACATCATTTCAATGGTATTATTAACTTCTGATGGTTTATCAAGAATTTTAACTAAATCAGCATTATTAGAGATTTTAAACTTCACTAAAAGCTTGTTCCATAATGCAGTCGGATCAGCTTGGAATAACTCTAAAGCTTTATTTTGATATTTGATAGACGAATCAAATTTGCTAACTTTTCTGAATGCTGACGCGACCTGATCATAATAGCCGATGACTTTATTAGCACCACCGATAGTTAAAACATCATAGATAGCATCACTCATCTTATCCACATCTTCTACCAAATTCGAATATTTATTATTCTTACTATTAGAAGCGGCTATATGAGTCACAATAGCATTTTGTAGACTATAAGTGATATTTAGCTCATCTTTTTCATCAATATAACTCAATAAAAACTTATAAAGAGGTATCACATGGACAAATTGTTTAGAATCAGCAGAGTATTTAAGCTGTTCTTTTAAAATGTTGAGTTTTTCTTTGACATATTCCTCTGGTGCAAAAGAGAAGCATTTCCCTAAAACATCATTCAAGGTTTTCTCATTTAAACTAAAGGCAGTAGTAGACAACCCCATCGTCGATGAGTTTTCATCTGCGACTCCATTATAAAGCAAATATAAGCACCAATATGCCTCATAATATTTGTTATTTTTTGCTGTTAAATCTCTTAAAGTTTTTTCAGCTGATTTACGATATTCAGCAGCTCTCTTCAATTTATTTTTGATTGTAAACGTGACCATCGATCGCATTTTTTCTTTAGCAGAGTCTAAAAGAACTGCTTCATCAGCTGGGATGACAATCTTTTCTTTTGAGCCACCTAAAATAGTTTTTTCAATCTTTTTTTCGACGACTTGAATCGGTTTAATCTCGACTTTAATTTCTTTCTTTTTAACTTTAAACCCGACATTTCTTTGAATAGCCGACTTTAAGATTGCTTGCAAATTGTTATAAAATTGAGGATTGTATTGAAGAGCTTGCAATTTCTTTAGTTTTGCAGGGAATTGACTGATGTCAACCTTATTAGTGATGACTGGAACAAGAGCTAAGGCTGGATCTTCTTCTCTTCTTTTCAAATATCTCGACCACTCATTTTGAACCCATGGCTGAGTGATATAATCAACCTCATCAGTACAGATTAAAAGAAATACAGGAGCTGTCGATAAAGCATGATAAATAATCGGTTCATATTCAGCACCGACTTTTTGCTTTAACGTCTCTTCCGAATAAAATACACGATATCCAGCCGCAGTCAAATTTTCATAAATATCTTTAGCTACTTTGTCATCGGCAGTATAACCCTTGCCATCTAATGTGCGCACTTTTAATGATATAAAAATGTCATAAGGATCTTCTGAAGATAGCTTTTCATAAGCCAATGAACGAATGTCTTCAAGTTCTTCAGCGCTCGCACGATAATTATCTGCTTGCTTACCTTTAGCATAGTTCAATGCTTGAATCAAGTTAGAATCTTCTAAACAATTTCTGTCTGAGAGTCTATTTAAAGTTGGCTTATGGGTGGCATTACCATCTTCATCGACATATAAAATGCCATAATCACAAAGGAATTTTTGAAAATATAATTCAGCTAAAATGTTTGTGTTATTCTTTTCATCATTTTTATATTTTACAATCAAATCATCAATATATTCTTCGCATTCTTCAAATTGCAATCTATTTCTTTTTTCATACACACGTTGGATTTTTTCAGTCACATCGGCGTCAAAAGATATGACCGGAAATTCTCTATGACAATAGCTGCATTCAACAACACCATTGCTGACATCAGTGGACTGTATAGGCGCACCACAATAACTACAGGTCAAGTCTAACACTTCCATTTTCAATTCCTCCCCTTCAGTTTAAATTCAGGCATCTTTACTTTTTTAAACTCACTATCTAATAGGCATAGTTGATTTTTAATATCTTGTCTCATCCTAATAGCTCTCGAGAGACAATATTTATCGAACAAATCCAAGTCCACATCTGATACTTTGCGATAATGCGGGAATAAGATTTTCAAATACGCTGTCGCTATTCTCTTCACCGCACTGATATCACGAGTGTCACCATCAACTTCTTCTAAAAGTTCGTCGACCAAATGATCATAAACAGAATCGTTTCTAAAAAGATGTAGCATCTCAGTAAAATACTCACTGTTTAAAGATAAACCAGTCACTTTCATCGACTCGCTCATCCGAGGAATGTCCCAACCACGAATGAAGCCATGAATACGATCTAATAAAGCCGAATCTCTAAAAATCATCGGCAGTTCAGAAAACATATCGACATTAGTATCCATATCAGCTTCTTTGATATTTCCTAAAAAAACCATTCCAGCATCAGCGATAGTCTTTTTAGTGCCAACAGCAAATTCACCATTTTCTAGATATCCTTTCAATGCTCCTTGCATCTCATTCATATCTGGAAAACGAATGGTTTTTATCTCATCTAAAGCGACAACATCATAATTACCGATGAGTCCGACCATATGATAGCGCATATCATAAAACAGCTTGGCTCTAGTCATCACACCACCAGAATTGAGCCATACATATTTAGATAAGCGAGAAAAAACATATGATTTTCCAGTCCCCTTCGGTGCCAGTTCAATCAGATTAAGACGCTTTTGAGCGAAAGGTAAAAGTCGAGAAATCATTGTCAGTCGTTCTTCTTCATCAGCAAAAGAAGAAGCATTATAATCCATCGCACCCAAAACTAATTCAATCCATTCTTCGATAGAAAATTCTTTTCTGATATTACAAAAGTAATTCGCATCTAATCTGTATGGCTTAAAGGCAGTAAACTTCTTAAGATTTATCTTTCTTAAAGTTTTTTTGCCTTGCACGTATTCCATTTTATTCAGAGTGACAACTCCCCAAAATTCACTATCTAAAGAAACTTTTTCTTCCTTGATTTTTTCCCATGCAAAATCAGATACAACAGTCGAATCAAAATCGACATCTAAATCCGGCATAGCAAAGGAAACATATCCTTCAGTGAGATTGATATTGATTTTTAATTTTGCTAAAAAAGTTATAGTACCAGAATTCAAAATAATCTCATCTAATAACAGCGGCCACGAAGTTTTATCCGGAATCAATTCCTTGACTTTTTCAGCTATCAAATTGATGTCATAAGTTCCGTCTTGATTAGCGTATTTTTTAACGATGTAATCACGGATAAAAGCAGGAAGCGATAAAGAAGCGAAGAGTGAAGAAGCTTCTTTTTTATATAAAGACATCGGTTCAAAAAACTGTTGTAATTTTTCTTGAGTACTCATATTAAATTCCTAAATCATTTTCTTCGATCGGAGAAGAAATCTTAATCATGAATGAACATACTACATTTTTATCGAAAACATCCACTTGATATTCACCTGCTTTTTCAATCTTAAAAAGATTGCTCTTATAATTTTTGATATCTTTAGTAGTAGCTACTTTTTGCCCATTCACAGAAATATAAATTGAATCATGTTGACCGCTTAGATAAAACTCAACCTGATAAAGATTTGTAGGACTATAGTCAAGTTCTCTATTCTTAACTATCAGTTCTTCATCAAGCGGAATATCTTGCTTAACACGGTTGTTTAGTGATTGTGTAGAAACATCATGAAGAGTCTTTTGAGAGCTATCGACTCCAGCATATTTTTCATATTCTTTAATATCTTTGATGTCGATGTGTTTCCTAATTTCATCTGCCTCTCTGATAAAGTCTGCCATAGTGATATTGACAATCGTGTCACCTTTAAACGAAGCTACTAATGCGCGTTCTTTGGCTTTATCACATAAAAGGAACATATCAGCTCCAGAAAAATTATCAGTTATAGCCGCTAATTGATTAATGTCAACATCAGAATCCAAAGGTAATTTACTTACATTCTTAATAAGCATTCTTTTTCTTTCTTCATAATTTGGTAGTCTGATATAAATCTTTGTAGAAAAGCGGCCACTTCTTAATGCAGCACTATCAATACTCCAAGGTTTATTAGTAGAACCTAATAACAACAGATTAGGATTCTTTCCTGTGAAGCCATCAATCTGCTGTAAAAATTCATTTACACGGCGATCGTTATGTATATCTAGACCGCGTGAGGCGAATAGAGTATCCATCTCATCGATGAAAATGATGCTTCTTTCATCTTTGCCTACAGCCTCAAATAATGAAGCGATATTTTTTTCAGATTCTCCAACCCACTTAGAAACAATATCAGATGAACGGACTAGATAAAACTTAGCTTTCACTTCATGGGCAACTGCTTTCGCTAACATCGTTTTACCAGTGCCAGGCGGGCCATATAACAAAACTCCGCCACCGCTTTGTTTCTGATAAATCTTATATTTTTCTGGATACATCAAAGGATAGATCATGGCGATCTTTATCTCTTCTTTCGCCTCATCTAAACCGATGATATCATCGAATGAAACGTCTGGTGCTTCAGTGCATTGCCATATTTTTTTATCATCATCGCTATTAGCTTTATTTTTAATACCATTTGCTTTGTTTGTAGGAGCACGAGATGTATTCATGTTTTCTAATGTTAAATCATCAGCATATTTGACAAGTCTATTGGCTTTTTCTATCCGGGCTTTTTTTAATTCAGTTGTGGAAGATTTGCTCGCTAAAAGCAACTGCTGAGCAGCTAAATAATAATTGCGCTTAGCAAGATCAAGATTACCATTAGCTTCATATTGTTTGGCTAAACGAAGATAATGGTCATATTTGTCCATTAAAAAGCTAACATTATTACCCATTGAGTTTTTCCTGTAGTTTCTTATCTAAATCAGCAAGAGATGCCTCGACATCATCCTTTTTGCCGTCTTGATTAATTTCTTCATTTATTAAAGACATGATTTCATCATTAGAAATATTACTGGCTTCAGAGACATTAGAGAATGAATCTTTAGAATCATCTAAAAACAGTTCCATTCTCTCTTGTTGTTTTTCAGTAGAAGCCATCGCTAAGCTGAATTGCTTAGAGACTTGTGCGAATTGCTTGTCATCTGTGAGTTTGACCATATCCTTAGAAAGAGAAGACATTCCATTCAAAAATTCAGACGTGGTTTGCAACATATCTTTCAAAGAGACCATGATTTCAAAATTGATTTTCATCTCACGAATCTTTTTCTCTTGTGCTAATGCACTTTTTAAAGCAGAAATCGCTAAAGATAGCTCATTATCTAAGCCATGCAGCTTAGCTTCTTTAGCTTTTTCAATATAAATCTGTTTTTGCTCTTCTAACTTCTTCAATTGTTTCGTCATTTGAGCGATAGTTTTCTTCAAGGTTAACTTTTTTTCAAATTCTTTTTCTTCCTTACTTTTAAATATTGACATCTTGAGACTCCTCTTTCATATCTGATGAACTATTAGGTAAATCATCACTTTCTTCAAACATCGCTAAAAGTTGATCATCGCTTTCATTGACCCCGTATATCTTATCATCTGGAGTATAAGACGCATTGACTTCATTAAAGACATCATCAGCACTAGTCATAATCTCTTCACTCTTCACTTTAGTCTGCAATGCGCCATTCAAAAATTTAGCAAGGTTCTTTTGATCTGATAATAAATCCTGCAAAGATACATCTGAAGCAGCTTTAATAAAATCTTTATCGTCTAAAGCATCTTTAAGCTTTTTCAAAAGTTGTAAATTATAGAGCAAGTATAATGAACGTTGGACTAAAGTTTGACGATCTTTTTTTAACGCTTCTATCTTCTTTGCATATAGAAGTCTAATATCACGATTCTTCTCTACTTTGCCTTTTTCTAATAGAGCTTGTTCTTCACGTGATTTTTGAATTATCTGCTCTTCAAGTGCTTGTTCACGATTATCTAATTCGATGATAGCATCAACAACTTCTTCACGTTTAAGCTTTTTAAATTTATTCTTCTTAAACGGCCACATCAGAATTTTTCCTCTTTAGTATCAATAGTAGTGACCAAGTTCTTTCTTTTCGTGATTGCTAATTTTAAATCATTGATGCAGGAGATCAGCTTTTCACTAGCAAAATCAGTTTTTTTCAAGCACTTATTAACTTCAATCATCAAATCACCAATAGTGTTTTGGATATTTCTATCTGCCTTTTCACTATCAGCACGTGGGATGAGATATTTGATTTCCTCTCTCAAAGTTTTTAATTCCTTAGAAAGGTTGTCGTCTTTTCCTTCGACTAAATCAACTAAAATATTCATCGAAGAAAGCATCTCAGAGATGCGATTCTTTGACTTAACCTCATCTTTATATGCAGAATTTTTATTTTTAAAAAAGAACATTTCCTTTTCCTCCAATCAATTCAATCATCGAAGTTTTTGTCCACAATTAGGACAGAAGAGAGCATTTTCTGGAACACGAGCATGACAAGAAGGACACACACCATCTTCGATCAACTTAGTACCATCATTAGGACAGAACTTCATATTCCCACCAAATTTATTATGACAAGTGGGACAGACCATAGTGATAGAATGGGAACCAGAAACAGGTTTAGCATTAGGAACTGATTTATTTCCATCTGTAGGCCATCCTAAAATTTTTAAAACATCATAATACTTATCAATATCTGAACTTTGTAAATCATGTAAAATTTTCTCTCTTTCAAAGTTCTTATCATCTAATCTTTCTAATTCGGCGGCTATTTCCTTTGCATCTTTTTTCTCTTGCTCTTTATCTTTTAATTCTTTACGTCGTTTTTCGAGAGCTTGAATTTCAACCTCACTCGGAGAGATATTGCCGATAGTGAATGAGCAAACTTCTAAGCCATAATCATCACTGAACATCTGATTGATCTGTGTCTTAATATTTTCTGCGATATCTAATTTATATAAAGTTATTTCTTCAAAAGGAATATGTTTTTCCTTGAGCGTTTTATAAATATTAGGTTCAATGATAGATAAAAGTCTTTGCAATAAACGGATTTGTAAATCAGAGATTGTAAAATTCTTATCTGCTCCAACTAATTCTTGATAGAATTTTTGAGAATTCTTTACACGTACTTCAAATTCACCAAATGCTCTCACATGAACCAAAATATCAGTAGCTTCATCGCGGAATGCGAAAGGCGTGCTAGTTCCCCATTTCACAAGCAATCTAGCTGTTTTAGAAATAAAAACTAAATCAACTGAACAAGCACCTACTTTTCTAGCACTGAAAATTCCTTTTTTATAGTCAAATATCGGATATCTTCCGCCTTGTAAAACGTTCATCAGCATCCCGTCTTTCACAAACACCACTTCATGCGTTTGTGGAACAATAATTTCAGCTTCTGGATTTAAAACATCTGCTTGAAATCTCCAGAAAAGTGAATTGTTATCACCTTCAAATTTGATTTCTTTTAGATTTTTTAAATCCTTCTTATTCTTCTCATTGATCGAATCATCATTGTTATTCAAATTAAACACACTTCTTTTTGCCATAGTGTACCCCCATACACACATATTTTATTTATTATATTAGAAAAAAAGTATACACACAATTAAAAATATGTAACTTTAGTAGAATCCTAGTATAAAAATTCTCATTTTCAAATTTTACTAACTAAATGTTCCTAATGCTAAAATTAAATACTAAAAAACATAACCCATGTTGAATAAAATCTGAAAATTTGCATATATGATTGTGTGCCTACATATTACGTTTCGACATAGTAATCACTGTAATTATTTTTATCATGTAAAGTTTTAGAAGCTTACTGCTTAATTTTACAAAAGTTTGAGTACTGACAAAAAATCATCTAACTTAATAAAATTGACATCATGTTTGATTTTTTCTTTTAAGAAACGACTTTCATCTTCATCTTTACAAATTAAAATATCAACATCTTTAGTTTCCAAAGCCAAAATATACCCTTGAGATTCAATTCTCTTACAAAGATCAATACAATCTAAATCAGATTTTTGAACATCATTAGAAAAGGCGAATCTTTTACCTATAAATTTTGGATCGGATAATATTGTCTTATATTTTTCATCGCTCTTTCTTTCTCTTCTCAACTTGTCAAAAGGCTTTTCGATTACTCCTTTAAGCCTCGAAATATATTCCCTTAGTTTTCTTTCATCTGCGTTTAATTTTGTGACTTCAATATCCCACTTGCTAGTAATTATGCATTCTAGACCAGCTTGCCTAATTAAATCCCCTAGCAACAACTTAGAATTAAAATGCTTCTCAATTAAATACTTTAAAGCAAGCATCGTAGCCATGGCATCATAAGAGGCTTCATGAAAATTGATATTTTTTGTTTCATCCTCAGGAAGATATTTTTTAACTATTGCTTCAAGTCCTCCACTCTCTTTTAATAACTGTTTAAAGAGAATATGAACATCTATAGCAAAAATATCCAATGGATTATTTCCATATCTCCTATAAGAATAATCAAGATAATCAAAATCGTTTTTGACATCAAATCCAAAAATCAATATATCTTTTTGATTAAAAAGATAGTTAATATAATCGATATAATAATCAAACTCAGGGGCTTTTCTATATATTTCGTAGTTATCTTTTTCGTACCTTAAATGAAGGTCTTTTTGATTTTTTCTACCAATGAGAGCAAAATTATAATTTCTCCCATTGCCAGGATTGATTATGTATTCACCTCTCATTGGTCTCTGAAAATTTGATGTGACTATAGTCCAACCAAACTCACATATTTTACCTTCGTCGTTAAAACAGTTAGCACATTCCGTATCAAAAAAGATATATCGTTTTACATTATTCCAATTAGTATTATTAAAAATGTTCTCCTTTACTTGTTTTGACTTGAGCTTTACATATTCTTTTTTAAAGCTATTAGACGAAGTTGTATAGCACCATGATGAAAAGATATCCTTTGATAAGCATTCACTTAACGTAAATCTGTATTCATTACATATTTTTTCAAAAACTTTAAAAGCTAATAAAGCATTAGTCTTTGAATAATGTTCTTTAATCTTAATAACATCATCATTTTTCGGAAAAAGATTATTTATTGCGTTACTTAAAGATGGTATGACAAGTTTCTTCTTAGTAATTCTATAGAAAGTTTGTACATCAAAAGCTTTTATATTAATGTCGATTAACTCATATCTTTTACAATCAGATGATATGTAAAATAAATCATTCTTAATATCCCAACCCATTACTTGGTTTTCAGGGTTAGTGAGCAACGACTTAATTTTTTCATAATAGTAGGGGAATTTATTTTGTTTCCTATAAAACTCATAATCATTTTCAAAGTGAGCAAGTTCAATTTTTCTTTCAACAACATCAGAAAAATCTTCATTTTCACCAGGATTGATGAAAAAATTGCCTTCTTCAATAATCTGAAAAGAATCATTAACAAGTACATAGCCAAATTGAGCAATTTTAGGTTGAATGTTATGTTTATTAGCCACTTCACAATCTATAAATAATAAATTCATTATTTAATTTCTATTTTCCTTATAATCTTTGTTCTTTTTTATAACAGCTTCTAGTAATTTAGGAGTTACACATTTTTCTTTTGCTTGCTTTACAATTGACGAAATATCTTTTGGAAGACAGCTTCCTCCATATCCTCTATTATTCTTATAGACAAAAGTATGACTTGAACCAATTCTAGGATCTGCAATCCAAATTTCTCTAGCTTTGTTATATGAAACTCCTAGTTTTTGACAAATATCATACATCTCATTGCAAAAAATCACTTTAGTTGCTAAATATGCATTTTCCATGTACTTAGCCATTTCGACAGTATCACTATCTCCTTGATATATTTTTACATTTGAATTAATAACACTTTGGTAAACTTCAATAGCCATATCAATTGCATCTTGTTCGCCACCAAAAGATAGCCAAGAACGATCAGATAAATTGGCAAAAGGATGCGCAACAGTTTCACCATAATATTCAGGTTGAAAAACTATCTTCTTATGGTATTTATTGACCATCTCTTTTGTAAAACCAACTTTAACAGTTGAACGTAAAATAAGCACTGGACATGAGCACATAGAAATTACTTCTTCAACTGCTGAAGTATCACAACTCCCATCCTCATTCATAGGCGTAGGAACACAAATAAAAGCAGCATCGCATTTATTAATTTCTTCCATACTTCCTATGTTTTTGAATTTATCATATAACACTGCTTCTTTAAAAAGATTACTCATTGCAGTTCCAACATGTCCCACTCCAACAATTCCAACTTTCATTATTTTTTCCTCCATTTAATTCCATGATATTTTTTTGTATACAAGTTAAGATATTTAGATAATAAATTGATAACTTCATCCACATTATTAGCTGAGTAAATACAATCTTCTAGTATGGCTGGATATCTAATTCTGTCATCTAGTTTTCGACCTGCTAGTTTCTTTCCATATCCATCAACATTATTAAATGCAATTATCAATTTATACTTTTGCCAAGCCATAGCCATTTCAGATAAAGTGCCAGCACCACCACCAATAACAACTACAGCATTTGCATCAACTACTAGACCATTTCGTAATAAATCAAGCCCAGTTGGCACGACAACATCAGCGAAATTATTCGCTTCTTCAGTATTAGTTGATGGAATAATAGCTATCGTTGAACCTTTTCTATATTTTGGAGATGATCTAGCTCCTTTAAAGACTGCTTCCATTACTCCACCTAAGCCGCCAGTTTGAATGTTATATCCTAGTTCTGCCAATTTTTTACCTAGTTCAAAAGCGGTTTTGTATTTTGTTGAATTATCTAAAACTGATCCGTCTCCTATTACAGCAACAGTTGGATATTGGCTTAATATTTCAGCTCTACTTAATAACCATTTTTGCATTTTTTGTTGAAAATTATCTTTATAAATGCCTAGTTTATTTTTACTTTCATCAGGCAAATCAAATAGATAAATTTGTTCTTTTATAAAAGCTGGTGAATAAGCGTGTTCAATTATTGGAAGCATCATTGCATAATCAGTTCTAATATCTATATATTGGCTGTCTTTCATTAAATTATCTTGAATAAATTCACATAGATAGCGCCTAAAACATTTAGGACGGAGCCATATATTATCTCCATTCCTTTCCCAACTATTTTTAAATGAAACTAAATCATATTTTTTTAATGGCTTATCTAGTCTAAAGCAGTTACCAATAGTAACATCATTACCACTATCAAATTTTTCTTTAATAATACTCAAAGCATCGTTTCTAATGAGAGCATCATCACTATCAATGTTGATAATTATACTTTTTGGATTAATGCAAATATGCTTATAAAAGAATTCAAAGTTTGCCAAAGAGCCAACTCTGGTCTCGTTTTTAATATAAATAATTTTATCTTTCCAAATAGGTGAATAAGTTGCTAGCATTCTAATATATTCACTTGATGAAATATTAGTTGAATTATCATCTATATATACAATTTGAAAATTACTAAAACTTTGCATTTCTAAAGAATCAAATAATCTTTTTAGTTTAATTGTTGGTGTATTTCTTCCCCTAATGAAAACAACTACTTCTTTTGTTGTTTGAGGTATCCATTGATAAGACTCGCATAAGTTAACATTATCTAATTGAATTAATGGAACAAACCTATTTTCAACTTGTCTTCTAACTATACTTATAAAATTCTTAACTTTCTTAGTTTCATTTTCTGGATGTATGAAAAATAAATGATTTGAAATTAGTCTTAGTGATTCCACTTTATTTAAAGATTTATCTAAAGCACGATTCCAACTATCTTTTAGAACACCATCTATAAGTTCATTATCTAATGGTAACTTTGTGCTTAACCTCTTTAAATCAATAAATGACGATCTAACTTCAGTTCTATTTGAAAGTATAGGGCTTCCATTTCTGTTATGAGCTATGCTTAAGGATAAAGTTAAAGCATTATTCTTTTTCAGAATATTTAAAGCCTCAGATAGACTTTCCTTACCATCATTAAAATAAATTATGTCAGAATCTGTTTGGAAAGCGTATCTTGTTTTGCAAGATTCAAAACCATTTAAGATTGCTAATAGATTTTGTCCGTTTACACTATGTGCATCAATTGATTTTAATGAAAAATACTTTTTATAAAGTAAATAATCTTTAGGCAAATCTAATGATACAACTCTATCAATATAGCCATCATCTTTAAGACGGCTAATTTCAGCTTTAAACTTTTCTATATTATCTTCATCATATCTACGTACTCTTTTCACATTTTCAATATCAATAGTCAAAATTCTTTCGGCAAATACATCTTTTCTTTCTAATTGGGAAACAATATGCTTAACATTATCATAAATAGTATTAGCTTCCATTGAATTAGCTTTAACTATTAAAGTGCAATCAGTTAAAATATTTTTATTAGATTTATAACAATCAAAAATCAAATGTTCTCCGATAAAAGAGAGCGAAGATGTGTCTATTCCCTTATCTTCATATACCGCTTCAATATTAAAGCCATATTTATTTAATAATCTTTCATAATAAGCTAGCGGTCGATGATATTCCTCTCTTTTTCCATAAATAGTAACTTTTTTATACAAAGAGCTTTTTTCATATTTACCATCATAATTTTTAATTGAAGTTACAGTATGATTTACATTATCAAAAAAAGGATTACAAATACTTAAAATAAATCTCCCATCATTTAAAACTAATTGATTAATTTTACTTAAAATAAAGTCATTGGTTTTATTATCAGTACAGCAAAGCACTTTATTGCAATTTACAAAATCAAAAATACGCTCTACATTATTAATATCATCAATAACAGTAACTTTATTAGACGCTCTTTCATTTATTGTTTTTTTATCTATATCAAAAACATATGTGTTAAATTTATCAGCGATGGCATTAGCTATTCTACATTTTCCTGCACCATAATCTAAAACGCTGCTAGGATGATGACTATTTATTAAACTTAAAATGATTGGGTCATGAGTCTGTTCTTTTCTTTTATCATTTATTAAATCGTAAAATACATCTAGAGCATAATTAAATGCTTTATTTTCTTCTTGATAACTTTTAGAAATTAGAATTCTAAATTGATGTTTGTTGAGATTTGAAAACTTAATCATTTGATAGCAACGCTCAACACTCTTTTTATAATCTTTTTCGCTATAAGATACGATATCTCTTCCTAAATCTACATAGATAAACTCATTATTAGATATTAATATATTTTCTTTTTTAAAGTTGTTTATCACTAATCCATGAAGCCTAAGTTCATTTAAAAAATGAGCTAATTCTTTAGCATATCCACCTTCATATTTTTTAAAATTAATAATCGTGTCATAAGAACAATACGCATAATCTAGTGCATCATTGAACCTTATATTCTTAGGAAGCTCAGTGATATCATTTAGTTTGCTAATTATTGATTTGAAAAAGTTCAAATTATCTTTTTTAAAAAACACTTTATATGTTCTATTAGTGGAACTATAAACGGCTCCTTCTAATCCATACCCAAGTAAAATAGGATTATCACAGCCACATTTATTACTAAGAAAGTTTTGTATCTTTTCTAATTCGTCTTTTTTCTCATCTAAAGCGATATATGATCTCAATTCCTCAAAACCAGTATTAACAAATGAAATATCACTTAGTTCTTTTATTTTTCTTATAAAATTATAAACAAGTTCATCATTTTCTAAGTGCTTAAAACCTTCTTCATTTAGTATTTCTAGTAAGCCAATAACTCTAAAGTAACTAATAGCAAATTTAATTGTTCTATTCTTTATTGATTTAATAAATTCAGAATAAAAATTCGTTCTTGATAAAAAATCCTCTTTTGTAATAGCTGATATCATTGAATAACCTAAAATATCTAGGGCTTCTTTTTTAATTTCTTTATCTAAATCAAAGTCATAAGTAAATCTATTTTGAAACAAACTAAAAGTTGAGCCTATTATTTTATATCCTTTTTTCTTAGCTAAAATTATCCAAAGACTATCTCCACGTCTTGAAATACAATCATTAATCTTTATTGAAAAATTAGGAACAAGAAGTAAATTTCTATTTAAGAAAAGTGTATTTCCACCCCTTCTAATAGGTTTAAAATCGCTAATGGGACATTCAAATAACGGTCTACTAACTGCTTTGCCACCTAAAACATCTTTTAAAGAACAATTTTCAATTAATGGAAATGGAGTTTCGTTACATGTATTTCCTTCATTTGAAAATGAATAATAATAGTCTTTTTTGTAGTAAAGTTGTTCTTGCGATAGTTTGTTTTTACCAAGCTTTTTTGAATAAACATAATCTAATAAAGTGTTTCTTATAGTAGATAAAGCAGGTATTGGTGCATCTCCTGAATAGCTTCCAACAACTGCATCAGCCTTATTAAAATAACTAGAAACAAATCCTTTTATATCAGCTTTCTTAATCTTAAATTTACCATTTTCTCTATAAATAGAAGATAATTGCATATCTTCATCTAAAACATAAACAATGTCGCCATTTTGAGTATTTTTATATGCAAAATATTGAAGAATACTTCTAGCAACAGATATCTCATTTACCATTCCTTTTTTAGGAAAATTATCAGAAACGAATTTATCAAAATAATTAGTTTCTACAAGCTTTTTTGCTTTTTTTAATGATAATATAGAAAATTCAATGCCTGTTTCACTTAAAATATTGTTTATTTCATCTAAGTCAGAACCTCTTTCAAAATTAGCAAAGACAATTATCTTTTTACTTGGATAATCTGCTTCACAAATATCATTAATTAGTCTTTTTGCATAATTAATATCCGTTGTAATAAATGAAAAACATAATCTTGGAAAATAATCTAAATATGTATATTTAATATTACTATCTAATTCATTAAAACTTGTGTTTTTTTCTAACAAATTTAAAAGCTCTGCTTCATTTGTTATACCTGACAAAAGTTTAACTCTGTTGAAAAATGCTCTCTTAACATCATCAATCATAAGAGAACCGTATTTATAATAAAATTTAGCCAAAGATATCTTTTTGCTTTCTTTATTATTTGTTAACCTTTCTCTTGAGTTTGATGCATCAATTTCAACTAAATATTTATCTACTACGCTTATGTTTGGGTTAAGCATTAATAGTCTAGTAAATAAATCACGATCAGTAGTTGAATCCATATTCTCATCAAAGCATCCAGCTTTCAGCAATATCGAAAATTTAACAAAAGTGTTAGAACCTTGAATATGTGGATTACCTTTTAGAAAAGAATAAATGCTCAATTCATGAGGGATAGTAAGCTGAAAACATTTCTCATCAGTATGATAGTTTAAGCCACATACAACAATATCAGTTTTGTTAGTCTTTGAATTCCAACATTCTCTTAAATAGTCTTTATGCCAAATATCATCATCATCTAAAAATGCAATAAATAGATTATTTAGATTATATTGATTATCAAAAGCATATTTAGCAAAAACTTCTTCTATAGCCGAATTTAAATTACCAGCATAATTATGAGAGTATTTATCTTTTAAAAAATGAAAACCAAATTTAGAGCAAAGAGTTCTTTCAATACTTTCATTCTCATTAGAAGAATCACTAGCGACAAAAACATCTAATGGTTTTTTTGTTTGTAATGATATAGATTCTAATGCATTGTTTAAAAGCTCGACTCTGTTCTTAGTAGCAACAACAACAATAATCCCTTCTTTTTCGGTTAGCATAATAAAACCTCTAGCTTGATAAGTGTAGAATAATAATGTACTTATTCACCTCTACTTAAAAATAGAGCAAAATAACACGCCGTTTTGCCCTAAATAAAAATCATAATTTTGTCCTAATCATTATCACAAAGTAACAAAATTCCACCTACTAAGCTTACAAAACTTTAAAACCAACACTAAGAGTTTTCTCACCTTTATAAGCTTTATACACGCTTACTGTCATCGGAATACACCAACATAATGGAATAAGTAACCATCCCATTCCAATAGTACATAACAAGCATAAAATAAATGCTGCTAATTTCATTGTTTCAACTCTCCCTATAAATAAAATTCGTTTTTATTTTACCCCCCCCTAGGAAAAGTCAAGAGTTTTCGATGATCATAGCACTATTTCGTCATCATCTTATAGTCAAGTTTATATCTAGTAAACGTTGCATAGCCAATAATAGTAGCTGCTATATCGTTTATTCTTTTTAAGCTATAATTCTGTTTTGATAGTTGAATACTAATAAATATTCTAATAATAAAAGCAATAAAAAATTCGTATTTATTAGAGACGTTCAAAAACACTTATATCATTTAAATAACATCAATAATTAGATAAGTCTACTCTTTCATCTTTAGGCAGATACAAGACGTAATCTTACAAAGTGCCAATTTATCATATAAATAAAAAGTCTGAGCACTATTTGAGTGTCAGACATGTTTTTGTAAACAAGCAGCCAACGGGAATCGAACCCGCATATACAGCTTGGGAAGCTATCGTTCTACCACTGAACTATGGCTGCAAGAAGGGCTATAGCCTAATGGCTATAACCCATATGTTTTACTTAAAGAGCTGATTGACGTCTTTTTCTTCCTCTGGCTCATCAAAACCGGGAAGAGGAACGATACCAGTACCAGCCGGAATAAGCTTACCGATCATAACGTTTTCTTTCAAGCCCTTGAGATAATCAACCTTTCCTTTGATAGCAGCGTCGGTGAGAACACGAGTGGTCTCCTGGAAGGAAGCAGAGCTTAAGAAACTCTCAGTATCTAAAGCAGCTTTAGTGATGCCCATGACGATCGGACGTCCGACAGCAGGATTACCAGCGTGAGCTAAGATCTTTCTATTCTTCTCAGTGAATTCGATCAAAGAAACCTTTTGGCCAGGAAGCATATCAGTATTGCCAGAGTTGATGATCAATAAGCGATTAGTCATCTGTTTGACGATGATCTCAAGATGCTTATCAGCGATTGAGATACCGTTAGAAGAATACACAGCCTCAACTTCTTTGATCAAATAGTTTCTGACAGTAGCTAAGTCTGTGCAATCTAACAAGTCTTTCGGGTTGATATGGCCCTTAGTTAAGGCTTGACCAGCACGAACTTCTTGGCCTTCAGTGACAGCAGGAACGGAGTTCGGATAAGAAGTAAAAGTCTTTTCTTCTAATTCATTAGTGATGACAAAGACATGTCTTAATCCTTGTTCAGTTATCTTGCTGACGACACCTCTAATAGTGGTGATCAAAGCTAAGTCTTTTGCCTTAGGATTTCTGACTTCCAAAAGCTCTTGGACACGTGGTAAACCGGTAGTGATATCTTTCTGACCAGCAACACCACCAGTGTGGAAGTTCTTCAAAGTGAGCTGAGTACCAGGTTCACCGATAGATTGAGCAGCCATGATACCGACAGTATCACCGATAGTAGCGAGCTTGCCAGTAGCCAAATTACGGCCGTAGCAATGGACACAAACACCATCAGTAGATTCACAGGTGAGAACCGAACGAATCTCAACTTCAGTGATGCCAGCTTTGATGATCTTGCTAGCGATATCTTCATCGATGAGTTTGTTGCCTTCGATGATGACTTCACCAGTCTGCGGATCGATGACATCTCTCATGGAGAAACGTCCGACTAAACGATCATACAAGGATGCGATGAGCTCATTATTGTCATCGCGTAATTCCTTAACGATGATTCCTCTATCACAATGGCAATCTTCTTCACGGATGACCATGTTGTGAGAAACATCGACTAATCTTCTAGTCAAATAGCCAGAATCAGCAGTCTTCAAAGCAGTATCTGAACCATTCTTTCTCGTACCATGAGTAGAAGTGAAGTATTCCGAGACAGAAAGACCATCAGCATAGCAAGAAGTGACAGGAACTTCGATAGCTCTACCAGTAGAGTCAAGCATACATCCTTTCATACCGATGAGCTGCATATAGTTATCTTTCGAGCCTCTAGCACCTGATTCCATCATCATAAACATCGGGTTTCTAGGAGCGGATTTCATACGTGAAGCTAAGAGATCGGCAATAGGTCCATCTTTTAACTTGTTCCAATAGTCGATAACGGCATTATGTCTTTCTTCTTCAGTATAGAAACCTAATTCGAAGTCATTAGAAATTTGAGCAATTCTTTGACGGCCTTGCTCGTAGAGCTTGTTTCGGCCATCCAAAGGTTTCATATCATCTAATGAGATAGTCAAACCAGATTTAGTACAGTAGTCGAATCCTTGGTTCTTGAAGAGATCCATGATATGAGCGGTTTCGACAGCTCCGTACTTACGGAAGACGAAATCCATCATGGTTTGGATGCCCTTCTTATCGATAGGTGAACGCAAAGGTCTAGTATGAGCATATTCTTTCATCGGATCGAAATCATCACCTTCGTGGAATTTACCAGAAGCGATGCAAGCATCATAAGCTTGCTTGACAGTGACAAAGAAAGAATCTGGAGTTTTGACAAAATTATCTGAATATTCTTTCTTAGCGTTTTTATCGCCGATGATAGAGAAATTGATATATGGGAAATCTGAAGGGAAGATAGAGTTGAAAATCAACTTACCGACAGTCGTGAACAGATACGCTTTCTCTTGTTCAGGAGTTAAGCATGTCTTGCCTAAAGATCTTCCAGGAACATAAATTCTGGTTCTCAAAGACAATAATCCATTTTGATAAGCGAGGATAGCAGTGTTAGGATCAGAAAACACTTTTCCTTCATATTTCTTATAGCTGCGGAATTTCTCAGCCATCTCAAAATCATTGCGCTTTTCATAATAGGTGGCATACATCTCATCGATGCTCCAGTTGTCCTCAAGAGTCAAGTAATAGTTACCGAAGATCATATCTTGTGAAGGAACACAGATCGGTTTACCATCAGAAGGCTTCAAGATGTTACGATTAGCTAACATCAAAGACATGGCTTCAGCCTGCGCCTGACGAGAAAGCGGCACGTGAACAGCCATCTGGTCACCATCAAAGTCCGCATTAAAACCAGGGCAAACTAATGGGTGTAAGCGGATAGCTTTACCATCGATAAGAATCGGACGGAAAGCTTGAATACCTAAGCGGTGCAAAGTAGGAGCACGGTTTAACAAAACCGGATGATTTTTGGCGATGACATCGATAGCATCATAAACACGAGGATCTTCTCTAGCGATGAGTTCATCGGCTTGGCGTTGAGAAGTGACACCCGAGTCTTTATCGGTGAGCAAATAATGAGCGATGAAAGGACGGAAGAGTTGAACAGCCATCTCACGAGGCAAACCGCACTCATCCATATTGAGCTCAGGGCCGACAGCGATGACAGAACGACCAGAATAGTCGACTCTCTTACCTAAAAGGTTTTGATGGAAACGACCTTGTTTACCTTTTAATGTAGAAGATAAAGATTTAAGAACGTTACCAGAAGAAGAAGCAGAAGGCTTATTACGACGATCATTATCAATCAATGCATCGACAGCTTCTTGAAGCATACGTTTTTCATTGATCATGATGACGTTAGGAGCATGCTCCTCTTGTTCACGTTTCAAACGATTATTCTTGATGATGACTTGACGATATAAATCGTTCAAATCAGAAGTGGCATATCTACCACCATCGAGTTGCATCATCGGACGTAAATCCGGTGGGATGACAGGTAAAACAGTCAAAACCATCCATTCGGGTTTGATATTGGAATTCTTAAAAGATTCCAAAACCTCTAAACGTTTGATGGCTTTGATTCTCTTTTGATTCTTATCACCGCTAGATTCTTTCAAATCAGCAGTGACATCTTTGATTTCTTTATCAAGATCGATTTCTTTCAAAAGTTTCAAAACTGCTTCAGCACCAATTCCAAAACTAGCGCCTAAATAACGGCTGACAAATTTTGAAATAGTGAAGAAGTCAAAAGGTTGATTACGCTTTTTACTCAAGGCGATGAAGGTCTGGGCTTTGACATAATCAGACTCGCCTTCTTGTACTAAGCCAGCTTCCAAAATTTCTTTTTCAATGACAGAAGATAACACTTCACGGCCAGCTTTTTCATCTAAAACTTGGCGATAGGTCAAAATCTTGGAAATACCAGGATTGGTGACGATATGGGAAACGAAGTAGACGACTTCTTCTAATTGTTTAGGAGCGATGCCTAAAACCAATCCCATCTTCGAAGGAGCGCCTTTGACATACCAAATATGAGTGCATGGAAAAGCTAAGTTGATATAGCCCATTCGTTCACGTCTAACAGCTTTCATCGTCACTTCCACACCGCATTTTTCACAGACTTTACCGATGTAAGAAGCTTTCTTATAGCGTCCGCAATGACATTCATAGTCTTTGACAGGACCAAAAATCTTTTCGCAGAAAAGGCCATCTGGTTCAGGTTTTTGAGAACGATAGTTGATGGTTTCAGGCTTAGTGACTTCTCCTCGGCCCCAAGAACGAATCTCTTCTGGGCTAGCTAATCCGATTTTAATGGATTTTAATTTATTGAGATCAAACATTCTATCCTGACCTCCTTAGTTGTTCTCATCTTCGTCATCATAACTATCTTCAGTTTCATAATGACTCTCTTCCTCTTCGATGAGAGGTTCTTCATCTAAATGAGCGTTTCTAGCTCTTTCCATCTCTAATTGTTCTTCGTGCTTTGTATCATAGTTAGCGATGTCGTGATGAATCTTGCGAGAGCTGCGCTCAGCTTCTTCGGCAATAGTGTTCATATTGATCTCTTGATTCTTATCATCGAAGAGAGTGACATCGATAGCTAAGCCTTGTAATTCTTTGATCAAAACTCGAGTGGATTCTGGCATATTTGGCTTGGGTATCGGATTGCCCTTTAAGATAGCTTCATAGGTTTGGTTACGTCCGACCATATCATCAGATTTGATGGTGAGCATCTCTTGTAAAGTATGAGCAGCGCCATAAGCTTCTAAGGCCCAAACTTCCATTTCACCGAATCTCTGACCACCATTTTGAGCTTTTCCACCCAAAGGTTGTTGAGTGACTAAAGAATAAGGACCGATAGCACGGGCATGTAATTTATCTTCGACCATGTGATCGAGTTTAATCATATACATGACACCGACAGCGATACGAGAATCGAATCTTTCACCGGTCTGACCATCATATAAAACAGTCTTACCATCCGCATCGATGTGAGCTTTATCCATGAATTGAGCAATCTCTTCATTGGTAGCACCATCAAAGACCGGAGTGGATACTTTGATACCTAACTTTTGGCAAGCCAAACCTAATTGGACTTCCAAAACTTGACCGATATTCATACGTGATGGGACACCCATCGGAGAGAGAAGAATATCAATCGGTGTGCCATCTGGCATATATGGCATATCTTCAACAGGTAAAATCTTAGATATGACGCCTTTGTTACCATGACGACCAGACATCTTATCACCGATTTGAATCTTTCTCTTTTGAACGACGTACACTTTGATGCTCTCTAAAACATCAGGTGGTAATTCATCACCTTTAGAACGGCTGAAAGTCTTGACATCTAAGACGATACCTTCACCACCATGAGGAACTCTCAAAGAAGAATCTTTATCTTCATCGCTCTTAGAAGAGAAGATAGATTTGAGCAAATGATCATTGTTGGTTTCAGTGACTTCACCTTTAGGAGTGACTTTGCCGACTAAGATATCGCCTTCTTTGACTTCAGCGCCAGGGATGACGACACCGCGTTCATCTAAATAGGCTTTTCTTTCCTCAGAAAGATTGGGGACATCACGAGTGAATTCTTCATCACCGAGTTTAGTCTTTCTTCTATCGACTGAATATTCTTCGATGATGATATTAGTGAACAAATCTTTAGAAACGCATCTTTCAGAAATCAAAATAGCGTCTTCATAGTTATAACCATGCCAAGTGGTGAAAGCGATGAGAACATTTTGCCCTAAAGCGAGTTCACCATTTTCCATCGAAGGACCATCGGCGATGATCGCATCTCTCTTAACATGTTCTCCGACTTTGACAATCGGAGTTTGATTGATGCAAGTTCTCTTATTAGAACGGATATATTTTCTTAAATTATAAGTGTGTTCTTGATTATCATCGTCATGCTTGAGAATGATCTTTTTAGAATCGACATAAGTGACGATACCATCAGCAACAGCTAATAAAGCATCGCCTGAATCGTGAGCGATCTTGTCTTCTAAACCGGTTCCGACATAAGGAGCATGAGGAGATAATAATGGCAAAGCTTGTCTTTGCATGTTAGATCCCATCAAAGCTCTCTTACCATCATCATTTTCAAGGAACGGAATACAAGCAGCAGCGATAGAAACGATCTGTTTTGGTGATGCATCGATCAAATCGATCTCATCTCTTTTAGCAGTGATATATTCACCGTTTTGACGAGCTGAAACAATCTCATCAAGAATCTCACCATCGTGACTGATATTTAAAGCAGCTTGAGCGATGATGTGATTTCTCTCGCCATCAGCTGTGAGCCATTGGACATGTTCAGGATTATTGTCGATGATATGTTTGTGAACAGGACGATAAGGAGTCTCGATAAATCCGTATTCATTGATACGAGCATAGCAGGCTAAATTGCTGATAAGACCGATGTTTTGACCTTCAGGAGTCTCGATAGGACAGATACGTCCATAGTGAGTAGGATGAACGTCACGAACAGCTGAAGAAGCTCTATCTCTAGTGAGACCGCCTCTTCCTAAAGCGGAAAGACGACGCTTATTTGTCAGCTCAGCTAAAGGATTAGTCTGATCCATAAATTGAGCTAAAGAATCAGAGTTGAAGAATTGGTTCACAGCGCTCGTCAAGGATTTGATATTGATCAAAGAAGGGATGGTCAGCTGAGTGAGATCAGATGTAGACATACGATCATGAATGGTTCTCTTCATCTTAGCTAAACCGACTCTGAACTTGTCTTGAATGAGTTCACCGACGCAACGAACACGTTTGTTGCCTAAATGATCAGTATCATCAACTTCACCGATACCATCAGTGAGATTTAACATATATGAAAGAGAAGCGACGATATCAGGGATGGTGATATAAGTCTCGGTGATATTTAAATCAGTTCCGATGATATGGATGATTTTATCTGACCCATTCGGATCTTTAACTTTAACAATATTTACTTTGTTATGAGTGTCCAATTGAGTGTTGCAAGACAGATAGATAGTATGGGTGTCATTATCCTCGAAGAAATGTTCATTTTTGAGTTTGAGAACATCATCGATAGAGAGACGATGTCCCTCGGGATAGACCACTTCTCCATCTTTGCTGATCAAATCTTCAGCTAATATTTGATATGGTAAACGATTATAAATGCCTAATTTTTCATGAATCTTAAAACGTCCTGCTCTAGCTAAATCATAATGTTCATTTTCAAAGAAACGTTGCTTGAGCAAGTTAGTAGCCGAATCGATAGTATATGGTTCTCCAGGACGAAGCTTAGTGAAGATTTCACCGATAGCTTTAGACGAACGTCTAGAAGCAGTAAATCTAGTATCGATAGGTGTCTTTTCAATCGCTTTGTTCAAGAAATCATTGTCACCAAAAAGACCTTTGATGCCAGTCACACTAGCGACATTACCATCTTCATCAAATGCGACTTGATCTTCTAGCTCTTCGCCATCAGAAACAAGACCGATAGCGCGGAGAAGAGTGAGCGCAGAAACTTTCTTTTGTTTATCGATACGAACTGATAAGAAATCACGAGAATCAGTTAAAAACTCTAACCAGATACCGCGAGAAGGAATGATATCAGAGCCATAAACGATGGTGCTATCATTCTTCAAATCATTATCGGTTTTCTTTAAAACAGCTTCATCAATTTTTTTGGAGACATAAGCACCAGGCGAACGGACTAATTGAGAAGCGATGCATTTTTCAGATCCGTTGACGATGAAAGTTCCTGATGGAGTCATCCAAGGAAAATCACCCATAAAAATCTTATCTTCGATGATTGTTCCATCTGGATGCTTTAATAAAAGTTTGACATGTAATGGTGCGCAATAAGTCAAAGCTGATACTTTGCACTCAAAATAATCATGCTTCGGTTTGCCCCATTCACAAGAGACATAGTCCAATTCAGCGACTTGATCAGTGTCGATCAAATGTGCGCGGGAGTCCTTATTACTAAAGACTGGGAATACGTCTTTAAAGACTTCATTGACACCTTCTTCAACAAACCACTTGAAAGACTTTAATTGAATATCACAAAGATTAGGAAGTGGAACAGAAGAAAAGGTTTTAGAAAGGTCAATACGACCATTCTCAGTAAGTTTGTATTGGCTCAAATCTAAAGTTTCGCCCATATTATTACCTCTGTCGTTTTCTTCCGCAAAAAGCGCGGACTTCTAGCGTTGTTTAAGGATTTAAATAAAGTTTTTATAAACTCCTTATAGACAACTAATCCCACCCCATCAAAATGACAGGGTGGGTGATGAAATTCTAAAAAGCAATACTACGGTTATTTGATTTCGACTTCGGCGCCAGCAGCTTCAAGTTGCTTTTTGATGTCTTCAGCAGCGGCAGGAGAAATCTTCTCTTTGATAGGAGCTGGAGCACCATCAACGATCTTCTTAGCATCCATTAAGCTTAAGCCAGTGATAGCGACGACAGCCTTGATGACAGGGATCTTAGCAGAACCGAAGGACTTGAGAATAACGGAGACTTCAGAAGGTCCTTCAGCAGCTTTAGCACCGCCAGCGGCAGGAGCAGCAACAGCGGCAGCAGCCTTGACACCAAATTCTTCTTCAATAGCATGGACAAGATCCATGATTTCAACTAAGTTCATCTCCTTAAGACCGGCGATGACATCTTCTTTAACGAGTTTAGCCATTTTAATTTTCCTCCAATTAATGGTATTTGACGACAGACGACATTAAGCTGAGGCTTTTTCGCCAGCAGCCTTAAGGGTAAGAGCGAACATAACGAGTGGTGATTGTAATGTGGAAAGTAAGCTTGCAAGAGCGTTGCTCTTGGTTCCGATAGGAGCCAATTCAGCTAACTTAGCTTCATCGCAATAGCTTCCACCGATCATACCGCCTTTGATGACGAATTGCTTATGAGCTTCTTTGAAGTCATTGAGAACCTTTAAGCCAGCTCCTTCTTCAGCAGAAGTGACTAAAGCGCTAGGTCCTTTTAAGCAAGCGTCTAATTCAGAAAGGCCATCTTCATCGATAGCTTTCTTCATGAGTGCATTCTTTTGCACTGTGAGCTTAGCTCCAGCCTCTTTAAGGCTCTTGCGTAAGCTGTTGATCTCAGCGACAGGTAAGCCAGAGTAAGAAACGATGATAGCGGAATGAGAAGCCTTTAAAATCTCGTTGAGTTTGCTAACAGTTTCTTTCTTTTGGGCTAAGATCTGTTGATTCATGCTTTCACCTCCTTTTTTGTGAATAAGTATGGTGTATGTTAACAATATACGTTCAGATTACTTCATAACCTCGGTAACAAATTGAGCTTGAAATTATATGTTATTAAGCAGTTACTGTCTTAGGTATATTGGAACACCTTAAATAGATAGGAAATAGATGGGATTAAAGAGAAACTTTGATACCAGGACCATAAGTAGAAGCGATGGTGCAAGAGATGATGAAGGTACCTTTAACAGAAGCCGGACGGACTCTATTGACAGCTTCAATGATAGCTTTGAGGTTATCAGCTAAAGTTTTAGCATCAAAACTAGCTTTACCAAAATTGATAGCTAAATTGCCGTCTTTATCATTACGATAAGAAATCTTACCGTTTTTAATCTCTTTGATAGCAGAAGCGATATCAGGGGTGACTGTACCAGTCTTAGGGTTAGGCATCAAGCCTTTAGGACCTAAAACTCTACCCATTCTACCTAATAATCCCATCATATTAGGGGTAGCGACAATCACATCGAAATCAAACCAGTTTTCTTTAGAGATTTTGTCGAGCATATCTTGTTGACCGACATAATCTGCTCCAGCGCTCTTAGCAGCTTCAACTTTATCAGTGATAGCTAAGATTCTCTTGGTTTTTCCATTTCCATGAGGGAGAACAATAGTTCCTCTTAATTGTTGATCAGCTTGTTTAGGATCGATATTGAGATTAAAACTGACATCGATAGATTCATCAAATTTAGCAGTGGCAGTCTTTTTAACTAATTCACAAGCTTCGTCAATAGAATATTTTTTAGTTTTATCAACTAGCTTTAAGCTAGCAGCGTATTTTTTTGCTAATTTCTTCATGGTCATTCTCTCCTTTAGTCATCGATGGCGATGCCCATAGATTTAGCAGAACCTTCGATACATCTCATAGCAGCTTCAATTGAATCAACGTTAAGGTCTTTGAGCTTATATTCAGCGATCTTTCTGACTTCATCTCTCTTGACATGACCAACGATCTGCTTTGGAGTGCCTCCGTGATCAGGACCTTTACGACCTTTTTCAATACCAGCAGCCTTCAAAAGAAGATAAGTGACAGGAGTGGTTTTAAACTCCATATCAAAAGTGCGATCTTCATAAATGGTAAGAACGCATGGGACAATTTCGCCTTTGCGATCAGCAGTCTTCATGTTAAATTCTTGACAGAATTTACCGCCGATACCAAAAGGACCGAGTTTTTGTCCTAATTTCGCGGGGTTAGCACCTCCGCCTTCAGCTCTGATGATCAGAACTCTAGTGACTTTTTTCACGATGAATTCCTCCTTTATTGAATTCCGTGTGTGGTTTTACCAGTTGTCAAGGCTTCCCACATCTTGTTAGAGCATAAAAAATGCATAATATGCCTAACCTAAGAAATTATAATGATAGGATGAATAAGTTGCAAGGTTTTTTAAAACTTTCTTGAAAAACATATTATCTAGTGGTATATTAACCAATGCTTTAAAAGCTTACCTGTGGTCCGCTAGGGGCGTCACTACCTATGAACATAGGGACAACACAATTATTTCCAAAGGAGAAAGCACTTATGAACAAAAACTTAGTTCAAGAGATCACTGCTACTCAGATCAGACACGACATCCCTGATTTCATCACTGGTGATACCATCAGAGTCATGGTCACCATCCGTGAAGGAAACAAAGAAAGACAACAAGCTTTTGAAGGCGTTGTCATCTCTACTAAAGGCAGTGGCTCAAATAAGACCTTCATCGTCAGAAAAGATTCTGCTGGTGTTGGCGTTGAAAGAAACTTCTTTGTCAACTCCCCCATCATCTCTTCTATCTCAGTCATCAAGCATGGTAAAGTCAGAAGAAAGAAGCTTTATTATTTAAGAGACAGAAAAGGTAAAGCTGCTCGTCTTGAAGAAATTATCCGCAAAGACAAAATCGCTGCTAATTTAGCTGCGACTAAGACCAATGCTGACAAGAAAAAAGCTGCCAATAGAGAAAAAGCTAAAGCAGCAAAAGAAGCTAAGGCTGAAGAAGTCAAAGCTGACTAATAACTAAATCGTTTTCTTATTTATACTTGAATTTAAAAAAAGTGACAAACTAAAGCTGAACCCTAAAAATGGTTCAGCTTTTTTTCATAATCTAATATCTGAGCAATAAAAAACTGCTATCGACATCGATAGCAGTTCTCAGTTCAATAAAATAGAATATTTTTAATCGAAGGTGGCCTCTGATATAGCTTCTAAAGCAAATTCAGGAATTTCAGTAGAATTTATATCAGAAAGAGTATAAGTTATGACAGTTTCACCAGTTCCGATGTCAGCGCCGACTTCAACTTTATCAATCGCCTTTTTATCTGATGTCAAATAAACTACGCAAGAAAGAGTAGAAGTGCTTAAAACATCAGAATGGACACCATCAAACCCATTGTCAAAATATTGACCGATCCAAGAAGTGATGCTCGGCTCGACTTCATAAGTCAAATCACCAGTTTTTCTAAAGAGAGCCGCAGATAATTGACCAAAGCTAGGCCCATTATCAATGAAAGAATCTTTGACTAATTGTTGAGTATCAGAAAGCATAGCCGGGACAAAACCTAATTCGATCAAATCATACATAAATCCGTAATATTTTCCATCTCTAGGATTCTTCTTGGAGAGATAATCATAGTCATCTCCATCAGTGTAAAATTCATTCGGATGTTTATCAGCTCTTTGATGGAAGAAAATAGCATCTTGAGTGAAATAACCGGTCGTATCGCTCGGCTCAAAGGCAGAAAATGAATCCCCAAACTGCTTTCTATAAGTAAAGGAAGTAGCATTATCTAAACATTTGAACGCTTCCGCCAATTCAGGATTGTCATTTTCAAACGGGGTCAAATGTTCGATTTTAGTCAGTTCACCAAAATCAGAATATGTGATTGTGACAGAGGTCTTACGAACGTAAGAACTCGTCTCATAATCTGGCATCACAAATTTGATTTCTTTAAGCGCATCTTGTTCATCAGTAGTAATGATAGCGTCTGTAACCATATTGGTTCCGCTCAATGCATAAGACTCTAATAAGAATTCAGCCTTGTCACTACTCAAATGGAAATTGCCATCATCTCCGAGTGTCAAATCGCTCTCTTCGATATAGTCCCATGGATTAGAGAAATTATTAGCGAATGAGAGAGGAGTGTAAATAGCAGTGGTCTCATCATAATCAGAGGCATAAGCAGTAGTGACGGTATTATCTGGATTCATCGATTCAATCAAAGCTAAACCAGTGCCTTCTTCTTCAAAAACTCTCGAAGTTTGAACATTATATTCAGTGATAGTAGATTCGATGATTTCGCCAGTTTGGTTATCGACGTTAAAATGAGTAGAATAGCCGCTAGTAGAATATGCTCTTTCACCATTATCATAAGAATAAGCGAAATCTAAAGAGTGATCGATTCCTAATCCGACAGCACCAGTACTAGTATTTCTGGGATATGTTGTTCTATTAGTCTGTTCGACATGAGCACGATGATTGACATGTTTTACGCTAGCTAATAATCTGCTTTGAGCGGTTTGAGGTCCGCCAGAAGAATTAGCATTTTCATCACAAGAAATTAAAGTTGAAGATAATAATAAAGGTATGATCAATACTATTTTTTTGTTCATAAGCGCTCCTTTCTATAAGCTCTCAATATTCAACATAACTGGGTAAAACAGTGCTTGTATAATCAGTGACAGAAACGGTTAAGGTAACCGGTGTGACTGAATAGTCATAAGTGCTAGATAAAGCAGTAACACGACCATCTTGCACCTTGACATAGCCTGATAAACCGATTGTGTCAAAGCCTTGTAAGACTGGAATCATAAGCTCACAAGCACCAGTGCCAACACTATCAGGAATCAATGAATAAATTCCGTCGGAGACTTCACCAAATAAGGCAGTGTTGATTGAGCCGCTGAATACACCTGGCAAAAGAGCACTGATATCTTCTAAATAACCGCTGCGAGTCCAACTATTTGTGGATTCATTATAAGTGAAAGCTGAATAACGAGCCATGGCTGTTTCATATCTGAGAAGCATATCACCAGTCGCAACAGACTTTTGTATACCACTGTGAACAAACACATAATCATCAGTCGAATAGATTGTGAAAGGCACCGCTAAGGCAGATGAAGTCATGGTCATAGTGAAATTACTGCCTAAATTACCAATAGCAGTCTCTAACTCTGGGTTAGAATTAGTGCTAGGAGATAAATGACGTAAATCAGTCTCACCATATTTATACGAAAGAGTCATGTCGATATGGGATGTGCTTTCGATAAAAGATCCATCAGATGAACCTTGTCCTCTGACTAAATCAGCTACTGTGATATCGATGCCAGTCGGTAATCCTTGTTCGTCAATAATTAGTCTCGCCTCAGCAACACCTCTTTCAATTCCAAAGTATGTCTCTAAAAGGAAAGAAGCCTTATGAGTATCTAATATCAAATCATCAGAAATATCATCAGCACTGATATAATTCCAAGGATTTCTAAAATATTTCGAATAAGCAATCGGCAAACCGACACCAGTATCTATAATCGTATGAGTTTCAACAGTATTATCAGCTTTTAATGTTTCATAATAGGCATAATTATCATCGCCTTTGTAATAAATAGTAGAAGAGGTATCATCAAAAAATCTGACAGCTTCCACATGTGAACCATCTTCCTCAACAATATAGCCATAGTCTCTTGTCACTTCATAGGTATCAGTCGAATTCAAATACTGCATATCTTGGCTATCATAAGTGATAGTTTCAGTATATGAGGCATCGACTGTGACTAATCCTCTCAATGCTTCAATAATTGTTTCTTGGGAAGTGGTAGAAGCAGCAGCTTTAGAAGCAGCATAAACTGTTTGTGTGCTATCAGCACCATGGAACACCGATAAGCCTAATGCTACTAAGCTCAAAGAAATAAACGAATAATTCAATCTCATATGTCGTTCCTCCTTAGACACCTATACGATCTAAGACGTCTAAACATTCAGCGATATTTTCATCGGCTCTCAAATCAGTCGTGCCAAACGCATCAAAATAAGTAGTTGTAGTATTGATATCGCCTGATTGTGTTTGATAAGTCAAAGCAAAGACAGGTTTATCAGGATCATTCAAATCAATTGTCAATGATGAGAAACCAAAATTATAGCTGCTATCACTAGTATAGGTTGGTTGCACATGCGATAAATAATCACCTACACCAAAGAGAACATCTAAAACTGAAAAACCAAATCTATAATCAAGATAAGGGAAATTAGCTAAGTCAAAAGTATAGACTTTGCTATTCGAATCATAAGTAAAGAATGCTGGGCTGAGCATATCCATACGTGGTAAAGCGCTAGTTAATGTCTCATAATAATCAGCTCCGATGATACCAGAAAATTCTGAATCTGGTGACACAGCATATCCATAATAGGCATCTAGGCTTGTTTGATCTTCATCATTCAAATAGATAGTTCCGAATTTTAGACCAGTATATGTGCGTCCTTGATCAGCATCTGTCAATTCATAATTAGAGAACATGTAATTGAGATGTTCGGTGTCTTCCAATGCTCCAGCAGCATCAAAGTCATAATAATTGTTATAAGTTGTTTGTTTAGTTTGAACACCATGTTCTCCCATATCAATGCTTTGAGTAAAATTACCACCTAATAACTTAGTCTCTAAATTGTCTAATGCGTTAGACAATGCCAAATACTCTTCGCTTTCTTCGCCTAAAGATGATGTCATCGGGGCTAGATCAGCAACAGAATCAAGATGAGAAAACTCAGCATCTATCTTTTCATACACACCACCAAATTTATCAGCAGTCACCAAATAAAAGGACATCGATAAAGGTGTACCTGTCATATCAGTTACAACATTTAAATCTTTTATATATTGTTGTTTAGTGGTGATATCCCAGCTAAACGAATCAAAAGATTGGAAATTATTTAAAAAGTCATTTAAAACATAACCGAGACCGATGTCATTAGCAGTATAAACCAATTGTCCTTCCGACTCGGTGACATCAAAGGAAGAGGCGATGCGACTAGCAGTTGTCATCGTCGCAAAAGGACCAGAAAAATAATTTCTAAAATTGACTGGTGATTGTTCAGTATCAACAACGCTCGTTGAAGTGACTTCATTACTGATGGTCAAAGTATCTAAAATTGTATAATTGTTTTGATTGCGATAATGATTCGAAGACACCAATGCTCCTGTCGAAGTGTAAATTGAAATATTGAGATGTGAATCGTCAGTTTCGGTCACCATGCGATATTCAGCATCTGAATAGCTTGAAGTGATTGAACTTTCTAATGAATATGCTCCAGAAAAGAATTCAGCGAGAGCAGAATTTTGACTAGCATAATCACTAGCAGCATTTAAGCTTGGTGAAGCGAGTGTAACATTTTGTCCACTAACGCCGAGAAGCAAAGGGACAAATAAAGAAATAAATTTTACTTTTTTCATATTATGCCGCTCTCCTTAATGTGATTTTTGCACTATTGTTCTCGATAGAATCAATGGTGAAGATGATTCCTAATTTAGGTCCATTGGAGCCATCACCATCAAAACGGAAATCTTCGTAAAAGCCTTCGATGATGCTTTCAGTACCGAATGAATCTCCCGCCTTAAACAAGTCATCATCTGTAAAACTGATGGCTGAATCAGTCATATATCGATTATCAGCCTTTTGACTGAGTAATGAAACTAAAGCGTAATTTTGATCTATTCCATATGTATATAAAGGATTAGTAGAAGAGTTCGAATACGCATAAGTGTACTGAGAATCAGTATATTCTGTCTCGCCAATAAACGGATAATAATATCCATCATTTCTTCTGGCTAAACGAGAATCGACTTTATAAACTTTAACTCCAGCAGAATCAGTTAATTCTAACATTAAGTATTCACCAAAAATACCTGTTTGCGCATATGAAAGAATCACTGAATCACCACGTTCTAAAGTTATTTCTTTATCTGTGGTCAAATCAGATGGAGTATAAATCTCTGGATTTATCCATCCTAACTGATATTTGCTGAAAGGATTGTGGTCTTCGCCTTCGGCTCCTTCCATGATATCTGTGCCACCTAAAGGAGCTCGATATTTTGCCTCTCCATCTTCATCGCTATATCCGGTTTGATCAAAGTAATAATCTAAACCTAGAGCACGTCCTACTTCTTTAATATATTGTTTTTGATCATGTTCATCATCAACTTTAGCAGTGGTCCAAGTCATAGAATTAACTTCTGAGATAGGACTGAGATAGGTGCTTTCACTGAAGAAACTCGATAGAACATCATCATAAGAGGAATTTAAAATCCAAGAATTGTAACTCCAAGAATAAGCGATTACTAAATTATCGATTTTTCCATCATCATCAGAATCAAAATCGTGTGAATAATACGTCTCTGTTTCCACAAACAAATACTGATAAATATAATCAGTGATTTCACTGATGACTGCATCATTTCCTTGATTAGCGGCAGCTAAAACATAAGTTGCAAAATCTTTTGGTAATCTCACTACTGGTGAAACAACTCCATCGAGTGATAATTGCTCATCAGAAGAAGTGTCATAAAAAGATTTAACACTATCGCTTGCGCCAAAATAAGCTTGCTCGAGCTCCTCTCTCTGCTCGCTAGTGATGAGCTCATTTTCAGTAGCACTCCCTTCATCAGCGATTAAAAACTCAACAGGTACAACTAAGATATTAGCTTGTCCTTTTTGAGGTAAAGCGTTTTGGCCAGAAGACTTTCTCATCATCCCCAATTCCGTCAGTTCTCCAGCAGGATTTTTTACGCTTGGTTGTTTAGCATCAGCCAATGCATTATCTCCAGGCTGCCAATTGGGATCATATGGTTTAGCACTTGAATTAGAAGAATTTGATGTCGAAGAAGTACCTGTACATCCTGACACTAAAGTCAAAAGTAATAAAAATGAGGTGAAACCTACATATTTAATATTTTTCATGTCTCCTCCTTATAAAAACTCATATAGTTAAAGTCTTTATTAATAAAATATCAAGAGAATAAAGAGGATAGATGCTAAGAAAGAATAATGTTAGGGCTTTCATATATCAAAATAAAATATTTTTTTAAAAAAGCAGTAAACAAAATCAGTAAAAACTTTTATACTTTCCACATATCCACGGGAGGTGTTTTATGAAAAAACTAATATGTTTATTGTCAATCGTATCACTTGTCTCGTTAGTAGCTTGTGATACCGATTCAAGTTCTAATTCGGTAAGTCAGCCATCGTCTCCTATAAGCACTACTGATCCAGATAACCCTAGCTCGTCAACAAGTGAACCTGATGTTCCGACAACATATCCGGATGAATTAAAAGATTTGCACGCATTATTAAATGCTAGTTATGAATCATTGCAATCCTCTATCACTTCTCTTTCTTATACAATAACAGCGCCTAGCATATCTGATGGTGAAACAACTGACACGACTCATTATAGCTTCGCCTTAAATCAAAGACTCGAAGAAAGATATGATGAAAATCAAGAATTAGAAGAGTCGAGATATTATGCTATCAATAATGATTTATTTTATGATGTGACTGCCGATGCTTCTGGAAATATATCAGAGGCGAGTCGCAAAAAACTCACTGATGAAGCTGTCAGTCCTAACGATATTTTTTATAATCAATCGATTGATAGAGATAGTGCAGAGAATAGCGTATCCCCAGACTTGCTAAATACTTTATATGAATTCCAAGCATTATTGCTCCCAGAAAATAATAAAGATTTGCTAACATCTTCTTATGAATTGTTTGAAACAGATGGCGGTTATACTGTATTAGCAAACGCTTATGTCTCAAGAACAGAAACAACTTATAATTATTGGGATATCACCGCTGAATTAGATGATCAATTTCATTTAACATATTTTCTTGTCTATCGCTATAATTCTATCTCTTCAGAAAACTGGGACTCCGATGAGAATAAGCCATTAGATACCAGCTCTTTATCTCAAACAAGTTTAACTCTAGAAAACATAACATATGGGGAATTAACAGAAAAAAGTCCTTTGTTAGAAAATTATGACACAGGTTTTATTTCTCAAGTCAATGAAGCGAATGTTCAATTCGGTCCTTTAAATGACATGGGAACAGGAATTGGACAAGTTCATACAGAACCACAAATCGGTGACATCGTTGTAGTCGATCAAAGTTCTTTAGACGTTTTACCTGCTGATGCTATTGATATGGATACTTTGGTGATAACTGATTCTTCTAATGAAGAGGTCATCGCTTTTACAAATGATGATATGAGTGGAAGATGTTTTTGGACAGTGCTTGCTAATGGCGACACAACCTTGACCATCGGTAACGCGGCTGATGAAAATTTATATACATTGGATTTGACTGTTGAAGCGGTTGCTGAACAATCTTCTTATGAACTATTTAACTTAACTGATGGTGGTATGACATTTACAATTACTGCTAATAAAAATGAAATCGCAACTGCATCTGCCGCAGTGACTAATGAAAATGGTGAGCCGGTAAATGGTCCTTTTGTACTCGATGAATGGGGATATATTTCCGCCGGATTCAACTACACAATTTCAAACACACAAGTGGTTTCAATGTTCTCTATTATGGAAGATGACAATCCTGACGACTATATGGTTACTATAGAAGTATTGGCTGGTAGTCAAGAAGGTATGGCTACAATCACAGTAGGACAATTTACAAACATATATGTAATCGTTCAATAATCAAATTCGCATAAGCCTGTTAAGTAAAAAAGCTTGACAGGCTTTTTTCTTTCATCTATACTTTAAAAGCTACAATTTAGGAGGCAATAAAAATGGTTAAAATTAGATTAGCTAGAATCGGTAGAACTAGCCTTCCCACTTATAGAATCGTCGTCAGCGACTCTCGCAGAACTCCTAGCTCTGAATGCTTAGCTGATTTAGGACACTTTGATCCAAATAGTGAGAAATTAGTCGTCAATGAAGAAGAAGCTCTCAAATGGTTAGGCTATGGTGCTGTTCCTTCTGATTCAGTCAAAACTCTTTTAAAGAAATCTGGCGTTTACGAAAAATTCTTAGCTAGTAAAACTAAGAAAACTGGAGCAAAGTAAACATGGAATACGGAACTAACCTCGACCTCACTGAGGACATCCGCTCACTTGTTGAGCCCTTGGTTAGCAATCCTGAAGTTCTCACCATTGAGAGAATGGATAAACCAGAGAATCTCAACAAGAAAGAACAAAATTATCTTATCCTTTGTGAAAAGCAAGATTTAGGAAAGTTGATCGGCCGTCATGGCGTCATTTCTGATTCCATTAGAACGCTTCTCAATGTTTCCACAAAAAATATGAGAAAAAAGATTCACCTTCGTTTTGAATCTTTAGAAGATTTCAAAAAGACTGAGGAATAAAATGTGGGGAGCATCAGCTCCCCTCTTTTTCTCTAAAGGAGAATAATATGGCAGTTAAAAAAATCGGACATATCGTAAACACATTTGGAATAAAAGGCCAACTGAAAGTATCTGTATCATCTTCTACTCCAGATAAAAGATTTGCTGTTGGCAAAGAAATTTTAATCAAAGACACAAATGGTGTAGAACAAACATATAAAATTAAATCTTTTTTCTTAAAAAATCCCAAAATTGCCATCATAGGCTTAGAGGGATTTGATGATATCAATCAAATAGAATGGATGGTTGATCATGATATTCTAGCAACTGTGAGAGCACCTAAAGGCACTTTCTTTTATGATGACTTAGTCGGTATGAAAGTATTCGATAATGACAACAAGGAGATTGGCATAGTGTCAAATGTTGTTAAAATGCCGGCTGGCGACTACTTACTGGTCGATAAATACTATATTCCTTTCCAATTAGATCGATTTATCGAAAGTGTAGATAAAATAAAAAAGTGTATCAAATTAACTGCGCTCGGCACTGAAACCTGCAAATGATGATAATCAAGATATTGACTCTTTTTCCTGACTTTTATGCTAATTTTTTGTCATCATCGATAATTGGACGAGCTATCTCTAAAAAAATAGTCAAATTTCAAATCATTAATATTCGAGATTATTCTTTAGATAAAAATCATCGTGTTGATGATCATCCAATCGGTGGTGGAGCTGGGCTTATCATGAGATTAGAACCATTAGTGGATTGCTTAAGAAACAACACTTCTTCATCTACACATAAAATATTTTTAGGTCCTAAAGGAAAAACATATAAACAGGAAGATGCGGTCAGATTAGCTAAACTAAAAGAAATCTGTCTGATTTGCGGACATTATGAAGGTGTTGATAGCCGTTTTGAAAAGTATTACGATGAAGAGATTTCATTAGGTGATTTCATCATGACTGGTGGCGAAATCGCCAGCCTTGCTATCGCTGATAGTGTAGTCCGTTTATTAGAAGGTGCGATAAATCACGATTCCATCTCTGAAGAAAGTTTTAATGATGGCTTATTAGAATATCCACAATACACTTATCCTAAAGAATATGAAGGAATGAAAGTCCCTCCTATTCTATTTTGTGGAAATCACGAAATAATTAAAGAGTATCGTCATAAAGAAGCTTTAAAAGAAACATTTAAAAAGCGTCCCGATTTATTAAAAACATATCGTTATGATAAAAAAGATCAAGAAATCATCCAAAAACTGAAAGATGGAAAAGAACTTGATCTGAGTAAAAAAGAAGAAAAAGCCTTACAAGCCGGGCATAAATTTATCAAATAAATGCTATATCAGTGCTAGATACACTGATATAGCATTTTTTATTTACGCCCAAATCTTGACATCAACATCGGATTATTTTTCATCATCGTCATTTGCTTTTTCATATTTTCAAATGATTCAATCAGTTTAGTGACTTCACTAGGCGTCGATCCGGAGCCATGAGCGATTCTCAATTTACGACTCGATTTGATGATATTCGGGCTTCTTCTCTCTTCTCTAGTCATCGAATTGATGATCACTTCTGTCTTTTTTAATAACGCCTGAGCCTGCTCCATCTGTTCTTCTGACAGTTTTGGAACTCCAGGCAGCATGCGCATGATTTTTCCAAGCGGGCCCAATTTATTCATCTGTTTCATGATAGATAGCATATCTGTGAGATCAAATTGACCATTCATCATTCGGCGAGAAGTCTTTTCAGCTTGTTTTTCGTCCAATTTTGCTTGGACTTCTTCAACAAGTGAAACGATGTCTCCCATTCCGAGAATTCTAGACGCCATTCGATCAGGATGGAAGTTTTCCAAATCTTCCATTTTTTCACCAACACCAGCATATTTGATTGGCAAACCCGTCATCTTCTTGATAGATAAAGCGGCGCCACCACGAGAATCACCATCTAGCTTAGTCATAATCAAGCCGGTGATTTTAATTGTTTGTGAAAAAGTCAAAGCGACATTTGTGGCATTTTGACCGACCATCGCATCAACAGTCAACAAAGTTTCATCAACATGAACAGTCGATTGAATATCTTTTAATTCCTGCATCAATTTTTCATCGATTTCCAAACGACCTGCTGTATCCAAAATCAAAATATCATATTTTTCTTTAACAGCTTTTTCATAAGCGGCTTTTGCAATCTGTGGCGGCAAAGTTCCAGATCTATCAAAATAAGTGTCAATCGCAGGATCACATTTCAATCCCAAATTGATCAATTGATCAATAGCAGCTGGACGATAGATATCTAAAGCGCCTAATAAGATTCTCTTATGATTTTTTCGCTCAAATAAATTTCCTAATTTAGCAGCAGAAGTGGTTTTACCAGTTCCTTGCAAACCTACCATCATAATCACCGTCGGTTTGCCATCCAAACGAAAACAAATATCATTGTCCCCTGCGCCGAGCAATGTTTCCATTTTATCATGGACAATTTTAACGACCATATCACCTGGAGAGACTTTATTCAAAACCTTTTGACCGATGGCCTCTTCTTTAACTTCAGAAATAAAACCACTGACAACACTATAATTAACATCAGCTTCAAGAAGAGCTCTTCTCACTTCTTGGAGCATATCATCCATATTTTTTTCAGTTAATGTCGCTTGCCCGCGTATTTTTTTTATAATTCCAGATAAGCGATCTCCAAGTGCCTCAAATGCCATATTCAATTTCTCCTTTTATTTCTTCTAATATTTTCTTTTGAACATCAGTGATATTATCATCGTCTAATTCACTGAATAAATATCTCAGTTTTTTTAATCTCTGATATAGTTGTAATTTATTTTCATATTCGATGAGAGCCTTTTCTCCATCATGTAAAGAATCATAAATAGCGGTTTTGGAAACACACTCATTTTTAGCGATTTCACTATATGATAAATCATCTAAATAAAAAGATTCCATACGTCTATAAACTACTTCGGTGAGTAATTTTCCATATATGACTAATAAATTTCCGATATCTTCTTTAGTGAGGTTCTCTGCCATAATTAAAAAATCAAAAAACTAAAACAATCTATCAATAATAAAATTATTGCTGAAGATAAAAACCTTTGCCAAAATTCCTTAGTGACAAAACAGCGCTTTTTATCATTAGCTAAAAGAATGGCAAATATAAAAGCGATGACCAAACTAGAAATGATCTGTGCCAAATAATAATTAGGAAAAATGGCGCTGATAACAAAAGAGACAACCATATTGATAAAAAAGCAAATAACAAAAGAAATTATAAAAAAGCTCATTTATCATTCTCCTTTCCAATCAATAAGCCATACAAGTATTTGTCTAAATCAAATTCTTCTAAATCATCCATTTTTTCTCCGAGACCGATAAAGCGCACAGGAAGACCCAATCTATGTCGGATTGATAAGATTATACCACCTTTACTAGTACCATCCATTTTTGTGACAACAATGCCAGTGAGAGGAGCACTAGTCAAGAATACCAAAGCTTGATCAATTCCATTTTGACCGGTATTAGCATCAAGAACTAAAAGAGCTTCGTGCGGAGCATCCGGTATCACTTTATGAATGACTCTAACCATCTTGCTCAACTCATCCATCAATGCTTTTTTATTTTGCAAGCGGCCAGCAGTGTCGATAAATATCAAATCATATTTATCTTCAAGACCCTTTTTTAATGCATCATAGCAAAGTGAAGCGGGATCAGACTGCGGTTTAGATATGATATCTACACCAACACGTTTTGCCCAAATCTCTAATTGCTCAACTGCACCTGATCTAAAAGTATCAGCGGCAACTAATAAAATCTTCTTTCCACGATTTTTATATTTATATGCCAATTTAGCGATAGTAGTAGTTTTACCAGAGCCATTGACTCCACAAATAAAAACTACTGTCGGACCATTTTTAGCGAAGTTTAAATCAGTAGAAAAGCTATCTCCATCGTTAGCATAGCTGATGAATAATTTATCGATTAATATATCATTGACTTCATCTGGCGGAACATCTTTGTCAGTTGCTATTTGTGAGATTTCTTTTAAAACATCAACTATGATGTCATAGCTGACATCAGCTTCAAACAAAATAGCTTCTAACGCATCTAAATACTCTTTATTAACTTTTCGATGAGAATGAGCTAATCTATTCAACTTATCAGTAAAACCTAAACGAGATTTATCTAAGCCAGCGACATATTTAGTGACTGCTTTTTTAGTCTCTTCCGTCTCAACTACAACTTCTTTTTTGATTTCTTCATGAGATTTTATTTCGATTTGTTTAGGACGATTTTTTATAGCTTCCTCTTCCGCTTTTTTTAAATCATCAGGACAGGGGTTTTTAACCACTTGTCCAAAATCTCCGATCACTTGAACAGGCTTGTCAATTTGTTGCTGGATTTTTTCAGCTTTCTTTTGCTGGATTTGTTCACGTCTATCAGTTTCTGCATCGATTATTTTTTGTTCTTCTTCAGCAGAATGTTTACCGAATTTTCTCTTTAAAAAAGAAATGAGCCCCATATCAATCACCTACCTTCTTTCTCAAAGCATCATTAGCCGCATTGATTTCAGCTTCTTTGATTGTTCTTCCTTCACCAATACCTAAAATTTGATCAGACACCTTAGCATGGACTTGAAACTTAACATCAAAGGAATTCAAGTTTTTTTGGGAGACAACCACGTAATTGATTTTAGTTCCCAATAATTCTTGCAAAGCTCCTTTGCTATCTAAATGTTTTGCATGATCAGCTGCAGTTTTTAAAAGCGGCTTATATATTTCAAATAACACTTGACGGCATTTCTCATATCCTTGATCGAGATAAATAGCGCCTAGAAAAGCTTCAAAGACGTCTTCATCAATATGCTTATGAAATCTTATATTATCTTTTTCACCTATAGAGTATCGCACATGTTCTGCTAAGTGAAATGTCTGTTCTGAAAAATAAGTCAGTGTTTCACCATTGACAAGTGCTGAACGCATTTTTGATAATTGACCTGAGTTAGCTTGAGGATATTCCTCAAACAAAAAGTCAGCAATAACCATGTCTAGAATCGAATCACCTAAAAACTCCAAACGATCATAATTAGAAGAATTTTTATGTTCATTAGTATATGATGCATGTGTTAAAGCTTCTTGATATAATTCAATTTTTTGTGGGATAAGATGAAATTGACTTAAAATTTTAACAATTTCCTCATTGAAGGATTTATTCGACATAAAAAGCCTCAGTTATTTTCTTAACAATGTTACTATCTACCATTTTCTTAGCAACTTTTATAGCGTTATAAAATGCATATGCATTTGAATTTCCATGTGCTTTAACTACTACGCCATTAATTCCTAATAAGATAGATCCACCATACTTACGATAATCCATGGTGTCTTTAATTAGTTTAAAACCAGATCTAGCAAACAAATAACCTATCTTGGTAAATAAGCTATGTTTAAATGCGTCCTTAATCATTTGATTCATCATACTAGCGACGCCTTCAGTCGCTTTCAAAAAAACATTGCCAGTAAAGCCGCTGGTGATAATGATGTCATGACTGCCATCTAAAACATTTCTAGCTTCGCAGTTTCCTTCAAAGCCTGGGAAACTTCTTTCTTTTAATAAATTATATGCTTGAACTATTTCTTCAGTGCCCTTACCTTCCTCAACACCATTTGATAAAAGATAAGTTTTAGGGTTTGATACCTTTAGCACCTCTTGTGAGTAAATTCTTCCAAGTTTAGCAAAAGTGTATAAATCTTCAGGAGTATTAACATTATTAGCACCGATATCAAGAATCACGCAAGCTTTATCTTTAATACGAGTCGGGAAAGGCGCACAAATACCTGCACGGGTGACACCAGGAATGTTTCTCAATAAGAAAGTAGATCCGATGATAGCACCGCCAGTAGAACCAGCTGTGACAACACAATCCGCCTTTTGATCTTTGACTGCACTTAATGCCTTATATAATGACGAATCCTTTCGACGCAAAAAATCTAATGGTTTTATTTCCATAGGAATAACATCAGAAGTCTCAACAATCGTAACTCTATCAAGCCCATCAAATAAGCTCTCAAGTCTAGTTTTATCTCCAAAAGCAAGAATCTTATCTGTGCTTTCAGATAAATATTGTTTTACTGACTTGGCAAGTTCTTCACAGCCAAAGTCTGACCCCATCATATCAATAGCAATTATCGCCATATAAAACCTCGTTTTTTCACTAAAATATCATACCAAATTACAGCCATAGATAAAATCAAAATAAGCAGCAATAAACACGATTATACTAAGTAAGTCGTTTTTTTCTTGGCTATATCTTCTAATAATAGAGCATTTTCTTTCTCATTAGGATTTTCTATGATTTCTATCGCATCATTCTTAGCACACTTAAATATCTCAATGTCTTTGACAAAATTACAAACTTTTAGCTCACTTTTTCCAGATTGATTTTCTCCACCATATGAGCCAGTTCCTCTTTGTTCCATATCAAATTGAGCAATTGTCAGCCCATCTAAATTATCACAAAGAAATTGTAATTTTGCTTTGCTATCCTTATCGTCGCCATCATAAATCATAAGAGCTAATGCAAACTCACCCGAACGACCTATTCTACCTCGCAATTGATGCAATGTAGATAGTCCAAAATAATTAGCATCATATACAATGAGGAGGCAAGCCTTTGAAACATCAATACCAACTTCAATGACTGTAGTAGAGACTAATATTGGCTTCTGTCCTGATAAAAAAGTTTGATATATTTTGTCTTGTTCTTCTTTTTTTATTTTTCCATGTAATAATTGGCATTTATCTCTACCATAACGTAATGCCATATCTTCATAGATAGCATTGACATTAGAACTATTGTTGTTTCCGGTTTCTATTTTTGGAGCAACAATAAAAATCTGACGACCAACAGCTAAAGCTTTTTTTATTGCCTTATCAATGATTACATCAGTAGATCTTACTAATAATGTCTTAACATTTCTTATGCCTTGTGGAAAAGTTTCTAGCAAAGAGACATCAATATCTGAATTGATTATTTGAGAAAGTGTTCGCGGTATAGGAGTGGCTGACATCATCAGCAAATCAGCTCCTTGTCCTTTTTTTAGCAACTCAGCACGTTGATCAACACCAAATAATTGCTGCTCATCAATAATCACGAGTCCTAATCGAGCAAAATGAATATAACTAGATAAAGAAGCATGAGTGCTAAACAAAAGATCTATTGTTCCTTTAGATAAATCAACCATAATCTGCTTCTTATCTTTAGCAGAAGTACTTCCAGCCAAAAAAGAAATATTAATCGGAATATTTTTAAATATTTTTTGAGCATTTTCAAAATGCTGTCGCGCAAGTTCATAAGTAGGAGCAACATATACAGTTTGTTTTTTTCTTAGAAAATTTCCATAGCATGCTAAAAAACTAACGATTGTTTTACCAGTCCCAACATCTCCTTGTAACAATCGATACATAACACGATCTCGTTCTAAATCTAAAATAATATCTTTAATCGCTGTATTTTGATCCTTTGTCAATTTATATGGCAGTTTTGATACAAAATCATTAATTTTTTTATGATCAATCGAGGTCGCTTGGCGTTTTATATTATTAGCCTTCTTTTTAATAAGCAATGCATTAATGCAATATTCTAATGCTTCTTTATATTTAAAAGTTTTTAACCCTTGTTTTAACACTTCACCATTCATTGGAAAATGAACATGTTTCAAAGAAGTATATTCATCCAATAAATGATATTTAGCTACATATTTATGAGGAATTAAAGATTTAAAGCCGATTGACTTAGAAAAAGGAGAGCATAGCTCTCTTTTCAAAAAATTGACAAAATAAGAATTAGAAACTCCTTTGGGAAGTGAATATACCGGCTTGATTCCCGAAATAGCAGCTATCGAATCTAAATCATAAATCGAGTTCACAACATAAACATGTCTTGCAGATGAATAATATAATACAAATAACAGGGATTCATTTTTAATAAGCTTATTTAAATAAAATACCTGATTAATAATTAAGCACGAAACATTTTTATTAGATGTAAAAAGATTGAATCTAATTAAGCCATTACCTCTATTAATTCGTTGAATCTTTGATGGTACACCGATATAGACTAATCGTTGACCATCAACAGGATTCAAACAAAAAGGAGTAACTTCTATTTTTTCATATTTAGATGGAAAATTGTATAGTATTTCTTCCATAGATGAAGCATGAAACGCTTCTTTAAATTCATTGATATTCATAAAAATAAAAGGCTAGATATAATCTAACCCTAAAAATTTACTCAACGGAAACAAAGAAACTATAGACAGGCTGTTGTCCATCTTCAATAGATATATCACAAGAATCACTATATCTCGCTTTAACTAGGTCAGTTACCATTGTTCGCTCATCATCAGTGATATCTTGACCACAAATAATAGTGATAATAGAAGTGTCATCATCAATCATTTTAGATAATAGATCCATCAAGGTATTAATTTTATGTTTATGGCAGCAGACTATTTTCTTACCAGTGATGCCCATGAATTTATCTTTTTCAACAGTGACTCCATCAATGGTTGTATCTTTTATTGCATAAGTTATTTCGCCAGACTTAACAGCTGAAATATTATCTAACATAGAAGACTCATTTTCAGAAACTGTGGATGTTGGATTAAAGACCATGCAAGCAACCAATCCTTCAGGAATAGTTTTTGTCGGTATAACTTTTATATTGTATTCATCTTGTAATAGCTCAGCTGCTTGATTAGCTGCCATAATAATATTGCCATTATTAGGGAATAAAAAAACATTTTTGGCATTGGCATGTTTTATTGCTTCAACAAAATCAGCGGTAGAAGGATTCATAGTTTGACCGCCACTAACAATAAGACAATCAGAAGATAATGAAGTAAACAGCTTCTCTATTCCGCTTCCAACAGCAACAGTTATTAAAGCATATTCTCTTTTTTCTTTTGGCGCAGCTGTTAATACCTTAATTTTATCTTCTTCTGAAGAATATGATTCACTTTGTTTGTTATTCTTTTGATCTTCTAGAAGAAGTTCTTCATGTTGCTCAGACATATTATCGATTTTAATCATCTTAAACTCACCAAATTGTTGAGCATATGTCAAAATATTTCCTGGGCGAAGCGTATGGATATGGACCTTAACTAAGTCTCCATCAGAAACACAAACAATAGAGTTGCCATGAGCTTCTAAAACAGCTTTAAATTTCTTTTCATTATATGATTTTTTATCTTCTGGCAAATGCTTTTGATCAGGTAATTGCATCAAAAATTGTGTGCAATAGCCAAATTCCTCGTGTTTAAATTTAGCTTGAACAGAGCCATGCTCAGCAGAAGGCTTGCTAGGGATATATGGTTCAGTATTCTCAGTAACTGAAGGCATGTTTTTTTCTACTATTTCATTATGTAAAGCTTTAGCAAAGCCCTCAAGAATCTTACATAAACCTGCACCACCACTATCGACAACACCAACCTCTTTTAAAACAGGTAACAAATCTGGCGTATGAGCAAGGGATTTTTGAGCTTCATCAAAAATAATATCCAAACATTGATCGATTGGCATATCTTTTTCAACTACATCGTTAAGTGCAGTAGCAGCTTCGCGAATAACTGTTAAAATTGTCCCTTCAACTGGTCTCATGACAGCTTTATATGCAACATTTTTTCCATTCATAAAAGCATTAGCCAGTCCGATGGCATCAACTTCTGTCTGATTCTCTAGCCCTTCGGCAAATCCACGAAAGATTTGAGAAAGAATAACCCCAGAATTGCCACGAGCACCCATCAATAAGCCACGAGCAAAGTCTTTAGCAACAGCTGAAATTGAAGTGGAATTCTTATTAAAAACTTCTTTCGCACCAGAAGACATGGTCAAATTCATATTTGTACCAGTATCACCATCTGGAACAGGGAAAACATTCAAACTATCAATTTCAGGATAATGATTATATAAATTATTAGCACCAGATATTAACATTTGTTTTAAAATAACACCATCAATTTTTAACATAATAAAACCTCATAAAATCATTTAATAGCATGAATAAAAACATTTACTATAGAAAAAGAAATGCCAAAAACTTTATTTAGCATATAAGCGACTTGTTTTTGAACTTCAGAGACAACCTCTGAAAGTTTAGTATCTTTGGCAACAATCAAATAAAGAGAAATTTCATAGCCTTTTTTTAATTTATTAATAGCAACACCATTAGAAAAAGTCTCTTGTGTCAAAATACTTAAAAGAGGCTGTTTTAAGCTTTTTTTATTCACCAATCCTAAAACACCATAAACTGATGAAGCGGTATTGCCCACAAGATCAGCAATAGCTTTAATAGAAATATCGATTTTACCAAATTGATTTGAATTAGCAATATTCATGAAAACCTCAAAATATAGATTTATTCTATCAAAATATGAGTATAAATACAATGTAATATGAAATCACAAAAAAAGCGGCTGCCAGCTATCTTACCAATAAGGTATTGTCGCCGTCCAAGCGCTTAACTTCCGAGTTCGGGATGAGGATCGGGTGTGTCCGCTGGACTATCGCAGCCGCAAGATAATGA
>CALVXU010000016.1 GCA_944371605.1 uncultured Bacilli bacterium
GGAATGCATATACGGATGACTATTATCGAATGGACACATATTATCGTTATCTCCATAAAGCTTTTTCTAAATCCTTTATGGTTGCTAATTCCAGACTGGATGACGATTTCAAATTAGTTGCAGAGACGGTTGAAAAAGAATATAAGAACTGGTTCTTAAACGGACTTGCGGAAAACTGGACGAATATCGTTGAAAAGGATTTAAGAGCAGCAGGATCCGTAGAAGGAATTGAAAAACAGGAAGATTTCTATTTGAATCATGTGAAGAACAGTGATGGAAAAATCTATGTCATTATTTCGGATGCTCTGCGTTATGAAGTGGCAAGCAGCCTGGCTAAGGATCTTGAATTGGAGCGCTCTAAAGTTGAGTTGTCATCCATGCAGGGCATTTTCCCGACGATTACAAAGTTCGGTATGGCGGCACTGCTTCCAAAACATGAGTTGAGTGTAGAAGTCAAAAATGGAAATATAAGGGTTCTGGCAGATGGACATACTACAGAGATGAGTGATCGTGATGAAGTGTTAAAGCTTGCAAATCCGAATAGTGTTGCGTTGCGGTATAAAGATTTAATCACGATGAAACGTGATGAAAAACGTGAAGCGGTGAAAGGTAAAGAAGTTGTTTACATCTATCATGATACGATTGATAGTGCCAGTCATAACGATGATACTTCTGTCTTTACAGCTTGCGATACTGCAATTGAAGAAATTAAGAACTTAATCAATATCATCACATCCACATTAAATGGCATCAATATCATCGTGACTGCGGATCACGGTTTCCTTTATACATATGAGCCACTCAGAGAAGATGACAAGATGGATCGTACTTCCTTTGTCAAAGATGTTATCGAACAGGGCAGACGCTATGTTCTAACAAATAAGAATGCGAATCCTGATTTCCTGATTAATGTAAAATCATTTATGAATGATGATGACGTTTTGAGTTTCGCTCCAAGAGAAAACATTCGTATTAAAGGTGCTGGCGGACAAAACTTTGTGCATGGAGGAATCAGCCTTCAGGAAATGGTTGTGCCAGTCATTACCTATCGTTATTTAAGATCTGGTTATAAGTCTTATATCCAAAACAAAGATAAGATTGATACAAAACCAGTAACATTATCTTTGTTATCATCAAGTCATAAGATATCAAATAAGATCTTTAACTTGCGCTTCTATCAAAAAGAAGCGGTAATGAATAACTATGTTCCATGTACATATGAAGTCTTTATTACTGACGCTGATGGACAGGCAGTAAGTGATAAACAAAAAATAATTGCGGATCGTACTAGTGTGAATAATAAAGAGCGGGAATTTAAATGTACATTCAATTTGAAACCAATTAAATTCTCCAGTCATGATTTATATTATCTTGTGATACAGGATGAAAAAGGGATTCAAATACCAACTAAGGAAGAATTCCAGATTGATATTCCAATGGCTTTTGATGAGTTTGATTTCTAATTAGACAGGGAGCCATTATATTTGAATGGGTGACATAGTGAATGATTGGTTACATATCATCATTCATCGCTTATGTGGGAGGAAATATGCAGATAACCTGGTTATTTGGCAATGGTTTAGATATTAGTTTAGGATTAAAAACAAGATATACAGATTTTTATAAATATTTACTTTCAAATGAGGATAAAATCAATCTATCAAAGAATATCATTTTTGAAAAATTGAAAAAAGATTTTGAAGAAGGTAAAGATTATTTATGGGCTGACTATGAAAAACAGTTAGGAGATTTACTAAAGATTGTAAATGAAGAACAAAAAGATCAATTTATACAAGATAAAGTACAACTGGATCTTCGCTTGAGAGAGTATTTACTCGATGCTTCTGAAAATTTTCAAATATCAAAAGAAGAAGCAAAAGATATTATAATGAATGCTCTCTTAGAAATCACTCGAGATAAAAAAGAAGTGGAAAAAGCGAAAATTCGCAAGCTGTTAAATACTCATGCAAATGAAGATATTTTGATAAATGCCATTTCGTTCAATTATACAAAAGCGATTTCTATGATGTGGGACAATAATCTACAGTCAATGATTAATTTAAAATTCTTTGGCAAATTTCCATTTGCAGGACATAGTGTAATTTTAAATGAAGTATTTTATCTTCATGGGACTTTAAATAATGGCGAGATGATTGTTGGGGTAAATGATGTTAATCAATTAACAAATGATAAGCTGCAAAATGACAATCGAGTCAACATGGCTCTCGTAAAAAAAGAGTTGCTTGAAATAGCTGGCCAAATGAATATCGCTAAATTCTTAAAAATGATAAATGCTTCTAAAATCATTTGCTTATTTGGATTGTCAGTAGGCGAAACGGATATAATGTATTGGGAATACATCAAAAAACGTCTTTTGGCGGACAACGAAGTAAAATTGATAATTTTTGAATATAGAGATAAAAACGAGCCAACACATATTATTCTCGATGAAATGAAAACATTGGAAGTAAAGAGTAAAATTTATAAAAATTCTAATGCAACAAAGGATGAAATTACAAAAATTGAAAACAATATTCTTGTTGAAATAGGACATGAATTATTTAAGATTTCTAAGTGATAGGGAGATATCATATGGCAGATAGGTTTGTTATAAAAGAGAAGCTGAAAGAACTCTTTGCTGGCAAGATTGTTCGTAAGGATTTGGCAAAACAAATCAAAGAAGGTGCCAATGTGCCAGTCTATGTATTGGAGTTTTTGCTTGGACAATATTGCAGCTCTGATGAAGATAATGTCATTGAAGCTGGTGTTGCCAGGGTGAAAAAGATACTTGCCGATAATTTTGCGCGCCCAGATGAAGCTCAAAAGATATTATCGGTATTACGTCAAAGAGGAACCTATTCTGTTATTGATAAGATTACAGTTAATTTGAATATAAAGAAAGATACATATGAAGCCGAATTCTCCAATTTGGGAATCAAGAATGTACCTATTCCAGAAGACTATCCAATGCAATATGATCGTCTTCTTTGTGGTGGGATTTGGTGCATGGTAAATCTTGAATACCAATTCGACGAAGTTGATAAGAACGGCACACCAATCCATATATTGAAGTTACAACCAATTCAAATGCCTCATGTTGATATTAAAGATCTGCAAGAAGGTCGTAAGTACTTTACCAAAGACGAATGGATTGACATCATGCTTCGCTCTATAGGAATGGAACCAGATG
>CALVXU010000017.1 GCA_944371605.1 uncultured Bacilli bacterium
TGTGGCTCTGATAGGGATATCATGGATCCTTACTATACTAGGAACTTCGATATCGCCTTCAATGATATTGAGAAAGGATGCAAAGCTCTGTTGAAGGTTTTGCTAAAGAACCAGTAACAGCCTGATACTAGACTGCCTATATCACTTATACACGATCATTGAGACAGGGATGAATTTGGATAATATTCTTATTTATTCTTCATGCACTATTGAGCAAGGAGCCTTTAAGGGCTCAAAAATAGGTGAATTAGAAATTTATGCTAATACAATTGAACCAGAGACTTTTATGAACCGCTCTATTGACAATATAGTCATTAATGAAAAACACACTTCATTGCTTCTAGAGCTTTTTATAATATCAATGCGAATAAATTGACATTTGCTTCACTAGAGCGCAATAAGAACACAGTATCTAAAGAAGCTTTTGTTTTTAGCTCAAATAGTAAACCGCGCGTCTAATTAGATAGGAGAAAACAACTTTTCGAATCAATAAAGACTTGGTGATTTGAAAACGGCTGGATAAATAAAGAAATCAAAATACATTATAAAACATAATACCCGGCAGTACTATTACTTACTAAGTAGATTCTTAGCATCACAGCAAAATATTAGGTTAATCTTTTTAAAAGTTATAGTTCTTATCTTGTTATAAATGCTATCCTTCACTTTAAGTATCATTCTTTTTATTATCGAAGAATATAGTATAATGCAACGAATATAGTCCTATAATGACAGCTATCAGACCAGCGAGGACTCCAAACAAACCATCCGCAAAATTATCTGGATGACTTGTTGCCATTAAGATAGCATTTTGAGCATTTACAATCGCGAACAAAGCCACAGAAAAACTCAATGTGCGAAATGACAAAACTAACGGCTCTTTATTCATCGACTTTTTAAAAAGATTCTTGATAGCGATACCGAGTTCGACAAAAGAAAACGAAGCAATGCTTATAGCCAATATCGTCGAATATTCTTTGACTATATTTTCGAGAAAAAACAACCTGATAGCATATAAAGCATAAATCAGTCCAATTAAAACTATAAATGAAGAAACGATGATCGAAGCTTTTCTAGACTTCTTTTCTAGATTCTTCAAATAGATATGCTTGCTTATCCCGATAAATAGGGTATCTATGCCGCTTAAACAATATAAAAAACCTAAAACAAAGATTCCTAAAATGATTTTAGTAATGCCACAAACATAACTATAGATTAATCCTATAGCAACTATCAATTTATGTCTTTTATTTTGATCTTGAAGAATTTCTTTTATTCGCATTTATCTTGATTCAGAGCAAGAATAATTTGGGAAGCATACTTTTCTTTTCTGACCATAAGAATATGCTTATAAATAGGATAATTAGCCGAAATCATTGCTATGCCGAGAATGCCGAGAATAACCCCCAAAACAATCATTCCTACTCCACTAGCTATCACCTGCATCGATAAGCACATTCCTATCCCTAAAATAAGTGCGCCAACAACACCGAATGTATAGGTGAACATATAAGCTGGAAATTTAGCCTTTTTATCCAATTTTTTAGCTTCATCTAAACCGGTGTGTTTTTTGGGAGTATACTCTTCTCTCAAGTTTTCTTCATCAAAGTTTTTCATATTAAACATCCTTTCTATTTTTGAAATCCTACACATGTAGTGTTATTATTTTGATAGTGGATTTCACAAGTATATTGAACCAATATTGACTTTTGATTTACACGACAATATTTACAAAAATTGTAGGATTCATCAAATGACCGCAAAAGAAAAACTGATAAAAACTTTTTTTGATATTTTGACTATCAAAAACTTTCAAGATATCAACATATCAGAGCTTTGTCGTATATCAAACGTTCATAGGACAACTTTTTATGCCTATTATGATAATTTGATGGAATTATTAGAAGATGCTAAGAAATATGCCATCAATAAATTTTTCAGCGCTCATATACAGAAAAGAGATGAGATTGATTTTCTTTCGAAGGATATTTTAGTTCCATATCTAAACTTCATCAAAAGTTATGCGAATCTCTATAAAGCTTATTTGACCAATTCAAAAATATTCGAGGCAGAAGAAGATTTTGAAAAGCTCTATCATGAGATTTTCTTAAAAGATGCCTTAAATAAACATAAACATGTCGATGAATGGATGGTCAGAAAAATAACAAATTTTTTCATCGATGGAATAAATGGACTTATAAAATCATGGCTAGAAGATGGCTGTAAAGAAAACGCAGAAAAAATCGCTCAAGTTATTGTGACTATCAGAAATTTCAGCAACTAATTTTTCACTATTATTAACAGTTGTATCTCTTCAAACAACACATGAGGAGTTCAGAAATTTGTATGAAAATCAAGGTTGAAACAATCAGCAATCTTGATGTTCTTTCCACAAGCAGCCTTCTAGTCTAAATTCCGAGAAACGTGCTTTAAAAGAAGAATTTGATGGTGAACAAGCATAAACACCAAACTTAATCATCGCATCTCCTCGATATAAATGAGTTATTCTCATCTGTTCAAAGTTAATGCCATCAAATGATGATTCAATCTTATAATCCGCTTTTCTTCTGCTTAGACGATAGTAAATCGTATCGATATCAGCTGGGATATCTCTTGTAGCCCAATCAGAAAACCCGTGATTAGTAACAACACTTCCCAATTGTTGTTTAGAGTCATCATATTCACTTGAAGCTTTCAACCAATTTTCACTATCTAAATAAAGAATAATGCCGCACTGGTCAAAAAGTTTTCTCTCACCGATAGAAGTAGCTTTAACAGCGAAACTGAAATACTGCTCTTTTGATTTCATCTGAAAGCATGGACCATTATCATGTTGAAAATGATAATAAGTTCTCTGCCATAAATCAGTATTTGGCTCAGTGATTATTTCTAAACTGTCTTTTGTCATCGACCAGTGTTTAGGTTCACGCACCCATTCAAAGCATTTTAAATCCATCTTATCTCACCATTTGAAATGATTATAGCAAAACTATAGTATCACTATAGTCTATTCTTCACAAAATTTAATTATACCGATATCAATTTTTAGCGATTCTTAAAATGAGATTACGAACATCTTCAGTAGCGCCAAAAATGGCTAAGCAATACTTGATGCACTTATCTGCTGAAGGGAAATGTTTATTGATGACATAAGACTTGAGCTGCTCTAAAAAACCAGCAGCATAGAAAGAAGTCAAAGCTTCTTTCTGCTCGATATATAAGCCAACATAATCATCGATGTTTTCAAAGAATACATTATTCAAAACATCCTTAATATAATTAAAAAGGTTAGACCATAAAAGATTGCTTGCGACATCATCTTTCATGCACTCGTTGATAAAATCAGCATTTTTGTTAGCGAAATTAAAGAGATCACTGATGAGATAATCAGTTCTGATCTGTAACTTGAAAGTTTCATTCAAATAATAAACCAAACAATCATCGATAGTGTCAAAATAATAATAAAAGCTTTGTCTCGAGCAATGCAAACTTTTGCATAAATTAGAGATAGACATTTTACTATAGTGTATCGATTGCAATTCCTTTACTAACTCTTTGGCAAATTCGTACTTTTTCTTATTCATGACCTTCCTCCTAAGTAAAAGTGATATGATTGTATGGATAAAGCTTCAAAGCGCTTTAACTGTCATTAGATTAATACTTTATTTTTCTCAATGCAAATATTGCTTTTCAATGTCAAACTATTGTCATTAACTATTTTACATTACTTATACAATGTGAATAAAAAAAGAGATGATAAATCGAACTATTTTTTTAATTATTCACTTTTTAATTGATAAGTTAATATCGTAAAAATTAATGATTTTTAGAAAAAATAAATATTCAAAATAAAAATAAACTTTTCAAGAATAAATCATGATAAAAACGAAATTCAAAAAAGAAGGTAGAATAGGACTTGATTACAAAAAGAGTGGTATTTATTCCTTGAAAAATAGCAAGATAAAACCCCTTCCATTTATTCTCTTTATTTTTATTGAAATATGATAAAATATTATCTAGGGTTAAAACCGCATAAAGGGGAGGACAAATGTCAACACAAAAAACTAAAAAGAAAGTTTCTACCAAAAAAGAAACTGTCACCAAAAAGAATGCTGTTAGCTCTAAATCAAAAAAGAGCAAGTATGTTGCTGGTCAATACGTTTACGCTTTCGGTGATGCCTATGGATTAGGCAAGCCATTATTAGGTGGCAAAGGTGCTGGTTTAGCTGAAATGGCTCATATAGGCATCCGCATTCCTGACGGCTTCACTATCACCACTGAAGCTTGCACACTTTATTATGATTCAGGTAGAGAGATTCCTAAAAAACTCGAATCTCAAATTAAACAAGGTATTAAAGAATTAGAGAAAAGAAGTAACAAAACTTTCGGTAAAGGCCCTAATCCTTTATTAGTCTCTGTTCGTTCCGGTGCTAGAGTCTCAATGCCCGGTATGATGGACACCATCCTTAACTTAGGTCTTAACGATGAGACAGTCGAAGCTTTAGCTAAGAAATCCAACAATGAAAGATTCGCTTACGATTGCTATAGACGTTTCATCCTCATGTTCACCAATATCGCTAGAGGTATTGAAAGAACTGAGATGGATGCGATGTTAAATGAGATCAAAACTCGTTTAAAGATCACTAATGATGCTGAAATCCCAGTCGCTGAACTCAAAGAATTAGTCAAGAAATATAAGGCTTATTATAAAGATAAGTTCCACGAAGATTTCCCGACTGATCCGATAGAGCAGCTTATGATCGCTGTCAAAGCTATCTTCCATTCTTGGGATAATGATAGAGCTAATACCTATAGACAATTGAATAACATCCCATATTCTTGGGGAACTGCTGTCAACGTTCAAATGATGGCTTTCGGTAACATGGGTGATAATTCTGGCACTGGTGTCGGCTTCACTCGTCAACCAACCGATGGTAAGAATGAAATTTTTGCTGAATATTTGATCAATGCTCAAGGAGAAGATGTCGTCGCTGGTATCAGAACACCTCTTCATATCGATGCTTTAAAGAAACAGCAACCACATATCTATGAACAATTAGTCAAATCAGCTAAAAAGCTTGAAAAGCATTATAAAGATATGCAAGACTTCGAATTCACCGTTGAAGATGGCGTTTTATACTTCTTACAAACCAGAAATGGTAAGAGAACAGGCGCTGCTGGTTTGAAAGTCGCTGTTGAGATGGTCAAAGAAGGTCTTATCAATGAAGAAGAAGCTCTCTTAAGAGTCGATCCTCGCTCATTAGATCAAGTCTTACATCCGACATTTGTTGAAAAAGCTTTGAAAAAAGCTGTTGTCATCGGAAAAGGTAATCCAGCTTCACCAGGTGCTGCTGTCGGTGGTCTTGTCTTCACTGCTGCTGAAGCAAAAGCTAAATTAGCTGCTGACAAGAAATGCAAGATGATTTTAGTCAGAGCTGAGACTTCACCTGAAGACTTAGATGGTATGCTTTCTGCTCAAGGCATCTTAACCATGAGAGGTGGTATGACTTCTCACGCTGCTGTCGTCGCCCGTCAAATCGGTAAATGCTGTGTCACTGGTTGTGGTGATGCTATCATCGATGAAGCTAAAAAGACCATGACATTAGGTGGACATACTTATAAAGAAGGTGATGTCATCTCTATCAATGGTTCTACCGGTGAAATCTATGATGGTGCTATTGAAACTCAAGAAGCACAGGTCAGCGGTGATTTTGCTAAAGTTCTTAAATGGGCTGATAAATATGGAAAGATGACAGTCTATGCCAATGCTGATACGCCTGAAGAAGCTGAAAATGCTATTCAATTCGGTGCTAAAGGCATCGGTTTATGCCGTACTGAGCATATGTTCCGCGGTGGTGATCGTTTGATTTCTATGCAAAAAATGATTTTAGCTGATACCACTGAAGAAAGAGTTAAATGGCTTAACGAATTAGAACCATATCAAGAAGAAGATTTCTACAAGATGTATATCGCCTTAGGTGGTGTCAATATGAATGTTCGTCTTCTCGATCCGCCGCTTGATGAATACTTACCTAGAAAAGAAGAAGAGATCGTCGCTTTAGCTAAAGCTACTGGCAAGAGCGTCGACAAAGTTAAGGCTCGCATCAATGAATTACATATGACTAACCCGATGATGGGTTTACGCGGTTGCCGTCTTGATGTCGTCTATCCTGAAATCGGTAGAATGCAAGCTGAAGCAGTCATCAAAGCCGCTTTAAGAGCTGAGGAATATCTCTCCAAAAAGAAGGGTAAAAAAGTTCATATCACCGCTTCCATCATGGTTCCTCAAGTCATCGAAGCTAAAGAATTAAAATTCGTCAAAGATCTCATCACTGAAACTGCTGATAAGATCATCAAAGAATCCAAGTTCGATAATAAACTCAAATACATTGTCGGCACAATGATCGAGACTCCTAGAGCTTCTTTAACTGGCGGAGATATCGCTAAACATGCCGCTTACTTCTCATACGGAACTAATGATCTCACTCAATTCACCTATGGTTTCTCCAGAAATGATTATTCTTCTTACATCAATCAATATATCGAGCATAACATCTTAGACTTTGATCCATTCAAGACCATCGATCCAGCTGGTGTTTGCCGTCTCATCGAATTATCTATCGCTGAAGGTAAGAAATCTAATCCTGATTTACATTGCGGTATCTGTGGTGAAGCTGGTGGCGATCCTGAATCCATCGCTCACTTCTATGCTGCTGGCGCCGATTATGTCTCCTGCTCACCATTCCGTGTTCCTGGAGCTAGATTAGCTGTCGCTCAAGCTGCGATTAAAGCTGAAGGTAAATACACTTACTAATCGTTCTTTCCATTAAGATTTAACCATTATAAAAACCGTCTAACCCACACGAGCTAGACGGTTTTTTATAAATACTAATTTTGATGGTAGCTACTTTTGAATATTATTACTGACTTTATCCGCTACTAAATTCGACGTATCTTTCTTTATATCATCAATCATTTTTTTGATCGACTTATACACATCGTATGGATTATCGATATACTTGAAATTAAATGCCATCGACACGCCAGAAGGATTAGCGATAGGTGCTGCGAAAGAACCAAAAGAAATCGTACCCGTATTAGGTTTTAAAAATTTATCATACAGATTAACATTGATATTGACTGAACCGACAAATGAGATATCTAGATTGCGAAAATCCACACCGATGATACCAGTTCTGACTAAAATCCTCTTATCTGAAAGAGCATAAAAGGTTTTCTTATACATCACATTCACACATATGATTTCAATCAAAACTATTAAGATAAAGAAAGCACCGAAGAGAATGAAAGAGATTTGAGAAGGTAATAAATCAGCTTCTTCGATACCTAATTGAGAGGCTAAAATACCTAAAATCACAAAGACTAATCCGAATAATAATCCTAAGATGCGACCGAACAAATTATTAAGCCAAACAAATCTTGTTTTATTAGGTCTCAAAACGAAAAGTATTTTTTCATCCTCGCCGAGTATATCATCAAAAATATTCGTTTCTTCAATCTTTTCCATAAACCAAAATTCTCCATTAATACCTAATAATATTATATCAAACTCAGGAAGTATTATTTTAAAGAGAAGGTAAATGTCGATTGAAATTACCACTCGAATAAACAAGATACTTTAAAATATGATTGTGATAAAATCTTAGTTATGGAAAACAAAATAGAAACAGTTTATTTAAAAGAAAAAGAACTAAATCAAGACTACAGCTTAAAAAAGAAAGCTTTCAATGAAGAGACTAAGCTTTATAAAGCTAAACTAAAAGAGATCAGAAAAGCTGAAAAAGAAGAAAAACGAAGAATGCGAGAACTCCCTAAAAAAGAGAAACGGGAGCTTCAAGCGATGCAGAGAAAAGCATTAGGCTTACCCTCTTATACTCATGGCGAAGAATTGATGAATGCTATCTCTCATATCGTCGGAGGAGCTTTTGGCATCGTCGCATTGATCACCGGTGTTTATTACGCGGTCATCAATCAGATGAATGCGGGAGCGATCACTGCGATGGCTTTTTTCGGATTCAGCATCATCTTTTTATATACGATGTCAGCTATCTATCATTTCCTCAATGTTAACAAGGCTAAAAAAGTCTTTCAATATATAGATCACAGCACTATATTCGTTTTGATTTCAGGAACCTACGTGCCAGTTTGCACGATCATGCTGAGTTCCATTTATCCATACAACTTTTTAGTTTTAGGAATAGTTGTTTGTTTATCTATCGTTGGAATTTCTCTTGTTTCTACCATGATGGATAAAATGCCAGTGAAAATAGTATCACACACATTATATCTAGTCATCGGTTGGCTTATCATATTTTTTTATAGCCCTTTAGTGAACCAAAATGGTTTGGCAGCTGTGATCATGTTTATCGCTGGTGGTGTCTCGTATTCTTTAGGGGCCATCATCTATGCTATCGGCAAATACAAAAAATATTTTCATTTCATCTTCCATATCTTTTGCTTAGCTGGAACTATTTTGCAATTTTTAGGTGTCCTTCTATATGGTGTGATTGGAATATAGCTGAAATGAAAGACAAAAGAAATCGCTTTAATTCACCTTTTTTAGGATATTTACTAGGATTTGTAGCTCTAGTGATCGGATGTGCAATTCTACCTATCGCCTTTGCGTTAAAAGACAATCCAGTCGGGTGCGCATTCGTCTTGACTATTTTACATGCTGGCGAGTTCGTCTGTTTATTTTGCTCTTTTTATTTTCCTTATTTGTTTAACAAAAATAACAAGTTTAAATGGATTGATTATTCTTTTTCAATCGTTCTCTCATTGATGTTGATCGTTGCTATCGCCTTAGAAGCTTCTCTGCTAGCAAGTTAGTAGAGAACTTTACCTTTATAAACTTTTGTATAGACTTTCTTTTTTAATGGGTATGTCAGCTGTAATTCGTCCTTATAAATGCTAGAAATAGGGATGATCAACAGATAAGTGATGGTGACGTCTATCGGTATAGAGACTAAACTAGTTAAAAGTTGAGATATAAAACTTACCTCATATGGTATTCCGTATAAACTTTGCAACCATAATGGTGCCAAAAAAGATTTGATGACAAAATCTCTGATGATGAACACCAAGAAAATATCTGTTAGCAAAAATGATTTATCAGCTTTTTTAGATAAAAAATAAGTGATGACTAATAGGACTAAAGCGATGAGTAAAAAGCAGATAGCGATTACGATTTTAGTCGTGGTGGAAATAGAAAAATTCTCTCCTCCACTAAGCTTGAATTTTTCGACAAAAGGTAGAGTTAGATATAAACCGATAGCTGATAAGGCGATTCCAAAAAAGGAAGTCATCGAAGCTAGCTTTCGTTTACCTTTGACAAGTTTCAAAACTAATGCAGGTATGAGACCGAATAGAGCCGCATCGATAGTGAAACCGGGAAAGAAAGTCATCGACCCGTTAGGGAACATCAATGCACCGATCAAATCAGCACCAGCCGAACAGACTAATCCGTATGCTGGCCCGTTTAATAAGGCACAGATCATACTAGGTATCGATGCAAAACCAATCTCGACTAAATTGACACCACCTATGATGATATAAGTGGATAAAAAAGGCACTCTCGACAAAATGACTGTCAGAGCTAAAAATAAAGCGGTAGTAGTCAATCTGATCAAATCAGCATTTCGTCTTTTCATCAGTATCTCTCTTTGATAGCTTTAGCTATTCTTCTCTCATCATCACGTTTTTTGATGGCTTCTCTCTTGTCGTAATTCTTTTTTCCCTTGCCTAAAGCTAATTGAACTTTGCAGAGTCCTTTACGAATATAAACTCTAGTCGGTATCAAAGTATATCCATCTCTAGATACCGCATTTTCAAGATCATAAATCTCTTTTTTATGCATGAGAAGCTTTCTAGTTCTAGTAGGTTCATGTGAAAAGATTCCATTAGCTTGATAAATGGGTATGTTCATATTCAGCAGATATAATTCACCTTTATTGATGATGATATAACTGTCATCTAGAGAACAATGTCCTGCACGCAAAGCTTTTATCTCAGAACCGACCAGTTCGATACCGGCTTCCTGAAAGTCTGATAAAAAATAATTGAACTTAGCTTTGCGATTTGTCGCTATCAAAATCTCATCCTTAAATTCTTTCATCACTATTTATGTCTTTTACTACTGTGCTGAGTTCTCTTGCTTCTATTCTCGTAGGCTTTTTTACCGCGGCGCTTATCTGATTTATAGTCTCTTTTACTGCGGCCACTAGAATATCTTCTATCTTTAAATTTATCACCATTTCTTTTACGAGAAGTAAAAGTTGGTTTGCCTGTCATTCTAGTTTCTCTTTCGTCTTTATTGATTACTTTAATTCCAGAATTTGCCAATTGTGTTTTCTCTGTATCAGTGAGATTGAGAGCATATTTTTGATAGAACTGAGGAGAAGCAAAATCGATTTCATACTTCTTTAAATCGCAAGAGAGAACAGTGACATCAACAGGGGTTCCAAATGTGAAACTCCTATCGGTCTTTCTACCTTTGACAACAAAATTTCTCTCGTCACAATAATAGTTATCATCACCGATGAGGTCGAATGGTAAAAATCCTTCGATACCTAATTCAGTTTCGACAAACATACCTTTAGAAATCATGCCGCTAACAATTCCGTGATAAGTTTCACCGATATGCCTAGACATATATTTGCAAGCCTCTAAATCATCGACTTCTCTTTCAATCGCATCAGCCTTGCTTTCGCAAGCTGAAGTTAAAATGCCGAGATTTTCTAAATGAGAGAAAATATCCTCATATGAAAAGTCTTTTTCATCTAAGAGATAATCCTTGACTAAACGATGAATTATATCATCAGGATATCTTCTGATCGGAGATGTGAAATGACAATAGTCAAGCTCAGCCAACCCGAAATGACCGGCTTCAATCGGAGAGTATTTAGCCTTAGCTAAAGACCTGAGAAGCATATATGAAATAGCTTTTCGATCATCAACGTTTTTGATACTCTTTAAAAAGTCATTTAGCCTCGCTCCAGTGATATCTTCATATCGAGGGAAACTCTTAGAAAGATTTAACTTCTTTAAAAATGATTTAAAGGTCATCATCTTATCCTTAGGTGGAAACTCATGAATACGATATAAAACCGGGATGTGATGCTGTTTTAATGCTTTAGCGACTTCACAGTTAGTGATGATCATCAAATCTTCAATCATCCTCTCTGCTTCACCCTGTTCAACCTTAGTGACTTCTAGAGGTTGACCAGTTTCATCCAAAGAAAATTTAAGCTCTGTTGATTCTAATTTTAAAGCACCTTGTCTAGTTCTTCTCTTGCGTATGGTATTAGCGCATTCATGCAAAATAGTAAGAGTTTCTTCAATCTCTTTGCTATATTCAGACTCACCAGTATCAAAGAATCGATTGACTCCTTTATAAGTCAATCTACCATGTGATTTGATCACACCTCTTTCAATCTTAGTGGAAAACACATTTCCGAAAGAATCGATATCCATTGTGACAGAGAGGGTCAATCTCTCCTCATTCGGATTCAATGAACAAATCCCATTAGATAATTCAAACGGCAGCATCGGAATGACTCTATCAGCCACATAAATAGATGTTCCTCTTTCACGGGCTTCTTCGTCTAATGGATGATTGATTTTGACATAATGAGTGACATCAGCGATATGGACAGTCACTCTATACCCCTTTAATAAACGTTTACCCTCAACAGCATCATCGAAATCATGTGCATCATCGCCATCGATTGTGACCACACAATGAGATGTATAATCAGTTCTTCCAGCCTTATCTTCAGCAGTCACTAAATCAGAAATATGTTTAGCCTCATTTAGAACTGCCTCTGGAAATTCTAATTTACCATCATTTAAAGCGATGATAGCTGAGATATCACTATTGACTGAATCTGCTCTGACTAACAATTCAGTCACAATCACTCGAAAAGTATTTTTCTTATATGAAACGATATCAGCTTTAACTAAATCACCTTGCTTGATAGCCAGACCTTCCTTGATGCCTTCAATAGAGATTTTTTTACCGCAATTATTCAAATAAGAAACTAGTAAAATCTCTTTTCCGTCAGTATCTAATGAATAATAACCTTTAAAAGAAGTCACTGGTTTAAGATAGCTCAAGCAATGATATGTATCTTGTTGAAATCTTTTAGCATAGACAAGGTCACCGATCAATAATCCATCTGATTCTTGGCCAGAAACACGCACTTCTTCGCCAGAAATAATATTTTTAAGAATGACAAAATTATGTGTTTTAGCAACGACTTTCGCTAAAAATATTTTTTGATCTGCAAGCAAAAAATAAGTCTTATCTTCTTTGCCAACAATCCCAGAATAAATCAAGCGATCGAGCAAAGATTCTAAATCTGTTTTTTTCGCTTTAGTCATAGCACCAACACGATTAGCGATCGAAGCAAAATCTAATAGATGTCCTTTTAATAAACCAATAATTTCTTTTTCAGTCATTCTTAAACCACCTGTTTTAATAGAAAATAAAAGGGGCTTTATCGGCCCCTCATCTTTTTATAGATAATTACAGAGAATTGCGACTAAGAAGAACGCTGTAGCAAAGACGGTTGTCACAATCGTCATAATTTTATCAGCGCCTCTCTCTTTCGTTCTCGTAAATATATTCATCTTATTACCACCCATAATAGCAGCGGAAGCGCCTTCGCTCTTTCCTGATTGTAGAAGCGTGATAATAATCATGATGAAGGACAAAACAATAAGTACAATTTCAGCAGGGCTTGTCATAATCACCTCATATAATATTAATTTATAACTAAAATAGTATAATTATTTGCAATCAAGATAGCAAGAACTAAAAAACAAGTTATTATCATATCCGCTTTCTCATTGTTAAAAAATAATCTTAGCAACAGACGGAGACTCTCATCACTAATTTGAATATTATATCTAAATCTTTTCGAATAATATTTAGATTGTTTGTTAGTAATTATATAGTCATTGAATAAGTTATAAATATTATAATAACAATATTATTTATTATAATTTACAGTTCTATTTTTAAGCGCTTGATATGACTTCTCTTTCTTCACTATAAAAGTACTGTGATTAAAAACCATAATCATTCAATCAAAACAAGAAGCTATTACATTTTTAAATAAAAGATCCTGTTCAAAAAGAAAGGATATTAAAGATTTAAAATCAAGATAGAACTGATATCATATAGATAAGCGAGGTGAAATATGAAAACAATCAAGCTTTATAACGATGTTGAAATTCCTATTGTCGGATTAGGGACTTATCAGTTGATGATGGGGCTTCAATCCTATAAAACTGTGCTATCTTCTTTGAAAATAGGATATCGGCATATAGATACTGCCAGAATTTATCTCAACGAAAGATCAGTAGGACAAGCTATCAAAAGATCTAAACTGCCTAGGGAGCAGATATTTGTCACAACTAAAATGTGGAACAACTCTATTTTGAATAAAAAAGGAGAACAAGCATTTAAAAACTCATTGAAAAGATTAGGTCTTAAATATATCGATCTTTATCTTTTACATTGGCCGATAGAAGGATATTTAGAAGCATATAAAGTGTTAGAAAAACTTTATGCTGAAAAACAGATTCGTTCCTTCGGCGTCAGCAATTTTTTGATCAGACATTTAGAAAATTTAAAAGCACACGGATTAAAAAAGCCGATGGTCAACCAAATAGAAGTCAATCCTTATTACCAAAATGATGAACTCATTGATTATTGTCAAAAAAATGATATCGTCGTCGAAGCTTATTCACCATTAGGTGGGAGTAAATATAGTTGTTTACATGATGAAACTTTGAGTAGAATCGCTAAAAAATATCAAGTTTCAACATCACAAGTCATTTTAAAGTGGTTGACGCAGAGAAATATCATCGTCTTACCGCGTTCAAAAAACATCGATCACTTAAAGAACAATTTAGAACTTGATAGTTTTGTCTTATCTGATAAAGATATCAGCGATATAAAAACACTTAACAAAAACTTCAAAACAGGTGATGATCCAGAAGTGTACGAATGAGTTTTTTAAAGAGCCATGACGAGGATAGTAAAGACTGGGAAGTCGAAAGCATCACCTAAACCTAAATTAATAGGATCAGCTGCACCGATTTCAACAATTAAAGTATTTGCAGTGGTCTCTTTGCTATATACAAGAGAACCTTCAAAATTGTGCTCAGCATCAGCTACTTCTGTATAACCAGCAGATAATAATTGTTCACCATAAGCACTAACTGAGTCATTATTAGCCTCAGGAGTAGAAGAAAGATAAGCAAGTATCGATGAACCTTCTTCGCCAAAATCTATCCATGCTTCAGGCATATCAAAACCTTCTGGCACAGGGAAAGATGACATCTCTTCACCTAAAACAGATGATAAGTTAGCATAGTTAGCTTCATCCAACAATTCTTCCCACGTAGACGAACTAGATTCTTTAATGTCATCCAATGTATATCCGACATCAGCTGAACCGATCGAAGTATATTCGATGACTGTTTTATTGGCTCCACTGATATTTGTAACAGAAATCTTAGTATTAGTGATATCAATTGTTAATTCATCTATTTCATCGGTGAGTGAACTGAAATGTGAGAATTTACTTATGCTATCACTTATATCATCTTTGACAACATACTGATTAGACACTTTATCAAAACAAGCTGGATTAACACTGAAACTTGGGAATAAAGCAGCATATTCTTCAGATGTTATTTCTCTAGTCAATAAAAACGTACCATCCTCTTGTTTATCCGCTTCAAAATACTTATCACCATTTTTATAAGCAGCTATTTTATAATCGACGCCATCAAAAGTATTTTCACGATACGTCAAATCTCCAGCAGCGATAAAAGTAGATGTCGAAACTAATTCATCATTTTGATAATCGCTTTGTGTCAATACATAATTCTGTTTCTTCAAATTATCAAAAGCAGTTTCAAATACAGAGTCTTCTACTGATTCATATGGCTCAGCTCTTTCTTCAACCTCTACTTCGTCACCATAAGCGAGAATTTTACCTGCAAAATGATAATTGTAAGTCCTCGTAGTGGTTTGATAAGGTTCAGTGACAGCCTCATAAGACAAGCCATCTGAAACCATGATTTTAAAACTAGCTAATTCAAAGCCGGGATTGCCATATAGTTGAGTCACTAAATATGGTGATACTTCTTCAATCGCAGTATCTTTTAAAATATATTCACCATTTTCTAAATCAAAATCCGATAGTTTCAAAAAAGAGAAGAAATTCGTATAGTTATCAGAAAACTGTGCATATTCTTGTAAAACTGGATTATATACAAGCGTATAGGAGGCGGTATTATTTAAATTTCTTCTTTCTGCGACTAATCTTCCTTCTTCATCAGCACTATAAGTCTCAAATAATTGTAATACAGTTTTATCAGGATCTGTTTGTTTGCTCTTATAAACTTTTACTGTAAACTTATCATCCTTATAAAAGGAATCCGAATAGAATTGACTGCTTTTGCCGTTGACTTCTTCAGTGACTAAGTTTTCTAAACTATATGCTTTCCCTAACTCAGTTAAAAGCGTGTCCGTCAATTCAATCGGTTTCTCTGTCCCAGCAGTGGTGCTGCTATTCATGCTACCAGCTTGTTCACAGCCAGAAAGTAAAAGTAAAGATAATAAAGGCAATAAAGCTAATTTCTTTTTCATACTATTCGCTCCTTTAAATAACGGATGAACTTTATTATCATGATAAAATACAAACTATCAATAAAATATATGATAAATCTTAATATTTCTGATATGTTAGCGCTTAAATAGCTGAAATAAAATCTATTTATATCTTAATATTTAAATAATAACTGCTTTATCTTAGATAAGTGATATTAGTTCATCTAATTACTTATATAAAATAATAGATTATATGAAGTATATATGATTTTGCTAACTATCAAATATCATTTCAAAATCTGATTTTTCTTGTTGTTAAATTCTTCTTCAGTGATTATCTTTTCTACCATCAGCTTATGATATTTTTTCTAATAACGCTATTTTCTCTTCTTCTGTAATTAAAGCAGTATTAGTTTGAGCTAATGGCTCATTAGTCGCCTCCGTTTTCTTTTCCACTGCTATGTTCTTTTTCTGCAAACGATTCACTATCATTGATATTTTTTTATCGTAAAATATGCCGATTAAACTCCCAACACAGCATAGAATAGATAAAATGTTCATCACTGAAATGGCAATTGGTCCAACACCTAATTTTAAGTCATGAACTAAATTTGTAATTCCATTATTATCAACTTTTATCAAGACTAAAGAACAAAAAGATAAAATAGTAGCTAGCAAAGAGAAAAGAGATAATACCATCGGTTCAACAGTATGATTATTAAAGCAAGAAACTGCTGCATAATGCGGATATTTTATAAAATTAAATATCAAACGTAAAAAGAAATATAAACTGATAATTACACATATAATTTCTACAAGAAAGATGCTGTATACACCCATGCTTTGAGGAATGATGTCTTGTTCATTTATTTTTACTCCAAAAGCAAAATCAAACATAGTGAGCTCAAAACCGCTTATAGCCTCGCCAAACATAGAAAATATTGCAAATAATGCTAGCAAATTTCCTAAAATCATTAATAAAGAAGACATAATCAGTGCACTCCGTGTTTTGATTATACCCCCCCCACTTTCCACATGAAATCAAGTCAATATCTATTGCTTGTTATATTAAAATAGATTTATGTTTTTGCAGGAAATAAAATTGATAATGTAAAAATGTGATCACTATAAGAGATATCAATATCACCATGATATTTATCAACAATATATCTTATTGACTTAAGACCATACCCATGAAAGTCCTTATTACCTTTAGTAGTTTCAATCAATCCATCTTTGCCACGTTTAATTTCACCTTCATAGTAATTGCTGACTACAATTGAGACAAAATGATTGACATTTTTAATAATAAGATTGATGTTTCTTTTTTCAGTGTCTTGAATTTTGCTCACTGCATCAATAGCATTATCGATAATATTAGTGAACATCGAATATAAATCAGTTGTAGAAATATAATTCAAATTAGTACAGTCAGCCATGCAATTAAGCTTGATTTTACGTTTCTCACAAAATAATGATTTTTCAGTCAAAATCAAATCTAAAGCCTCATTATTTGTTTTTACATTCGAATCATAAATTTTAACAATGCCTTTTAATTCATCAGCGAGGTTCTGATTAATCTTACCTTCTGCAGCATATTCATTAAGCATGTGCTTTAAATCATGGCATTTGATATTGATCAAATCAACGTTTTCTTTATTAGATCGATACTGTTCTTCTGCTTTTTCTAATAATTTTGTAGTTGTTTCTAGTTCTACTTTAAGTCTTTTATTCGTCGCTAAAGAAATCAAAATGAATAAGATCATTCCACAACAAAGCAAGTTATAAATGCAACTGACTATTGCATATGTCTTGTTATACCCTTCTTGAATATAAATGACGACTGCATTAAGTATGATATCTACTAATAAAATGACACCTGAAAGAATCAAAATTGGTGTGTTATTAATCATCAATTCTGTCTTATTGATTCTTCTACCTATAAGAAAATAGACAGTCACATATGAAACAAAAAAGGTTTCTAAATAAACCAAAACAATAAAAAGATGTGTGATATCTAATTTTGTTAAATCAACTACTACACTGCCATATAGTCCTAAAGTTGAATCAGTTACTAATCCAAATAATGTGCTCTCCAATGAAAATAGCTCATGTGAGATATGTTGAGTTGTATAAGAAGTGACAGCTATAAAAAAGATACTTTTAATAGGTAAATCATAAACAAAATAAGTCGAGATAGTGCACAGCAAAAAAATGAAGAAAAAAATCAAAGAAGTAGCGATAGAGTTATAAAAAAATGATGGTAGTGGTATAGCTATGGACACGCCGATACAAATAAAAGAAGACACTAAGAGCCTCACTAAATAATGATCTCGGTGTTTTTGATGAAACGCAAAAAGATGTAAAGCCACTAAAATACCTATACAAAAAAGAAATTTATATATAAATAATTCAGTTAATTGATACATGTCAATTACCTCTATTATTAGTTAAATAATGATTGAGTGCATGAATGAATTCCTTATTTTTCGGATGTGAAATCTGTAAATAGGTGCCATCAACATTTACCATATAGCCTTTGATTTCTAAAACAAACTTTAAATTGACTAAATAACACTGATTACAAAGCGAAAACGGTAACCCTTTCAATTGATCTTGTACCTTTTTCAAAGATCCTGAAGAAGTAAAATCACCATCAACAGTATGATAGATTAAAGAATGATTTCTAACTTCGATATATTTGATATCAGAAGCTTTAAGACGCCTAATAGAAAACTTATTTTTAATTACTATCTCATTGCTGAAGCTTTTGTTTAGACAATCTAAAACTCTTTCTAATTTTAGTGCAAGATTATAATAAGATACTGGCTTAACTACAAAATCAAAGGCATTGACCTCATATCCTTTAATAGCGTACTGTGCAAGTGAAGTGACAAAAATGACTAGAACATTTTTATCTTGTTTTCTCAACTGAAATACAGCATCCATACCATTTTGACCAGGTAGATTGATATCCATAAAAATTAGGTCATATTGTTTATTAAAATTTAATAAAAAAGTTTCAGCTGAATTGTAACGAGAAACATTGATTTCTAAATCATGCGAATCAAAAAACTTGTTGAGATTTTCCTCAAGTTTACAAAGCGCTTGTTCTTCATCTTCAACTATCGCTATTCTGATCATATTTTAATGAATGAGAGTAGAGAAAATTCTCTACTCTCATAATGTTTTATCAAAAAACTTGTATTTATAGATAAGAAATACGATGAATTTTAATCTATTGTTAACAACTCCACCGGCGAGACTAATTCTAAATAATCAAATTTACCACAATTAGTTCCTATAACAATTTCAATCGTATTTTCTCCGGCAATCAAGTCTAAATTACCGATAAAGTTTCTTTCGAAGGCATCCCAATCGCTATTAACATTGATAGTTTTAACTAACTCAGTAGCTTCGACACCATTCACTTTCAAAGAAGTGACAGGACTATTTCCATCTGAATATGCTGTATTGATGTAAGCACTGACTTTTTTAGCTTCAGCAGACATCACTTTGATAGTCATCGAAAAACCATTATAATTTACAAATCCGATGGCATCACCATTTCTAGCACCTGCATATTCTCCTAAGTCTTTCGTGCCAGCTGCTGGTTCATAATAGTATGAAGTCCCTTCGATTTCAGTGATTTCTTCTTCCTCTTCTTTGACAAATTCTACTTCAGCTGCGCCCTTTATTAAAAGATAATCAAAATTGGTCATAGCGCCATCAGCAAATTTGATGATTATCTTATTGTTTCCTTCATTCAGACGAACATCTCTGATCTCAAAATCACAATAATTGCCCCAACCATAATCAGTAGAACCGATGAATTCTTTATCACCATCAACTTTTAAGACCACATCATTAACTGTGATTTCTTTGATGTTAGAAGCAAAAGATAGTCTATCAGCGCCAACTATTGCACTCTTAAGATTCAGCGTTACAAATTGCGAAGCTGCAGAAGTCACATCAAATTCAATCATTGAACCAGTAGAGATTCCTCCAACATGTTTACCATCGCTTGCGCCATCTTCTTCAGTAGCAATAAAACAAGAAGTTAAAATTGCCTCATCGCCTTCAAGTTTAGACTCAACTGATTCATCATAATTCCACCCAACATAATTTTCAGCATTGATTTCAATATAATCAAAACACGTGGACCCATTAAGAGATATTTTTAAGGTGTTGATTCCTTTCTGCAGAGACACGTCTTCAATAGTGACAGGCGCGAAACATGTCCATGTTGGTGAACCAGTGTATTCAATTGTTGCTTCACTATCTAAAGTTAAAGGTGTGTCATTGATAGTGACTTGCTTATAATAATCACCAACCTTGATTCTATCTGTAGATACAACTGCAGTGATAAGAGCTAAATCCACCACTTGCTCAGTTAAAGAATTGAGTTGATAGGTAATGACTGAAGAGTCGCTGATCCCACCAACACAATAGCCACCACTAGCTAAAGCTTGCGATTCTGAATTGCAGCCTTCTAACGTTGCTAACTCACCTTCAAAACGATACTTCTCTCCAGTTTCTGGTGGGATAACTTCTTTCTCTCCCCAATCTACGGAATCTGTAGATTTGATGAGCATATAGTCAAAATTAGTGCGACCGGTAGTTGTTGTTTGCAAAACGATAGTATTATTTCCAGCGTTAAGTTTTACATCTGTAAAATAGAAGAAACCATAATTAGATGTTCCTAGTCCTGATGAGGCTTCAATATAAACATTCTCTAAAGCTAAATCAACATCGTTAACTTTAATATACTCAAAAGTATTTGTTAATTTAGTTCTAGTAGCATCAAAGATTGCTGTTCTAAAAATCAAAGATACAGTCTGCTCAGATTTCGATTCAATCAGATATGAAATCTTAGCGTGATTATCCCAAATTCCACCGACAACCTGACCATCAGCATTAGGATCATCAATACCATATCCAGCGCTCAAATCAGCATCTATGCCTTTAAAAGTATATTCATCACCACTAGCTTCTACGACGTTGATTTCTGCACTGGCCTCAGCTTCACCGCTGACCAGCTTGATCGTGGTTTTACCAGCTTTCAAGGGTGTAAATAAAACTTGATTAGTATCAGCATCAAAAGTCGCTGTATCAATGACTGATTTATCACTTGAAGTGACTGTGATTTCCTCTTCTAAGCCAATAGAAGTGATATTGAGTGCTGATTTGACACCGACTAAATATTTTTCTAAAGCAGTGGAGATAGTGATGCTAGCTTCCACCTCAGGTAATGTCAATTTACTCTGACCAGTAAATTTTACATAATCGACATTTCCTAGTCCTTTATCGATGACAAGACTTACAGTATTTTCACCAGCTTTCAGCTCCACTGTCGCTAAATAAAACTCCATAAAATGATTCCAATTGGCTTGTGGATCATCAAACTGTTTAGGAACTTCAACATCTTCACCATTGACTACAACTTTACTCAAAGGGTCATCAGTATGAGTAGAACCAAACCCGATGCATGCGTACAAATTGTAAGAAGCTGCTTTTTCACTGACGACTGTAAAAGTGATGGTAGCACCTGTGTTATTAAAACAATTACCTAAAGTTTTACCACCTGAAGCACCTTCGGTGTTGTTGATCAAAATCTCGCCTGATGCTCCAGCAGTAAGAGTAGCATTTTCCGCTTCAAAAATGCTAGCCGTTATCACTTCAAAGTCGAGTGTAGCAGTCTTCTTACCATCATTAGTAGTGACTGTGATTGTCGCTTTCCCTAAACTTTTAGCTGTCACTAAACCAGCTTGAGAAACCGTGATGACACTATCATCACTAGATTTATAAGTGACTGATTTATCAGTGGCATTGCTAGGTAAAACAGTCGTTGTTAGCATAGTGCTATCACCGACTTCTAGTTCTGTGCTATCAGCTGCTAATTCAACTGAACTAACAGCTACAACACTAGGTGTAGTCGACACATTGGATCCGATTATATCAGAAGAATTATTAGGATTTGAAGTCGACACATTGGATCCGATTATATCAGAAGAATTATTAGGATTTGAACTGGTAGAGGAATTATCAGTACAACTCGTAAGAGATAAAGTTGATAACATGGAAATAGATAGAATAGCGGTTAAAACAAAACTACGTTTCTTCATACAATTATTCCTTTCTCTTTATTTTTCAGCTTGTGCTGGTGAAAGCTCTCCTTTTTGATTGTAAATATCTAATGAACGAATGTTATAACCGGTAGTAGAATTATGAACCATCTTAAACGTATTCTTACCGGGCTTAGCTTTTACATAGGCGATAGTAGAATGCCCGTATAAGCTATAATTCCACTTATTAGCATCATCATTGCACTTAGCTAATGCACCAGTGGTGAATTGTTCATCATTGAAGAAAAGATTCCAAGTATCAATGTAAGGTGAACCATGTCCTAAACCACCCGAATGTTCTAAAGAAAGTCGCACATATGTCTCTTCAGTAGCATTGAAAGACCAGATGATAGTCTGGTTGGAATTGTAACTATCAAGATATCCGATACACTCTTCGCCAGGTGTTGCATTGTAAATATTCTCATTATTATCATCGAATTTTAGAACATAATCTTCTTTCGCATCCAAAGTTAGTTTCTCATGTGTCCAATCAGTTTCATCTTTGTTGAGACAGACTAATTCATTGCAATCATAATCAGTGCAAAGTCCATCCGCATTATGATTTTCACAAACATGCTCAACATAGCCAGAAGCATTACCTAGCTCTAATGGCACTGAAGATAAAAATTCAATCGATTTGAAATTGAACTGATAAGCACCTCTATTAGGATTGACAATTCTGATAGTATTTTCACCTTCTTTCAAATTGACGCAACCGATGAAATATTCAGTGAAGTTATACCACTCATTAGGAGAAGGAATAGTAGTTGTTCCAGGAATATAAGGCCAGTTGAGATTAGCCTTCACCTGAGAATTAGAAAGAAGTTTTTCACCATTGACATAAGTTTCGCAAGTAGTAGTCAAACTCATAGCTAGAGGCATCATGGAAATAGTAGCTCCCATGCAAGCGGTAGTTGCCTCACTAGCAATTATTGTATATTCGATTTCAGCTCCTTCATTATTATTGAAGTTATCGATATAACCGCCATTAGCAACTTGATTTAAAGGACCTTTATTGCCAGCAGTGACTTTGACTCTTTTATCAGAACCCAAGAACTCATACTTGGTTCTTCCATTCATGTCATAACATTTCTCAGTATCGATGGTGCAGTCAGGATCCAAGCATTTACCACAAACTGGACATTTCTGCTTGCAAACTATCTCAATCTGCGGATCGTCTTCAATATCTTCACTGCCTTCCCAATTGCCTTGCCATTCTTCATCACCTATGAAGCCCGAATTAGAAGAATTAGGGCTACACGAGATAAGACTACTTACTGTAAAAAAGGCGAAAAGTAAATTGATAATCTTTCTTCTCATTTTATTTTTCCTCCTTTCTCTTCAGTACCGGGAAGAGGAAAGAGAGAGTGACTAAGATGAACGAAGCTCCAGTTAAAACTCCAGCTCCTATTTGCAAACCTAAAATCGTGCTTTGCCACCATGGTGTGATCTCTACAATCTTGATTCCGGATTTCATTCCGTTCATGACATTAGAATGCAAAACAGCATATAAAGCTCTCTTAGTAGAAGTTCTTAATGCCTGCGCGACTATCGGCAGGTTCTTATAATTCCAAGATTTACCTTTGACCGGTGAACCCAACCACAAATCTTGTCCAGCAACCACGGCGTTAGCGACAGCTTCTTCAGTTGCCATATGTTCACCAGCAGAGCAATCAGTTTCAATTGCACCGATGAATCCCCATTCATCTCTTAAAACATTAGTAAGTAAGCCTTTATGAGCACCTGTCCAAGTGCACCCCAAGCGATTATAAGAAGACATCAAACCTAAAGTTGTTCCCTTCTCTGTCGATAATTGGAACGCTTTTAGATAGATTTCACGAATAGATTGCTCATTAGCCCAAGTGGCCACGCCATAGCGATTTCTTTCTTGATCATTCAAAGCAAAGTGCTTAGTGAAAGGAATTACACCTTTAGAACAAAGTCCATCTAGTTCGGCATCTAAAATGACAGCACTCAAGACTGGATCTTCTGAGAAATATTCAAAATTACGACCAGAATAAGCGGAACGATGAATATTAGCACCTGGTCCATATACACCTCCGAAACCTAATTGCATACATTCCATACCGAAAGCTGTCCCTAATTTTTTAACTAATGGAACATTGAAAGTCGCAGCCATCAAAACTTCACATGAATATCCCATACTATTTTCAGCTTTTCTGATACCAGCAGGTCCGTCTTGCACTTTAGCACTGGGAGCATTGATAGATGTAGCACCTTGAATCATTTCAAAGGCATCCGTGACAATAGCGACTTGCTCTTCTTGCGTCATCTGATTCAATAAAAGATCCCATTTTTCAGAATCGAAGTCTTCATACATCAAATCAATTAAAGAGAGTCCGTTGTCCTGTTCATAAACTGGCATTTCAGTGATATCAGAATTGACGATTTCATCACTTAAAGATGTTATCTGCATATCTTTGACCATCTCTGGATCGACACATTTCATAGATACTGGAGAAGTAGAATATGTGCCTGACCAATCATTTCTAGTCAAATAGGTGATTTTTTGATCTTGTGTGTGCTCATACAAATTGATATCAGTATCATCGAATTGATTAGTGATAGGATTTCCAGTCACTAAACTCTTAGAATAAGTTTCAAAATCATCTTCCTTCTGAGTGATTTTATATGCATATGAAGCATTTCCAGGAGCATCCATTCTAGAAGTATCAGCACCTTTACTAGCTAATATATTATTTAAGGCATCATGGGAATTATCACCATAAGCTAAATAATAATCACCTTTTTCTAATATGTAAGTTTTTGCTTTATAGGAATCATAAGAGATGAAATCACTGACTTTGACATTGACTTCAAAAGTATATTCTTCACCAGGCGCTAATTTCGGAGACTTAGCAAAGCCGATGAGTTCCACAGCTGATTTTTCAATCTTATTTTGTTTATCATAATCCGTATAAGGTTTCTGTAAATAAACTTGGAACACATCTTTACCAGAATAAGTGTCTGAGACATTTTTAGTGGTTAAGTAACAATTATAACTATTGGTTAAAACATCAAATTCAACACGGTAATTTGATCTTTCAAATTCAGCATATGAAGAACCATATCCGAATGGGAAAATGACTTCTTCATCATAACGCCAATTACCAGCAGATTCTTTAACACCAGCTGAAGAATCAGCTGATCCTTGATTCAACACATAGTCTTCATAACGAGTTTCATAATAACGATAACCGACATAGATACCTTCTTGATAAACGATATATTTGGTGTTGTGAGTATAAGTGGTAGTAGCTGGTAAATCATCTGAATATTCGCTGAAAGTGAAGTCACCTTGATTAACAGTAGCAGGCGCTGAATAATTGTCATATACATAAATATTAGGTAATCTACCATTAGGATCAGCTCTACCAGTTAAAACATCAGCTAAAGATCTGAAAGATGAGGTTCCACCGAATCCGACCCATAAACAAGCATCGATATCATAATTAACTAAATTTTTAAACTGCATCGGATTAGAAGTGTTCAAAACTAAAACAATCTTATCTAATAAGCCTTGTTCTTTATAACTTTCTAATTGGTTGAGATAAGTGACTTCTTCATTAGTCAAATCTAAATAGTTACCATCTAAACACTCAGAAGCATTGTAGAAAAGATCGCCGTTTTCAGAACCATTTCTTGAGATGATATAGATAGCGGTATCTCCATAAGAAGCTATAGTTGAATCAGAAGTAGCTTGAATCATACTAAAAGGCAATTCATTAACATCAAAATACACAACATTGATATCACTGCCTGGTAAATTGTGCATAGTCGACTTATAACCAGCTGCTGCTTTCAGTTCAATCTCATCAGTTAAAGAGGGATTAACATTCACTCCATTACTTTCTAAACACAGTCTTAAAGTGTCTTGGGTATTAGCAGCATGAGCACCAGAACCTTCACCACTGACGATATAATTAGAAGCGACAACGCTAGTACCATATAAAGAGATATTGCTATCTTGTTTTAATGGTAATGTTTCATCATTGTTCCATAAGATGACTGAGCCTTCATTATTGACTTGTTTAATAGCGGCTTTAGCATAGTCATGTAAGCCATCAACATTCCATTCTAATTGGAACTCATATTTTCCGTCTTCATTCTTGTGCCAACGATAACGATTATAATCGCTCTTATAATACATGACATCAGGAGTGGTGTTATCAGAATCATCCACTTGTATGAAAGGATTGATATCCAAAAATGAATTGATCTGTGTCTCATAGGAATTAGCTATAGATCCACCAGCGATAGTGATAGCTAAGAAAAGTCCCCAGAAAACAGACGATAATCCCCAGAGAGTTTTATTGAACAATTTCGGCATGTTTTTCATCTCCTTTCTTCTTTCTTAAAATTAAGAAAACTAAACAAGTGGCAAAACCGAGGAAAGCAAAAATATCTAAAACGAATAAAAGCGTCTGATACCAATTATCAAACAAAGAAACTGATTGTCCAGTCGCCTGCGCCACTAAATTTAAAATGATGTACAAAGCGACTACACCGATAGTCAAATAAAAGAAGAAGATAGCAAAAAGACCTGTGAGAAAGCCAAAAGGAACTTTCTTCATATATATTCTCCTTTCTCTTCAAAGACATTCCTGAGAAGCTTGTTAATATCTTGAATGAAAAGAAAAAAATTAAAAATAGATAATTCGTATTTTTATAAGTCAAATTCGTATTTTTATAAAAGTAAGCGCTTAAATCATGTAAAACAGCAATATTAATAAAATAATCGCATCGTTTTTAATTAAACTTTTTAGCTCGATATGAGACATATGTTTATCCTATGACATATTGACTTTGTATCAGAAAATAATGAAGCGAATATATGTATGTGTTTTAATAAAATATGAAATCACTTCACAACATTACTAACACTTAACTGGAATGACATAATAGATTAATATCAATTTTACTAGAGAAGTTCTCTACTCTTTCCCTGATCATAAATGATATAGTTATGCTTAAAAATATTACTAAGATTGAAAAAATATGTTATCTCAAATTATAAGATAAATCGATAATTAGACATGAATTTTTTGAGACTTTTCTTAAATTAAAAAGAATAATCTTGTAGTGTTACTAATTTATTAGATTGAATTTTAAAAATATATGCCACATCAATAATGAATCTTTAACATTTTACAAAATCGTATTATAAATCCGTGACTTTGCAAAAGATCTAATACAAAAGTGTTGAAATCTTTAACTTTTGAAAAACATAATTTGCAAACATTCAGTTTTTTCTTCCTATAATGATATCTTTAATCCATCTTTCACTGGCATTATTATCTAATTCTAATCATCCGTCTTTGAAGACTTCTTTAAAGCCTGTTATATGTTTTTTAAGTATTGAACTGCTTTATATATCTCTGATTTATTAGTTAAGGTGTCTTTAAAACTATCGATATATGATTCTAGTTTCTCTAATATCGGTAGTTCTTTGACTTTTACATTACATTGTTATAAATCCCACCTAATGATAATAATTTTTAATTTTAGTTGTATAATACAAATATGTCACTTTTTGTTTTTAAAAGTAGGAATTCAGAACCAAACTTCAAAGCTATTGAAGATTTTTATAAAAATATATCTAGGCTTTTAAGCTTAGACAAATATATTTCCAGGAAAGAATTTAGTCCTTATGTTGAAAAAGCACAAAAATCCTACTCGGATCTCAATGTTTTAGAATCCAATAAAATGCTCTTTACTTGGTGTAAAAAAAATAAATGTGATTATAAATCTATTTCAACTTATTTAAGAGCATATTCTAATGTGGAAAGCTTAATAGAAAAACACAATAAAGCCTTTGTTGAAAAGCATTTAAAAACAGATAAAAATTATTTAGATAACCTTTTAAAAGATTTAGATTCAAAGATAATTTTAGATGATGATCAAAAAAGAATAGTTTTAAATGATGAAGACTATACATTAGTAATTGCTGGTGCTGGTGCAGGAAAAACTACAACATTGGCAGCAAAAGCAAAATATTTGGTTGAGAAACAAAATATTAATCCATCAAAAATATTAATTGTATCCTTCACAAAACAAGCCACAAATGAATTAAAAGAAAGGTTCCAAAAATTAAATATACCCGCAAATATATCCACCTTTCATTCTATAGGAAATACAATTATCAAACAAACCACAGGTAAGCACAGTATTAAAAGTACTGGCTTTATGTTTGAAGTATTACGTGAGTACTTAATGACTAAAATTGAAGATGAAACCTTTATCAAAAAAATTACTATCTTTTTTGCATCATACATAAATATTCCATTTGACGCACAGCGATCATTAGATTTATATAAAAGAATTTTAGAGAAGAATGATTTTGCAACACTCAAAAGTGATTTGAATAATTATACTAATCAACTAAAGAAAAGCAAAATTACTATTAATGATGAAAAAGTTAGATCTAGACAAGAATGTGAAATAGCCAATTTTTTATATATTAATGGGATTGATTATGAATATGAACCTATATATCCATATTGTTTAGCTGGTTCATCAAAACCATATACACCAGATTTTAAGATTTGGCAAAATGATAAAGTGTCTTATATAGAACATTTTGGGATAAGTGAGTCTGGAACTAATTGGCGTTTCACTAAAGAAGAGCTGAGAACCTATAAAAAACATATTAATGATAAAGTAAAGCTTCATCGCATACATAACACTGATTTGATTTATACTTTTTCTAAATATAATGATAAAGAATCTTTAATAAGCCATCTAAAAAAAGAATTACTTAAACACAACTATAAGCTCGAGCAAAGAAATACTACAGAAATATATAAAGAAATTGCGCAGCGTGCTGAAGAAAGATACTTTACAAAACTGATTCAACTTTTATGTGATTTTATTAATCGATTTAAAACCAATGGCTATAAAGAAGAAAAGTTCTTAGATTTCATGACCTCTGCTCGTGAAAGAAAAGATGAAAGAACTTTACTATTTTTAGATATTGCAAGACAATGCTATAGATATTACGAAAATAAATTAAATGAAGAGCATGCTATAGATTTTGAAGATATGATCAACAATGCCTCCGATATATTAGACGAAAAAATTAAAAATGGAGAAAAATTACCATACGACTATATTTTTGTTGATGAATATCAAGATATATCATTACAAAGATTTAATTTGGCAGAAAAGCTGTCACAATGCTCGGATGCAAAAATAATTGCAGTTGGAGATGACTGGCAATCTATTTTTCGCTTTTCAGGAGCAGATATAACATTATTCACTGATTTTGAGCAAAAAATGGGATATGGTCAAATTTTAAGACTAAACCAAACTCATAGGAATTCACAAGAATTAATCGACATTGCTGGTTCCTTTATCATGAAAAATGATTTGCAAAAGAAAAAGAACTTGGTATCACAGAAACATTTATCTGATCCAGTAATCATTATGAGTTATGATGACACTTATGACAAACAACACGATAAAAATGGTCCGTATTATAGACTCGGCGAAGCTATTGAAGAAGCTTTAGACGATATTGAATCTAAATTTGGACCTGAATCAGATGTTTTATTATTAGGTAGATATAATTTTGATGGTAAAAACCTAAATCGTCTAAATACAATGTTTTTATGCACTTCCGATAACAGAATCAAAAGTCTAGCTCACCCTAAATTAAAGATTAAATTTATGACCGCACATTCTTCTAAAGGAACTGGCGCTAATAATGTTATTGTTATTAATGGAAAAGATGATGTTTTGGGTTTCCCATCTAAAATTGAAGATGATCCAATAATGAAATTAGTTTTAAATGAAGCAAAAGAAATCGAATTTGCTGAAGAGAGAAGATTGTTCTATGTCGCATTAACGAGAACTAAAAATAGTGTTTACTTAATAACTCCTAAAACAAAACCATCACAATTTATCTCTGAACTTATGGAAAATCATAAAAATATAGTGTTGAATGGACCATCTTTAGAACATTTGGATTATCAAAACTTTCGTTATAAATGTCCTATTTGTGGATATCCGCTCCAAATTCGTCGAAAAAAATTAAAAACTCCTAAAGATTCATTAGATTTATATATTTGCTCGAATGATCCAGAAGTTTGCGGATTTGTCACTAATGATGTTTCTGGTGGTAAAATGTCGATTCAAAAATGTCCTCAATGTGAATCTGGTTATCTCATCGTAAAAAGAATCAAAGATAAAGATGGTCATGTAACAGCTGGTAGGATGCTAGGCTGTACAAATTATAAAAATGATAAAACAGGATGTAATTATTATATTCCTTCTCAAGATTTTTCTGTGTCACAAGAAATTATGTCCCGAAACCAAAGGCTATATGAACAAAAAGGCAAGAAAATTCCTCTAGAGCAATGCGTATTAGCTGGATATCCAATTAAAGACTTATTAAAACTAATTGCTAACTTGACATCATTTGATAATTTTAAATTTACTAAACCACAATTAGTTGAATATTTAACTGGAAAAGAAAGTAAAGCTTTTTCCTTTTTTGAATTAGATAAGAAAAAAGAATTTGGTTGCATAAAAGAAAAACATCAAAAATTGCTCTTTTCCATAATAAATGTTTTATTAGATTTTGGTTTTTTATTACCATTGAATGACGAATATAGACATATATTTTTTTCAGGTATACAGATTAATGATAATTTTACTAGACAAATTTTTGAACAATTTGTTTATAAAAATACTTAAACACTTAACTTAAATTTATGTTAATACTGCCTATATCTTTCCGTTCAGTCTTTTAATAACTCAAATAGTTTTTTAAAATTATCCAATGTTTCTTGACTAAAATCCTCTTTTTTGCAATGATCTTTCATTAATGAAGACAGATAAGATTTTTTATAAGTTTCTTCATTATTTTTATCTAAAACGGGGTATTTTTTTCTATCTTCATCGCTAAACAAATCTTCTATTTCTACTATTTTTCTGCCTGAAGATGATTGAATATCTGATATTAATTTAATTTTATCAAAAGCAGTATTTACACAGTTCTTTTTCATTGCTAGTCCAGCTTTATCACCATCAACAAGTATATTTCTCTTATGAAATTTAATTTTATTTAATTTATCTATAATGCTATTTTGCATTTTATCATCTATTCCAACACCTTGAAAAGGCAAAAATGAAATGTTTTTATAATCTAAAATTTTCTTAAACAAAGTTAAATAATTGTAATCAGTTATTCCTTCAACCCAAATTATTTCAGTATCCAAATCATATAAAACATTTTGTTTTATAGTTAATGCTTCTTTTATTGGTAATAAAGAATCTGGATCATCTACATTAACTGCAGTGAATGAATTGTCTATTTTTGTTCTATTATTATTCATAGATACAATACGTAATTCATCATAATGATCCGGATCAATTAAAAATGGAGAATGTGTAGCGATAACAAAGGTTAAATCGTTTTTTATAGCAAATTCTTTTATAAATCTTCTTAATTCTTTTTGCCCTTCGGGATGCAAATGAGTTGCCGGCTCATCCATCACAATAATATCACCAGCATGTAAAGAATCTGAAGCAATAAAATTGAAATAAAAATCAAAAAACCATTTGAACCCTGTAGATTGATATTCAATCATTATCGGCTCTTCATCATCACCTCTTGCCATACTAAATGCAAGATTTGTTTCTGTTAATTCTATTCCAAATTTATATTTGTCGTTGTCAGCAAAATAAAGTTTATTAAATTCTTTATTAATGTTTACTAGTTTTTTATTTATGTTATTTTTAATCTTATTTAAAATAGCAATATTATTGAATTCTCGATATTGCTCATAAGCATTAAGAATCTCATCCGGTTCTATTCCAATAACTCTAAAAATTGATGAAAAAAACAAGCTATTTTTCAACTGACTTACATCTATCGATAAATTTTGCTTAGTTACTGGAGTTGCATTATATTTTATAATTTTCGGCAATAAAGGAAGTCCAAACTTACTAGACATAAATTTTTCTGCATTACTTTTTTCTTTATTAGAATTTCTTGAATAATATTCATTAATAATTTTGTAATTTTTAATTTTTAGTTCTGATATAAATTTATAAAACGTACCAGACGACCTATAATAGCCTATGTTTCCGCTAGAAAGTAAATTTGAGAATTCAATAATCAACTTTTCAGAAGTAATAGTATCTTTTCTACTTATTAAATCTTTGATACCATTGACAATAGTAGACAAATTATACTCTATAGCTATATCAGAAATTTGATTTAATTCTTCAATTAGTTCTTCTAATGAATATGTTATTATATCCTCATTTTTATTGTTGTATACAAAACTACTAGATTTTAAATTCTTTTCATATGCTAAGTGCACACCCTTTTCCTTCATTTCTAAAGTTACGGTTGGATTTAAATCTTCCGGTTTAAAACTAAGAGTAGTTTTATCTCTGTCAAAAATCTTATTATTTTCATTTAATGAGAAAAGAGCATCCAAAACATTACTTTTACCAGAATTATTAGCACCAATTAAAATAATTAAATTTCCTATTTTACCTTTCTCCAAGGAATTATTAATGATAAATTCTTGGGGACTATCTAGCCCGATGTTTCTATACTTGCTTAATACAATAGATCTTTTCATTTTAATTTACCTCCGATTATACTGTACATTTTTTCTATTTCTTTATATGGCTTTAATAATTTAAGATCTTTCTTTGATATCTTTTCCTTATCTATTATTTCACTTATTTGAGTAGCATAATGAATAATTAAGTCATATGAATTTGATGAAACAATTTTGATGATAAATTGTCCTTTTTCACTATTAATATTTTGTCTTAAAAAATCATTAATTAATTCAATATTTTGGTCTTCACAATTATCGTTTTTATTAGTAAAGCTTTTGAAAATAAAACTAATAACATTATGCTTATCAATTAAAGGATAATTATTTATATAATCAAATAAATCTCTTATTTTTTGTGGAATGCCTTCCGTTTTGCCCTCATCAAAAGTACTTATATATTTATAAATAGTTGGCCTAGTTACATTAAAATATTCAGCTAACTCTGAAATTTTGATATCAAGTTCCTTTAATCTATCTTTAATCATTTTATACTCCGCAAATAATAATAAACTAATTTACAAAAAATGTAAAGTAAAATTTACAAAAAGTGTAAACTATATTTTACTTTTAATTCTATCAAACGCCGAAATAATGAATAGTTTTCTCTTTTTTGTAAATGTTCTTTACTCATATCACTTTCATCTAAAATTAATACATTTGAATATAAATCCAGCACATACATACAAAAAAATTAGCCTTGTCGAATTACCATTCAAATAATCTGCCGTTTATGCTTTTAAATACCTAGTACTTCTTCCTGAGCCGATCTTTTTAATACTGCCTTCTTTTATCATCATCCCCAAAACCATTTCCACTGTTGTAGGGCTGACATCAGGAAGGATTTTACAAATCTCTGCTTTCGATATAGGTGTTAAACTATTTAATACAGTAGCTTCTATACGAACTTTTTTAGACACTTTCTTTCCATTAACAACTGCAAAACGTTTATCGAGCTCCTTATAACACATATAAAGCATAGAAATGAAATTTTCTATGAATGGAAAATAACTATTTTTATTTTCTTCCCAACCTACTGAAGATTGTCGTAAAGCTTCATAATAATTGTTTTTATAATTGTTAATCTGTTCTTCAAAGGAAACATATTTTCCGACATCATAACCATTTTTATAAAGCAGAAGTAATGAAAGGAGTCTTGACATTCGTCCATTACCATCCTGGAACGGATGAATACAAAGAAAATCTAGTATCACGCAAGGTATCAAAAGAAGCTGGTTGATATTAGCATCACTTCTCGCATCTAAATATGCTAGTTCAAGCTGCTTCATCGCTTGTGGTGTTTCAAATGCTGAGGTAGGCTTAAAACGAATTCTTCTTTGACCATTCTTATCTACTTCTAAAATTACATTATCATCTTTCTTATATTTTCCACCGTACTCATATCCAACAATAGATAGCATCATCTTATGAAGTTTTAAAATATCACTTTCTCGAAAATCTAAATATTCATAATCATTATGAATCAGATTCAAAGCATCCCTATATCCAGCAATCTCAGATTCATTATGATTTAAAGGCGCGCTGTTTTGATTTACAATCGCACGAATGCGGTCATCACTAGTCACAATACCTTCAATAGCATTGGAACTTTTAACTGATTGAACCTTAGCTATCGACTCTAGTTCAGTAAAAATCTGTGCATAATCAGTCTTCCTAACTCCAGCCATCGTTTTTAAAGAAGCAATCCCAGAAGTTAGATTAATCAACCGCACTGGTAATAATCCATAATTCAAAAACGAATAATCAAATATTTTCATTACACATACTCCGTTCTTATCTGCATATAATGATATAATTTTATATGCAGATAATCAATCATTTAATTATATTTTATGCATATATTTTTTAATTAATATATGCAGATCATCTAAGAAAAGTACAGCTTATTCTAAATAATAAAGTCATTACCGATAAACAATCATTCAGGAAAATGTAATAAAAAATCACGAATATTTTTATGAATGATGCCATTTATACTCATATCAAATTCATCCATTGATAATACATATTTTGGATAATGATCTTTAACACTATCATAAACGTTGAATTCTCTCTCATATGTTTTATATTCAAACTCATAATTACTAAATAACTATTCCAGGAATATCCAATATCTTTATTTTTTCATCATATATTGTTTTTATTCTTCCAAGGCTATTTCTAATAAGATTTATTATTGGCTTATAATAATTAGTTTTTTCAATGGTTTTATGTGTCTTAAATATAGTCATTATGGATTTCAATATAAATATCAAACACACATCCATACTAACAATCACATTCTTTTCATCACTCCACGCTCCGCGATTAGCATACCACATATAACCATTAGCGTGAGAAAGCATTTGACTTTCCACATAATCTAACAACATACTTCTATCAAATGATAAAGGTTTATTTGGACCAGCAAACTTTGCAATGAAGTCTTTTACTATGCTAGTAAGACTTCTAGTTTTACCTTTTGCATCAACAGTATAACCACAGGTTGTCAAAAAACTTTTTTCAAATGTCTTTTGCTGAACCCCATCAGGATAGAGAGTTTTATAAAGTCCATATGCTTTATCGATTGAAAATTCTTCTCCTAAATTTCGTTTTACTTGTACCAGTTCGTGTTCCTCAAGTAACTTTAAATATTCCTCAGGCGGAAAGCATGTTATATAGAATTTATAAAACGATGAGAACATATCCAATGCAATTTTCCATTTGGATTTCACTTGCTCACATAGACCAAGTAGTCTATCGGTACACATCTCACACATCAATAGATTTATACTACTCAATGTATCTGATACATAGTTTTTATTAAAGAATCTATTAAACAAGCCACTTATATCTTTCAAAATTTTACACTCTTGGTAAACTAACTCTTCATATTTTTTCGAAATATCCGATTTATATATTAAAACAATATAACTATTAAACGTAAGTTGCGATATCGGTAATGACTTATATTCTTCTAGTATGAGAGACAATATATTAGGTATAGTTTGCCATATATCTTCATTCATATAAAAATCATTAACAGATGGATGAATTGCCTGACTATATAGACCATAAATCTTCGCGTATTCTTCTCCCAAATTCTCTTTAACTAATTTTCTAAAATTTGTATACGGATCACATAAAAACGGCTTATTTGTTTTAAGAATGGCATTAATTTCTTTTTCATTGTATTTACCAGAAAGCTTTTCTCTAAAAACTTTCACTGAATCTTCTTTGTCTTTTTCTAATTTCTTAGGAAGTAAAATTTTATCAGCAATATCGTCAAACTCTTTATAATAATTGTATTCGATAATATGTACTTGATGTCGCAATAATTCAATTTGCATATCATTTATTTTGCCACTTGCATACATGCGTTTTAATGCTAAGCCTTCGAGAAAACATCTTGCAGTAAGAAGCATTCCAGTACTACCGAAATGTTGTACAAGAAAATCCTTTATAAAGCATTGTGCTTGCGATGTTATATAAAAATCTATAACATCAGTAAAAGATTCTGAACCAAATTGGCTTTTATCTTCTGAACGTTTCATAAGGGCGAAATTGTATGTAAATAATCGCCCCCAAAATAAATCAAGTTGTTCGAAAAACTCTTTAGCATTGAAGTCCATAAAATACACAGCTACTCCTTTTTTACCTTTTGATATGTTCTTTTTAAATATGACAATACTATACTACTATGTTTATTTATATTACGGAATACGTATTCAGTGAATACGTAGTATATTTTAAATTAGTAATGGTTTCAATCAGTGACTTTTAGAAAGATCATCTAGTTATATGTGTCTTTTGAGAATTATTTTTTAAGTGGATATCAATAGTTCCTTTTACAACTACTTTTATATTTATAATCATTTAACGCTTTAGCCGTAACAAGATTAGAATAAGTCATATCTTCAAAATTAATTGAAATCATATTGTCTTTTGATATGCCCATTTCAGTAAGTTTTTGTTTTATGAGTTCTAACATTACTGATTTACCACTTCTCCGGATACCAACAATAACTTTGACCAATTCAGTTTGATTAATAAATGGACGAAGTTGTGATAAATAATTCTCTCTTTTTATCATTTAGAATCACTAAGCCTTCAACCATACCAATTATTTTTAAGCTACAGTCGAAAGTCAAAGCTGTTTCTGATAGTTTATCGATTATAATCGAAACTATATTTGTCACAACTAAAAATTTGTCTATATAATTTATACCAAAATATATTAATTGTTCAAAAACTTAAACCAATTAAAAACTCATTTCAAATTCAGCGCTTTATACACTTGATAAGGAATTTGAATCTCGTATGAAAAATCCTCTAATGTTTCATAATCGACTCTTTTAGATAACGTCAACTTTAATCCAGTTTGATATTTATCAAAATAGACGATGACTTTATCTCCTTTGAAGCAAGCGCTGCAATAGCCTTGATAAAGATCATTTAAGAAATTTATTCCATTGATAAGCGTTGGCGTGACAATTAACTGAGCTTGATAAATATCATTAGTCTTTATGACATAATTATCATTAAATGCGACTGACTCAGTTGTAATAGTTTCTTTTAATTTAATTTTCTTAAAATATCCAAGGCTATGTTTATTTTGAATGATGATATCGGTTTTATAATCTTTATTGAGTTTAAATTCTAAATAACGACCAGCTACATCTATCGAAGGGGCATGTGAAAACATGTTATTTACCTTTTGAGTTCGCATATATAAGAAAGAATAAAAACTGATATCACCTATTTTACCCTCATAAAAAGAGTATTTATCTTCGTCAGGAGTCTTAGACAAAGGAAGAGCCATATGAGAAAATAAATAACTGCTTCTTTTCTTATCAACAAAATTAAATTCTTGATATTTATTTTTGCTGCTAGGTAAAGAGAAAAGACGATAGAAGGTTTCTCTAAATTTAGACGGCATCTTGATGCTAGCAAGGATGAAAAATGTACATAGAATTAAGAAAGAAAATGATCCTACTCCTAAAAATACAAATCTCAAATAATTATCAAAAGCTATCATTCCTGTAACGATCATTGCAAAGCCACCAGCGCCAAAGATTGAAGCTAGAACAATAAATAAAATGCATAAAAACAAATGCATCTTTCGATACTTATTTATATATTTAATAGCATCTTCAACATCAATAAACTGATATTCTTTTTTCTCTTTCTTCACATAATTATCTTAAGATAAAAGTTTTAATATTGCACTATCATCTTTAAATAAATAGTTATTTTGATATAGCTAAGTTCCATATAATTGATAAAATCTTTGAAAAGGACATCAACTACCATATGATTTTGTAAAGCATTCGTCTTTTTAGTATAATTAAATTAAAGGACTACAAATATGAAAAAATTTACGATTGCTTTTACAGCTACAATTTTAGCTAGCTTTATGATGGGTATAACATCATGTGATAACTTTAACTATTCTAGTAGTAATACTACACTAGAAAACAGTGATGAAAAACCAAGCACTGACTCTTCTAATAGCACAAATAAACCTAATGATGATAAAGACAAATTTACTGAACAGATCAGAGCTGCTGAAAAAACATATAACAACATCTATAATGCCAGTGAAAAAAGAGGCGGCATGTTTTCTGACACAGAAGATATCTCTTCGATCACAAAAAATAGTTCCAAAAAATCTGCTGACTCTATTTCAAATGTAGAAAAAGTTAGAACCATAATCAGAAAGTACCAAAACTCTTATCCTAGCTTTGCTAATTGGGCAGCTAGTTTTATCGGAGATATCTTCTCATATAGTCAAATTCAACTTTCTATCATCAATCAATATTCTGAAGAGGCTTTGATAAATAACTTTAAAATGGACTATTCAAAAGTAGATTGGAACGTCTTTGACTATAAAACATTTGGACAAGCTACTTGGTTTATCAGAATTCATTCGGACACCGCTAGTTTCCCAGGCGTAGATACTGAAACCGGTAGAGTATATTGTCAAGAGACGCATATCACATCTAGAAAACTTAATGCTGAAACTACCATCGAATATTTTTATAATTCTGATGATGATTTAGGTGTCACTACTCTCAACTATCAAACAGCGCCTGAAAGCGGAGAAAAGACTTTTGAATACTATTATTTCGATATCACTGGAAATATGGTGCTAGTCGGCTATTATGATATCGCTGACGATGGCTCAATGTCTTTTGATCATTTTTCAGCTTGCTATCCAGGCAACCAAGTCGATTCTTTTATGGTAACAGCTGACGAAAATAACTTTATCAATGAATTCATCTTATCTGAAATCTCTAGAATCTCCACCAAATCAGAAGAATTGAAAGCAAATAACGCGAAAATCGCTGAAAATACCAATTTAGAAGTCTCAAAAGATTTATTACCAGTGACAGTTGAATACTCTGCTGATACGTTAAAAAGAATGTTGGGTAAATAAGTAATTAAGCAAAAAATATTCAAACCATTTTGCTATATTTATACTAAATCGTTTAACGCACTCATAACAAAGCCATATCTGATTTGAACATTTCTTATTTACTTCAATAATAACTTTAAAGATTTAGAGATGATATCTTTTAAAGAAAGGTTTATTTCTGTTCCAGTTTTTTTCATAGCCTCTTTTTGAACATCGATCGGATAAGATATCGGATAATAGCCATACATCATAGTGATAAACGAAGCCACAACGATATTTTCATCATTTTCAGAAGAACATTTCTTCACAAGCACTTTAAACAAGATTTGGAATCTTTTTATTTCTGTTTTTAAAATGATCAGATTATCCAAAGAAGTAGATCTCTCAATGTCTTCTAAATTAGAGGACATAATTTTTAATATGATCACATTTTTTTCGAATAACTCCGCTATCGCAGCTATGATTTCTTCTTTAGTCAACTGCTTACCTACAATTGTTTCAAGCCCATCATCCAATTGAATGAAATGATTGTATAAAGAATCCAAAAGAATCTCCTCTTTACTCTTATAATAGAAATAAATCGCTGTACGAGAAATACGAGTCATTTCAGATATATCTTTTAAATAGATATCATTCAGTTTTTTAGATAAGTATAGAAAATCCATAGCCTTTAATATCTCTTTCTTTCTCTCATCGAATTGCTCTTTTGTTCTCGCTCGCAAATACATATCCAATCAACCTCTTTAAGACTTTACAAAAAAATTATAAATGATTGTTGACATCGCGTCAATTGAACAATACAATTTAATTGACATGGAGTGAATTATTTCATTAGGAGATTATTATGGAATATACAAGATTAGGAAACAGTGATCTAATAGTTTCAAGAATATGCTTAGGTTGCATGTCTTTTGGAAATGCGACAGGAATGCAGAATTGGGCATTAAATTATGAAGAAAGCGAAAAGATTATCAAGTATGCCTTAGATAACGGAATCAACTTTTTTGATACTGCTAACTGCTATTCGAACGGTTCAAGCGAAGAGTATCTAGGTCGAGCATTAAGAAAATATACTAAAAGATAAAACGTCATAATAGCTACCAAAGTATATTTTAATGAAGGAAAGCTTTCTAAAGAAGCGATTCATAGAGAGATTAATAAGTCGTTAGAAAGATTGAACACCGATTACATAGATTTATTGATCATCCATCGCTTCGATTATAGCACTCCGATAGAAGAGACTATGGAAGCTTTACATGAAGTGATAGAAGAGGGAAAGGTAAGGTTTATTGGTGCCAGTGCAATGTATGCTTACCAATTTGCTAAAATGCAAGACTGTGCAAGAAATCATAACTGGCACACCTTCGTATCGATGCAAAATCATTACAATCTCATTTATCGTGAAGAAGAACGAGAAATGATGAAACTATTGCTTGAAGAGCAAGTATCTTCCACCCCATATTCACCACTAGCAGGTGGAAGGTTAGCTAGACTATGGGATGCTGAAAGTAAAAGAAGTCAAATCGACATGGCTGGAAAGAAAAAATACGAAAGCAATAAAGACATCGATTTGCCGATAGTTGAAAGAGTTCATAAATTGAGTATTCAAAAAAATCTTCCACAAAGCGCTATCTCTCTGTCTTGGTTATTACATAAAAAAACCGTCGCTTCTATTTTGTTAGGAGCTACAAAAATGAAACATATTGACGATGCTCTCAAAGCTTTTGATGTCGATTTAAGCAACGAAGAAATATCCTATTTAGAAGAATTATATAAACCACATAAAGTAGTGGGTGCACTAGATAAAGGAGAGAATATTTAACATGAAAATCTTAGTTTTAAAAGGTAGTCCACATATCAAAGGAACCTCCAACACTCTTGTCAGCGAATTTATAAGAGGTGCTAAAGAAAAAGGACATAAAATAGAAGAGATTGATGTCGCTCACGCATTGTTACATCCTTGCTTAGGTTGTGATAGATGTGCGATTAATGGCACGTGCATCCAAAAAGATGATGGGAATGAGATTCTGAATAAAATTTTATCTAGCGATTGCTTAGTTTTTGTAACTCCCGTCTATTATTTTGGGATGTCTGCTCAGTTAAAAACTCTTATCGATCGTTTCTATGCTAAGAACAGCGCGATAACAAATAAACATTTCAAAGTCATCTATATCGCCTGTGCATGGAATGACGATGATATGGTGATGAAAGCATTAGATGCTCACCTTGATATTTTAACTTCTTATTTAGAAATGAATGAAATAGGTCGAATACTAGCTAAAGGAGCAGGGTATCCTAGTGCTATCAAACCATCTTATTTAAAAGCCGCCTATGAACTAGGGGAAAATTTGGAAGTGTAACATGATGTTTAAAAATTTTTCATTCTTATCAATGATCGGTTGTCTAGCGTTACTAGTCGGATGTGAGAGTTCTAACATCTCATCAAGTTCTACTGATATCACTGCTAGTAATGACGGATTAAATTTTAATGGCAATGTTATGGTCGTTTATTTTTCAGCTACTGGACATACTAAAGATGTTGCAGAAATCATCTCAGATTATCTCGAAGCTCCGATTTATGAGCTCGAACCTGTACTACCTTATTCAAGCGAAGATTTAAATTATAATGATAGTAATAGTCGAGTGAATCAAGAGAGAAATGATCCAGATCATATCACCGAATTAGTAGATGTCACTTTCGATGAATTCGATGAGTCAGACTATATTTTTTTAGGTGCTCCAGTTTGGTTTGGAGAGCTGAGTTGGGTCATCGATGATTTTGTTCTATCCAATGATTTCACAGATAAAACCATCATTCCATTCGCCACAGCCTCTTCTTCTGATTTCGATGTCGAAGATTTAAAAGATCTTTCGGAAGAAGCCACTTGGATGGAAGGTAGAAGATTTCTCCAAAGCGAGATAAGCGAAGAGAATGTCATCGAATGGATTGATAGTCTAAATTAATATTTAAAGGGGGAAAATAACAATGAAACAAACTGCTGGAAGAAAAGGGTTAGGAGATTTAGCTCCTAAGTTTGCAGAACTTAATGATGATGTTCTTTTCGGTGAAGTTTGGAGCCGTGTTGATAAACTATCTTTAAGAGACAGATGCATCATCACCGTCGTCGCTTTAGTGAGTAAAGGTATCACCGATAACTCTTTAAAGTATCATTTAATCAATGCTAAGAATCATGGTGTGACCAAAATAGAGATGGTAGAAATCATCACTCATATCGCCTTTTATATCGGTTGGCCTAACGCTTGGGCTGTTTTTCCGATGGTCAGAGAAGTCTATCAAGATGAAAAGATATCTAAAGAGCCGATGTTTGGCTTAGGCAGCCCTAACGAAGCATTTGCCAGATATTTCGTCGGTCAATCATATCTAAACCCCGTTAATAAAGATGGTGTTTTTATCGCTAATGTAACATTTGAACCAGGGTGCAGAAATAATTGGCATATTCATCATGCTGATAAAGGCGGTGGACAAATACTTTTATGCACAGATGGTGAAGGCTTCTATCAAGAGGCAGGAAAAAAGGCGAGAAAACTCATGCCTGGAGATGTCGTCTATATCGCTCCCGGAATCAAACATTGGCATGGTGCAAGCAAAGATAGTTGGTTCTCACATCTTGCTATCGAAGTCCCAGGAGAAAACACTTCTAACGAATGGTTAGAAAAAGTGAGTGATGAAGAATACGAACAAATAAATCAATAGATATACGCTTTTTAAAGAGAAGTCATTTATAAGTACAAGAATACAAGCTAAAAGATAAGCGAGTCATTAAATAAAAGAGTTTTTTATAACTGTGTTTTATATGCGATTAAAACTCGATATTCTAGTCGCTATTATTTTCCAGATACTTGAAGCTTTTTAACAGCGATAGATGGGGTGATGATACTAGAATCATCATAGACATCAGAACCGATATAAGACACATCATTGAAGAGATCTAAAAGATTACCAGCCATGATGATCATCGATACGGCCTTATCTTTCTTCCCATCTTTGATCACATAACCTTGGCAGGGTAGAGAAAAGTTCAAACTGGTGGAATCGATTCCAGAATTCAAGCCGCTCACATCGTTTATATATAAGCCATTTTTGATTTTAGCAAACAAGTCTTCTTTGCTATATTTTCCTGGTTTAATTGTCAAAATAAATGGACTTGAATTACCATTTCCAGAAGCACAGCCATTAGATTCAGTCTTAAAATATCTCGCGGTTTCAAGCGAATAAAAATAAGTTTTTAGAACACCTTTATCGATGACAACAAAGTCTTGAGTCGGGACTCCTTCCGTGTCATATGGACTAGCGCTTATAGAAGTTATATGAGGGGTATGTTTGATAGTCAAGGCACGACTAGCGATTTTTTCACCGAGTTTATTTTCAAAGATAGAGAGATGTTGCTGAACCAATTTAGCTTGCAAATGAGAAATGAAAAAAGCTAATAAAGCAGAAACAACTCCTGGAGCTAAAACCGCTTTATATGTCTTGCCCTTTACAGGACCTGATTTAAAGAAATCAACCGCATTAGCAATAGCTGTTGGTATCTCTTTCATCGCTTTAGCTTTTAAATCTTCAAGATTTTTGAACGAACAAAACATACAAGAGCCTGAGCGATGTTCACCATCAGTATCACTAGCGATAACATAAATACTGCCTAGAAAAACTTTAGTTTGCTTTTTGCACTTCAAGCCCAATGAATTAGCCAAATGGTTTTCACCACAATCCATCGATAGATTTATCTCTGCATGTGTTATTCGCTTATCTAAACCACGGATGTATTTGCTGAGCTCTAATCCCAAAGATCTCAACTCATACAAATCAGCCGGCTTAAATTCTTTTAAACAAGTTTTAGCTTTTTTATATTTTGCTTTACCATCAAAAAAGTTTTCTTTGACTTCTTCTTTACCATATAGAGCAGATTCTGCGATATTATCAGCTAATAATTGAGGTGTGTTTTTATCAATAGCATCAGTGGAAAAACGACCGACTTTACCATTTAAGAGAGCAAGTCCGAGAATAGCACTGCTATCTCCGATCGTTTGAGTTTCCACATCATCATTGATGACAGTAACGCTTAGTTCTTTACTATTACTATTTGAAATTTGATAAACTTCAAAACCTTTTTCGTATCCTTTTTGAAAATATTTATTCAAAGAGTTCTTCATTTTATTTGCCTCCTGCACCACCGACTAAAATGCTTGAAATAAGAAGTGTCGGTTGACCGACCTCCACAAAACACGAGCCAGAACTAGCACCGCAGACGCCAGGGGCTCTTGCTATATCGTTTCCAACCATCGTGATATTAGGTAAGATTTCGTATCCATAGCCGACTAAAGAAATAGGTTTGATCATATGGGTTATCTTTCCATCTTTAATCCGATATGCAGTAGTGGAAGTAAATATGAATTGATCAGTGGATTGATCGACTTGACCACCTGCGAAATCTTTACAATAGATACCATCTTTGACAGAAGCGATGATATCTTTAGGATCACTATCACCAGCAGCGATAAAAGTATTAGTCATTCTAGTAGTCGGCGCAAAGCGATAGCTCTCACGGCGACATGATCCGGTAGGTTTAGAATTTTCAATGCTTCTAGATGTGAATTCATCAACCATATAATTAGTCAAAACACCATCTTTGATAAGCTCATTTTTCGTAGGTTCATTACCTTCATCGTCGATGTTTTCAGTCCCCCAACCATTAGGGATTGTCCCATCATCATACGCGGAAACAACACTAGAAGCGACAGTTTTAGTCAGCTTTCCATAGAATGGTGATGAAGCGCGATAAATAGCGCTACCTTCTAACGGATGGCCGCATGCTTCATGGAATAAAACACCTCCGAAAGAGTTTCCTAAGACAACCGGCATATTCCCCGATGGAGAATCCTCAGCAGTGAGAAGTTCAACAGCAGTTTCACAAGTCTCTAAAACCAATTTAACGATATCGATATTTTCCAATAATTCTAATCCTTGAGAAAGGCCAGGTGCTTGATACGCATCTTGAAATTGGGTGCCATCAGTAGCAGTGACAGAAACAGCCAATCTAGTTCTAACTCGATCATCTCTGACAAAAAGCCCACTCGAGTTATATATTTCAACATGTTCATCTTGTTCAAATAAAGAACCCGCATAATTTTGAATCTTTGAAGAATAGTTATAGGCGGCATCTTCACCTTTCTTCAAGTAAGAAAGTTTTTGTTCAGTCGTCCAAGCGGAATGAGGAATCTTGATAGGATTGAGATTACCATGCTTTTTCTCTTTTAAGTCTTTGACTTCCTTGATTCTTTCACCTTCAAAACCTAAAGCTAAAGAAGAAGCTAAAGAGATCAATGCTTTTGAAGAAAGATCTGAAGTATAACCATAGACATAGTTCTTTCCTTTCAAAATACGAATTCCGACCCCTCGCTGTTTAGATGAAGAGACAACATCGACTTTCTTGTATTTTAGACCATATCTATGAACGATATTGTCTTGATAATAAATTTCGGCTAAATCGCCGCCAGTAGCTAAGGCAGCGTTTAAAACTTGTAATGCGACACTTTTTTTAATGATCATTTAGAAATTGACTCCTTTCAAATCAATGAGATTGTTTTAACTTTCTTTGCTTCTTAGGAAATCTGAACAGGTTGCGGCTTGTAAAGATGAGATTTAAAACTAAAAAGATTCCTGAAAAAGCTAAGATGACTAAGGCCATCACGCCAGGTGTAACTGTGTGTCCGAAGAAATCGATATTCAAGTCAAAATCATTCTGAATATTATCGATAAAGTCTTGCAAAACTTTTTGATGTTCAAGCACATAAGGCTGCTCCACTAATTTTTCTAACGGCGTTGACATAAAGTAATTTCTTAAGAGACTAGCAGAATAAGTACCTGGGAAAAAGGTTGTTAGACTATTGACTTCATCAGGCAACATATTAGGCGGTAAATAAGCTCCTATCAAAAAGCCGATTGCAGCTGAGCCTATAGCAACGATAGATGAGAGAACAGACTCTTTCTTGATGAATGAGCAGATAAAAAACGTCAAAAGAGAAGCGTTAAGAGTAGATAAAAGCAAAATACCTATGATCGCGAAGAAATCGCTGACAGAAATCATCAAGGCGCCATAAGCCACTAAATAAATCAAGCAGATGAAATAGACGATCAAATTTATTGAAAAAGTCACCAAAGTATTAAAAAAGAAATAAGAAGCCATGATCGTTTTTTGAGGGATAGGTGAAGATAAAAAGTCTTTATTAATACCACTTTCTTTATCTCTTACTAAAATGTAGCATGTATTCAAAGAGACAGTGATGCATGAAACAGCTAACACCCCAGAAATCATCCAAGAATCAACGATAGCATAAACTTGATGGAGGAAATCTTTATCAGGAGCACCCAATCCCTCAATAGAATTCAAAGCATTATCAATCTGTGATAACTCCATATTTCTCAAAAAGAGAATGTAGACTGCTAAGATGATTAGAGGAACCATCAAAGTGAAGATCACAGTGATCCAGTTCTTGAAGAAAACCATCAGGTGCCTTCTAGTCAAAGCCTCTAATATCAATAATTGCTGAACAGTTTTTTGCCAAAAAGCTTTTACCTTTCCCATATCATTTACTCCATGTCTCATCTTTCACTTTAGCACCTGTGATATTTAAGAAAACATCATCCATATTTCCTTTTTGCACTTCGAAATCTTGGAGATAATCTTTGTGTGCATCGATAAATGAAATAGCATCTTTAGCATCTTTAACGACGATTCTATAATACTTTCCATCCTTGCTATAATTGTATTTACGATTTTCATCTCTTAATAATTCATCGATTGTGTCATCCTGTTTTTTATACATGATGACATAATCACCAGAGTATGAATTCTTTAATTCTGTCGGTGTTCCCCTAGCGATGATATTTCCTTTATCCATGACCACCACATAAGTAGATTTTTCTGCTTCTTCCATATAGTGAGTGGTTAAGAAGACTGTCATTCCTGTCTTTTCTCTCAAGTTATTGATAAGATTCCATACAGAAATACGAGTCTGCGGATCAAGACCAGTTGTCGGTTCATCCAAAATCAAAAGCTTAGGATTATGAATCATCGCCCTCGCTATATCTACTCTTCTTTTTTGGCCGCCTGATAATTTGCCGACAGGTCGATCAAAAAACGATTCTAAATCTAACATTTGTGCGAGTGTCTTCAGCCTCTCTTTTAATAGTTCACCTCTGATACCATAAAAGGCAGCACGTATTGTCAAATTTTCTTTAGGTGATAAAGAAGTATCTAAGACTGAATTTTGAAAAACGATTCCAACTTGACTTTTAACAGCTTGAACATTTCTATCAGAATCATAACCAGAAACAAAAATTTTGCCTGAATCTTTAGTCAAAATGTTACAGATGATATTGATCGTAGTCGACTTGCCAGCACCATTCTGACCCAAGAAAGCAAATAATGATCCCGATTTAACACTGAAAGAGATGTTGTTGACTGCGACTAAAGAACCATAAGTTTTGCAAAGACTATCGACTATTAAAATATTATCAGTATCGATATCTGGTTTATTGCGCTGAAATAGTTTAAATGGCATTTTCATAATCATGCGCTCCTTTTAGCTAGCTTTAAAGACTGCTTTTGCTGTTTTTGATAATTATTATAAACGGGAATGCTATCTTTAAAAGCTAACATCAGCGATTTTAATGCTTTTTTCAAAACAACTCTATCGCTTTTCTCCTCTTTATTAAGCCTTCTTAAGAATTTTAAAATAAAATTATAAGAATCATAAAAAACCTCATCAGAAGTCTTAACTCCAGTTTTAATGATGACATCAAACATCGAATTGACAAGGCCTTCTCTTTCATCTTGGTTCAACCGTTTATTCAACCATTCATTAAAAGTGTTTTCTAACATATGTGAAAACGGAGTTCTATCATTCAATTTAACAAAACTATCATCATTGATTTTCCATGTATAACAATCGTGCTGTGACACGAGATTTCCTTTATCAGCAGCTTCGACCACATAAGATATCTTTTCATGATTCAATAAAGCACCTATCACACAATCTTGTGGAACTATATGAACGATGTTTTTAACTATTTTTTTATGTCCTGCAAAATCAAATACTTCATCGACTTGTCCAGGTCCATCAAAAGAATAGATTTTAGTGATAGATTTCTGTTTTTCTTCGTCGAGATAAGAGGCTGCATAACATGCTAAATTCCCACCCTTTGAATGGCCACAAACAAAAAAATTATATTTTCGATAATCGCGTCTACAAAACGCTTCATTTAAAAATGTTAATGCTTCGCTCTGACTCGGTATCAAAGATTGATAACAGAGATTAAAGTCTTCTTTCCAGCCAGTGATAGATGTGTCTGTGCCTCGATAAGCGACGACGACATCTCTTTCAGTTATTTGAATATCCAAGGCAGCAAATTGAGATTCTTTTTTATTGGAAAATATATCTGTAAAGTCCTTGATCAAACACTCCGAATATCGTTTAGACTTCACTAAGGCTAAAGCTAAAAACAATGATTTTTGCATCCAATCAGGAAAATTATCGCGAAAATAATCAAGTGTCAACCAGTGAAAATACTCGAGGCAAGCATCTTGAATCTTCAAGGGTTTAAACGGCTTTTCAAGCGATACAAAATTCTCAAATGGGATATAAGTAAAAGCAGAAAAAACTAGTGCATCGACATCAGTAAAGCCTTTTTCTGCAAATGAAAAACTGCCATACTGATAAATGTAATCGAGAATATTTTTATAATTTTTATTTAGAAAATTAGGTGAGCTCATCACTTTCTCTTCAATGTCGGGAACAACAATACATCACGGATAGAATCAGCTTCTGTCAAAAGCATCACTAATCTATCGATTCCAAATCCAATTCCACCGGCCGGAGGCATACCATATTCTAATGCTTCGCAGAAATCGTTATCGACTTCGCAAGCTTCATCATTGCCTTTTTTCTTCTCTTCAACTTGTTCTTCGAAACGTGCTCTTTGATCAAGAGGATCATTTAATTCAGTGAACGCATTACATATTTCTTTAGTAGCGATATAAAGTTCAAATCTCTGAGTGAATCGTCCGTCTTTATCGTCTTTCTTAGCGAGTGGAGAGACATCTAATGGATGCTGATATACAAAAGTTGGTTGAATCAGGCTATCTTCAACAAAGGTTTCGAAGAAAGCGTTGATGACATGTCCATATCCAAAATGATTTTCAACTGGAACATTGTGCTCTTTGGCTAAAGCCAAGGCCTCTTCAGCACTCTTGACTTGATAGAAATCGATACCTGTTTTTTCTTTAACTAATTCAGTCATAGTCGCATGTCTAAATGGTTTAGATAAATCGATATCATATCCTAACCAATGCAAAGTAGTTTTACCGATGATATCTTCAGCTAAATAACGCAAAAGCTTTTCAGTCAAATCAGCCATATCGCTTAAATCGCCATATGCTTGATAAGCCTCCATAGTAGTAAATTCAGGATTATGAGTGGTATCAATGCCTTCATTTCTAAACATTCTACCGATCTCATATACTCTTTCCATACCGCCGACTAACAATCTCTTCAAAGATAATTCAGTAGCGATGCGAAGATAAAAATCTTGATCCAAAGCATTGTGATGAGTGATGAAAGGGCGAGCATTAGCACCACCTAAAATAGGTTGCAGGATAGAGGTTTCTACTTCTGTATAGCCCAAGTCATCCATAAACTTTTGAATACCTCTAACAATCTTTGGTCTTAAGAAAGCGATTCTTTGAGAATCATCATTCACGATTAAGTCGACATAACGACGACGATATCTTTCCTCTTGATCAGTGAGACCATGGAACTTATCAGGTAAAGGTCTTAATGCTTTAACTAGATGTGTATATGAAGAAAGACGGATGGTGACTTCGCCAGTCTTAGTCTTCATCATATATCCTTTTACACCACAGATATCTCCTAAATCAGCTAACTTAAATAACTTATAATTTTCTTCTCCAACAACATCTTGGCGGATATAGCATTGAATCTTACCGGTTTTATCTTTCAATGTAAAAAATGAAGCTTTTCCCATTTTTCTTAATAGGACGATGCGGCCAGCGATAGATACTTCTCTAGTTTCATCAATTTCTTCACTTTGCAAATGACTAAAATCATTTTTTAACTGACTAGCTGTTGAATCGACATCAAATTTATGACCGAAAGGATCGATTCCTAAAGCACGATATTCATTTAATTTTTCTCTTCTTCTCAACTCTTGATCATTCAAATCGTTAGCGACAGCATTATTTTTGTTTTCCATAAAGCTTCTACCTTTCTACAATAAAAATAAACGCTATTATTATATATATAATTAAATTTAATTTAAATATTTGTAAGCCATAGTTATTAACTAAAAAGCAATTATTCTAATATTCAAAACATTTTTAAAACTGATTTGCTCTATTTTTATTCAACTCCTAAATGATGTTCATATCTTTTTGAATCAAAGTATCAATGAGGCCATCTCCAAGGCCGATCATCGGCACTAAGATGATTTTAGAGTTCAAAATTTCAGTTGCTGTCATATATATTTTTCCAGCAGGTATGATGACATCAGCTCTGTCTGGTTTTAATTTATATTTTTCCATTCTTTCAGAAATTGTCAGTTCTTTTAAATCTTTATATTCCTTTTTAAAATCAGATACCAAAAGCACATGATTTCCTTTTCTCTCATGATGAGATGACATCTTCCAATATCGATTGATATTGCCGCCAGTGCCGACGATATCTAAGTCTCCGAATTCATCATGATATCCCTTTAAAAGCTTTTTAAATCTCTTCCATGTCTCAGGTTTATCAGCTTCAGCTAAGATTCTTAAAGTTCCGATTGGAAAGGAATTAGATTCAACAACTTTCTTTTTATGATATAAAGTGACTTCTGTAGATCCACCACCAACATCAACAAAAACATAAGTGTCATCTAAGTTCAATTCTTTTGCAATTTTAGAAATAGTAGAAGCTTCTTCTTGACCGGAAAGAATCTCTAATTCCACATCTGTTTGTTCCTTGATTTTAGCGATTATTTCAGCTCCGTTTGCAGCTTCTCTAAGCGCAGAAGTAGCCACCGCTTTAAAGGCTATAACATCATAAATATTCATCAGCATTTTAAAAGCTTGAATAGAATCTATCAGCTGTTTTTCTTTTTTATCTTTGATCTCACCATATTTAAAAACATCGACGCCTAATCTTAATGGAACACGAACCTCTTGAACTATGAATGTCTCAATCGATCCATTTATAGTTTGAGAAACATTTTTTATTTTCATTCTAGCGGCATTCGTACCGACATCAATGCTGCCATAATAACCATTTTTCATATTGAGCTCCTTCAATAATAATCTATTTTAGATTAAATCAAATGAATATTTAATAATTAAACTTTATTTTTTACAGATGATATCAGCTTGCCAGATTGTTAACCGTTGTTAATTCTTGTGTACTATGCTTAACAGATATGATGAATTAACTATCGTTAACAAATTGATTATGAAACAAAATCTAGAACTAAAAGCCTGGGAGACTGAAAAGAAAATCATACCTGTAATGATTAAAAAATATTGTCACCACTATCATCACACTAAAAAAGATGAACTATGCCCAGAATGTCAAAAATTAACCGAATATGCTCTCTATCGCTTGAGTGTATGCCCGTTTAAAAAACAGAAAAAATTCTGCTCATGCTGCAAAATCCATTGTTATCAGCCACCATATAAAAGTCAGATAAGAAAAGTTATGCGCTATAGCGGTCCTAGGATGATTTTTACACAAACTCATCAATAATTTAAATGAGATTCATTTAGAAACTGGTAACACTATGATCACTATCACTCATGATGTCCGTTGTGCTGCAAGTCTTTGTGATGAAGCTATTTGGATTGAAAATCATCATATCAAAAGAATAGGTGATAAATGATTAATCGAGGAATATTTTCAAAACTAAGAATTTTTCTTTTGATAATACTTAAACAACTCTTCTTGACTTCTAAACGATTTACTGCCTGTTTTTTCTACTGGTATATAGTCACCATTAATATTGACATAACTGCTTTTAGTATTATCTTTAAATCCATAATCAAAGATTAAGTTCAACTCTTTTTTGACATTCGGATCATAAACAGGCGTGACCACTTCAATACGATTATATAGATTTCTAGGCATCCAATCAGCTGAGCCCATAAAACACAATTCATCACCACCATTAGTGAAGATGAAAATGCGCGAATGCTCTAAATATCTATCGATGATAGAATGGATTTGCATATGCTCAGATAAATTAGGAATGTCACCTACTAACGAACAATTGCCACGGACTAATAATTCAGTATCGACACCAGAAGATGAAGCTTCATATAAAAGTCTGACCATTTCTTCATCAGTTATATGATTGATTTTGATTTTGATTCCTGATGGCAATCCTAATAGATGGTTTTTTATCTCGTTTCTAATGAGTCTCTTAAAAGTCGTTTGCATGTGATTGGGCGAGACTAAAAGTGTAGAGAAATTGACTCTTCTAAACGGCTGAGCGATATATTCAAACAGATTAGCAACATCTTTAACAATTCTTTTTTCTGCTGTAAATAGTAAACAGTCAGTATATAACTTGGCATTTCCTTCATGGAAATTACCGGTAGAAATAATTGCTATATCCTTATTGTTTTTTGTTTTAATATAAACTATCTTACCATGTATTTTAAAACCTTCTTCACCAGTTAAAACATTGCATCCATCTTCTTTTAATTTTTGAGAGATTGAAATATTAGACGACTCATCAAATCTAGCCATTAATTCAACTACAGCAGTGACTTTCTTACCATTTTGACTAGCTGATGATAAAGCTCTGACCACTTGAGAATTTTTGGCCGCACGATAAATGGTAGCTTTGATTTCTGAAACTTCAGGTGAGATAGCCGCCTCTTGCAAAACACGAATAAAGGCATCAAAAGATTCATATGGAACATGTATGAACAAGTCATGATCTTGAATAGTTTTCAATAGCGGTTGTTGCTGCTTCATTTCAAGAATTTCCGCCTGTTGCCATTTGGGATAGGACATCTTAGATGAATCTTGCACTCGTGGAAAAGACATCAAATCGCGATTGTTATGATATCTACCACCTATAGATATCAGATCATCCGTATCAATTTCTAATCTCTTCATCAAAATCTTTCGTAAGTCTTTAGGCATACCTTCGCCGAAAATGACGCGAACAGGACTGCCGCGCTTTCTTTCCTTTACAGCTTCAGAAATACTCTTTAAGAGTCCTTCCTCTGGGTCAGATTCAACTTCCATTTCAGCGTCTTTAGTGAACTTAAAGGCATATGCTTCAAAATTATCATAGCCTAAACCATTAAATATCAATGGTAAATTAAAACGAACGATATCATCGATATACATGATATAGTTCTTACCTTCTTCTTTTCCTAAATCAACGAATCGACCGGTAAATGCGACCGGCAATGGTACTAAGGCGTATTCTGCCTTTTTATTCTCAGCAGTCATCTTTACCGCCAAATAAATATGTGAATCATTGACCGAATCCACATTTGCTTTTTTGCTGAGAATTATCGGATTGATATATCCTAAAACCTTTCGTAAAAAGAAATCTTTAATCCATTCTTGTTGTTTAGAATTCAGTTTCTGTTCATCGATTAAAACGATTCCTTCTTTAGCTAACAAAGAAAAAATATCCTTGCGGCAAGCATCAAATTCTTCACCATACTCTTTAGTCAATTTAATGATGATTTTTAAATTCTCTTTCGCTCTTTTTCTCTCGCTTGAAAAATCTTTTATATCATTTTCAGCAATGCGTTTGAAAGAAGCGACTCTAACTTTATAAAATTCATCTAAATTATTTGAATAAATACCTAAAAAATTAAGTCTTTCATAAAGAGGAATGCTTTGTTTCTCAGCTTCTTTTAAAATCCGATGATTGAAATACATCCAAGAAACATCTCGATTGATATAATTATTCCCATTCAATTTAACTTTGGGAAACTTAAGTTTTATTGTATTCATATATTTATTTTAACTTAACCAGCCTTCTTTTGCCCTATATAAATAAAATTTAACAATTGACAACTGATTTATTGCTCTGCTTCTGTACCATATAAAAAATCAGTCGATGAATCATCAAAATTGATAACGAGATACACTTTCTTTCCAAATTTCATATCACATTCATTTAATATTGTTTCATGAACTTCTTTTCTCCCCTTCTCATCATCATATTTAGATGGCATGACTACATCAAAAACAAGATTGACATGTTCCACGCCTGAGACAATTCTAAAATCATGAAATGTGATTTGAAATGGAAGTTTTTTTATGGCTTCACATACTTCAGCTTTATATCTATCGGTGTCGGGATCATTGAGAAGAATCGGATCCATATGTATCGTCAAATGAATATGTAATTTTTCATAAGCTTCTTTTTCAATGTCATCACATAAAGAATGAGATTCTAATACATTTTTATTAGCATCGACTTCAACATGGATAACTGCAAAAATATTGTTTCCATAGTAATGCATTGTCAAATCGTGCATTCCTAAAGCACCTTTATATGACTTAATAAGATTGATTAATGAAAGAATTATTTCTTTATCAGCTTTTTTACCTATCAAGATATCAGCAGCTTGCCTTAATATCCCTATACCTGAATATATTACTAATGCGGCTACTACCAACGTGAAAAAGCAATCGACTGAGTATGTTGTAAATTTGGTGATGAGAACACCGACAATGACTAGTGTTGTTCCGATGACATCATTAAGAGAATCTCTTCCAACGGCTTTAAGTTGCAAAGAATCAATTCTTTTTGCTAATGAAAAATATAATGATGCTTGTGTCACTTTGGCTAAAACTGCCAAGGCTAAAATGATGATTGTCGCAATAAATTCTGTATTTGAAAGAATTTGGATGACTGGATGATGTTCTGTCATCATCGAATTAATAAAAGCGATAAGGTCAATGATGCCTTGATAGAACATCACAAAACCTAATGCGATTATCACACAAGAGATGACTAATGAAATGATATACTCCATGCGCTGATGACCAAATGGATGATCGCTATCAGCTTTTTTAGATGAAACTTTAAATCCTAGAATCGATAAGCCATTGTTTCCAAAATCAGAAAGATTATTGACTGAATCAGCAACAATAGAAAACAAATTCATCATCACTCCGATGATGATTTTAGCTAAAAATAAAAGAAAATTAGTCACTAATCCAAAAAACGATCCTAATAACCCGTATTTTTCTCGGACTTTAGTATCTTTTACATTTTGATAATCTTTAATAAATAATTTTAATAATAAGTTTGTCATAATTTTCTAGCCAAAATATTATAAGAAATTTATATATCAATTGCGAAATAACAATTTGGTTTATACATATTAATTATATCTATAACAAAGAATATCTAGATTATTTCTAATCCACCTAAGAATTAATATATGTTTTTCAGCTGATCTCAAATCAATGAGATTATTTGAATACTAATATTTTATTTTTTCTCAATTCAAATGTTTCAACCTGCGATTCGATTAAAAATCATCTATTGTTTCTTCAATTGTGAAACTTGATAAAAGAATATGTAGAAACCATTAACATAAGAGACAATTATCTTAAAAATATGATATGATTAAGACATGATTGAAAAATGGCTTAACATTTTGGGCAAAAAGAAAAAAGAAGTTCTAAATTCCTTAAGAAATGACGGACAAGCCCCACAAAAAAACGGAGCATGTTATGTCCTTCCTGATATTTCTCTCTACAATGTCAACTTCAAGCCACATTTAATATTTTATAATAATCTAAATAGCATTACGCTTTGTGCACAAAATTCCAATTTTTCACGTGAAGCCCTTTTAAACTTACGTGATGAATTAATATCACAAAATTTCGAATTGATAGCAGATAGTCTCAATCATGAAACCGCAACTAATCTACTCAGCTATGAAAAATCAAAGCAAATGGTGAGCGCTTATCAAAACGAAGATAGTCTTGTCATCCGACTAGAAGTGAAGCTGACAAAAAAAGAAATATTAAGCCAAATGACCGGCGTGTCGTATAAAGGTGCTCTTGTACGATGGATACTTTATCTAATCGGTGGTTTAATCTTTGGCTTAATCACTTTCGCTTGTACTATGTCTGAGACACAATATCCGCTTAATATTTATCTATCGATAGGTTCTGGGGCATCTTTCGGCATTCTTTATGGTCTTACCATGGAACTGACAGATTATTTTTCATTAAAAAACGCACGCAATAAAAAGAAACCAAAAGTATACAAAACTCTCACAAAAAAAGCTAAAGAACAAGGACTGGAAAATGGCATGCCTATAACATATACACAAATGAAACAGATAAGCCATTTCAAAATAAGCGGCGGATGGTATGGCCTCTTCTTTCTCAGTAAATCCATTGCGACAATCTTCTACCAAAAAGGTTTTGTATTCAAACGTCTTGATATCCCGATAGAAAGCTTAGATGAAATCGAATATAATCGTTTCGAATTCATAATAAAAGCAAAGGAAATGACACATAATTTCTTTTTCATAGACAAAATCAGTGACGAAGAAATGAATAAAATCGATGACACACTCGGTTATTCTGGTGAGAAATACGATGCGATCTTCACAAAGGTTCATGCTCTTTTTACTGACTACAACCTCTTATCTATTTATGATGCCAAAGATTCCCCATACTTAGAAGAAGTAGAATTTTTCGAAAGAATGCTTGTCCAAAAGCTATTTCGAAGCGAAACGCTTTCGAGAAAACAACTCCAAGATCTTTTCAACTCCTATTTTTCTTATCGAGAAGATTATTATGATGAAGAAGAGCCAGATCTCATGAACACATCTTCTTATTATGGTTCCTTCTCAAATTATCTCCTCGACCATTTAACTGAAGAGACACCAGAAATTTATACTGCTATTGTCGATTTGCAAAATGAAGGTTCAGAAAAGCCATCAACAGAGCAAATCGAAAATGATTCATTATCTACAAATAATCTAACGGAAGAAGGAAAATAAAATAGCTGCTTACTAACTAAATAACATCTATGTTATAGTTTTCATAAACTATACTCACAAATCATCTATGCTATTGAGATTAAAAAGTAACTAGACTATTGCGGTAATAAGATGAAAAGACTAATATGTCAAATTTAAACTACTTCAAAGATTCATTAAGCAATAAAACAATATCTTATTAATGATTAAATTAAAGCTTTGATATGTTCAAAATGGATCATTCCTATTTATATTTTTAGTTGCAATAGGGTATCATTTTGATTTTGCAATTCTTTCTTAAGCCTATAGTATTTATTTATACTAACGCCGAGTAATTCAGCAGCTTTTTTATTAGTTATTTCTTTTCTTTTTACTCTTTCAAAAACATCAAAGAATCTAATCGCTTCAACTAACACAGGCTTTCTGCCAACATAATGCCCACTCTTTTTAGCTAGAGCAATTCCCTGCTTTTGCTTATCTTTTAAGACTTTATATTGCATCTTGTATAGATAGTGAATTGTTTTAAAAACACTTTTATTGTTTATTTTATTATTTTTATCAAGATAGACTTCATTATTTGAAGCGATTTCTTGAAGAATCATTTTTGAAATGCCAAAAGCATTAGCTTTTCCTTTGATTTCATCAATAACAACTTTTTTAGGTTTTTCATAATTTATTAAATATAGGCAATCTCCTGAATACCTGTCTTTAGTTTTAATTAAATATTCAATAGGATCCATATATGTCATATCGACTTTTTCAAGCAGTTCATAATAATCTTCCCTATTTTTAGATGGCACTCTTTCTGAAATAAAAACAGGTAAAATATTTTTTCTAATATATACTTCTTTCTTTATATCTAGATTGAGTCCAGGAATACCTTGAAAGACTCTGCTATCTAACAAATCGATGATGTCATAATTGGGATAAAAACGATATTCAAAAGTTTCATCTTCATTAAGAAGATATTCTATGACACATACACGATATTCAATATTGAGATTATCTTTTACGCAAATTATTCCTTTAGTTAATATGCTTTTCATTTTTGACTACCCATTAATTTCTCATAAGAGTATTTAATAATTTTCTTGAACCTTTCTTCAATCATCACTTTATAAAACTTTTTATGTATGTTTGAAATATAAAGCGAATCAATCAAATTATTAATTTCTTTAATATTTATTCTTGGATAAATTTTAACTAATGCATCATTGCATTCTTTAAACTTTAATGATGAGATAACATCAAAATATGATGACTTTCTATTATTGAGCTTGATTTGTGAAGTCGGAAATTCATAAATTCTTTTATTAATCTCTTTTTCATCATTTAAAATAAATTCCATTTCATCTTCATTAATCATTTGTGGAAATAGGCAAGAGCCATTATCAAATATAGGCGCTAAAGTATACTTATTATCTCTTTTTAGAAAACCCCAATTCGCGCCATGGCGATCGAAATTACCTATTAAAGCATCTACTATATACATCTCAAAAAATATGGAAATTGTCTCATCTATATCAGTGATTTTTCGATTTTTGTCTAAAAGTATAATTATATCTTTATAACTATATTGATACTTTTCTTTATCTGTTTCAATTGTCGATTCTCCAACATCATTAAAAGGAACAAATTCAAATCCATCAATCACAAAATCCTTACAAGCTACTACCCATTCATTTTTATATTTTCCTAAATAAGTTTTATGAACGTTGAATCCTAAATTATCAAAGATATGACTGCCTAAAAATTCAGAAAGATGATTATTTCTTTTTCCAAACTTTGTCATTGTTTGAAATTTAAGCATGTATGGCTGATCATCAATTAAAATCCCTAATTTTCTTTCTGAACCACCATATCTGATGTTGCTTAATTTACAATTTGAAAAATCATAATACATAATTCTATTTAATTATAGAATATGCTTTATATGTATTTCAATAGGGTATCATTTTTATTTTGCAATATCTGTTAATATTTCAATTCTCTTTGCAATTTTATAGTTGTATTTAGTCTTCGTTTTTTAATAAAAAACCTGATCACATATATTAAATCTATGCTTTTAATATGAAGAATTAAAAAAATTAAAAGGATTAGAATAATCTTTATTTAGCACACAAAATATGTAAGAACAACACCAAATAGCAATCTAGTTTTACATCTAACACATTATTTTTTTGGACTTTTAGTATCGATGCCATCGGATTGTTTGACATCTTTCGAATCATGGATAAACATCAAGTCGATTTCAAACATTTGATCTTGGCATGATATCTTCATTTCCCCATTATATTTTTCTGTGATCAATTTAATCGACTTTAATCCAAAACCATGATTACGATTGTCAGCCTTAGAAGTTAGCGGAAATCCGTTGACAAGTTTTAATTCGCCGCTATAAAAGTTTTTTGCAGATACAGAAATAATGTTGCCGATAGATTTTATTTTTAATCGAATGTTTCTTTTTTCTATCGGTAATTTCTTAACCGCTTCTATCGCGTTATCTAATATGTTGCCGAACAAAGAATAAATATCTTCCTCAAGCATAAAAGATATCGCATCCCCATCAGCGATGCATGAGAAAATAATATTATATTTGTTACACAATAACGTTTTTTCACTCAAAATGACATTTAATGCAGCGTTTGAAGTTTTGACTGTAGAATCATAGATATTGATCAATTTATTGATATTATTAATCGCCTCTTCATTAACATTTTGCTCTTTACCAAAGCGCCTGATCTGATGACGAAAATCATGGCATTTGATATTGATCATGTCGATTGTTTCTTTAGATAAATGGTATTGGTTTTTTTCTTCGTTTCTGATCTCTGACAAAATCAGGTATTCTCTTTTAAGGTTACTAGAATAATACATCTCAAATAAAAATGATATACCGATAACACATGCAATCATATTAACCAAACTTGCTAATCCAATATAAGTTGGTTCATAATGAATAGAGCTATAATATGATATCAAACTATTAAAAATGATATCTAATACAATAAATACAGCACCTATGATCAATATCTTGCCACTTCCTAGATTTTCAAATATTTGACCTTTTTTAATCCTTCTAGCAAATAACAAAAACATTATCCAATACACGTTTATGTAAGACACTATCCAAAGAACGAAATCGATAGGATTGGCAAATAATGATAATTCATCATAATTATATAATCCACCAGAACGTACTTCCGTAGCCACTAAAAAACAATTCAAGGTGCTATATAGCTCATATGCTGTATGCTCAATCGTATATCCACACACCAAACAGAAGAATATCATTTTAGTATCTGCTTTGAAGAGAGTGAGACTTATGAAAAATGTGAATATAAAAAACAAGAAAAACATCATCATCGAATAAAATGCATTACTAGTCGGAATCGGAAAGATGAGCGCGAATACAAAACATGCTAAAACTCCTAAGATCAATTTGAGTGTAAACTTTTCTTTTTTCTCTAATTTATAGCAGAATAGAGCTTCACCTAAAATGAGCAGAAGCATAAAAATCAAACGATAACAGAATAGTCCATTAATCGGATATAATTTTTCCATGTTCACATCCCTAAAAATTTATTTAACTCTTGTAAAAAAGCTCTCTTTTTCGGATGAGATATGAGTATCTTGTTTCCTTTGATATAAAGATCAAACCCCTCAATCTTTTCTACATATTCTAAATTTACTAAAAAACAGGAATTACATAGTGAAAAATGATATGGCTGCAGTTCTTTTACAATATCTTTTAAAGCGCCATAAGTTTTAAAGTTTCCAGAGGAAGTGTGATAGATAATTTGATGATTAGCAATCTCTACATAATAGATATCTTTAACCAGCAAAACGATTTTAGAGCCGTTGGTTTGAATCAATACTTTTTCAGTCATTTTTTTGGAAATGATATCTACTATGACATTCATTCTTGATGCAAAATCAATATAATTAATCGGCTTGACCATATAGTCAAAAGCATTTACTTTATATCCATCTAAAGCGTATTGAACTAGATTAGTTATAAAAACAATGATCACATCTTTATCAATTTCACGTATTTTATTTGCGACTATTATTCCATTGTCATTAGATGTCAAATCGATATCCAAAAAAATCAAATCATATTTTCCATAACAAAAATCAAAGAGCAATTGGTCCCCATTATTGAACTTATCAATAGAAAACTTATGATTATTCTCATTTGAAAAAGCATCTATCATTTTACGAACATTATCTTGTTCAGATAAATCATCATCAACAATTGCTGCTCTTATCATTAAAATCTCCTTGAATTTAGCATTAATTATATAGAACTTGAAGTAGTAATATAGCAAAAATGTACTGAACCTTATTTTCAATCAGTACAATAAATATTTATTATACTTTCTTTATATTAAAGGTTCAGTACATAGTTAGAAAGAAAGAGGTATTAATATCCGTTAATTTTTACGCACCCTTTTCTTAAAATCTCATTCATTTGCAGATTTAGAAGCTTCTTTATCTACAAGGTCTTGATGATGGAGAATGATCATAGCTGATGGATAAGAAGCGACAATAGTCAGAAGACCGAAGACAGGGACCAAGAAATAAGCAGCTTCGAATTTGATCACACCTTGATTTAACGATAGTGCAGTATAATCAGTGAAGCCTTTCGCATATAAGAATGAGCAAGCCAAGATGACCGCACCAATCAAGATTGTGACTATGCTTCCGATAGCTAAGCCGGTTGTCAATTTCTCATTAGACTTGTTTATAAATAAGAGAACGGTTAAAGCTAAAGAAGCTACGGTACCCAAGATAATACAGATGATTCCTAAATACATGATTCCACCTGAATCAGAAGTCAACTGCATCAAAGAAATAGCCGGACTATCATCTCCCATCTTATCGTTCCAAATAGCAGGAATAAATAAGAAGATAAAGGCTAAGATACCGAATAGACTAGCGACAGCTTGCCAGATGGCATATCTAATATTTTCAGCTAATGATTTCATAATTAGGCCTCTTTTCTCTTTTTCTTAAACCAAGTGAAATAAACCATCGTTCCAGCTCCACCTAGCATACCGACACCAAGGACTGAATCAATAGCGATGAGTGTTGGTCTCCACCACTTACCAGAAGTATTGTTCTCTCTGTTTCCAAGAATGACGTTCATATCAATACCAGTAGCATTTTCAGTTCTATAAATCGTATCAATATAAGTATAAAGAATATTTTTAGCTGATTTTTGCAAAGCGATGACAGCGGTTGCAGAAGGATTATTCCAGTTTTCATCAAATGCTTGTGCGACATTATCACCAGGTTTTAAGGCGATATCATTACCAGCTCTGATTCCTTCGTCTAAATCATTGACATCACCACTTTGATAATAGTCTGTGATACAACTTCCTCTAAAGCCCCATTCATCTCTTAACAATCCTGTTAATAAAGCATGACTTCCAGTAGCTCTAGTAGCACCGATTCTATCAACAGAGACCATCATAGCATTGGCTCCACCAACCTTAGTAGCAATCTCACCTGGTTTAGCCCAAATCTCTCTCAATGATTGTTCAGTCATCCAAATAAACTGACCATTTCTACCTTCATCAGTATCATTAGCAGCAAAGTGCTTCATATAAGCATAAACACCATTTTCAGTGCAACCTTTGACAGTATAAGCGACGAACATACCACACATATAACCATCTTCAGCAAAGTATTCAAAATTACGTCCGCCTAATGGAGATCTGTGAACATTGCATCCAGGAGCATACCATCCTTGCTTATTGATAGCTTGTCCTTCTTTACCGATAGCGGTTCCCCATTCATAGGCACAACGATAGTCCCATGTGGAGCCTAAAACGTTGGCAGCAGGATACTTTGTAGCATGCATTTTGCCATCTCCAGAAACACCATTAGTAAATCCAGTACCGCCATCACTATCATTACAATAACCTTTTTTAATACGAGTGATAGCTTGAGTGCTGAATCCACCGTTAGCACATAATCTAGTCATCTCATCGATGGTCAAACTGCTGATCAATTCGTCCCATTTCGGATCATCATATGGCAAACCTTTGACATCGTCTAAAGTGACTGGAGTATAGCTGTCATCTTTAGCATATTCAGGCATCACATCATCAGGATTGACCATATTGGAATCAGTTGGGCTGCTGACTTTATAAACATTTTGATAGAAACTCATCGAAGCGCTTCTAGTCGCAGTTCTTTCTGGATAAGTGCCTTTAAAATCAGCTCTTGAGAGATAAGTAACACCTTGATTATAATCAGGGCTCGGGTCGTTACCATCTATAGAAAGCCCATATTTCACTAATGGTTCTTTGATAGTAGAAGAGGCACCACTAGTAGGATTTGTGTAGTTGGTGAATAAATTTTCAACCTTTGTTCCAGTTACTGGATCATTTTCGACTTTATATCCGGATTCAGGAACTCTAAAAGTGTATTCTAAATTTTTTCCATCTTCACCGACTTTAACATGGTGAGAATCGGTTCTGAATGAAAATGTATAATCGCCGCGGTCTAATTCATATCCCATGAAGCCGTTGTTATTCTTATCGTAAGTATCATAAGAAGCTAAATCAGTGACCTTGACATCGATTGACAATAATTGACCTTGTCCGGGATCTAATGAGACTGTTTTAGCAAATCCGACTAAAACTTGGGAAGCTTTTTCAATCTCGCCTTTGTAATATGGTGTGTGCACATATAATTGAACGACCTCTTTACCAGGATAAGAACCCGTGTTTTCAACCCAAATATTAAAAGTCAATGTATCGTTTATATTAATATCTGATAAGTCAGTGATCTCTTTGCCATCTTGATTGACGACAGCAGGAACGGAATGTGATGAGCCATCTTCATCAGTGACCGTTAAATTAGTATTCACCCAATTAAATGTTGTATAGCTTAGTCCATATCCGAATGGATATTGAACAACAGCATCATAACCAGTTTTTGTCTGACCGTATTCATCCCTGGTTTCATCAGCGAAGAATCCTTCTTCATCAGCTGTTTCATACCATTTATATCCGACATAGATATCTTCAGCATAGTCTTTATAACGACCTGTTGGTTGTCCAGTATAAGTGATTGTTGCATCCGGACCAGAATTGACATAGCTAGGGGCAGATTTGATGCTATAAGCCGCAGTATCAGTCAAGTGTCCGCTTGGAGTTGAAGTTCCTAAGAGCAATTCGGGTATTGATGCCGCTCCATAAAAACCAGGATATCCGATATAGAATGCAGCATCGATATTAGAATCTTCCAAGAATCCCATCTCCATCGGGGCCGAAGAATTGATCAAGACGATGACGTTTTCAAAATTTTCAGTGACTTTTTCCATCATCAATTCTTCTTTAGCAGTCAATGATAAATAGGTTCTAGTTTCATCAGCAACACCGTTTTCATCATAGCTAACTTTGGGTAAATCATCACCTTCAGTCGCTCTTCTAGATAGTACGACGACAGCAGTATCAGAAAAGTTCACTGCATCAGCTAAATATTGATCGTAAAAATCCTGTCCTGGTTCATAAGTTCGATAATAAAGGCTATGATTGTTTTGATCAGGGCCGCCTTCACGACGATATGGTAAAGAATTATAAGCTGTAGCTAAATCTTCATTGATGTAGAAATACCCTCTGAACGCATCATAAAGCGAGATTCTATCCGCAGTATATCCGCCTTCTGAGGAGCCACCTCCTTGGTACATAAAGCCATTATCACAACCGCCCCAGCCAAAGATATTGATATTGGTGATATCACTGCTCAGCGGTAAAGTATTGTTTTGATTCTTTAACAAAACACTACCTTCTAATGTGACTTTTTGTGCTAATTCTTTACCGGTGACTAAAGCATCTTGGACATTTCCAGTGCCATCGATATTGTTAGACTGCAAAAAGGTATCAATCTGTCCACCATAAGTAAATGCAACACTATTGCCGATTGCTAGAACCGAAGCGAATAGCAGCATGGCCGAAATAGAAATTACTGTTGTAGTTCTTTTCATAAGTGTCCTTTCTATAAATCAGGTTTTATTCCGTAAAAGCGAAATCGATGCAATCAACGTTTCCACCACCGATGAAAGTGATTCTGAAAGTATGGTTACCTGCAGTGATATCTCCCACGTTAATCACGATATCTTTATAATTCCAAAAATCATTTCCAGGAGCGGAACCTAATGTGACGTCTTCAACTTGTTCACCAAATTTGTATACTGTCGAATCAAAAGCAAAACTACCTATTTTCGTACTAGCTAAAATTTCTTGATTAATTGCAAATTTGACTGTCACAGTCAGTTTCATCGCCTTGGTTGCAGTAAAGGGTATATCGATATACCCACTTTGGATATGTCCTAAATTATAACCGTTGCTCGAATATGCAGGAGAACTCTCAATATGATTCGGATTACCATCATCAACGATGTTTGAGGTATCACAGTTCTCAGCTTCTACTCTATAAGCTTTCGTTTCTTCTGCAATAAACATAGGTGCCTTAACTGTGATAGGGACTTCCACCGTTAACTCACCAAATTTGACGGTGACGCTCTCATCTTCAACCGTCAGTGGTTTGTCTTGATCAACAACTGTGAATTCGGTGACTTTTTGATTGAAAGAATCTTTATACTGAGCGACTAATTCTAATCCAGTGGAATCAAAGGTATCTCCGACGATATAATTTGTTTTATTCGGCATTTTAGAAATCGCTAATGAGGTCAGTTCATGTGGAACGGTCGTGTCAGCGTATTCATAGACGAAGAAATCGAGATAATCTAAGTTAGGAACTCTCTTCTCTTTGATAAACTCAATCCCTAAGGTATGCTCACCTGGTGTCAAATCAAGCGAATCATAATCAGCGGCAACCCAATTGTAATAATCATTATCATAACGATGGCCTAAAGTAGGATTATCACTATTGATCACTTCGCCATCTAAAGTGACTTTCATAACTTCATCTAATACATCGTTGTCATAAAGAGAAACACCCATTGTCAAGTGAACTTTACTATCTTCGCCAACAAAGAATTTCAATTCAGTTTTGGATCCGACATCATAATGTTGAATCGATTTGCCACCGCTTGCATTAGCATTATCAATTACATAACCTTTTCCTTCGAACTCAGGTCTATAAATAAAGTTATCAGTGTTGAAATTTTCAGCTTCAAATCTTTCATTTCCAGTCTCATTGATCTTCAATTGATATTCTTTACCGACTTGAATCGGGATGACGATTTCTTTGCCTTCGTAAGATATCGTGACTTTATCATCAGCTTCACTTAATGGCCCAGTTTTATCAATCACATAGTCAGTGACTTCTTTTTCAGAATAATCGTTGTACTTTGCAACGATTTTCATTCCTGTTGGATCAAATTCTTCACCTGGTTCATAAGTGGTTTTAGTCGGTGCTGTTTCCATGACCAACTCAGTGATTTCGGTTTCCATTGTCTCCTCACCATACTGTGTGATCATGAAATCAAAGCAATCCAAATTAGGTCTTTGGCTGACAGCAGTTATCGAAAAGTTATGTGTGCCAGCTGGGAGTTTGATCTTACCAATCTTAAAATACTTCCAGTTCCAGTAATCGCCTTGGCCTGCATAAGTGAATTTAACATCATCAGCTTGAAGCAATTCCTCATCCATCCAGAATTGAACACCATCATTAATTTTATAATTGAGCTCAGTATCTGACATATTAGCTAAGACAACAACTTCAAAATCTTTATCGGAAGTGACAGGGATTTGGAAAATAGAGCCAGGATTATAACCACAGATATTAGCTCCTCCACTTGCTCCTTGTCCATTTTCAATAAAGGTTCTTCCTGCTTGAATGAAGTCGTCTCTCAAAGTAGCCATAGAGGTATCGAGATCCTCAGCTTCAACTCTATATGTATCTAAACCTGTTACTACAACATCATCTTTTAATTCATTGACCACGATATCAAGTGTCGCTGTAAATCCGACATAATCGATAGTGACAGTGGTATCATCCAATGTTAATTTATTAGTTTTATCATAAGTGTAATCGGTGATTGCTTTAGTAGAACCATCCTCATAAGAAGCAGTAACGACCATACCAGCTGGGTTAAAAGTCTCTTTTTCTTTGTAAGTGGTTTTGGTCGGATTTGTCGTGATTTCAATCTTTGTCAAAGCACTCTCAGTGACTGAAATCGTCAATGTAGTAGATAAGGTTTCATCATATGTGATGGTGACTTTAGTATCTTCTGCGGTCAATGCTTCAGTTTTATCAATCACATAGTCAGCTGTATCAAGTTTTACTAAAGTCCCTTTATTAGTGATCGTAGAAACTTCCATACCAGCGGGATCAAAAGTTTCTCCTACTAAGTAAGCTAATTTACTCGGTTTCTTAGTGACGACAATGCCATTCACTTCTTCTTTGACAACCTGAATCGGAACATTAGTCTTAAGGTCGTTATAACTTATTTCAATAGAAGTTGTGCCTAACTTTAAAGGTTCTTTGGAATAAGAATAGGTAGGAACGACTCTTTTAGAATTATCAGTCCATCTACCTGTGATTTTTAAACCGGTCGGATCAAACGTCTCACCTTCAACATAGGTAGTCTTAGTTGGCATCTGCTCAACTTCAATACTTGTAACTTTTAAAACGAATTCAACAGTGATCGGAACATCTACTGATTTTCCTCTATAAGTGATTCTGATATAAGTATCACTCGTGGAAAGAGGTGTCTTCTTGTAGATATAATTGTCAACAACTTCAGTGCTTTGATCTTTGTAATGGGCTGTGACTTCCATACCAGTAGGATCAAACACATCACCTATCTCATATTCGGTCTTATTCGGCATTTTGGTGATCTCGATGCTCTCTAAAATCTTCTGTACTTGAGTCTGAGAAGAATTACTACTAGTGTCAGTACAAGCAGTAAGCATCGGTGTCCCTAGCAATGTAGTGGATAATAAGGCAACTAACAAAGTCTTTTTACGTTTCATTTTTATCCCCTCCTAAATTGAAACTTGGGTTTTGTGTCTATCTTAAAACAAAAAAACGTCGATAGAACTTTTCCTTTATTTTTCAGTAACCGCTTACAGCTTTGTTGTTTTTTACTTAATCTTAACTTTTTCATGCGTAATCTTATAAGCGCTTACATAACAAATAGTTAAAAATTGGTGATTACGACAAATATGAAGTTAGACCGTCTACTATCTCTTATTATGATATAAATATTCTACTTAAATAATAATTTGGTCACCGATTTAGCTTACATTTATTCAAATAAATAGGTATATTTAATGTGATAAAAATGATATCAAACGATTTATGTAGCTCTGATATTCTGCTTAATGAATCGATTTAACCCTAGTGTTAATTGATTTCTGATAGATGTTTCAGGACATCGAATTCATTGTTAATAATTATTATATGGACAATTTTAAATGAAATTCTTGACTTATTAATCTATTCAATCTATAAAAAAATAAAACTATGGAATTTAAATTATCTTTTTATAACATTGTAGTTCAAGAAAATGCAGATAAAGTTGTCATTTGGAACACAAAAAAAGGATCTGTTGTTGAACTAGAGCAAACGGTATGGTCTAAATTGAAGAACGGAGATTTTGAAGACAAAAATATCCAGCCTCTTTTGAAAGCTTTACAAAAGGAAGGTATAGTTGTTGTTCATGATCTTGACGAGGTAGAAGAAATCATTTTCAGAGCTAAATTGCGCCAATTCAGTAATAATCAAACTTCATTTGGTTTGGTCATTGCTCCTACTCTTTCTTGCAACTATCATTGCCCATATTGTTTTGAAGGCGATGTCAAAAAGCAAAAAGAAATAATGAGTGCTGAAGTTATCGATAGCATCATAACAGCGCTAAAAGACAAATTTAATAAGAACAAACAGATTAAACATTTGCGCATCACATGGTTTGGTGGTGAACCATTATTGACTTACGACAAAGTTATGGTCCCATTATTAGAACAGGTGATCACTTTATGTAAAGACAAGAACATCGATTTTAGATCTAGCATTATTACTAATGGCTATTTCTTAACTGAAGATAAATTTGAATTCTTATTTTTAAATCATAATGTAAAATATGTCCAAATAACTTTTGACGGTACAGAAAAAGAATATGCTCTTCGAAAAGGGACTACTGTAGAAGCATATCATCGTGTCATAAAAAATATTTTATCCTTATCTCAATATTTATTTAGCAATAATATAAACGCTAAAATAGCCATCAGATTAAATGTTGATAATGAAAATTATCAAGACATTAAGAAATTTGTAACAATTTTAAGATCAAATGCTAAGTTTCACGATAACATCACTTTTAATTTAGCAAGGCTTAGACAATATGATTTCTGTGAAGAATTAGATAGTTTCAGTTCTACTGATGAATATGAAGATATCCTTTATGATTTTGAAAACTTCACCAACAAAAAGCCTAGCATAATCGAACCAAAAATGGTTTTTTGTGGTCAGCATTGTATGAACGTATTTTCTGTTGGTCCGCATGGTGAATTTTATAAGTGCGAACATGATTTTGGAATTAAAGAACATGCGGTTGGGAATATAAGCACTGGATTGAACTATAACAAATATTTTGCTGAATTTATGTATCAACCATTACCTGAAAAATGTTTAAGATGCCAAATATTACCGGTGTGTATGGGAGGATGTCCTCATCGCAGATTAATGTTGAAGCAAAATATTGAATGCGAGCATACTATTGATCATTTAAAACGATCAGTTATCAGATACTTGAAAGGAGGTGAGACTAATGAAAGTCATCAAAGAAGCTAAAGATTACGAAGAAAACATTGCTGACTGCTGTGATGATTGTGACTGGAACGTCGATTAAAAAACAAAAAAAAGAGAGAACTGAAATAATATTGAATCGTTCTCTCTTTTTAATATATCCATCAGTATATTTTATAATTTATTAATCTATTCGATTTTTACTATAGTAACTTTACTGTTCAATAATCAATTATTAGTCAATATTTATGTGTTTAAAAGCTGTTCAAATGAGTAATTACTCCATTGACAAGCACATGCATCACAAAACTGATTAACAGAACAAGTTTTACATATCGAAGATGGTCTTGTACTATATTTTTGGTAAATAGAGGTGACCTTAATTGTTTCACTATGTTTTATAAGAGATTTTGAGTCAAAGAAATCTTTATTTAATTTACCTAATTTTATCGGATACATAGCATTGCAAGGGATGATATTTCCTTCGCTATCAAAAATTAAATCATCTTGTTCTTTCAATTGACAACCAAATGATAATTGTTTTCTGTCATTTAATAATTGAATAAAATCTTTCCCCCATATACAGGCAGGAAAAGTTGGAAATACTTTAAAATTACCAGATGTGATGACATTGATTCGATCATATATATTTTTGAATTGATAGACGATATTTTTAGGATGGTCTTTTTCTAAAAAGCCTTTATATCCAGGCGTCGTGTCAAAATTATAAATAAAAGAAAAATGAAATTTATTGACGCCTATTGATTTTAATAACTCTAAGCATGGCAATAAATCATCTATCATAACTTGTGAAACGACAAAAAACACTGTTACATATGGTGTGAATTTCAGGCAGTTTTTGAGACCTTCAATCACTGTATTGAAGTCATCAATTCCTGTTGTATCATAAAATGTTTTGCAGTTAGTACCTTTTAAAGAAATTGAAAACATCTTAATATTATGTTCATAGAGTTTTTTAACAAAGTCCATATTTGAATATAATATACCATTTGATAGAAAGCCAGTTTTTAAGCCTTTTTTATTCAACATATTTAGCACTGTAAACAAATGAGGATAAACAGTCGGTTCACCACCGATGAGAGTAACATGTCTAACTTTCAAATCACTGAAAATATCTATTATTTGTTTAGCAAGATTAAGATCTAAATTATCGCCAGCTTTGTAACCAGTATTTTTAGCATAGCAATAATTGCAACGCAAGTTACAAGATCTATTTAGAGTCATCCATCCTTTTGTGTAATTCATATTTTTCTTTCTTTTATACTATCAAACATATTTTATCTTCAATGTTCTGTTCTATCAATTCCAAGATGATTAATTTTAGGCGCCTTTAAAACATTTCTTTATTTTAAGATATAAAGTTTAATTTATGTTCGAAATTAAATATATGGTTCTAATATCAATTTTGTAGTACCAATAACAAAAAAGCTTTATCGAGTCTTTCAGTCTTTTATAAAGAACGATTGAATTAATATTAGACAGAATAGTTTTAAGAATAAAACACATCTCGACTTTACGATTACACAACATTGCTTTCATAGTTTTCCTCCTTTTTAATCAACCAAAAGGAGGAAATTCAAATGCAAAAGTTACTAACAGATATCATTTTAAACTACATTTTAATCAAAGAAGCCACACTTAAACCGTCCACAATTGCTAGATATTCGAATCTATATAAAAACCACATCGCAGAGTACTTCAAAGATTTTCAGGCTTCTGAACTCACTAATCGAAAACTGCAAAACTATGTCGATTTTCAAATAAAAAGAAAGGTGACACCAATAGTCATAAAGGAGGCGATTCTTCTTATCAAGCTTTCTATGAAACGCGAAGCAAAATTTGGTGAAATCACCATGCCATTCATCGATTTAGACATTCCTTATCCTAGCAAAAAGAGAAATGTGGAGACGCTTACACGAACCGAGGAAAAGCAGATCATCACTTACATCTTGGAAAATGAAAAGAAAAAATACTGTGGCATAATCATTTCATTGCTAACAGGAATGAGGATTGGAGAAATCTGCGCGCTCAAATGGAACGATATAGATTTAAAAAAAAGGCAAATAAATGTAAATAAAACTCTTCAGAGAATCTGCCGAAAAAGTGAAAAATCATGCATCCAAATTGGAAAAACTAAAACATCAGCAGGATCAAGAGTGATTCCAATAAGTAACTTTCTCTACGATTTCCTTACATCCATCAAACCCGTAAATCGAGACACTTTTTTCCTTACAAATTCTGATAAACCAAAAGAGCCTAGAAACTACAGAAAAATATACAAAACCTTATTGAAAAAGCTCAAAATCAAGACGACAACGTTTCATGCTTTGAGACATACCTTTGCAACTAGATTGATAGAAAATAGAGTCGACATAAAAACAATTTCAGAATTGCTGGGTCATTCATCAACTAATATAACCATATCCATCTATGTTCATAGTGAATATAGCACGAAACGAAAGGCTGTTAAATCTCTCGATCATCTAATCCTCAAATAAAGACTTTAAGGAACCGAAACATAGGTTCCATGAGTTTAATGATTCTTGGAAAACAATAAAGCTAAAAAATATCTCGTCAAGAATAAACAGAAAAAATAAAGAAAATGAGCCTTTAATACCATTAACTATTTCTGCACAGTATGGTTTGGTTAACCAATACGATTACTTTGACAAACAAATTGCGAGTCTTAATCTTTCTAATTACTACATCATCAAAAAAGGCGAATTTGCGTACAATAAATCCTACTCAAATGGATATCCTTATGGAACTATTAAGAGACTTGATAGTCTTGAAAAAGGAGCGCTCTCATCACTCTACATTTGTTTTTCAGTTAATGATATAGATTCAGATTATTTAGTTAAATTCTTTGATTCTGGGAAATGGAATAATCAAGTTAAATTAATATCTGGTGAAGGTGCTAGAAACCATGGTTTATTGAATCTATCTCCAAAAGATTTTTTTGAAATTAACATCAATGTTCCTTCGTCAAGAAATGAGCAAATTAAAATAGCTAAATTTCTAACTCTAGTTGATAAGAAACTTGATCTTTTAATTAATAAAATAGAGGCCCTTAAAAAGTATAAAGAAGGACTGATCCTAAAAACGCTAAAACCAACAATTGAAAATTGGAAAAAAGGTTCTGTTAATGGGATTAGATTAAGCTCATTCTTGGTACCATATAAAAAGTTAGCCACATCGGATAACTATATTCATGCTACCCTTTCTAAGGAAGGAATTTCCGACAAAACAGAAAGATATAACAGAGATTTTTTAGTAAAAGATGAGAATAAAAAATACAGAATAACTGACGAAGGAGATTTAGTTTACAATCCTGCTAATTTAAAATTCGGGGTTATTTGTATAAATCGTTATGGAACATGTGTAGTTTCACCAATCTATGAAACACTTAAAGTGAAAAATATTGATAGAGATTTATTAGAGTCCATTGTTACTTCTAAATCATTTATTCGTTACGCTTTAAGATTTGAAGAAGGAACTGTGTATGAAAGAAGAGCAGTTTCTGTTGTGGATCTTCTAAGCATTAAAATTTGTATCGAGGACAAAAACTTAGATACCATCTGCAATATATTGAAAGCCGTTAAAAGAAAAATAGACATACTTAATTATGTAAAAGAACAATTATTTAAAGCTAAGTCTTATTTGCTTAATGCAATGTTCATATAAACAAGTTGCTCAAGAAAAAGTTCTTTATCTTTTTAATTGTAGACATAATTAGATCTAAGCAATTAATTTTTGAGTCTAAAGTGGCTATTAAAGCCCCTATATTATTCGATTCTTCCTTACTTATCATAGGAATTTCTATTTTGGAAAAAGTAGATAGTTTTATATATGGCATAGTCCCTCTATTAGTTTCTTTTCTTATTACTTTATTTATCTGACTATCTATGCAAGTTTTGAGATAAAGAGGATTAAGGATGAAATCAAATAAAACATATGTGCGCTGATAGGCATTAAATTTCCCTTTGTAATATTTAGTCAGCCCAACCTCGCCATTGCCAGAAACCAATATAGCCTCTGTATCAAAGGCATAAGTATCAATAAGAAAATCTTCTCTGGCACAAGTAAAAAATTTATATTTTCCTTTGTCAACCTGTGCGTTTGCGTCTAGTTTGCCTGTCGTAATTTGGCATAATTTATCAAGTGAAATTAAACTAGACTTAGCCAATGAATTTAACAGTTGTTGTACTATTCCTTTTTTATACTTTTTAAGGGTTTCGATTTTTTGCTCTACTAATGTAATTTTAGTATCAAGATCCACAAATAAATCGACTATCTTTTGTTGCTCGAGTTTTTCGGGATAATAAAAATCTAAAAATTTAAAAAGTGACGGTTTTAGGCTGAAAACTTTAATCCCTTCCGAATATTTGTAAGCAAATTTATGAAATATATTTGATCGAGTAAATAAAGCCTTGTAAAAAGGAACAAATAAAGATCTTGTTTCTCTAATATGTATTGTGTGAAGACCACCTACGACTTCATGATTACTTAAGCCATCTATTTCTATTCCTTTCCCACAATCTATCCTATCTTCAGAAGTGTCTGCTAAGAATAGATCCCCAGGAATAGCAATTGTATATTTTTTAGGAATCGAAGAATCATTTATGAATGGAAGAATAGTTGCTGGGATAATTTCGTTTGTATTCGAATGTATAACTCCATAATGCAAATCGCGAAGGGATCCACGGTCATAATTTAGATTATCCCATGATAACGAATTAGTAGGAATATATGAAAATAATGTAGAAAAATTTCCATTTTTCCAAGGTTTATTAAAATCCTTAAACCTTAATTTCGGTTCCTTAAAGTCTTTAGAAAAGGAACCTTAAAAAGTATAAAGAAGGACTTCGAAAATATCTCTTTTCATCTATCAATTCAAAAGAGTTTAAAAAGTTAAAAGACATTGTCTCCTTTCTTCCTAAAAGTAAACTAAGTGCTGGTTCATCAGAG